>JBCCBP010000041.1:0-31707 GCA_039033995.1 Pseudomonadota bacterium | reverse complement strand
TCGGTCTAATCGCTTCGTGCGCTTCCTGGGCGTTTTTTGACTTAGTGCGGTAATCGCGCTGTGTCTCCGGCAGGTTTTCCTTTCCGTAACGCTCGACGATGACATCGCGAATCTCGTCGATCGCGACCTGAGCGATCGACGGCGAGTCGGTACGCATGTAAGTGATCAGGCCGACAGTGCCCTCACCTGGTATGTCGATACCTTCATAGAGTTTCTGCGCGGTCCGCATTGTGCGTTGTGTGTTGAAGCCGAGTTTCCTCGAGGCTTCCTGTTGCAGCGTCGATGTCGTGAAAGGTGCGGTCGGGTTGCGACGCCGCTGCTTGCGCGTAATCGCGTCAACATGCAACTTGCCGGCGGCGGCCGCCAGCAAGGCTTCTTTCGCGCCGGTCGCTGTTTTTTCATTCTCGAAACTAAACTGTTCGACTTTATCGCCCTGATATTTGACCAGTCGCGACATGAAGGCATGATCGCCCTTGCTGACATCCGCCTCAAGCGTCCAGTATTCGCGCGGTTTGAAAGCCTCGATTTCCAGCTCTCGCTCTACGATCATGCGCAGTGCCGGGCTCTGTACGCGCCCTGCTGATAGCCCAGGCTGCACCTTTTTCCACAGCAGCGGAGACAGGTTGAAGCCGACCAGATAGTCGAGTGCACGTCGCGCCTGCTGCGCGTTGACCAGCTCGTTCGACAGCTCGCGCGGTTCTGCGATCGCTTCCTTCACCGCATTCTTCGTGATTTCATAAAACACAACGCGATGTACCGGTTTGTCGCCGATCGCTTTTTTCTCTTTGAGCAGTTCGTGCAGATGCCACGAAATTGCCTCACCTTCGCGATCCGGGTCAGTGGCGAGGTAGAGCGCGTCCGCTTTTTTCAGTGCTCGTACGATAGCGTTGACGTGTTTTTCATTGCGCTCGATGATGCGATATTGCATCTCATAGCCCTGATCGGGATTGACCGCCCCTTCCTTCGGGATTAGGTCGCGCACGTGGCCATACGAGGCCAATACGGAGAAGTCCTTGCCGAGATATTTCTCAATCGTCTTGGCTTTCGCTGGGGACTCTACAATTACCAGGTTTTGCGTCATAGGTTCCGTCGTTGTTATCTGGGGCCCGTGATCCATGCACAGAACCGCTGCTTTAAAAACAATGAAGCCGCGAGGTTCGCGGCAAAAATTCCAAACTCAGTGTGGGCTCACGCGTTAATGCAGCGCACCTTCACACTCTTCAAACACCAGGCCTTCCATGCGCGCGAACGCTTGTTCCTGCCCGGGCTGACTGAATAACACCATCATCACGACCCATTTGATCTGCTCGAGATCGATTTCCGGTGCTTCCAACGCGAGTAGGCGGTCGATCACCAGTTCGCGCTGCTCAGGCGGCAAGATGCCTATCTGTTCGAGATAAAGCAAATAACCGCGGCCCTCGACATCGATGCGAGCGGCTTCTGACTCACGAAATATGCGAATACCTCGCTCGGTTTGCAGATTGTGCGAAATCAGGTCGGTATTGGCTGACAGGCCGTCCAGCCAGGTTAGGGCGTGTTCTATCTCGCTATCGTGGAAACCAGCGCGAGACAATTCTTCGCGCAGTTCATTCTCGTCAGAGCCGGGCTGGTCTTCCGCGTCGACATAGGTCTCGAAGAGATACATCAGAACGTCTAGTACGTTTTCTTTCATGTCGACCCCTGGTTGTCTCCAGCGCGGCTGTATTTGCCACCGGCGGCGGCTAATACGTCACCCCGCAACTCCATGATCAGGAGCATGGAGGAAACCTCAGCGGCCGTCAATCCGCTTCTTTCGATCAGGGTATCGACGCTGATCGGGTCCCAGCCAAGCGCATCGAGTACCCGCGCGTAGTCCGGATCATGGCTCTGATCGTCGCCCACACCGGGCGAGGGCTCGCGCTCGGGTATTGCAGCATGGCGCTCCCCGAGCTGTGGCCCAATCTCGGCCAGAAGGTCGTCGATGGTCTCTGTCAGCAGCGCCCCCTGGCGGATAAGCTGGTGACAGCCACGCGCCAACGGGTTGTGGATGGAACCGGGTATGGCAAACACCGATCGACCTTGCTCACCGGCCAGTCGCGCGGTGATCAAAGAGCCGCTGCGCTGCGTCGCCTCGACGACGAGGGTGCCCAGACTCAGACCGCTGATGATTCGGTTGCGTGCCGGAAACTGCCAGCTTCTGGCGCTGCGCCCCGGCGGATACTCGCTGACGACGACACCGCTGCGCCGAATTTCATCGGCGAGTGTGCGGTTGCCTGCCGGATAGTCGATATCGATACCGGCACCGAGCACAGCGATGGTGGCACCGTCGCTCGCGAGCGCACCGCGGTGCGCGGCCGCATCGATGCCGGTGGCCAGACCGCTGACAATCGCAAGCCCCGCTGCGGCCAGATGCGCGGCGAACTCCTGGGCTGTCGCAGCGCCACCGGCGGTCGGGTTGCGGCTGCCAACCATAGCGATAGCGGGATACGACAACAGCGTCGCATCTCCATCAACAAACAAGCCGGCAGGTGCGCCGTCGATTGTGCGCAGAGTCTCGGGATAGGGAGGGTCGTCCAAGGTGATGAGCGCATGGCCGGAGGTGCTCAGCCAGCGCTCGACGTCGTCGCACAGTGTCTCAGGCACAGCCTGTAATACGGTGGCTTGACGCGCCGTGGCGCCGGCCTTGACCAGTGTGCTGGCGTCGGCGGAGATCATGGCGTCCAGTGAATCAAACGACTGACGGACTCGGGCGACTGGCAAGCCTGAGTAGGCTGACGCTATGACGGCTTTGATCCAGCCGCGGTCCGTTGAATTTGCCATGCATGTCTCTGCCGGCGCGCACTGCTGCGCCATAAAAAAAGGGCCGGTAGCAACTGCCACCGGCCCTTGTCGATAGGTGACGTTCGGCGACTACGGACTGCGTACCAGATCACCTGTCTGGATGTCGGTCCGAGCAGTCATGATCAAGCCGTAGGCGATACGGTCGTAGAGTTTGAACAACATGAGCGTACCCGCGTCTTCGTCCGGCAGCTTGACACGTTCCGAGCCCAAAAAGCCATTTTTGGAATAACGATCACGGACAACTTCGCCGGTCTGAAAAATATCGAGTACATCGCCGCTGGCCAATCCATCACGCTCTCCGCGATTGATCACAACGACTTGATACTGCCCGATCCGCGATACGCCATCGATCACCGAGATAATCGTACCGTCGATGGTCGAGTTCGGCGGTTTCGGGAAGAAGGTCAGCGGAATCGCAATTTCCTGATCGATGAGTCGATCACCGCCCAATATTTCGCGAGTTGAACGATTGACGAACAGCGTGGCTGGGTCGCCTTCGCGTCTCACTGTGCTATCGCCGACATAAAGTGCTTCGTAGCCGACAACGTCGCCATTGTCCGGGTCGATTAACTCGCCTTCCGGATGCACAACGCTGTAGCGGCGACCGACGCCGTTAATTGGGCCGCGTGCATACAGATCAACGCCGGCACTGCTGATCAGGTGATCACCACGCGATTGCAGCACGTAGGGCAGGTTATCGAGTTCATCTTTTTCGAGAACAGCAGCCCGCGTCAAAAAGGCGGCAATAGCCTCGTACGGAATCGTTGTGATTGCTTCCTCGAGCGGAATCACGCGTACGCCAGGCGATAGCCGGGCATTGGATCCGCCACGATTGATGATGCGCGGCTGGCCGTCGATGTACACCAGCGACAGCAGATCGCCCGGGAAAATCAGGTGCGGGTTTTCGATTTGTGGGTTCACCTGCCAGATTTCCGGCCAGAACCACGGATCGCGCAGGAACATGGCTGAGATGTCCCACAGCGTATCACCGCGCTTCACCACGTAGTCGCCAGGCGCGTCAGCCGCCAACGGGGACGACGACATTTCTGTCACGCGCGGTGCATTTTGCACCGGACGCCGCACGGGTTCAGTGATCGATATTGGCTGCGATGCGCTCTGATCGGTCTGGGCGACGGGAACCGCAGTATCGTCATTCTGTCCAAACGGGTTCAGGCCGCAACCTGTAACGAGTGCCGAGGCTGCGATGGCCGCGCCGAGATGTATTGTTCTGTTTCGCGCTGCGAGAGGCATGGTACGAGCTAACTCCAAGCAGGTTGTGAATAGCCAGTTTGGCCATAGATATGACATATACTATGACGTGCTGCGGTTGGACTAACTGCCAAGTACGTCACATATTCACCGCATAACGCCATAGCGACCCCGAATGTTGCTGGCATTGTCGGCATCTATATTAATAAAGTCAAAAATTTAGGCGGTTTTTGTAGGATTACTCACAATTTGACATTTGGCGCTCGAAACCCCGGAAAACGGCGTGTTTTGCGTCATCTCAGGTAACAGACATGGCACTTTTGAAGATTCTTGAATTCCCGGACCCACGCTTGCGCATCAAGGCGACCCCCGTCGAGGTCGTCGATGACGTGTTGCGCAGACTAATCGACGATATGTTCGAGACCATGTACGCCGCCCCTGGGATTGGTCTGGCCGCCACGCAAGTTGATGTTCACCAACGTTTTCTTGTTGCAGATGTATCCGACGATCAGACAGAGCCGCTGGTTTTGATCAACCCGGAAATCGTCGCCAAAGACGGGGTGGAGGTCATGCAGGAAGGTTGTCTTTCCGTGCCGGGCTATTACGAAGACGTCGAACGCGCAGAGACGATCACGGTACGCTATTTGGACCGCGACGGTCATGCCCAGTCGCTCGATGCCGACGGCCTGCTGGCCGTGTGTATCCAACACGAGATCGACCATCTCGACGGTAAATTGTTTGTCGATTATCTCTCGCAATTGAAGCGCCAGAGAATCCGTAAGCGACTGCTGCGCGATCGTCGCAACCCTTCCGCGGAGCAGGCCACTGCCGGACAGTGACCAACACGGCGTCGCCGACAAGCCAAGGTTAGGGTTCGCGGGTACACCCGAGTTCGCAGCCGTGGCGCTGCGTCATCTCGTCGCCGGCGGTTATCGCCCCGAAATCGTGTTGACGCAGCCCGACAGGCCAGCCGGTCGCGGTCGCAAATTGCGCGCGAGCCCTGTGAAGGCGCTGGCGCAACAAGAAGGATTGCGTGTCGAACAACCCGCCTCGTTAAAGGATGAGACGCTGATTGAGGCGCTGTCGCTCAATACGCTGGACTGCCTGATCGTCGCAGCGTATGGCCTTTTGCTACCGCAGCATGTGCTCGACGCGCCGCGGCTTGGTTGTGTGAATATTCATGCGTCGCTGCTGCCGCGTTGGCGGGGTGCAGCGCCGATCGTCTGGGCGCTGGCGAGCGGTGATAGTCACACGGGCGTTTGCCTGATGCAGATGGAGGCCGGCCTGGATACAGGGCCGGTGCTCGCGTCGCAACACACGCCCATTAGCGCCACCGAGACAACGGTGGAACTGCATCATCGGTTGGCACAGCTCGGTGGACATCTGCTGGTGGACAAGCTGCCTGCGCTGTTGGCCGGTGAGCTGCTGGCAACCCCACAGGACAGTGAAGTTGCGTGTTACGCACCGAAGCTGCAGCGAGCCGACGGACAAATCGACTGGTCACGGTCGGCGCGTGACATCGACTTGCGAATCAGGGCGTTTAATCCCTATCCAGGCTCGTTGGCGATGCTTGCAGGCGAGCCGCTTAAGTGCTGGCGCTCGACACTGACCACGCTCAAGTCCTCGCAGGAGCCTGGTGCGATCGTCGGCGTTGATGAACAGGGTATGCAGGTTGCGACCGGCGATGGTGTTGTTTGCGTCAGTGAAGTGCAGCGCCCGGGGCGCGGACGGATCAGCGCGCAGGAACTCGACCGCCAGATTCCACTGCAGGGCCTGATCCTGGGTAACGGCGAATGAGTCGCAGCGCGGCGGTTCGGGCCGCCGCCGCGAAAGCGGTGTCCATGGTTCTCCGGCAGGGCCGGTCACTGGACGACGCACGCGCGCAACAACTGACCAAACTGGGCGATGGCGAGCAGGCCCGATTCTCGGCACTGTGCTTTGGCACGCTGCGCCATGCGCGCGCGCTGGAGTGGTTGCTCAAATGCCTGGTCGCGAAACCACTGCCAGCCAAGGAACATCTGGCCAGCGCGCTGTTGTCTGTCGGCCTGTATGAGCTATGGCAAATGCGTACCCCAGAGCACGCGGTCGTGTCCGAGACGGTCAATGCAATGACACGGATAGGGCGACCGCGCCTTCGCGGGTTATGCAATGCCGTCCTGCGTCGCTTTGTCCGCGAGCGCGACGCATTGCTGGCCGACCTTGCCAGCCAGCCGCTGGCCGTACAGACGTCGCACCCGGATTGGCTGGCGCAGTCACTCGCGCAAGACTGGCCAGATCATTACGAATCCCTGCTGCGGCAAAACAATGAGCGCGCGCCGATGTGGTTGCGCGTCAATACACAGCGCCAGTCAGTGGCGGACTATCAACACGCGCTGGCTCTGCTCGACATCCAATCAGAGGTTTCTGCTGCAGCACCACAGGCGTTACGTCTGGCGGAACCGGTCTCCGTGGAGCGGCTGCCGGGTTTCGCCGATGGTGTGGTCTCCGTGCAGGACTGGTCCCCACAACGTGTGGCGCCACTGTGCCATGTGCAGCCCGGCATGCGTGTGCTGGACGCGTGTGCGGCACCTGGCGGTAAAGCGGCCCATCTGCTGGAGCTCGTCGATGGCAACCTCGACCTCCTCGCACTCGATGTGGATGAAGATCGGCTGGCTCGTGTTAGCGAGACGTTCGACCGACTCAAATATCGTGCGCGAACAGCGGTCGGCGATGCCTCGACGCCGGAGGCATGGTGGGATGGCAGAGCATTTGATTGTGTGCTGATCGATGCCCCCTGTTCTGCAACCGGCGTGATTCGACGCCATCCCGATATCAAATCGTTGCGTCGCTCGACGGACATCCCGGCGCTGGTGGAGCGTCAGCGCAGACTGTTGGCAGCACTGGCGCCATTGGTCGCCGATGGCGGCTGTCTGGTTTACGCAACATGTTCCGTGCTAAAGGCCGAGAATCACGAGGTAATCGGCGAATTCAGCGAGAATCACAGGGCCTTTGCGTTCGATCAGCAGTTGCGCGATGACAACAATAGCGGTCTAATGATCACCGGCCCGTCAGGCAGTCAGTGTTTGCCCGACGCCCAGTTGGGGGATGGTTTTTTTGTCTCGCGATTGCAAAAGACCGCCGCTTAAGGCGCTGCGAGGCGCTGGTTTGGCGGTCAACGTGCACTAATTAGCAGTATTTAATGTCTCGAACCGCACTCACCGTTGTTGCTATGCTGGTCTTGGTCCTACTGGTCAGCCCGGCGGCCGCGCAAACCGGCAACGTTGAAGTGCGCTCGTCCTCGACAGCACTCGTCGACGATGTCTATGTGGCCTCCACCCGTATCCAGTTTCAGCTTTCCGCGAGAATCGAAGAGGCGCTGGCCAGTGGTCTGGCACTCCGCGTGCAGCTCGACTACACGATAGAACGACGTCGACGATTCCTGCCGGATAGCGATGTCGCCGAGGTGCGGGTGGTCAATTTGCTGCGCTACAACAAAGTGAGCGAGCGCTATACGATCCGCAATGAAAACACCGGCACGCAGACGTCGTTCGCGACAATTTTTGCGGCCCTGAATACGCTTGGTCGAGTTGACCAGTTGCCACTGGTGGATGCCGCTTTGCTCGCCGAAGACGGTCGCTACAGCGCGCGCGTGCGCGCCAAAGTCGAAATCGCCGATTACCCGGCGTCGCTGCGTTATTTATTGTTCTGGCGTGATGACTGGCAAATGTCCAGTAGCTGGTTTTCGTGGTCGCTCGATCAGTAAAAAAACTCTTCTACACGGTCATGGCCAGTGTTGGCCTCGTGCTGGCGCTGAGTGCGCTCGTCCTGCTGGCCAAGACATCCAATAGCTCGGCTGAACTCAACCGACTGCAACAAGTCACACTGATCATCGACGGGGCGGGTATTGCCATCCTGGTCGCCTTGCTGGTCGGCAACATTGTTCGCTTGATTAACGATTTGCGCCGGCACGTGCCGGGCGCGCGCCTGAAGAGCCGCATGGTCGTTGCATTCATCGCGCTGGCGCTAATCCCGCTGTCGCTGGTGTATTACTTCTCGCTGCAGTTTTTGAACCGCGGTATCGATAGCTGGTTCAGCGTGCAGGTCGAACAGGGCCTGGAAGATGCATTGAGTCTGAGTCAGGCGGCGATGGATATTCAACGTCGCAACGGGCTTGCGCAGACACTGGCGATCGCGCGTCGTCTCGAGTCAGTGCCCGAAAACCGATTGTTGAACGCGCTCGCCCAGGAACGGCAGATCACCGGGGCGCTGGAGATTATCGTGTTCGCTGAGAACGATCGCATTCTTGCACTGAGTTCGGAACGGGCTGTGAATGCACTGCCAGCGCCGCCCGACGAAGAGGTGCGTCTGCAGATCCGGGCGAACCGGCCCTACGTCAGTCTTGACCCGGTTGGCGATACATCGTTCGAGGTGCGTACCGCTGTTCCGCTGGTATCCGATCGCAGGCGACAATCGACACGCGTGTTGCAGGCGGTTTACCCGGTGACACAGCGGCTGTCGACGATGGCGGCCAACGTGAACCAGTCCTATACCGATTACCAGCGGCTGGTGCTGCTGCGTGGGCCGCTGAAAAGTACATTCACGCTCAGCCTGACGGTGGTCTTGCTGGTCAGTGCGCTGGGCGCGGTCTACGGTGCGTTCTTTTTCTCGCGCCGGCTGGTCGCACCGATTCAGCAACTGGTCGCCGGCACGGTTGCCGTCGCCCGCGGCGATCTTGAAACCGAACTCTCGCCACCGCCTCGCGACGAAATCGGTGTGCTCGTCAGTTCATTCAATGACATGACACGTCGCTTGCGTGCAGCGCGTGACGAAGCCCAGCGCAGTCGCGCCGAGGTCGAACTGGAGCGGGCCAATGTCGAGGCGATCCTTGCGCGGCTGTCGACGGGTGTCATCGCTCTGTCCGCCGATCTGGAGATCCGCGCCGCTAATTCGGCGGCCGCCGAGATTCTGGGCGCGGATTTAGATCAGCGCGCTGGCGAGATCCTCACCGAGGTGGCTGCCGGCGAGCTGCTGCTGCAACAAGTGGTCGATGTTGCCAAAGCGCATTTCGCCGCGGGTCAGACCGAATGGCGCGAGCAAATCATGCTACGTGAAGAGGTTGGCCGACGGGTATTGACCTGCGCCTGTACGTCGTTGCCCGGTCAGGAGGAGTCTGACGGTGGTTACGTGTTGGTATTCGACGATATTACCAACCTGCTCGAGGCGCAGCGCGACGCCGCCTGGGGCGAGGTCGCACGACGTCTCGCGCACGAGATCAAGAACCCGTTAACACCCATTCAGTTGTCAGCCGAGCGGCTGCGGCGCCGGTATCTGGAGACGATGTCGGCGGAAGATGCGCAGGTGCTCGATCGCGCAACACATACTATCGTGCAGCAAGTCGAGGCCATGAAGCAGATGGTCAACGCGTTCTCGGATTATGCGCGTGCGCCCGAGATGCAGATCAGCAAGTTCCCGTTGAATCGTTTGATCCATGAGGTTGTGGATCTGTATCGTAGCGAGTCACAGCGGATCGCGATCGATGTTGATCTGCCGAATGAGTCGCCGGTCATCGATGCGGATAATGGACGGCTGCGTCAGGTGCTGCACAATCTGCTGCGCAATGCGTTCGAGGCGCTGGCCGAACACGAAGATGGACGCGTTGCAGTCTCATGCGAGGCGCTTGAGGCGTTTGGCGAACAGGTGGTCCAGGTCAGCGTGACGGACAATGGGCCGGGCTTCCAGTCGAACAACGTCGAACAGGTATTTGACCCTTATGTGACCTCCAAGCCAAAAGGTACGGGTCTTGGGCTCGCGATAGTCAAGAAGCTGGTCGAGGAACATGCTGGTACGATAGATGCTGGCAATCAGGCGTCGGGCGGTGCTCGCGTGACGATAACGCTGCCGCTGAACGAGCGTGCACGTGAGGTCATGCTCAGTCGCGCGCACCGACGGTTACAAACACGGAGAACAGAGCAATGACAAACCCACGTGTTTTGGTCGTGGATGATGAATTGGACATCCGCACCCTGATTCAGGAAATCCTCTCGGAAGAAGGCTACGAAGTCACGGTTGCCGCCGATGCCAGTGAGGCGCGCGCGGCTAAAGCGGCGCAGGACCCGGATCTGGTCTTGCTGGATATCTGGATGCCGGACACGGACGGTATTACGCTGCTGCGCGAGTGGTCACAGGAAAGCGCGGCATTGTGTCCGGTTGTGATGATGTCCGGCCACGGTACAGTCGACACCGCTGTCGAGGCGACTCGACTCGGTGCGGTGGATTTTATCGAGAAGCCCCTGTCGCTCGCCAAGCTGTTACGGACCGTTGAAAAAGCGCTGCAGAGCGCTCAGCGACGGCCGCGTGCCGATACGTCTCGACTGTTGCTATCGGCTATCAAGCCGGTGGGACGCAGCGCTGCGATGCGTCAACTCCGCGAGCATGCCAAGCAGATCGCACAACACAGCGCTAACGTCCTGATCGCGGGCGAGACCGGCAGTGGTCGCGAGGCATTGGCGCGTTATATCCATGATGAGGGGCACGCCGATAGCGACCCTTACATCACCATTTCCGGTGGTTTGTTGACGGATGACACGGCCGCCGCACAATTGTTCGGGCATGACGCCGGCACGCCCGGTGCGCTGGAACAAGCATCTGGCGGCACCCTGTTTATCAGCGAATTGTCAGACCTTGGGCCACAGGCGCAGAAGTTGCTGGCCGGCGCGTTGGAGCATGGTCAGTTCCAACGGCCAGGTGACGGAGGTCAGCAGGTATTGCAGGCTCGCGTGATTGCATCGGTGCGGGCCGACTATGAGACGCTTGCCACCGACGGGCTGCTGCGCCGCGACTTACTGGCCAGCATCAATGTCCTCGGGCTGAAGGTGCCGGCGCTGCGCGATTACTCAGAGGACGTGCCCGATCTCCTGCGGTATTACGTGGATCTATTGGTCGATGCCGAAGGCCTGCCATTTCGCCGTTTCGGTGTCGCGGCACAGAATCGGCTGCGCAACTATCCATGGCCCAATAATATTCGCGGGCTGCGCAATCTCGTGCAGCGTTGTCTGATGTCGGGTGGTGAAGAGGAAGTGTCGCTCGAGGAGATCGAAAAAGAACTGGCGACCAGCAGTGCGCCGATTGAGCCGCTGGTCAAACAGGACCTCCTGGCTTTGCCATTGCGAGAAGCGCGCGAACAATTCGAGCGTGCGTATCTGACCGAGCAGTTGATCCTGTGCGACGGCAAGGTCGGACAGTTGTCCAAGCGCGTGGGCATGGAGCGAACACATTTGTATCGCAAGCTGCGCTCACTCGGTGTCGATTTCCGTCAGACGCAGGCAGGCGATGAGTGAGCGGTGAGACCGATCTGGCCGCACTGTTGCGTGGATTGTCGCCGGTACTGGATCCAATCGACTACCTATACTTGTCATTGAGTCGCGAACAAGCGGCGCGTTATCAGGACCAGGCCTGGATGTGGTGCGAGGAAGCCGAAGGCACTACTGTGATTCTGCCGGTGACGGATGACTTGCCCGAATCGCTCAGCGGTCGCGATTCATTCAGCCGCATCACGCTCAAGGTGCATTCCAGCCTGCACGCGGTGGGGTTGACTGCTGCTGTCAGCAGGGTACTCGGCGATGAGAATATCCCGGCGAACATGGTGGCCGGGTTCTATCACGATCATGTGTTCGTGCCATCGCCTTTGGCGATGCGTGCGATGGATGCGTTACAAGGCCTCGCCAGGAGCGCCTGATTGCATCGCGCTCTGGTCGTGTTGTCGTAGATAACCACGCGGCGCCGGCGCGATGCTGCCGTCTGCTGAAAACTGAATCCCGGGGTCACTGAAATCGGCCATCGACAGCCGTCGAATGGTGTGCAGAGCGCGTTGGTCCGGATCGAAAATCGGACCACCCGGCCGGACCTGGTGTGTCGAGTGGATCTGCCCCGAGACGAAGCGACCGTTACCGTCGACGGTCGTCGTCAGGATGGGTGCTACGCCTTTCAACCCGACGACACTGATGCCGTAGTAGGTCGCAAAGTTGCCGAGGCTGTAGGCGATGAGACGGCCGCGGTAGTGTTCCATGCCACGCACGACATGCGGTCCATGACCGATCACCAGATCAGCGCCGGAATCGACCATCGCACGGGCGAACGCCACGACGTCGCCGCGCGGTTCGTTGTAGTACGTTTCTTCCGCGAACGGAATATGCAGCGCATCCAGTCCTTCAGCACCGCCATGAAAGCTGACGATGACGATATCGTGGTCGGCGGCGAGTGTCGCGACGCTGACGGCCGATGCGACGATGTCCAGCATCATGTTGGAGTTACGGGTGACAGCGAACGCGATCATCGCGATATCGAGATCGTCGACGGTCCAGCTGGCGATGTCACCAACACGACCCGAGTGATGGATGCCTTGTGCGGCCAACGCCATCATGCTGGACGTGCGACCCTCCTCACCGAAATCCCTGGCATGGTTGTTGGCGAGACTCATGACATCGAAGCCCGCCTCGGCAAATAGCCGCGCATAGCGAGTAGGAGACCGGAACAGATAGCACGCCCTGGGGTTGCTGCATTGCTTGGCGGGTTCACCACCATCCATCAGCACACCTTCCAGATTGCCAAACGCGATGTCGGCTGCGCCGAGCGTTGGCGCGACCGCGGCGAGGAAGTTGACTGCATCATCATCTGGCAGGCGATTGTCCGGGTAATCGGTGCCGATCATCATGTCGCCGACGGCGGCAATCGTCAGGCGTTGCGAGCTGCGGTCGGGTGGCGGTGGTACTAGCGCTGTATCCTGCGTCTCTGGGACGACAGCCGGCTCAACGGGTGTTGGCGCTTCGGGTGCGGTGTCGCTGGGCGGCGTGACAGAACAACCGGCGATCAGCAGCGCTGCGATCGCCAGGCCCGTAGCTCGCTGGATACTCACGGCCGCTCCTGGGTCGTGATCATCTCGATATTGGCCGCCGCCAAACGACCTTGGTAGTCCGTGACAACTTGCGGATTGTCTAACGGCCCGATTATCACACGGTGTACACGTCGCTCACGGACCATGACCGCTTCGATGGTGGATTGGATGCCGAGCAGTGCAAGCTGCGCCTTGCGGCGATCGGCATCTTCGAAACGTGTGAACGAGCCCGCCTGGATGCGGTATACGCCGGGTTCGGTCACGGCAGGTGGTGGCGTCACGACAGTATCCTGGCGCGGCGTGCGGTCCGTGGCGCTATCGTGGATTACGATCTCTTGCTCAGGGAGCATGTCGTAAAAGTCGAAGTCTTTACCCGTCGCTTCGATATTGACGGGCTTGTCCGTCACGGTCGGCTTCGCGCTGGCGGCAGGCGCTTGCGTCGTCTTAGCCGCAAGCGGTTCAGGAGGCGCGGCTGGCTTGCCGAGATACCACCAGGCAGTGATCGCGAGCGCGATGCCGGCAATAAGGCCGACCAGCATCGATTTCACGTGCTCTGCGAAACCGCTGCTGCGCCGGGATGCACGCTTTTTCTGACGACGCTTGGCCATGTCGATGCTTACATGCGTTCCGGAGCGCTGATACCGAGAATCGCGAAGCCGTTGCGCAACACCTGACGTACCGCTGTGATCAGCACGAGTCGGGCATCACGCAGTTCATAATCATCGACCATGAACTTATGCGCGTTGTAGTAGCTGTGGAGCTCTGTCGCGAGGTCTCGCAGGTAGTTAATCAAAACGTTAGGCGCACGTTTCTCCGCCGCCGCCAGAATGACCTCGGGGTAACGCGCTAGTTGTGTCATCACCGCCGCTTCCTGTGGCTCGGTCAGACGATCGAGATGGGCGAGTCCCTGGCTGGGATGCCAGTCTGGCGTATCCAGTTTGTCGAATACATTGCTGATGCGGGCGTGGGCGTATTGCAGGTAGTAGACCGGATTTTCATTGCGCTTCGACGTCGCCAGTTCGAGATCGAAATCGAGGTGCTGATCGTTGCTACGCATGATGTAGAACAGCCGTGCCGCATCGTTGCCGACCTCTTCACGCAATGCGCGGAGTGTGACGAAGTTACCGGAGCGCGTGCCCATCTGTGCTTTCTCGCCGCCACGATAGAGGGACACGAACTGCACCAGCCGCACCTCGAGATGCTCGGGGGCCTCGCCCATGGCTTGCATGCCCGCTCGTACGCGTGCGATGTAGCCGTGGTGGTCGGAACCCCAGACGTCGATGAGGCGGTCGAAGCCACGCTGGCGTTTGTTGAGGTGATAACCGATATCCGACGCAAAGTACGTCTTCTTGCCGTTGTCACGGACGACGACGCGATCTTTTTCGTCACCAAAATCGCTGGTGCGAAACCACAAGGCGCCGGCCTTTTCGTAGATGACGTCGTTGGTTTGCAGCGTGTCGATGGCCGCATCGATACTGCCGTCATCGCTGAGACTTTGCTCCGAGAAAAAACGGTCTGGCTTGACGCCGAACTCAGCGAGGTCATCGCGGATATCGTTGAGGATGGCGTCTTTGGCAAATTGGCGCAGTACCGCGAACTGATCGCCAAGCAGCGTTTCTGCGCGCGCGATCAATGCGTCGATGTAGGTTTCTTTGCGATCGTCCTCACCATCTTCCGGCAGTGATGACATTAGCTCAGCGATATCAAACGTTGCTGTCGAGAAATGCGCTGCGCGCCAGTCCTCGCCAATATCGCGGATGTACTGGCCACGATAGCCAGCGAACGGAAAATGGGCGCTGTCATCAGCGCGGGTCAATGCCCTGACCAACACGCTGACTGCCAGAATCTCCATTTGGCGGCCGGCATCATTGACGTAATACTCCTCCGCCACGTCATGCCCGGCAACGCGTAGCAGGTTGGCGAGCGTAGCGCCGTAGGCGGCATGCCGGCCATGTCCCACGTGTAACGGGCCGGTCGGATTGGCTGACACGTATTCGATCAGCACACGTTCCCGAGGCTCAACGGTGGCTTTGCCGTAGTCTTCACCTGCCGCCAGGATGGTTTCAACAATCGCAGCGGTTGATGCCGAGTTGACAAACAGGTTGATAAAGCCCGGTCCGGCGACTTCTGCCTTGCGAATCAGATCGTTGTCGGGAAGAGCGGTGATAATCGCCTGCGCGATTTCCCGCGGTGCGCGACGCAGTGGTTTCGCCAACTGCATTGCGACGTTGCTCGCGAAATCACCGAAAGCCGGGTCGCGGGTACGCTCGAGACTCGGCGTCGGCAGGGTCGTCTCAGGATCGAGATCAGGCAGTTGTCGCAGCGCCTCGCTCAAAAGCGCAATGATCTGTTCTTTCACAAGCAGTATTCCTAGGCTGGCCCGGCATTTTACATGGCTTCTGGCAGAGATGCTGTTCTGCATGCCGCCCGACAGGCTTGATTTGCGAGGAGCTATCCAATGGTCTCGTGGCGCCCGGCGTCACCTGGAAAGACGCTGCTACCCGCGGCGACTAGAGTTCCGTCTGCGGATCGATATCCAATGACCAGCGCAGCCGATTGGGTGTCTTCTGCCGCGACAAAAAACGAACCAGCATGGCGGCACCATATTGCAGCGTTGCGCGCGTCGGGCTGGACAACAGCAATTGATATCGGTAGCGACCAGCGCGCCGCAGCATGCTGGCCGGGGCAGGGCCTAGCGTGTCGATGCCGTTGGCTTGCAGCGCGTGTTTCGCATTGTGCAGAAATCCGATCGCGGTTGCCTCGTTGCTCGCCGCAGCATGCAGTACGGCGAGATGATGGTAGGGCGGCCACTGAGCCTGTTCGCGCTCATCCAACAGGTCGCGCGCAAACTGGCCGTATCCGCTGCCGACGAGCGCAGTCAGCCAACGGTGTTGCGGGTACGCGGTCTGGATCAGGACCTCGCCTGGCGTGTCAGCACGCCCGGCACGACCGGCCACCTGAACAATCGACTGAGCCAGCCGTTCCGCGGCGCGAAAGTCACTCGCAAAGAAGCCCTGATCGGCATTCAGGATAACGGCCAGCGTGAGTTTCGGCAGGTGGTGACCTTTCGCCAGCATTTGGGTGCCGATCAGGATGCGGCTTTCACCACTGCGGGCCGCGGCCAGTGCACTTTGCAACCCTCCGCGTAGCGCTGTTGTGTCGCTGTCGATGCGTGCCAGCGAATACTCGGGTAACAGCCCGAGTAGCGCCTCGGCCACACGCTCGGTGCCCTCGCCCAGCGGGCGCATCGGTGCCTGGCACTCGCTGCACGCAGCGGGCAACGGAGCGCTGGCGCCGCAGTGATGGCACTGCAACCGTTTCGCACTCGCGTGTACCGTCATGTGCGCGTCACAGTCCGCGCAATCTGCGATGGCACCGCACTCGGTGCAGATCAGCGTCGGTGCAAATCCGCGGCGGTTCAGATAGACGAGAACCTGATTGCCGGCTTCGAGGTGCTGACGCATCGTGTCGATCACTGGTTGACTGATGCCATCGATCAGGTTGAAGCGATTGCTGTCGATGATCCGAATCGTTGGTGCCTGCGCATTCCCCGCGCGCATGGTCAGGCGCAGGTGCTCGTAGCGACCCTGTTCGACGTTCAGCAGGCTCTCGAGGGACGGCGTCGCCGAGCTCAGCACGATCGGTATGTTGGCTTGCCTGGCTCGCCAGACCGCGAGATCGCGCGCGTGATAACGAAAGCCCTCGTGCTGTTTGAGGGAGGTGTCATGTTCCTCATCGACAATCATCAGACCTGGCTTTGCCAGCGGTGTGAAAATGGCTGAGCGCGTGCCGAGTATGATGCGCGCGTCGCCGCGTGCAGCGGCCAGCCAGGCGCTCGTGCGCTCCGAGTCCGGTAGGTTGCTGTGCAACAGCGCGACACGCGCGCCGAGACGTCGCTCGAGCCTTCCCAGCAACTGTGGCGTCAGGCCGATTTCGGGCACGATGATCAACGTTTGTTGTCCGCGCGCGAGCGTTTCCGCGATCAGGTGCATAAACACCTCTGTCTTGCCGCTGCCTGTGACGCCGTCGAGCAACCAGCAGCCGAATCGGTCGTGCTTGGCGATGATTCGATCAACGGCGGATTGTTGTTCTGGGTTCAGCGTCGGACCCGCTTGCGCGTCGTTCCTGGTGCCCCAGTCGCCCATTTCCGCCTGGAATTGCTGTTGTAACCAACCGCGCTTCAGCAGCGTTGTGGCGACGCGGCGCCAGCCCGGCAGCAATGTCTGCAGCCGACCGACCGGCAGCCTCTGATCGTGTTCTGTCAGTAACATGAGCAAGTCGTGCTGACGTGGGGCGCGTTTTCGCAAGTCGTCGTCGATGGCGTCCATGCCGACGTCGGTCAGTGAGATCCATTCGATGTGTTGTGTCGTCGTACCGCCAGCGCGCAGTCCGGGCGGCAGCGCGGCTAGCGCAACTTCCCCGACCGGATGATGATAGTAGCGCGCGGCGAAATCGATCAGTGCGCAGGATTCTGATCCCAGCAACGGTTGTTCGTCGATCGTTGCGGAGACCTTTTTCAATCGGTCGGCGGTGAGCGCCTCGGTCTCATCACTCGGCCAGACGACGCCGATTAGCTTTCGACCCGCGAACGGTACCTGCACGCGACAACCGACTGCCGGTGTGGTTTGGTCGTCTTCCACGAGGTAGTCAAACACTTGTCGCAGCGGGACATCCAGGGCCACCGAAATACGAGCGTTTTTGTTATGTGCTTGATTTGACATACATTGTCAGAAGGCTGTGGATAAGTCTGTGGATTTCTGTACAGATTCTGGTCGGGTGGGATAGCGGGTGTTGATCAGCTTGTCAACGGAAAATTGAGAAAATCCTAAAAATCACTTAAAAAACAAACAATAATATCCATTATCTTCAAGGCTCATCAGATTCGTTGGTCTGTCACAAAACGGTTATGTGCAATGTGTATAACTCGGTCATGTCGATGCAGACACAAGATCGCCAGCGGGCGGAATCAGCCGTAAAGTATGGCACGTTCATCGCCCCGCAGCGCCGCTCATTATGGTCGGCACAGATTTGTCATAAAGCCGTTGATTTCACTGACAATGTCTTGCAGTCTTTGAGTCTGATGACGGCAACGCCAACTTTCTGACGCGGTGGGGTGAGGATGATCCGTTTCGCAGCGACTGGCTTCTCTCAGCAAGTGTTACGCACCGACGTGGCAGGCATGCCGCTCGAATGGATCGACTACCGTGAGGCAGCGCGGCTTTATCATGGTGATCAGGTCGCTTACAGCTGCGGGTCTCCGTTGTACAAGGTCCGGGGTGGTTTCAATGCCATAACCGGACAGCGCAGCATCGTGCAGGTCAGTTCGATCATCGCCACGCTGGGTACCCACCAAGGACTCGCGCAACAGCGGGATCGCTATGTGCCGCCGCTCAACAACCGCACACTATTCAAGCGTGATGCCAACATCTGTTTGTATTGCGGTATGAAGTTTTCTAACAGCGAGCTGACGCGGGATCACATCACGCCGATCTCGCAAGCGGGCGAAGACAAGTGGACTAACGTGGCCACCGCTTGTCGTCGCTGCAACAATCACAAGGGCGGCAATACACCGGAACAAGCGGATATGCAGCTCATCGCTGTGCCATTCACACCGACGTATGCGGAATACATCTACCTCAAGGGGCGTCGTGTCCTCGCCGATCAGATGGAATACCTGCTCGCGCATTTCCCACGCAGTTCGCCACTCCATCGACGCGTCCGTATCCATCTCGACAGCAACGAGGCGGCTACCGCCAGTGATTTCTGACCGGCTGCGCTGGCCGGTCGATAATCCTCTATAACGCGCGAACGCTGCGGGTTGTTGCAGTGTCTAGCAGATGCGTCAGCGGCTGCTACAGCACGATAGGATCCCGGTGTACAATTTGCCGCAATGATTTATTTGATTGACGCGAGTGTGTACGTGTTTCGGGCCTGGTTCTCTGTGCCCGATGACATGTGTGATCCCGAGGGCAATCCCACCAATGCCTTGTATGGCTTTACCCGTTTCCTTGCGGACTTTCTCGAGTTCGAGTCGCCGGATTACATCGCCGTCGCGTTTGACGAGAGTCTCGCGCAGTCTTACCGCAACGACATCTATCCCGATTACAAGGCAAATCGCGATCCAGCGCCACCCGAGCTGGATCGGCAGTTCAAGCAGTGTCGTCGCATGGCGAGAGCACTGGGTTTGCAGGAGGCAGCCAGTCCTGTGTACGAAGCCGATGACATTATCGGTACGCTGGCGCTGAATGCGCGCAGCCGCGGCATGCCTTGCACGATCGTCAGCCGCGACAAAGATTTGACGCAGTTGTTGTCGCCACAGGATCAGTTCTGGGATTTTGCGGGCAACAAGCGCTTGGGCTACGACGACATTCCGAGCGCCTTCGGCGTCTACCCTGAGCAGATAGCCGATCTGCTCGCGTTAGCCGGTGACAGTGTTGACAACATTCCCGGCGTCCCTGGTGTTGGCAAGAAGACCGCGTCAGCGTTACTCAATCACTTTGGCAGTCTCGATGTGTTGTACGCGAACCTCGATCAGGTCAGTGAGGTCAAGGTGCGCGGTGCGAGCAAGCTTGCGGACAGGCTGGCCGAACATCGCGACATTGCGATGATCTCGAAGCAACTGACGATTATCCCGGACGATGTCCCACTGCATTTCGATGCCGGTAGCTCACATCGCCGCAAGCCAGACCTCGGTGCGTTCAATGCGCTATGCGATGAAGCAGGCTTTGGGCCGAGCTTCCGACGACAGGCCGAGCGTCTGTGTGATTTGCTCGATGCCTGACTGACGCGCTGTTGTGTCGCGGTGGTAGGCCGACGATCTGTTTTTCTCACTCAATACGATTCGCACGAAGAACAGCTCCTCGGCCTGTCAAAGCTGGCCACGAAATTCTGTCATGACCTGTCCGGCAACCGGGGTTGTCTTGAGAGCGAGTGATCTCGAGCGAGCAAGGTAACCCCGATTGCGTCATACAGACGAGCCGAGATTGTTTACCCTCTTCAGCACGACATGCTCTGAAAAAAAACGACTCTGGCACAGGAAGCCCAGTTGGGAGACTACTCGGCGTTGAGAAAATCCTGCGACAAAATATTAATGATCAGACCTTCCGGTGTGATCAGTTGCAGGTCGCAGTCGGGCAGGTTGGTGCGGGCAGGCCTCAACGGTGTACCGAGCTTGTCAGCGGTCTGGCCGAGTGATGCGAGATCGGCCGTTTGATAACACAGCTGCCCGGTCCGTCCTGCGATCGCCTCACTCAAGCCCACTGGTAAATCACCGCTGGCGAAACGCAGGTGCAAGTCAGGTTGTTCGCGAGTCTGCAATGCGCGCGGCGCAAACGGTGCCCAAAACCGGGCACTGATCAAAGCCTGTCTGACAGGGTAGGTCCATTCCACGCACTCACCGAGCAGACTTTGATTGAGCGTTTCCGTTGCTGGAGAATACGTGCGGGCTTCAACGAGCAGCAATGGATGATCGTCCGGGTCTGCGAGTAAGACCTCGTGAAAACTATCCGGGTCGATCTGCATATGTCGCAGCGCGACATCTTCGCTCCAGGTTAGTGCATGTTTGGCGAGGTCCGGTTGTGTCAGCGTGAGCGTCGGTGCATCGAAGGCGCGCTCGTGGAGCCCCAGCACGATACGCCCATCGGTAACGACCGCGTAGGCATAATCGCGTGCGTCGTTAGTGGCCAGTTCCGCAAAGCCGAGCGCGCGGTAATATTGCAATGACGCGACCAGCTCATCGCTCGCTAGTGCGATTTCCAGAAACATGCTGGTCATTCAGCGTTGGCGGGCATTTCCAGAGCGTCGGCACGGGCTGCGCTTTCACTCACCATGTCGTTAAACTCGGCTAAGGCGGCATGCCAATTGCCCGTTACTTCGAGCACCAGATTCGCCAATGCATCGATCTGCCCCGCCGAATCGTTCAGCGCGGGAATATAGCGCAAGTCGCCGCCACCGGCTTCGATGAACAGTTCACGGTTTTCGAGCGCGATTTCCTCGAGTGTTTCGAGACAGTCCGCTGAGAAGCCGGGACAAATCACATCGATCTTACCGACCTTTTCGGCGCCCCAGTCTTCGAGCGTGTAGTCGGTGTAGGGCATCAACCAGGGCTCCCGACCGACCCGAGATTGAAAGGATACCGCCCATTCGTCATCCGCTAGCGCGAGGTTGTCTGCTACCAATCGCGCGGTCTTCTGACACTGGCAGTGATACGGATCCCCGGCGCGAAAATAACGCTGCGGTATGCCATGAAACGAAAACAGCAAACGTTCTCCGCGACCGTGCGTCTGCCAGTGATCACGAACGCTGTCGGCCAGCGCCTGGACCAGGTCCGGTCGATCGTGGAACTGGTTGATAAATCGGAGTTCCGGTACCCAACGCTGATTGGACAACGCTTGAGTGACGGCATCGAATACGGTACCGGTCGTCGTCGCTGAATACTGCGGGTACAACGGTAGCACGACGAGCCTGCGTACGTTTTGCTGACGCAGGGCTTCCAGCGCATCGGGGATGGATGGCGAACCATAGGACATACCGAGTGCAACGGCGACACGGCTGCCTGACTGTTCACGGACACGATCAGCAACGCCGTCGGCGATTTGCTGACTGAACAACAGTAACGGTGATCCGTCGTCGGTCCAGATTTTCTTGTAAGCCGCTGCGGATCGTCGCGGCCGGATATTGAGAATGATTAGATTCAGTATCAGCCACCAGACGATGCGGGGTTGCTCGACGACGCGCGGATCCCACAAGAATTGCTTGAGATAACGCCGTACGGCTTTTGGTGAGGGATCATCCGGTGTGCCCAGATTGACGACGAGCAAGCCGATGGATTGTTCGTCGGCGTGATCGAATTGAGGTTCATTGATATAGCGCGACATGCGTATGGGTTGTCCGACCGCAAAAACACGAGCTACCCTACCAATTGGACTGGCACGTGGCCAGCGTTCCCACCCCCCACAAAGGCAAGTTTGTGACTGAGACCCCCACTGAACAACCCGAACAAATGTCAGACAATGATGCGATGCCCGACAAGAAGACGCTGATTCGCGATGCCATCGCTTTTCAGATCAAACTCATCATCGATGGATTGCGAGACGTAGTACTGATTCCTGTATCGCTGATCGCCACCGTTATGAGTCTGATAAAACCCGGTGATAAAGCCGGCAGTGAGTTCTATGACGTTGTGGCTTTCGGTAAAGAGACGGAGCGCAAAATCAATCTGTTCGGCGCCGCGCCAGAGCGGTCAGAAGTGGATTCCGGACTACCCGAAGGCGATGTCGATCAGGTCATTGCCCAGGTCGAACAATACCTCAGCCAGGAGCTGCAGGGTGATCGCTTCAGCCAAGCGCGCGCGGGGCTTGAAAAAACGCTGGATCGACTGCGGCGCCAGTTCGGTCGGAGCGACAGCGATGTCTGATGACGCTTGGTTATCCCGCTGGCAGGACGGTCGTATCGGTTTTCATGAAAACGCAACGAATCAGCATCTGCTCGCGCATTGGCCCGCGCTGACTCAAGATTCGTCGTCTGCTGTGTTTGTACCACTCTGCGGAAAGACGCTGGATATGCTCTGGCTCGCCGAGCGCCATGCAGGCGTGATCGGTGTCGAGTTGTCGCCGATTGCGGTGCGTGATTTCTTTGCGGAAGCGGGTCTTGCGCCGACCGTCACCGAGCACGGTGATTTGTCCTGTTGGCAGGCCGAGAATCTGTGTATTTTTGTTGGCGACTTTTTCGCGCTGTCCGCACAACATGTGCGCGGCGCGCGTCTCGTCTACGACCGCGCTGCACTGATCGCGCTACCGGAGTCGGTTAGGCCTGTCTACCAGCGACATCTGCTCGCGCTGGTGCCGCCCGATGTGCAGGGACTGACAATCACTGTGGACTACCCGCAGGCCGAAATGTCAGGTCCGCCTTTTTCGGTGACCGATGATGAAATGCGCGGGCTTGCCGATGCGTCCAGTCTTACGATAGACAGCATAGCCGAACACGATGTGCTGGTTGGCGCGCCGAAATTTCGAGAACGCGGCGTGACCCGGATGGTCGAACGCGTCTATCGTTGGCAGCGAGCCTCAGAAAAAGCGGGTTAACTCCAGTTGCCAGAAATCCTCGTCGCTGAAAACGGACAACGCGTCGACAGAAGATTGTCCCGAGAAAAATCGCGCCTCAATGGCGCCGCGCCATTTAGCACCGAATCGACGGGACGCTTCAATGCTTGCAATGCGTCCATTGCTACGTCGGTCATAGCTGTACAGCAACAGGCATTCGGTGCCCGCGAAATCGTTGCCGGTGATGCGTGCACCCAGCACGAGATCATCGTTTGCCACACTGACACTCTGCAACAACCGGTTACTGTCGCGATCGTCGTACTGGTATTCCGCTATCAGGCCTAGGTCCAGACTGCTTCCGCCGACCCCGAACCAGGTCGTCTCGAAGCCCCCGGTAGCGGCGAAGTAGCGCTGCTGGTCGTCTCGTCGCGAGATCGCTTCCAGTTTCCAGAGCCAGCTCCCGGCGACCCAGGTGAGCTCCAAACCGGTCTGATCGGTCAGGTAATAGAACGGTTGGAGCACGGGTAGCGGCAATGGGTTTTCGAACGGCTGTAACTGAAGCAGAGGGGCGCGCGATGTGCCCATGAAATGCGACAGCGCCCATTCGAAGTTGCCTGCGTAGCCCGAGTAGCGGACTGCCAGGTCGACATGCTGACGCCCGTCGCGCGACTCATACACCGCTGCGTCTTCGACGAGTTGCAGCGGGCCTCGCAACCGCCCGCGACTGCCGGGAAGTCGCTGCTCGCGAAACACGGGCAGGATGAAAAATTCCCACGCCGAGCTACCCGGCTGTAACGCCAGGCGGATCATTGGTTGTCCCAGTTTTTGTTGCCCGTCCGGGCGGTCGACGCGATTGGTCTGGTTGATGGTGTCGACAAGCTGCAACGCTTCCGTCACGCCCCAGTAAACCCGATCGATACCTATGGAAAGTTCCGCCGCACGCCAACGATAGCGCCAGTTTAGTTCACCGATATCCCACTGGCTGCGCTCGCCATCCTGACTATCCAGACGACCGTTTACCGCCAGCGAAAAACGTTGCTTGCGTTGATCGAAATCGAACGTCCAGCGAGTAGCGGCGGCCACTGAATAATCCTGGCTCGACTGACGTGGATCATCGGTGGCCTGAATAAACCAGCGTGCCTGCGCGCTGACCTCGGATTCCCAGCGCGATTGGGCCCCGCTGTTGCTGGTAGTCGCGAGCGTTGCGAACGCGACGGCGCTAACGAATATCGTTGAGCGCACCGGGTTCGAACTCACGCGCGTTCAAGCCTTGTCCAAACGCATAGTCTTCCCACGTCAGGACGGTCTCTCGGCCCGTCTGCACATTAATCATATGCATACGAGCGGGCCGCCAAAAACGCTCGCGATGCAATGTGAAATCGCTGACCGCAAGCGTCTTCAGCAATGCGTTGCGTCGGTCGTAGTAGTGCACTTGCTGCAGTCGCAGCGCCTCGCGGTCAAGCCACACTTCCTGTCGACTGTAGCCGGACTTGTCGGTGGGCTTCCGTTCGATGTGGTAGCACGGCACACCGTCGAGACTAACCTCGCCAATGTAGTGGTAAGTGTATTTGTCGACTTCGTCGTTGCCGAGATCCTCGTACGAGAATTCGCTCGACATAAATGCTCCGCTGCGTTGATTGGACGCAATTCGCTTCACACGACGCAAGGCGGGGAGATACAGCCACTGGTCGTTCGGGCGCTCAGCATGGCTGTGGGTCAGGAACGCTGTGCCGCGGACATCGGCGGGATCCTCGAAGTAGAGGATCGTGCGATCACCGTCGGTGCTCTGTTCAAGTGTTAGACTGCGCATCGCCCGCTGCACACTGTTGCCGCGCCCATCGAACAAAACCATCGTCATTGCGGCGCTCGAGTCGCCAAAGCCGTCGTCACGTCGTGCAGCCTCGACCGCGATCGCGCGACCATTGATAGCCGGGCTGTTGGCGGGGTCAAAGCCAGGTATCTCAGCATCGGCGGCCATCGCCGCAACCGGCAATAATGCGGCTAGTAGTAACCATCGTTTCATGCCGCCATGGTACCGGATTCAGCACGCGGCGTTCCTGTCTCGCGGGTTGTCGAAGTCCTTTTCAGTCTGATTTAGCCGCGAGGATCGAGATTGTCGGTTGTCGATAATTCTTCAGGTTTCTTTACAAAGCACTGACGGTTCTAAAGCTCTGTACCCGTAACTTGTTTCTCGACATGAGGGACAACACGAAGAGGTGCAATGTGATTGGGGACGCTTGTAAGACAATGCAACGAACGCTGTGGATCGCGCCGCTCGCCTTGCTGGTGGCATGCGGCGGTGGCGGCAGCACCAGCGTTAATGACGACACTCAGGCCGGAGGCGACGACGATGATGGCGGTGCCGTGCAGGGTGACGCCGGCGTGCCCGGTGAGCTGCACGATGCTTATCTATGGTTCGATGGCAACGTGACGGTCGCATTGGACGGCAATGATGTGACGTTGGAAGCAACCGGACGGCCGAATCATACCTCGCCCTACTGGAATCCGAACAATGCCAGTGGCTTTTATGTCGCGCCGGATCCGGCGATCACCGATGAATCCCGCATGTCGCCTGGTTACATCGAAGACTACGTCAATCTGTTTACCTTGACCGTGCCGACCAGTCCCAGCCTCGCGGCCACCTCATCATCCACGTCGTTGGGTCCGGTAGGCATCGCGGTCAGTGGTGTGCCGATATTCAATGATCAGGAAGGGCCTAACATCGATTTGAATATCGGCGTCATTTCCGGCTTTGATCGCAATGGTGCGCATACCGGACCGAGCACCTATCACTACCATCTGGAGCCGCAGGCGATCAGTTTCAACGACGATGCACTGATCGGCGTAATGGCGGATGGGTTTTTTCTGTACGGCCGTTATTGCTATGCCACGCCGGGCAGCTATCCGGATGACCTCGATGCCTCCGGCGGGCATTTTGGTGTGACGCAGCATTCCAATGGCGTGTCCGAGTATCACTATCACGTCAAGAATGAACCGTATCTTGGCGCTTACTACCTGTTGTTCCCGGAGGACTATCAGGGAACGCCGAACCGTGTTTCCAACTGATGCCGGCCTTGTTGCTACAAGCGCGACTGAGGGTATTGCCGCGGCTCATCTTGCTTGTACTGATCAGCTTACCGGCACTGTCGATAGGGTCAAATCGAGTCTCGTCTCCAGTAGTCGCGCTGACAGACCTCCAGATGGATCGACGTCAGGGCCTGCGACGCTACAACGACTCACCGTTCACCGGCGTCGCAACACGGACTTTCGTAGACGGCACTATCGCTGAGCGGGCTGAGTTTCGGGAAGGAAAGCGCCACGGGCAGCTCAGCATCTGGTTTCCAAACGGAGTCCTCGCGCTTCGCGCTCGCTTTTCATCAGGCAAGCGACATGGTCTGACAGAGACCTGGTGGGCAAACGCTATGCCACGATCGCGTACGCGCTATGTCGCGGGCGTGGCGGACGGTATTGGCTGGAGCTGGTATCGCAGTGGTGAACGCTTCAAGCGTCGCCAGTATCGCCTCGGTGAGCCCGAGGGTCTGCAGCTTGGCTGGCGTCGCAACGGCAAATTGTTCAGTAACTTCGAAATCCGCCACGGGAGGGCATATGGTTTACAAAACTCCAATCTCTGCATTGAGCTCAATGACGAACAAGTGGTTTCAGCGTCCGCAACGCGCCTGTAAACAGGCGGCCATTGTGGCAGCGGTGGCTGTCGGTCTGATTACGACGCCGGTCGTCGCGACGGAAGCCTTGCCTTACTATGCCGATGCCGCGTTCACACCGCTTTGGCTGACGGCTGCAGAAGCAGAGAGCCAGAACATTCATCGTATCCCGGGTTTCGAATTCCGGAACCAGCACGGCGATATCGTTAACCAGGACGATGTCGCAGGGCAGGTGTACGTAGCTAACTTCTTCTTTGCTACCTGTAGCGGCATTTGCCCGATGATCCGGGACCGGCTGCAGGCCGTACAGACCGCCTATGCCAACGAGGATGATGTCGTGATCCTGACGCATACCATTCGACCGACGGTCGACACAGAGGCGGTGCTACAGGCGTACGCGCGCATCAACGACATTCAGCCCGGTAAGTGGCATCTGTTACGAGGTGACCGTGATGCGCTGTACGACTTTGCGCAGCGCGCCTACTTCGCGAATGAGGATTTAGGTCAACCGCAGTCAAATGATAATTTCCTGCATTCCGAGAATGTGTTGCTGATCGACCGGCGTGGTCACATTCGTGGCATCTACAACGGGCTCAGCGAAACAGCGATCGAGCATCTCGTCGCGGATATCGCCGTGTTACTTACGTCGCCGATGTCGACAGACGTTCAGGTGTCGTCCGGCGGTGTCAGTCGTTCGCAACCGTTTTAGAGACTGCACTCGTCATTGAGCCGTCGACATAATTGCCAACACCGGCCCGATCCAAGCAGGTCAAGGGTATGCCAACATCGAGACTCTATTCCCGTTCAACGACTGCTATTCTGGTGCTCGGCTGTGTTTGGGCACTGAGTGGTCAGTCTCAAGAGCGCACTGCGCCATCTGCTGCCGAGAAGAGGGCGACACTGGATGCCAGGATCCGAGAAATCTTGAGCGGCCAGAACGTCAAAACGGCAGGCGTCGGTCTCATCGAGAACGGGGCGCTCGCATGGGCCGGCTACTATGGCGAACAGTCTCCAGGCACGCCTGCCTCCTCGGCAACGCAATTCGATACCGGTTCGATCACCAAGGTGGTGTCGACCGAAACGGTGTTGCGCCTTTCTCATGATGGGCGACTCAACCTTGATGAACCGATGGGTGACCTTTGGGTGGATCCCGATCTCCTGAGTGATCCGCGGGCACTCCGGATAACGCCTCGCATGGTACTGACTCACACAACAGGCTTTCCCAGTCGTCGGAGTCGCACTGCCGACGGTACGCTTCAGTTCTTAGCCGACCCTGGAACAGCGTTCGGTTATTCCGGCGAAGGTTTCGAGTATCTGATGCGCTATGTTGAGGCGAAACTGGACACGTCATTTACAGAACTCGTGCAGGCGGAGGTTTTCGAGCCGATGGGTATCACCGATGCGTCGTTCGCTTACAGCAAAGACAATTTTGTGAACGTCGCACTTAGTGTCGACAATGATACGGGCGAGTTTCGAACCGATTGGGGTTATCACTGTCTCGTCATCTCGAACAGGTGTCCGGAAGATGGGACGTACAGCACCTCTCGCAATATGACCATGACGGTGGAAAGTCTGGCTAAGTTTGCGATTTCAGTGGTCAACGCCGACGGTTATAGCGCCGCTCTCGCTACCGATCGCAATACCGTCCAGTCGATCAAGGATCGCCCCTTGTTTTTCTGCGACACGCCGGGTGTGGATGGCTGTCCTTTGGAGCAAGGCTATGGTTTGGGCTGGGAAGTCCTCAACTATGGCGACAACCAGTTGATTGCGCACGGAGGCCACGACTATTCCGTTCTCACCGTTTTGGGCATCAACACAGAAACCAGAGACGGTGTCATCGTGTTGTTGAATGCGCCAGAACTTGCCGCGTTGCGCGTGATGCCGGACATTCTCGAAGCGTTGGACTCATCCACGCCACTTAGTCAGCAGTATCGCGGATGGCTGCGCTACAAGGAATCGCGGCTGCAAACTGACAAGCACTAGCGTATGACGTCACGCCAGGTCATGCGATCTCTGACAGCGCCTGATCAGTGCCGTCTTTGGCCAATCGCTACCCGGACGTCGGAGATACCGCTTCTCATCTAGCGCACAAAAAAAGACGCCCCCGTTGCCGGAGGCGTCTTCTCGTTTCCTTGAGCCGTAGCAGCGAACGATCGCTGCTGCAGCCGCCAAGGCTTAGTCGCGCTTGATTTCCTTCTTGTTCGTGAAGGTCAGCGCATAGGCGGTATTCACCGTGGTGTTCTCAACGCCCTGGAAGCCTTCCAGGATCGAGTACGTATCATCGATGAATGCCAGGTCGACGGTATCTTCTGCACCGAAGATGCCACTGGCGCCAATACCCGCGAGGTTGAACAGTCCACCCGGACCTTCGTCCATGATGTTCTGATCGGTGCTGAACACGCCATCGGTGTGGAAGTTACCGAGATAGTGTCCGGCCTCGTGAGCAATGACGTTAGCCAGTGCGGTCACAACCAGATCTTCCTTCGTCACACCCTCAGCGAGCACAACGTCGTTCAGCGAGAACGTGTTGTTCGCGCTAACGCCAGGCGTCGGCGGAGCACTCAGGATATCCAGAAGAACCAGTGCCGCATCTTGCGACTCGTAGTTACCCGGGTCGATGGTTGATGCGATACCGATCGTGCTGATGAAGGACTCGTCGATCGTGCCTGACACTTCAACAACGCTGACGTCGAAGGTTGTGCCAAAGAACGTGAAGCTGCCCTGATCGACCAGCGGCTCGAAGAAGTTCGGTACGCCCGTGCCGTCGTTCGCCATGACAGCGACCGCGGAGTTCGGGTTTTCTTCTGAATCTTCGAGTTCCGTTTCAAGGCTGTCGCGGACGTCGGCCGTGATGCGGTTCGTGATACGACGTACATCATTGTCGGTGTCCGGCAATTCCCACGCAGGTAGGAAGCTTCTGAACGGTGAATGATCTGTGACCAGCGGGAATCCGAACCAAGGCTCTTTGCTGACAGGGCCGCCGTTGTAGTCCAGCCAGATCAGCTGTACGCGGCGACCGAGTTCTTCGAAGCCCGGACGATAGATACCGAGATCCAACTCGTACGGACCAAAGCCGCCGCTCAACGCGATCGCATAGGTGCCGCTCTCTTCTGCTACATAGTCGATCGCACCGTTACCGTCGATCGGTAGTGGACTCGCTGGAACCGCAAAGCTACCGAAGCCTTGTACGCCCTTCTCGAAATCGCCATTCATGTTGAAGATTTCAAGAACCGGGTTGCCTTCGATACGTGCCGCGGCACCCAGAACATCACCCTTGTCGAGTTTGAACGTGTAGAAATCGACATCACCGCCGGCACCCACTGGGAATGCGCGCAGTGTAAAGTCGTAGGTACCTTCAGACCCAATCTGGCCGGTTGCTGAACCCGACGTTGAATCGAATGGGTCAGCCGGTTCGAACGCGCCGAAGCCGCCAATCGCCAACACTAGGTCAAGATCGTTAGCACCAACCGTCAGCGTAACGAACGTGTCAAAGCCGTCTCCGCCATCATCTTGTTGGAAGATCAACGTACCGTCAGTCAGATAGAACGAGACCACCGGATCCAGATCGCCGAAAGGTTCCGGCGTAACCACTGACACGTCAAACGTCGTGCCTGCGGGCAGCGTGACCGCAACCATGTCGAAATCCGATACCACGCCGGGCACAGGGCCATCACCAATGACACCGGAGAAGCTAATGCCGTCTGGGCCGGCGGTCAGTCCGGATTGCAGTGCCAAAGGAATGGCACCGTCGTCTTCCTGCTGAACCAGCTCGCGAATGATCAGACCTTCGCCCAGAGAACCGGTCACCGTCGCGGTGTTTTTCTTACGGCTTTTGCCGGTCCGCAGTTTCTTGATGCGCTCGGCAGTGTCAAAGCTGTCGTTCGCGCCTTCTTCACCTTCTTCTTCGGTGTACTCGATCGGCGTCGTGGTGGGGTCGATCGCAGCGGAGGCGACAGGGCCGCCGGCGGCTGCTGCATCGAGACGGGTTTGCGCTTTCGCGCGCTTCAACGCCTGCCAGTAGCCTTCGTTCGCCGAGGTGCCCGGTGTCAGCATGCTGAGGCGCGGATCCGGGATGATCGGTGAATTCGGCATTACGAACGCATTCGGTGCGCGAACTTTCGAGGCTTCCATCGCTGCATAATCAGGCGTGATCGCTTCGCCCGTCAGCAGCTCGGCGGCGTTAGCTGCCGTTGCCGCAAATGGCAACGCAGCGACCGCTGCGAGTAGCACGCGCGAACTCACTCGCTTGTGCTCAGTTAGTTTGGGGTTTCTCTCCAACATGTGCTCCTCCAGTTTGGCATTGAAACAAGCCAGCGCGCACCGGTTGGCGAGATGGAAAGCAGGATCGCTTTCGTATCAGGTGCCGTTGATCGCCCCTTGAATCCATGCAAGGAAGATCAGCATCGTTGTATGGGATTCAAGCAGCATTAGATCAGTGCGCGCGTATCGCTCAATGAGGTTTTTTTTGATGTGTTTTAGTTTTCGTTTTCTATCGTTTTTACGCCCTTCGAGCGTACCATCGAATGCTGTTTTTGGTAAAAGCGGACCGGTGGACAAACCCTGACAAATCAAGGCGTTTTCACATAACGTCGAACCGAAAGTTTCGTGCGTAAATATAAGTTGATGATTCTTATGTGCATTGGTTGGAACACTGGCCGAAAACTTTTTTTCGTGGTCTGTGACGCAAATCACAACATCTTTCATAATGCGCGCAACGAATGTTATGTTATAACATTGTTTCTTATCGGTTTTTGATAAAGAAGCAAACCAAACCGCGTCAAGACGATGCGTTTGCACCGTTGATTCGGTTTCCGTCACACTTCCCACTCATCGCTTTCTCACACAGGATTTTTTCATGCGTCATTTGCGTTTTGTGGCCGTCTGTCTGGTCATCACGGTTTGCGGTTGCAGCAATCTGGACATCAACCAAGAGACCGGTGAAACGGCCGCCAATGACAGTGATGCGAACGCGCTATCGCTGCCATTCGAGAAATTCACGCTCGAAAACGGCATGGATGTCATCTTTCATGTCGATCGCTCCGATCCGGTCGTTGCGATCGATCTCGCTGTGCATGTCGGTTCGGGCAGGGAGGTAACCGGTCGAACG
>JBCCBP010000040.1:0-33654 GCA_039033995.1 Pseudomonadota bacterium | reverse complement strand
TGGCCCGGCCAAATGCGCACGGTCTACGGCGACCACCAACGATTTATCGAAACCTACTTCTCTACCTTTGACGGCGTTTACACGACGGGCGATGGCGCGCGGCGCGATGCGGATGGTTACTACTGGATCACCGGCCGTGTGGACGATGTGCTGAACGTGTCCGGTCATCGCATGGGCACAGCCGAGGTGGAGTCTGCACTCGTCGCACACAGCAGCGTGGCAGAGGCAGCGGTCGTTGGTTATCCGCATGACATCAAAGGCCAGGGCATCTATGTGTATGTGACGTTGATGGAGGGCATCACACCCAGCGATGAACTGCGTGCCGCGTTAAAGCAATGGGTCCGCAAGGAAATCGGACCGATTGCGACCCCTGATGTGATTCAATGGGCACCCGGGCTTCCAAAAACTCGTTCGGGCAAGATCATGCGCCGTATCCTGCGCAAGATTGCTGAGAACGACTATGGCAATTTGGGTGACACATCGACCTTGGCCGAGCCGGGTGTTGTCGACAACCTGATCGCCGGTCGCAAGGAAGTCTAGCGTCAACGTTCTTGGGGGGAACATGAGCACACAGCAGGATTACTGGCGCGCCAATCTGCGCATTGTATTTGGGTGTCTGGTCGTCTGGTTTGTTGTCAGTTTCGGTTTCGGCGTTATTCTCGTTGAGCCACTCAACAATATCCGTTTGGGCGGCTATAAACTGGGTTTCTGGTTTGCGCAACAAGGCTCGATTTACACGTTCGTCGCGTTGATCTTCTTTTATGCCTGGCGCATGTCACGACTCGACAAACAATTTGGTGTAGAGGAATAGCGCCGCGATGTCTTTGCAAACGCTGACCTATCTGGTCGTCGGCGCGAGCTTCGCGCTGTATATCGGCATCGCAATCTGGGCGCGTGCGGGTTCCACGAAAGAGTTTTACATCGCCGGTGGCGGTGTGCATCCCGTCGCCAACGGCATGGCGACGGCAGCCGACTGGATGTCGGCGGCATCCTTTATTTCGATGGCGGGCCTGATTGCATTCATGGGCTACGGCGGTTCTGTCTTCCTGATGGGGTGGACCGGCGGTTTTGTATTACTCGCCATGTTGTTGGCACCTTACTTACGAAAATTTGGCAAGTTCACCGTGCCGGAGTTCATCGGGGATCGTTACTACAGTCGCGCGGCTAGAATCGTGGCGGTCGTGTGCCTCATTATCGCGTCGATTACGTATGTGATCGGCCAGATGAAAGGCATCGGTGTGGCCTTCTCTCGCTTTCTCGAGGTCGACTACGATCTTGGTCTCAGCATCGGTATGGGTATTGTCTTTTTCTATGCGGTCTGGGGCGGCATGAAAGGCATCACCTACACGCAGATCGCTCAGTATTGTGTGTTGATCCTTGCTTACACGATCCCTGCCATTTTTATCTCGCTCAATCTGACCGGCAACCCGATACCGCAGTTAGGCGTCGGCGATACGCTGGTGGGCTCGTCAACCTATTTGCTCGATAAGCTCGACCAGATGGTCATGGACTTGGGTTTTGCGGAATATACGACCAACGCGCGGCTCAGCCTGACCAACATGTTCATGTACACGATGTCGTTGATGATCGGCACGGCAGGGCTGCCACACGTCATCATTCGCTTTTTCACCGTGCCCAAGGTTCGGGACGCGCGTACGTCGGCTGGCTGGGCACTACTGTTCATCGCTATTCTCTACACAACAGCACCGTCTGTCGCAGCAATGGCGCGCTTGAATCTGATGCAGACGCTTGAGCCCGCGCCGGGCGAATACATGTTGTACGAATCCCGACCCGACTGGGTCAGCAATTGGGAGAAGACCGGCCTGCTCGCGTTCGATGATCGCGACGGCGACGGGCGCATTCGCTATGCCGCCGATCCAGCGGTGAATGAGGTGGCCAAGATCGACAACGACATCATGGTGCTGGCGAATCCAGAGATCGCGCAATTGCCGAATTGGGTTATCGCACTGGTCGCGGCAGGCGGGCTCGCCGCTGCGTTGTCGACCGCTGCTGGCTTGTTGCTGGCGATTTCGTCGGCGATTTCTCACGATCTGTTGAAAGGCGTTTTCAAGCCGGACATCACCGAGAAGCAGGAATTGCTCGCGAGTCGCATTGCGATGGCGGGCGCGATCGGTGCGGCCGGGTTCCTCGGCTTTAATCCGCCAGACTTTGCCGCCGGTACGGTGGCACTGGCATTCGGGTTGGCCGCCTCATCGATCTTCCCGGCATTGATGATGGGGATCTTCTCGACCCGCATGAACAAGCAAGGCGCGATTGCCGGCATGGTCGCGGGCATCGGTGTCACATTGTTCTACGTGTTCCAGCACAAAGGCATCATGTTTATCGCGAGCACCGCCTTCCTCGGCGATTTACCGCCCAATTGGTTCTTCGGTATCGAACCGAATGCGTTTGGTGCGATCGGTGCAATCATTAACTTTACGGTCGCGATCGTCGTCTCCAGATTGACGGCACCGCCGCAGGATCATGTCGTTGCGTTGGTCCAGGATATTCGAGTGCCTGCTGGTGCGGGAGCCGCGACGGGCCACTAACCCGCGGTGTGAATGCTCGCCAATAGACATATCGTTGCTGCGCTGTTAATCGCGCCACTGTTGGCTGTGGTCGCCTGGTTTGCCGTCGACCTCTGGGTCGGGGAACAGGCGCAGCCACCGCGGCAGGGCGATGCTTATCCATTGATCGCATCGTCTGGCTGTCGGTATGCGGGTGGTCGCTGTGTGCTTAAGAACGGCAATCTGGAGATTGAGCTCCGCGTGACTGAGTCGACGGAGTTGGAGGCAACGAGCTCGCATGATCTCGAACAAGTGCTGGTCGCCTGGGCTAGCGATAGCCAGTCGTTTTCAGAGCCATCGATGATGCGGTCTGTTGATGGTCGGCGCCGATGGCGTATTTCGGTTTCCGACGCTACGTCCATTGTCGGTCTACGGTTGCTTGCCACCGCACAGACTGCGACCTATTACATCGAGGTCGAAAATGGGCTCGACCTCTCCAATGCTAAGCGCTGATTGGTGTCACAAGTCTCTACTGCGGCCAGTGATCTTTAAGCAGATGTTCGACGACGTTGGCAGCATTCGCAGCGGCCTTGTTGTCATCGACAGGAGGGAGTCCGATCACATGATCGATGCCTTGAACGCTAACGAACAGTGTTTGTTGACCAGCGTGTCGCGCCACAGCGTCTTGTACCAGGCCGGTGTGCGCATCGACCGCGCGCGTGCGTGGGTTGGCGTCCAGTAACGCGAAGCCTGTCGCAATATCGTCGTCAGCCGGCAAACGAGAGCCCGATGCGATGGCGCCAAAGGCAACAGGGAATGCTCCTTCAACATTGATCGCTTGGGCGGCGGTCACGAGTGCGCGCGAGTGTCGTATGGCCAGTATCGGGGTCGTTTTCGCCGTACTGCCTTCCAACCGAAATGGCCACCATTGGCGTCCGACAACGACATCATTCGGCTTGCTCTTACCAATGCCGACAGCGGTATCGACCAGCACGACAGCGCGCGCCGTATGTTGCCGCAGCAATGCATCGATCGTATCGCCTGCGACGGGTCTCTCGACACACCCGATCAGCACACGTCGTGAGCCAATGCGACCGAGTGTGGTACTCGGTGCGGCGCGTTGCTGAACACCGAGACTGGCCGCCAACTGTTCGCAGATTGTCGCGTCAGACGTGATTAACAACGCATCCAGCGCTTCACCAGTACGTGGTTCTACCGTGCCGGGCACACCCGTGTCACGCAGAAAGCTGGTCGTAAAAGCGGCCACCGTGTCGGCCGCATACGCTTTCCAGAGCTCCCGTTCTTTTTTCTCGCCAAACAGGTTGGATGCCGGTGTCGGAATGTCCGAGATGCCGCGCAACATCAATAGCGGTGGTGCATCGGATTGTTGCCGTAGCAGCTCCAATGCTGCGAAGGCCCCAGCGGCCTCCATTTCTACCGAGCTGATATCCGGTTGCTGTTCCAGAAGCTGCTGGACGAAGGCGCTATCCATCGACTCAATCACCTTGTTGCCGGATGCTGTGATACCGGTGTGCACCACAGGCGGTGGACCTAGGATGGGTTTCCTGACCGTGACGTGCGACTGCCAGTCGCCGTCGTATGCACTGGCCAACTGAAACCAGCGTGCGTCCGGTTGAAATATCCAATCCCGTCGCGACAAGAAAGACTTGCCGATTGACCCGTAGTCGAAGCCCCAAACGCTGCGGGTAACAACAACATCGCCCTGCGATACATAGTCTTCGAATCCCCCGGCAACGCCTGCCAGCACGACAGCTCTGGGTTGCCAGACGCGAAGAGTTTCCAGCGTGGCCAGTGCGCCTGAGGTCGTACCCGCTTCGCCAGCGAGCGCCAACACAACGCGCAACGGTGGCTGACCATCGCGTGCGATCCGCGCGCCGCGCCATGCGAACGTGTTGGTACGGTTGTCCGCCATTTGCGCGGGGGCGTCGCAATCGAAATGGGCGCGCATGGCCTGATATTCGGCGCTGATGACTGTAATGATAGCGACATCGATTTCATGACCGGGGGAGTAACTGCAGTTGCCGCCGGACGACGACGGTTTGCAGGCGGCGACAACAACCGCGCAGAGCGCAATCAGTAATCTGCTGAACCGACCGATCGTCATTCGTCGTACAACTTGTCGAGCACCGGGTAGCCGGGCTTATCCCAAACATCGCTCACGCAGTCGTGCTCCCAAGCTTGAAAGTCCTGGTCTTGAAGTAACGTGTTGACGTAGGCCTGGCAGACGTCATCCAGGCCGATGTCATAGGTGCGCAATCGGGTGGCGACCGGTGTGTAGAAGGCATCCGCGATCGAGCGCGTGCCAAACAACCAGGGGCCAACGTCCGCATAAGTCGTGCGGCAGTTTTGCCACAGCTCAAACAGACGCGACAGATCGCGTTCGGTGTCTTCTGACCATTGATCGTGTGTTTTGCGACGTTGAATGTTCATCGGCATCTCGCGGCGTATACCCTCAAAGCCTGCGTGCATCTCCGCAGTCGCCGCCCGAGCCACAGCGCGTACCGCAGGATCGTGCGGCCATAATTCGGCATTTTGCTCGGCTGCCCACTCGCTGATGGCGAGCGAATCCCAGATCGTGGTGCCATTGTGTTGTAGTGCGGGGACCTTGCCGTTCGGAGAAACTGCCTTGACCGCGACAATTTGGCCGCGCCCATAGCCGGGTTGATCGAGCGCGATGAATTGTTCTTCGAAGTTGATATTGCCCCATCTCAACACCAGCCAGGGTCGCAACGACCAAGAGGAGTAATTCCTGGGACCAAGATACAGCGTAGGGGTCATCGTGCGTCTCCGGTGGCGGCAGACTATTAAGTCTAGCGGTCGAGGCATGTGCGTGCGAGTCGTTGTGCCGGAAATCCTGCTCCGGCGGCGGTATACTAAGTATTCATTCATCTGGGGAGGTGAGTTATGAACCGATTGATAATTAGTGCGGTATTGGTCCTGGTCGCGGCCAACGTGACGTCCGGACATCATGAAGAGAAATCGATGCCGGCGATGGACGAGCAGGCTGCCATGCAGGCGATGATGGCCGCCGCGACACCGGGTCAGCCGCATGCAGGCCTGGCTGCGATGGCAGGGGATTTTACCGCTGTCATGCAAATGTACATGGGCCCGGGCGAGCCCATGTCCAACGAAATGACCGTGAAACGCGAAATGGATCTCGACGGCCGCGTACTGGTCGAACGCTGGGAAGGCAATGTGATGGGGCAACCGTTCAAGGGGCTCGGTCGCACCGGCTATGACAACGTCACCAACACCTTTTGGTCAACCTGGACAGACAACATGTCGACGGGGGTCATTTTGTTCAAGGGGGTTGCTGACCAAGCGACCAAGACCATCACAATGACAGGGACCAGCACGCATCCAGTGACGGGACAACCGTACAAAATGCGGTCGGTGGCCACGCACAATGATGACGGTACGGAATCGATGACCATGTATGAAGACCTTGGTCAGGGCGAAACCAAATCGATGTCATTTGTGCTGACGCCAATGTAGGAACGCTCGCTCAATCGCTAGCGAAAGCACGTTCGAGGTACTCCCGAACGTGCTTTTTTTTGATGTCGTCTATGCTGTGTAGTTTGATGTGACGACGGAATTGGCCTTTACCCTCCAGCACCGAGTGCGGATCGTCGAGCAGGTAGCCGTTTGAAAACTCAAGCCCGACATGCTGCTTGTAGGTGAAATGGCCGCAGACCATTCGGTTGGGTTGTTGCGAATCACTTTGAAAGACAATCCCGCCGTACATGGGTTTGCGAATCACAGATGGGCTGATCTCAGCGATCATCCCGTCGAGTGCGCTCGTGATTTGTTCGGCAATCGTCAAGACAAAACTCATGGATGGGCTCCCCGGTACTGATTACTCAGCATAGGCGTTTGCGGCCATTGACGCCAAGTAAGCAAGATTGATGGGTTAGATTCTGCCCTTTTGCTGCTTACTGGTTTAGCACAGACCAAAATCGGTCATGGTATGGTCAAGACGAGTATCGCCGGTGCAGCGATATTCAAAGGGGAGTGTGGTGGCAGACAATTGGCGGCGGGTACAACGGGCGTTTCATAAAGCATTGGAGCTGCCCGCGGACGAACGCACTGCGTTCATCGCATCGTTCTGCGACAAACATCCGGACGATGCCAAGGCGCTTCAAGAGTTGCTGAATGCCGCGACGTTGGATGACGATTTTCTACGTTCTCCGATCGAGTCTGCGGTCACCGCTGCACGCGAAACCGTGCACGATAGCTGGATCGGCAGCACGGTCGGCCAGTATGTGATCAAGCGACGTATCGCTACCGGCGGGATGGGCAGCGTATTCCTGGCGCAACGACAATCGGCCGAGTTCGATCAGGACGTCGCGGTCAAGTTGATGAACTCTCGCGTCTTGGGCCCGGAAGCCGTACAACGGTTTCGCGTCGAGCGCCAAATTCTGGCGAATTTGTCACACCCGAATATCGCAGCACTAATAGACGGCGGCACAACCGACGAGGGCGTGCCGTTCCTGGTCATGCCCTACATCGACAGCGTGCCAATCGATGCGTATTGCAATACGCAGAAGCTCACTGTTCGCGAGCGTCTCGAGCTCGTGTTGCGCGTCGGTGCTGCAGTGACCTACGCGCACCAGAACCTGGTGGTACATCGAGATCTCAAGCCAAGCAATATTGTTGTCGACCAGCGCGGTGATCCGCAGCTATTGGATTTCGGTATCGCAAAACTTCTTGAGGGCAATGCGCTCGACGAGTCCGCATTGACACGTGACGGGGCGAGAGCACTAACGCCGGAGTGTGCCAGTCCAGAGCAGGTGCGCGGTGAACCGGTGTCCGTAGCGACCGATGTCTACGCGTTGGGCGTGTTGATGTTTCGTTTGCTGACCGGGCGTTCTCCGTATGCTGCGACGACGCACTCGCCCTATGAGCTCGCACAAGCGATCGTTTCTGATGACCCGCGGCGGCCGAGTACTGTCGTGACAGAGCCAACACAGGAAGACGTATCATCGTCGATCGATGTGGGTGTCGCTTTCAGCGCGACACCAGAGTTGCTCAGAAAGTCACTGGCGGGCGATCTCGACAACATTATTCTGAAGAGTCTGCAAAAAGATCCGGAGCGACGTTATTCAAGTGTCGCGGCACAGATGCAGGATATTCGCAATTACCTCGAAAAACGCCCGATTCTCGCGAGGCCCGATTCGTTCTGGTACCGAACGCGTAAGTTTGTCGCGCGTAATACTGTCGCCGTCGTGGCGACAATCTCTACCATGTCTGGCATTGTTGGCCTGACGGCTTTTTACACGCAGCGTCTCGCCGAAGAGCGTGACATCGCGCAGCAGGAAAGTGAAGCCGCGCGCCAGGTGACGGATTTCCTGGTCGATGTTTTTGCGGCAACCCGCGCGGGACGCAAGGATGCAGAGACTGTAACGGTGCGAGAAGTGCTGGATCGAGGTGCTGATAAGGTCGACGATAGCCTCGGTGAGCAACCGCTGATCCATGCGCGTGTGCTGCAACATATCGCGCGTACCTACGCGAGCATCGCACGCTACGACGATGCCGAAGCGCGTTATCTGCAGGCGCGCGATATTTTTGAGCGCGAAACCGGCGCCTCAACCGAGACCGCCAGCGCCCATCGACAACTGGCTAATGTGCAGTTGTCATTCCAGCGCTGGCAACGCGCGCAGGACTACTATCTCGAAGCGCTGGAATTGTACCGTGCGCAACGCCCGCAAGACGGAAAGGCGATCGCCGAAGTGCTGCGCTTATTGGTTTACACCCAATCGCGTCTTGGCGATAACGACGGCGCGCAAGCGTATCTGGATGAAATGCTGCCGATCATTGAGCGTGAATATGGCCCCGAAGACCCGGCATTCGCGAACGGTCTTTACAGCAAGGCGAGTCTGCTGCGAGAGCAGGGGCAAATGCAGGCGGCGCGCGACGCTGCTGCGCAAGCGCTGCAGATTGTCATTGCACATGACGGCGAGGACGCACCACGCACCGTCAACTACCGGCATTTACTCGGACTCGTCGACTGGGATCTCGGCCATTTCGAAGAAGCACTGACACAGTATCAACGTGGGATAGCGATTCGCTCATCCTACCTGCGCGAGGATCATCCCTCACTGTTCAATATCACGTACAGCCTGGCGACGACTTACGAGAAGCTCGAACGGTATGGCGAGGCCGCGGATGTGTACGACCGGTTGATCGGTTGGCAAATCGCTGCGCTGGGAGCAGACAATTCAACCGTGGCATTTTCACGGGCAGGGTACGGTATGACGCTGTTGAAGTTGCAGAGAATGGATGCTGCGGAAGAACAATTTCAAGATGCGATCGCGGCGCTCGAGGCCGAGTATGGCGCTGACCACTATGATCTTGATGTTTCGGTGATCGGCCTCGGGCATGTCGCGCGCGCTCGCGGCGACACCGCGCAAGCCCGCCAGCATTACGAGCGAGCCATTACGTTACGCGAGACGTATCGCGGTGAACGTCATCCGATGACCGCGAACGTGCTGTCGTCGCTTGGCGAGTTGGAACTTGAGATGGGGCAACTCGATACGGCACGCGCCATTTTCCAGCGGGTGCTGTCCGTTCATGAGGACCCGGCGCATCCCAATGAACAGAGTCGTCTCAAGACCCTTGAGTGGTTAGCCAAAGTTGAGCGAGCTGCTATTGGCGAGGCGGCACAATAGCCGGGTCTTATGCCGCTGAATCGGGTGCTTGTGGTGGCGGTTTAGCGACCGCTTTCTCGTCGCCGGCGGCCATCTTCGCAACCGTGCTCTTGACCAGCCGAAGCAGCGTATCCAGTTCGGCATCGTCGCCAAATTGCGTAGCCAGTGCAGCGTTCAGTCGCGTAGCAATCGCCTGATAGCAACGCTGGCCGAGTTCGGTCAACGCGAGCGCTGATCGCCGTCGATCTCCGGTATCGAGCGTTCTCGTGATGTGTCCTGATGCGATTAACGAGCTCACCGCGCGGCTGACCAGGGTCTTGTCCATCGGCGTGATCTCAGTGACCTGAGCGGCCGTACTGCCAGGTCTGTCGGCAACGGCTGCCAATACCCGCCATTGGCTTTGGTTGAAATCGGCCACCGCTCGAACATGTTGCATCGTATAGCGAGCGATCTGATCAGCCAGTACAGTTACCTGGTAAGGCCAAAATTGGTGCAGTGAGATGCGTGCGGGCGACGGTTGCTTCATCCGTCTATTACGCCAAAAAATAGTTGCAAAAACAACTAAAAGCTACTAGTTTTGACTGAAACTAATTGTTGTTCCTTGCTGGGAGGGTGCCTCAATGGCCGACCTGTTTGACAATCCGATGGGCCTTGATGGCTTTGAATTTATTGAGTTTTCGGCGCCTGAACCCGGGCTGCTGGAGCCAATTTTCGAGGCGATCGGGTTTATGAAGATCGCAAAGCATCGCTCCAAAGAGGTCTTCTTGTGGCGTCAGGGCGGCATCAATTTCATCACCAATTACGAGAAACAGTCGCCTGCCGGCTATTTTTGTCGTGAACACGGCCCCTCCGCTTGTGGCATGGCGTTTCGAGTCAAGGACGCCAAAGCGGCGTTCGAGCGTGCGGTTGCGCTCGGCGCTGAAGTCGCAGAAACGCATGTTGCGCCGATGGAGCTTGCGATTCCCGCAATTCGTGCGATCGGTGGCGGCTCGATCTTTTTTGTCGATCGGTACGGCGACGATTTGTCGATCTACGACATCGATTTTATTTACTTTGATGGCGTTGATCGAAAGCCGGCCGGTCATGGCTTTAACGTCGTCGATCATCTGACTCACAACGTTTACCGCGGACGTATGGACTATTGGGCCGAGTATTACGAACGACTGTTCAACTTTCGAGAGATCCGCTTCTTTGATATCAAAGGCGAATACACCGGCCTCAAATCGCGTGCGCTCACCGCGCCCGATGGCAAGATCCGTATTCCGCTGAACGAAGAAGGTGAGGAGGGCAAAGGGCAGATCGAAGAGTACCTGCTCGAGCATCGTGGCGAAGGCATTCAACACATCGCGTTGTCCTGCGACGATCTCTACCGTTGTGTGGATCGACTGCGTGCGAGCAACGTGGAGCTGATGACGGCGCCACCGAACACTTATTATGACATGCTCGACGAGCGTCTACCGGGGCATGGCGAAACGGTCAGCGAGTTGAAGACTCGTGGGATACTGCTTGACGGTAGTACGGACGACAACGACTCCCGCTTGCTACTGCAAATTTTCGGCATACCGCAAATCGGCCCGGTGTTCTTTGAGTTTATTCAGCGTAAGGGCGACGACGGCTTCGGCGAAGGTAACTTCAAAGCGCTGTTCGAATCTATTGAGCGCGACCAAATCAGCCGTGGCGTCCTCGACACCAAGGAATCCAGTTGATGACCATTCAAACGCACGGCTTTCACCACGTCGCTTACCGATGCCGCGACGCCAGGGAGACCGTCGAGTTCTACACGACGCATCTTGGCATGGACTTTCAGCTCGCGATTGCAGAGGACCATGTGCCATCGACAGGCGCTTACGATCCGTACATGCATATCTTCCTGGACGCAGGCCACGGTAACGTACTCGCGTTCTTTGAGTTACCGGAACAACCGGCCATGGATCGCGATCGCAACACACCGGAATGGGTACAACATATCGCGCTACGCGTGGCGAGCGTGGAGGCATTGCTCGCTGCCAAGACGAGCCTGGAGAATGCGGGCATCGATGTACTCGGCCCGACACACCACGGCATCTTCAAGTCGATTTACTTCTTTGATCCTAACGGTCATCGTTTGGAGCTCGCTGCGGATATTCATACCGCGGAGCAAATGGCCGCGTTGAAGACCGTGGCGCCCGACATGCTTGCAGAATGGTCGGACACGAAAAAAGCGCCGCGCCACGCGGCCTGGCTGCACGAAAAAATCGCCTCTGAAACCGAATAGATACGGATAACGTTATGAAACTCGCTTCATTGAAACAGGGACGTGATGGTCGTCTCATCGTCGTATCACGCGACCTTTCTCAAGCGGTCGATGCAACGGATGTTGCGCCGACGATGCAGTCAGCACTCGATGATTGGGCCAACACTGCGCCGCGTCTTGCGGAACGATATGCTGAACTCAATGCGGGAGCGGCGACGAATGTATTTGTATTCGATGAAGCGGCTTGCGCTTCGCCGCTACCGCGCGCGTTTGCCTGGATGGACGGTTCTGCCTACCTCAATCATGTGGAGTTAGTGCGCAAGGCGCGCAACGCAGAGGTGCCGGAAAGCTTCTATTCAGATCCGTTGATGTACCAAGGGGGGTCGGACACTTTTATCGCGCCTCGAGACGACATTGTTGCGATCGACGAGGCACACGGCATCGACATGGAAGCGGAGCTCACGGTGATTACCGACGACGTACCGATGGGTGTGTCCGCCGAAGCGGCTGCCGACCATATCAAGCTCGTGATGCTCGTTAACGATGTATCGCTGCGCGGCTTGATTCCCAACGAGCTCCGTAAGGGATTCGGTTTCGTCCATGGCAAACCGTCGTCAGCCTTTTCGCCCGTGGCAGTGACGCCGGATGAGCTGGGTGCTGCCTGGCAAAGCAATACGATCGATTTACCACTGTTGGTCGATTACAACGGAGCCCCGTTTGGATGTGCCAACGTGAAGACCGATATGACGTTCAACATGGCGGAGCTTGTCGCGCATGCGGCGAAAACGCGGTCATTGTGCGCAGGTGCGATCATCGGCTCGGGGACTGTCTCCAATAAATTCGAAGGCGGGGAAGGCAAGAAAATCGAAGACGGTGGGGTCGGCTACAGCTGCATTGCTGAAGTCCGCATGATAGAAAAGATTCAGACCGGATCGATGCAAACGCCGTTTATGTCGTTTGGGGATACGGTCGGTATCGAGATGCGGGATGACGCCGGAAATTCGATCTTTGGGCGCATCGAAAACAAGGTCGTACGCGCCGACTAATTCGATACCTTTGCCGGCCGCGAAGCCAGTACGGTAGCGCTAAAGCAAAACGCGGTTTCGCCGCTAACCTCACTTTCGATGAAAGCGGTGGCGTGTGTGTACGGATTGGTGAATCAAGGCATCAAGGACATGGTTCTCGGCGCGGGTGGCGAAGCGCTCTGGCAACAAGTGCGGGCGAAAGCAGCGGTCGATATCGATGAATTCCTGAGCATGCAGGCTTACGACGACGCTGTCACCATGGGTCTGGTCGCTGCGGCCTCAGAGGTTTTGTCGACTCCTGCAGAGACCCTCCTGGAAGGTTTCGGTCATCACTGGATCGGTTTCACGTCCAAGAGTGGTTACGGGCCGCTGATGACGGTGTCCGGTGACACACTCGAAGAGTTCCTGTCCAACCTCGACCAGATGCATGCACGCATCAAGAACTCTATGCCTAATCTTGATCCGCCGAGTTTCACCTGTGAGACGCAGGCGGACGGCACGATTCAGGTGTCGTATTACTCCAATCGTGAGGGGCTGGTACCGATGGTCGTTGGCCTGATCAGGGGTTTGGCTGATAAGTTCGGACAGCAGGCCGCCGTGCGAATCCTCGAAACCAAGACGACGCTGGACGACCCGGATATCCTCGAAGTTCGCATTCTGTCTGACGGCGTGACGTAGTGCACCATGCTCGAGCAGTTTGTTAGTCAGCTGTTTCCATTCCATGTTCGATTGGATCAACAATTGCGAATCATGGATGCCGGCGTGTCTGCCAGAAAGCTGCTGCCTCACCTTACCGTCGGTCGGCCGTTTACTGACTACGCGAAACTGATCAGCCCCCGCATCAAGCTGGATCGCAGCAAGTTGTTGCGCCACTTGCAAACTACTTTCCTCGTTGAGTTGAATGACAGCGGCATGCGTCTGCGTGGGCAGTTATATTTGACCGAAGGGGACAAGACGCTCTGGTTCTTGTGTTCACCCTGGCTCGAAGATCCGCAGCAGCTCACAACGCATGGACTCAAAGAGACGGATTTTGCGCCGCACGAATCCTCGATCGAACACTTGTACATGGCGTTTACGCGAGCCCAGCAGCTCGAGGAACTACGCACCGTCAACGAACGCCTGCAGGCGACGATTCGGCGGTCGGAGGAGCTCGCCAGTGCCGAGTCCGTACTGACCCGGGATCTTGAGATTGCAGCGGACTTGCGTGTGCAAATTACTAATGACTGCCTTAAGTCTGTGCAGGTCAACGCCGCGACACTTCGGTTTCTGGAGCAAAACCTGAAGCCGGGGATGTGTTTGCAGGACACGCCGGACTGGTTTCAGCGATTGCTGGCGCAGTACATGGTTGACACCGATAGTGGTGCCGCCAAGGCATTCGTTGCCGATGAGGAGACGACGAGAACACTGGACGTCCGTATGTCCCGGGTGTCGGACACCTCCATCATCCTTCTCGGTCGTGACATGACCGATGCCCATGCTGAATATCTACTGTTGCTGCAGACGCTAGAGCGTGCCATCGAGGCGGTGATTATGGTCGATGACAATGATCGCATTACATTCTTCAATGCCGCGGCGCAGGCTATGTTTCAATACACGGCTGACGAAGCATTACAGCAGCCGATCGACTTGTTGTTCTCGCGTGGCCTGACACCGCGTCAGCGTGCTACAGATGCTGGGTGGACCTTCGCCCGCGAAGATGACAGTCAACGGGGTGAGGTTGTACTTTGGCGCAAAGATCAGGCGCGCCTGTTGTGCAGCTATTCGATCTCAAAGGTTGACGTCGGTCATCAATCGGTTCGTGCCGCTTTTATTCAGGACATCACGCTACAACGTGAAGCGGAGCAGCGCATCAGCTTCCAGGCCAATCATGATGGTCTGACCGGCTTGCCTAATCGACGGCACTTTCAGCAACACCTAAATCAACAGATCGAGACCATGGGCGGTGGGTCGCTGGCAGTGGCGCTGATCGACATGGACAACTTCAAGACGATTAATGATCTACTTGGCCACGATGCGGGTGATTCGTTTCTGAAGTCCACTGCACAACGCCTACTCGATGCTATACGCGATGACGACTTTGCTTGCCGATTAGGCGGGGACGAGTTCGCGTTGATCTTGTCATCCGTTGCTGGTTGTGAGTCGGTAGAGCCCGTCATTCAGCGAGTGACGCGCGCGCTGGCGGAGCCACTGGTGATCGATGACGTACAGTGGGAGCCGGGCGCGAGCGTTGGCGTTGCGTTGGGTAGTGATGGCAACGATGGTCCCGATTTATTGCGCTATGCCGACCTGGCGATGTACGAGGCGAAATCACTCGGCAAGGGCAAAGCGATTTTTTACGAGCCGAGCATGACGGCGCGGGCACAACAACGCATCAGTCTGCAAAAGAAACTCGAGCGCGCGTTGGATGCTGGCGAAATCGTGCCGTTTTTCCAACCAATAGTTGAGCTTGAAATCAATCGTCCGGTCGGCTTTGAAGCGCTCGCACGTTGGTTGTCAGCCGATGGTGTCTTGATCCCGCCGGATGAATTTATTCCAATCGCAGAGTCGTCCGATCTGATTATTCGGATCGAAGAACGGGTGATTGAACAGGCATTGGTGATGGTGGCGAGGCTTCGCCGACAACACCTCGAATACCAGGATATCAGCGTCAGTGTGAATATCTCGGCACGGCACTTCGCAAGTCCGAATTTGCTACCGATGATCGAGACTCACCTGAGCGCCCAACAATTGCCGGCTTCTGCGCTCGTCGTCGAGTTGACCGAAAGTATTCTGCTCGACAGTAGCGCAGCCGTGCGCAAGAAGTTCGCCACTTTGAAATCGATGGGTATTCGTGTGGCGTTGGACGACTTTGGTACTGGCTACTCTTCGTTGTCTTATCTCGATCAGTATCCGTTCGACATGATCAAGATCGATCGTTCGTTTGTTTATGGCCTCAATAGCGGCAAGGTCAGAAGACGATTGCTGGAAGTTATTATTGCCGTGGGTCGCGCTATGCAGGCGCGAGTGATCGCCGAAGGGATTGAACAAAACGCCGATGAAGACGTGCTTCGCGAATTGCAGTGTGGCTACGGGCAAGGCTATCTGTATGCGCGTCCGATGCCTGCGAGCGAACTCGACGCCTATCTGCTCGATGACGTCACGGCAGGATTTCGCATCACGCCGCCGACCGATTCACCTAGGGCTGTTCGATAACCTGTAGATCACGCAGGCGTTGCTGAAGGTCCGATTGAGTCAATCGTTGTTGGTCAATCAGATTCTTGTCGTCGAGCTCCTGACGTAACGCCTCATAGGCGCGATTCTGCAGGACGGTAATTTCTCTGAGCTCGCTGACGGTGCTGTTGAGTGCGACATTACGTGTTTCGACGCGGGCGACATCACGTCGCGTTTCTTCCAATGTCCCTTCCGTTTCGGTCAGGCGTTGTTCCAGCTCGCGAATTAGTCCTACTTCGACGCCGTCCCGAGATACTCGGAGCTCGATCGATTGCCACAGCGTTAAGCTGATCAGCACCATACCGATCGCACTCATGCCGAGACCACCTACGCCCATGACCTGCTTGCGCACCCACACCCATGCCACTGACAACAACAGAACACTGCCGAGCGCAATGCCGGCGATCTGTGTGACCAAAATCAAGTCTGGCTCCATCGTGGATCTCCTGTGACATCCCTTAAAGCCCTGCTGTTACGAATCAGGCAACTATCCCTGCCACGTATTGCGCGGATGCAGCAACCATCGTAGCGTTGACGGCAATGTTGGCCTGATCCTACGAGGCGATGTCGACCGAAATCTGCTTCTCATGCGGTGTTGAGACGGCACCGGGCACTCCTGGTGTGATACATCGCTACATGCTGTCGACGCCTGGTTGCTGGGCACAGTACGGTGAGTTGTTAGCGCGTGAGTATTCCGACCCGCGCTATATGGCGGCGCATGCGTTAACCGTCGATGCCTACGCGGTACAGCATCCCGGTGTTGAGGGGCCGCAGGCGATCTCGTCAGTGCATGTGCATCTGGCTAGTCTCATCGCTTACTTCGAACGCGATGTTGTGCTGAGCGCATTGCCGACACTTAAGCAACAGGTCGTGGCGTTCAAAACCTCTTTCGGCTGGCTGCTGCCACCATCGTCGCTCGGTGAGAGGAATGTTGGCAGTGTGTTGGCAGCGACATCGCCGCAACAGCATCGTGAATGCGTCGAGGCGTGGGCAAAGTCCGCGCTGGCTGCGTGGTCGCCGCATCACGATACGATACGAAGACTGCTGGACAAACTGACCTGAGTGTTGCGGCCCGGTGTATGGGTCAGAAACTTGCCAGTAGCGCCTCAGCATCAGCATCAACGCGCTGATGCAAAGCCTGCATCAAGGCGCGGTCTGGCTCATCGGTGGTCTGGATACGTTCCAGAACGCGCTGTTGCATGTTGGGTTCGACTCGGTAGTGACGCAACCACTCATAAAACTCGCGTTGATCGACAAATCGTTCACCCATCAAATCTCCGGCGATGAATAGCGCAAATAAATCCAGGCGTGTCGTCGGACCAAATTTGTCAATCTCCTCGATATGGTCTCTTAGCTTGTCCCAGACTATATGCGCACCTTCGACAAAGTCGCCATGGCCCATCAAAAATGTGCCGAGCCGGAACACGCGAAACAGATCATCGGGGGCCGCGCTGGCTGCCATTCGATACTCAATCTCTTCAAGATGGTTGTGTGCACCAAGAGCGCTGACAGAAAACGGGAAGCGGTCGACAAAGTGCTGAAAGCGATGTTGCGCTTCTTCAAGGCGGCCTAAGGTCTTTAAAGCAAAGGCGCGATCAAAATACAACCCTTCCGCCAGCGCAGACTGTGGATACGTGTTGAGGAACTCTTCGGCGTACTGCAGCACGTCGTGGTTGGCCCGTTGCCAGGCACTGCTGCCACGTGACTCGTCGTGCAGCCGTTGCTTCGCGCGTTCGGTTGCTTGCGCAGCTTTGGTTTCCGCGCGTGGGATGCGTGTTGCGGCATGGTCGAACATACCGTGAATGAGTTTTTGGATCTGCTCCGATGTTGGTGTCTTGAACGGAGAAATCGCGAGTTTATCGGCCAGGCGCTCCGCACGGCGCATTGCGATTTCACCGGAAAAGTTCTCTAGCGTGGCAAACGTCTGGTGCTTTTCAACACGTGTCACTGTTAGCAGGTTCCATGGAATCGCTGAGCGTGAAGTTGTGGCAGGGATATCGCCATCGTCAGGCTCTGGTTCATAGAACAACTGAAACTGATCACCGACATCGACACCATCGGCGCTGCCGCCGTCCAGAACGAACACCATCTTGAACAGCGCGATAAAGAAATCGGCATTGTCGGCGTTGTAGGAAGTCGGGTCCGGCAATTTATGTATATCGACCAGACGGGTATGCGATCGACGATCGATGCGGTCGAGTTCCTGGCAGAACCAGGTGATGCGCCGATCATTTGCGTTCTCGGGGCGATGGATTTCAGTGTGTGAGGTCGCGACATGAAAGATATGTTTTTGCGATAAGCCACCGCTGCCGCTGACGACTGGTACCACTTCGTCGCTGGCGCTGACTATCGCGCGCTCATGTAGTTGAAAGTCCTTGTCCGCTCCGACACGGGTATTCCAGAATCGCTGTAATGCCTGAACGGGCTTGCTATTGGCGCGCAAGAAAGAGACGTCATACGAGAGCGCGGCGACCGGCGCGAAAGCGCGATCTGAGCCAAAGTGAGGCGTTGCGTAGGTAAATACACTGTGGATGTGCTCGATCGCTTCGACGTTGCCTTCATCCGCGAGATCGCGGATCGCCATTTTGCAAACCAACCCGCCCATGCTGTGACCTACCAGGATGATGTCATCGTAGTCATTCTGCGAGATCAATTGATGCTCAATGGTGTCGGCCAATACGCGGGCCCAGTCTTCGGCATCGACTTTGCGAAATGGAAATCGGACGCGACCGAGAAAAGCGGTGTGGTATTCGAATGCGGCGAAATCACAAGCGTTGAGGGCGTGGCACCCATAGGCAGCTTCGATAAACGGCTGCCAGGTTGCCGCGCTACTCTTCAAGCCATGAACGAAGAGGATGACCCGCTTGGCGGATGGTCCACGGCGAATCAGGGTGAACCGTCGACCTTGCTCAAGCGGTGCTTGAAGCTTGAACTGGTGTACATCCGATAAATCGATTTGCGCATTCGCTGCCATGACGCTGTCTCCCTCAGTGTCACCACCCGCGGTGATGAACAGTGTACCGCCAAAAAATACGGTGGCCATTAACAAAGGCGTATTTCAGGTATAAATTGGCGCATCAGCAGTCTGATGTGGGGGGCAGTGCTATGGGAACGGACAAGGCAACCGACGGTTTACTGGCAAGAATCCGGCGCTGCGATATCTGTGCAGACCGTTTGCCCCTGGGGCCGCGCCCTATCGTGCAACTGGCCTCGGAGGCGCGACTATTGATCGCTGGACAGGCGCCGGGCCGGCGCGTCCACGAGACAGGCGTGGCTTTCGATGATGCCAGCGGGGATACGCTGCGCACGTGGATGGGTATCGATCGTGACACGTTTTACGATGCTGCCAACGTGGCGATCGTACCGATGGGTTTTTGCTTCCCTGGTACCGGAAAGTCGGGTGATTTGCCGCCGGATAAGCGGTGCGCATCAAGTTGGCGCAGAGAAGTGCTGGAATCCTTACGCAACATCAGGCTGACATTGGTGATCGGTCAGTACGCCCAGTCGTGGCACTTCGGTAAGACGCACAGTAGCGTTACGGATACCGTGCAGCGTTGGCGCGAGTTGCCGGCTGACACAATCGCTCTGCCGCATCCGAGCCCGCGCAATCGCCCCTGGCGTCGGCGCAATCCGTGGTTTGAGGCCGATTTGCTCCCAGACTTGAGACGGCGTGTCGCTATTGCGCTAGGTCAGGAGTCGGCGTCACACTGAAACAGGATGCTGTTTCTGTCGCCGGCGAAGTCCTTGAACAATGCTTGGCTGTCGTTACTCGCACTGGATAAGCGCTTTCCGTTGTCGCCGATCAGTACGTAGCCCGCGGCACCACACGAACGACCCGCTCGCTCAAGGCACGCGTTAAGCCCGCGTGATGTCCCGTCGCAGTCGATTCGATAGGCCACCGAGCCATCCGCTAGCGTTGTCTGTTGCGGTGTCGCACAACCCGAAGTCAGGCATGCGGCGGCGATAAGTGCTGCTGGTAATTTCAGTATTTTCATGGTCAATCCTGTAGAAGCAATTAAGAACCCAGTCGATGGCCGCGGTTACCTCGGCCGGGTTGTTACAACGCGTCCTGCAGTCGTTAGGCTATCTGAGCTGCAACTGCGCATATTGAGTATTCGGCCACGACTCGATGTTGGATGCACGCGTCGGCTTAAGTCGTCCATATTGAAAAACGTACTCGGTGTCCACATCTCGTTACTCCAGACGCAGCAATGAGGAGCGACAGCGATGATGCAAATCAGACTGGCCAAAGCCCGCGGTAAAGCGAACTTTGGATGGCTCGACTCGCGCCATAGCTTCTCGTTCGGGCACTACTACGATCCTGAACACATGGGATTCGGCAGCTTGCGTGTGATCAATGAAGATCGGGTCAGCCCGGCGCGTGGCTTCGACCCGCACAGCCATCAGAACATGGAGATTCTCTCGTATGTGCTGGCGGGCGGATTGCGCCATGAGGACAGTATGGGCAACGGTTCCGTCATCGTGCCGGGCGATCTACAACGCATGTCCGCTGGAACCGGCATACAGCACAGCGAATACAATGCGTCTGACAGCGAGTCCGTACACTTCTTGCAAATCTGGATCATCCCGGAGCGAGAAGGCCTGCAACCGGGTTACGAACAAGTGCACTTTGCCGATGAACAGAAGCAAGGCCAGCTATGCCTGATCGGATCACGAGACGGTCGTGATCAGTCGGTCACTATTCACCAGGATGTGGATCTCTATGCGACTCGGTTGAACGATGGCGAGACCGTCGAGTATGCGGTCGCAGAGGACAGACGTGCTTGGTTGCAGGTTGCAGGCGGTAACGCGTCCTTGAATGGCCAGCCATTGAGTGCAGGCGATGGCGTCGCAATAGCTGGTGGCGTCGAGCTGAGCTTGTCCGGAGAGTCGACGGAGATACTGTTGTTCGATATGGGGTAGCAGTGAGCTGTCCTTCGCGACATAAGGCCGTCCATGGCCAAAAAAAAAGCCCTCGTGTGCAGAGGGCCGCGATAACATCGCAAATTAAGTCGGATACCCACGTTAGCGCGGGCTCCCCCAGAAATAGGTCGTCAGTTCTTGTGTTCGTAAACGTGCACGTCACGCTGCGGGAACGGGATACTGATGCTGGCAGCATCCAGTGCCTTCTTCATGCGCTCTGTGACCTCGTGCGACGCAGGTGCGTAGGTGCTTGAGACGATCCAAGGTCGCACCGCGAGGTTGACTGAGCTGTCGCCAAGCGAGGCCACCGTGACCTGAGGCGCCGGGTCGTCGAGTACAAACTCGCTGGCCTTGACGGCGTCGAGCAGCACCTGGCGCGCTCGGTCGATATCGTCTTCGTAGCCGATGCCGACTTCGAGATCGAGACGGCGTTTTTCCGCGTCGGTGTAGTTGGTGATTTGTGCGTCCATGATCTGACCATTCGGGATGATGATCTTCGTCTTGTCCGGTGTTCGCAGCGTCGTCGTGAACACGTCGACCTCCTCAACAAAGCCTTCCGTGCCGGCCACCTGAACAAGGTCGCCGAGTTTGTAAGGACGGAAGATAATCATCAAAACACCTGCCGCGAAATTGGCCAGCGAACCCTGCAGCGCGAGGCCAACGGCCAGGCCGGCGGCACCGATGACAGCGACGAGCGATGCGGTCTGAATACCCAAGGCGCTGATTGTCGCGATAACAACGAAGGTCAAAAGTAACGCGAAGATGATGTTGCACAAGAACTTGACCAGCATCGGGTCCATTGCGCTTTTCTTCAGGACGCGACGAACGATACTGACAATGAACTTGGCGGCCCAGCGACCAATAATGAAAATGGCCGTTGCCTTAAGGAAGACGACACCCCATGTCATCGCGCCTTCCTGAATTTGCGGTAGGTATTGTTCGATAAATTCCACAGCTCGCTCCCCTGAAAAGATCAGGAGTACTGTAAGCGATGGGCGCTGCGGAGCGGCGTGTTGTAACAACCCTTTGCAATTCGCGCAGGGCGAGCGTCGGCCTGAATTATTGCAGGAGTCGCTGCAGTCCGGCCTTGGATGCTGCAACGGCGTTCATCGGGGATTGGCCGTCCGGATACACTTCTTGTTCAACAATCACCCACTGGAGCCCGCCAGTATTCTGTGCAAGATCGGTCAGCGCGGCCCAGTCGGTCACATCCTCGCCGAGTATCGGACTGATATCCTGATCTTCTCGGGGCATGATCTTGTAGTGCATGCTGATAATTCGATCTGGGTTTCGCTTTATGAAGCTTGCCGGGTCTTTTTCGGCATTCACGACCCAGCCAACATCGAGTTGCAGCAGCACGGAAGGGTCCGTGCGTTTCGCCAGATAGTCCCAGAACGTAGCGCCGGCATAGTCTCCGAACTCACCGTCATGATTGTGATAGCCAATACGCATGTCAAACGCGGCAAGACGTTCTGCAGCTGCGTTCAAATCGGTTACCAGCGCATCGATCCGATCCGGATCCCACGCACGATCATCCCAGGCAATGATCAATGTCGAGACATCGATGGTGCGATAAAAGTCGACGGTGGTCGGTAGCAGTTCTGCTGACAATGCCTCTAACGGCACATGCGCACTGCTCACTTTCAAACCCAACGTATCGAGACGTGCGCGAAGTCCCACAGCATCGTCTTTGTAGGGACCGAGCTCGGGGTAAATCTCAATACCATCAAAGCCCATATCGGCGATAGCGGCCAATGTGCCATCGAAGTCCGCGGTGAGTGCATCTCGCACCGACCACAACTGCACCGCCATCGGCGGTTTCGCGCCTGCGGTGTTGTCATTCACGTTATCTGCGGATTTTTCACTGCTGCCACAGCCAGCGAGCGCAATCATCATTGCGTACATCATTCCTCGGCATGTCTTCATAGTCGACGGTTCCCCATTTCTTTGGCGGCATAATCGGCGGCACGCGCTGTAAACGCCATAAACGTCAGCGACGGATTCACGACTGCGCTGGACGTGAAGGCGCTGCCATCGGTGACAAACAAATTGGGTATGTCATGGCATTGATTGAATCCATTCAATACCGATGTTTTTGGATCACGTCCCATGCGTGCTGTGCCGACCTCATGAATAGCGAGCCCCGGATTGTTATCGTGGATCGTCATCCATGATGTGACTTCCTGCAGTCCGATCTTGCGTAGCATGTCGGCGCCGCCCGCCGCAGCGTCTTCCATCATGCGAATTTCGTTGTCCGACCATTCGCAGTTGATATGCAATTGCGGAATGCCCCACTTGTCTTTGAGCGTCGGGTGCAGTGATACTTGGTTGTCAAAGCGTGGCAGCATCTCACCTTGAGCGAGTAGCGAGAATCGCCAACGGCCCGCCTGCGTCAACCGTTGCTTGTAGTCCGCGCCAAAGCCGGCATCGCCACTATGACTGCGCCAGTCCAGCCGTGATGCTTCACCCGCGTATGCGAATCCACGTCGATAGTCTTTGTGATAACGCGAGGGTTCGTAGCGGAAATTCGGGATATAGATGCCCGTTGGCCGACGACCCGAGTAATACTCATCCTCGAAGCCCTCAACAAAGCCCGCTGCCCCTGCGTTGTAATTGTGGTCCATCAGATAGTGCCCCAGCACGCCGGACGAATTCGCAATGCCGTTGGGGAAGCTTCGGCTCACGCTGTTCAACATGATCTGAGTGCTGCCGAGCGTCGATGCACAGAGGAATACCACACGTGCGAAATACTCGCGCGGTTCCAGCGTGTCATTGTCGATCACTCGTACGCCGCGTACGCGATTGCCAGCTTCGTCGTAGATCAGACTATGAACGACACTGTTCGGCGCAATGCTGAGTCGGTCAGTTTTTGCGGCCGCTGGTAAGGTTGCGCTCAATGATGAAAAATACGCGCCGAAAGAACAGCCTTTCTGGCATTCGTTGCGGGCCTGACAACGTACCCGACCTTGTTCGATCTGTAACGTGGTCGGCTGCGTCAGGTGCGCGCAGCGCGACATGATCATTGGTCGATCCGGGAACGCGTTGGCGAGACGCTGCTGGATATCCCGCTCCGGGCTGGTCATTTCAAACGCCGGTTGCGACACGCTACTCGGTAATTGTTCCAGTCCGTCGTCGTTGCCACTGATGCCGACAAACGTCTCTACCGCGTCATACCACGGGGCTAGATCGTCATAGCGTACCGGCCAGTCCTCACCGAGACCGTCAGCCGCATTAGCCTCGAAATCCCAGCGGTTAAATCGATACGACTGCCGGTGCCAGAGCACCGATTTGCCACCGAGTTGGTTGGCGCGAATCCAGTCAAATCCGGTGCCATCTTCAGTGCTGTAGGGCAACTCTGCATCGTTGCCAAAAAAGTGCTTGGTGCCATCGTGGAAGGCATAACACTTCTGTTGGACGGCGTAGTCTCGCTCGACCAACGACCGCTCGACCTTCGTACGATTCGGAAACTGCCATGGGCCTTTGTTTTCGCCCACGTAGTCCTGTCTGTGCTCTACGAGGCGGCCGCGTTCGATAACCAGCGTGCGAAAGCCCTTTTCACAAAACTCTTTGGCTGCGTAGCCACCACTCATGCCGGATCCCACGACGATGACATCGAATGTCTCGCTGCTCTCACCGATCGCATGATCTTTGAACATCGTCATACTCCTAGTAGTAAGCCAGCGAGCCCCAGCTCGTGCCGACCGACGCGTACGGGATAGAACCCTTGAATCCGCCAGGCACCGCTTGATAAGTCAGAATTTCCGTGGCGCCGGTCTCGGTCGTGAAATAACCGAAGGCCATCAGCCGCTTCAATGCACGAAAAGCCCACATCTGCGATGTCGAGAATGGCTTCTTGCCGCTATCCAGTGTCGACAGTACCGCGACGCGTTCGCTGTCGGAAAGCTGCTCAGCCGGCTTGCCGTAGCGTTCGCGACTGGCGGTCGCGACGGCCGACAACACATCGCGAGCAGTCGATTGCTCGGCCTCACTATGGCAGGCGGGTAATTGTGTATCGATGAAAGCCGGCACGCCCAATGCAACGCCACCGGGAGTTTCGGTCTCGGGCAGGACGGTGTCGACCAACATGGTCAGCACACGCATTTCGGCCTGATTAAACAACAAGCCAGCGCCCGCTTCGCCTACTGCCTTCTTGTCCAGCGCTGCCGCGAGTCCTGGATAGCTCAGCCAGACGACACCTGTGCCGAGTCCTCGTAGCGCGGTACGCCGCGTGAGCGCGGTATTAGCCATGAGACTGTGCTCCTGTTGCGGTATCCGGCGGGGTCGCCGCCCGCCGTTGCCAGATGAACAGAATGGCGAACAACACGATCAGCGCCAGCGGGAACACGGTCATGCTCTCCAGGGTTTGTTGACCAGCCAGTCGTGCTGCTTCTTCGACGCTGACCGCGGCGGCTTCTGCGCTGCTGCGTGCCGCATCGATCCAGCCGCCGATAACAGGATTCCACAAGCTAACAGCAAACATGCCGATGCCGGCGATCAGCGACATGCCGAACGCGCCGGTCTCAGGTGTCCGTTCTGCTACCATGCCTACCATGGTCGGCCAGAAATAGGTCACTCCCAAGGCGAAGAGAATCGCGCTGACATAGACAGCGGGCCCGGTTGCCTGACTCATCAGGTAAATGCCCGCGGCCGACAACACCGAAGATGCCCACAGCACACCGACCGGATTCAGCCGTTTGATCAATGGCCCCGCAAAATAACGGCCGACGGCCATGATGCCGGTCACCATCGCCATGATAAGCATTGGCGACGCACCGGACGCGCCAAGCATGCGTTCGATCCATTGCTGCGTGCCGAGCTCGGTCGTGGCTGTCAGTGTCATGCACAGCGCAAGGAACAGAAATAACGGGCTGAAGATGTAGCGCAGATTGGTGCTGGTCGAGGTGTTGATGTGGCGCGATGCCGGAAACGTCTGTGTCAGTATCAGATAGCCGTAGATCGCGGTCGGCACGAACATAATTGCGATTTGTGTCTGCCAGCCAAAGCCGAGTTCGGTAATGAATTTCGAGGCGAGTGCGCCGATGACGATGCCACCCGGGAACCAGACATGAAAACGATTGAGCATCGTTGTCTGATTGTCATGGTAGAGATCAGCGACCAGCGGATTGCAACCGGCTTCAACAGAACCGTTGGCGAAGCCAATGCAAAAGCTCGAGATCAGCAGTGTCCAGAATCCGCCAGCGCTGATCGTTAGCGCGAGCCCAATGATATGCCCGATCAACGCGAGCACGATCAATCGTTTCGCGCCGATCAGGTTGTAGAGCAGACCGCCAATCATGGTCGCAACGGGGAAGCCAAGGAAGGCCATCGCGTTGATCCAGCCGAGCTCGCGATCAGTCAGACTGAAGTCGTCGCCCAGCTGCGTCAGAATCCCGGCTCGAATGGCGAAGGTCATAGCCGTTACGGTCAGTGCGAGGCAGCTCGCCATGAAAAGTCTGCGTTGTAACGTGTCATTCACGATGCGGCCCCCCTGCATCTTCAGTTAGATAATCCGAGCATCGCTTTAAGCGTCTCGGTGTCGGTCTCTCCACCGGCGAAATCATCGAACGCATGTTCGGGCTGCCGGATGAGATGTTTCGCGATAAACGGCGCGCCTTCTTTGGCACCGTCTTCAGGGTGTTTCAGGCAACATTCCCATTCGAGTACGGCCCAGCCGTCATAGCCATACTGCGTGAGCTTGCTGAACACCTGCGTAAAGTCGATCTGGCCGTCGCCGAGGCTGCGAAACCGACCCGGCCTGTCGACCCAGCTCTGATAGCCGCCATACACACCGCTGCGTCCGTTTGGTCGAAACTCGGCGTCTTTGACATGAAACGCGCGAATGCGGTCGTGGTAGATATCGATGAATGCGAGGTAATCGAGCTGCTGCAACACGAAGTGGCTCGGGTCATAGAGAATATTGGCGCGCGGGTGTTGATCAACCGCATCAAGAAAGCGCTCGAACGTGATGCCATCGTGCAAGTCTTCGCCAGGATGCAGCTCAAAACATACGTCGACACCGGCTTCGTCGAATGCATTCAAAATCGGTCGCCAGCGGGCGGCCAGCTCGGCGAAGCCTGCTTCAACAAGCCCCGTCGGCCGTTGCGGCCACGGATACATCGTATGCCACAGTAGCGCACCGGAAAAACTGGCATGTGCGGTCAGCCCGAGTCTCGCACTCGCCTTGGCGGCGAGGTGTAATTGTTCGCTGGCCCATGCGGCGCGCTTGGTCGGGTTGCCGTGCAGTTCCTCTGGTGCAAATACATCAAACTGGGTGTCATAGGCGGGATGACTTGCCACCAATTGACCTTGCAGGTGTGTCGACAGTTCGCTGATCTCCAAACCAGCATCATGCACGATGCCCTGAATGTCATCGCAGTAAGTCTGACTTTCGGCGGCCTTCGCTAAATCGACCAGGCTCGACTCCCAGGTTGGGATCTGCACCGCCTTGTAACCGAGCCCTGACGCCCATCGGCATAAGTTCGGGAGCGTATTGAACGGCGCGTCATCGCCGCAGAATTGAGCAAGAAATATTCCAGGGCCACGGATCATTCGGCACCTCCATCGATGGTCGGGATATGGTGTGCAAACCACTTCTGCTCGCTGGCACCGGCGGCAATAACATTTTCGATGAACGCCATGCCGCGAATGGCTTCCGGCATGCCGGGCAGGTCGTCCGCCCACGCAGGCGACGTCTCGTCGTTCTCCGCAGCACGAATCTGTGCGGCGAAGCTGCGATACAAATTGGCAAAGGCTTCCAGGTAGCCTTCCGGGTGACCGGCTGGAATGCGCATCGCGGCCTCGGTTGTTGGATGCATCGTGCCGACACCGGCGCGTCGCATCTGGGTCGCCCCGTCCGCAGATTTTACCCATAGCGTATTGGGCTCAAGCTGTGACCACTCGAGCGATCGGTAGTCACCGATGACGCGCAAGCGCAGATTATTTTCGTCGCCAATGTGAATTTGACTGGCGAGCAACACGCCGCGCGCCCCGTTATCGAACTTCAACAACACACTGCCGTCGTCGTCGAGCGTGCGACCGGGTACCACCGAGGCAATATCTGCGCACATCGCCTCGATCTGGCAGCCGCTGACAAACTCCGCCAGGTTGGCCGCATGCACACCGATGTCGCCCATACACAAGCTTACACCCGATTGATCAGGGTCAATTCGCCAGGCCGCTTGCTTTGATGTTTCATCGTCCGCAGAGGCGAGCCAGCCTTGCGTGTATTCAACGACGATCTTGACGATACGACCGAGCCCGCCGGACTGCACCAACGCGCGAGCCTCCTTGATCATCGGGTAGCCGGTATACGTGTGCGCCAACCCGTATAGCAGCCCACGCGCTGCCTGTATTGCGGCGAGCTGGTGAGCCTGCTCGACACTGATCGTCGCAGGCTTTTCGCTGAACACATGGAACCCGTGCTCAAAAGCCTGTTTTGCGATATCGAAATGCAGGTGATTGGGTGTCACGATCGCAACGAACTGCATGCGCTCGTCGGCAGGCAGAGCGGCCTCAGTGCTGAACATGGTGTCGAAATCAGCGTAGGCTCGATGGGCCGGTAGATGCAAAGACTCGCCGAAAGCGCGACTCGCTGCGGGATCACGGCTGAACGCGCCGCAGACCAGTTCGATCTGCCCGTCCAATGCTGCCGCACTGCGATGGACTGCACCGATGAAGGCGTTCGGACCACCACCGACCAGTCCCATACGGATTTTGCCACTAGTCATAAGCCCCCCTGGCCAGTGGATTTGTCTCAAGACTACGTGAGCACGGGTTCAGCCCGATATGACAGATTGGGTTGTGAATGCAATAAAATCGGCGAATACTATCCAGACTCGTGATTTTTGAATAGGTCAAAAATTCAAGAATGAGCATTAAAAACAATCATATACTAGATATTTTGGGTGCCACCGGCGTGCTCAAAATGTTGGATTTGGTCACTGATGTGCTGTTCTGGGTCAAAGATGATCGCGGTTGTTTTGTGCACGGCAATCGCGCGTTTCTTGAGCATCAGGGGGCGGCCTCGGTTCAGGAATTGGTCGGCAAGACCGACTTCGATTTTTCGCCGCGTTATCTCGCCGCCCAGTATGCGAAAGACGATCAGTCGGTATTGCAGGGGGCGTCAGTCACCAATCGCCTGGAGATGAATACCACCGAATCGGGCGATATCGCGTGGTTTTCAACATCGAAGCGACCGGTCAGGACAGCCGATGGAGACATTGTTGGCTCTTACGGCATGACGCGTCACTTCGGCAGGCATGCGATGGTTAGTGCGGAGATTGAAGCTGTGCGTGCACCGGTGGAATTTGTTCGCGCCAACTTTGCGCGCGATATCACGGTGGCCGATATTGCTTTGGCGGCGCATCTCAGCGTCAGCGCACTCGAGCGCCGTTTCAAAAAGCATCTGAACAAGACACCGCGACGATTTCTGATCGACACACGTCTCGAGCAAGCCCGTCGGCTGCTGGTTGAATCCGAAGCGCCCATCGCTGAAATCGCGTTTGCCGCCGGCTTTTCAGACCATAGTTATTTTAGTCAGCAGTTTCGAAAATTCTGTGGCGTGCTCCCGTCGGAGTTTCGGCGTGCTGCGACTTTTGCCGCAGGCGCGAGTTAGCGCTTGCGATCAGTCGACGATGCGGCGACTTGGACGAACGCGTTTGAATGACCCATCGACGTTGTCTCCTTGCATCTTGCGTAACCGGAACACGTTGTCGTCGACGATACGGCGTAACCGGATATCGATCAGTGTTGTCGCATTGGGAGCCAGTGTATGGCGCAACAGCGTTTGGTCGGCTTTGATCTGACAGGGAAGATAGCGGACAAACCCGTCATCAGGTCGCGGCTGAATGCGGAACCCGAGTGCACTCGCGCCTGCCAGTGCTCGGCGCACCACATGGCCATCTGGCCCTGTCAGTGCGGGTGATCCCGCCATGACATCGTAGTTGAAGTAATAGGTAATCGTATTCTTAAAGCGTTTGTTCTGTTGTCGATCCATGAAAAAGCCACGCGGCAGATGATTCGGATCGTTGTCTTTGCCAGCGGTCAGGATAAGGTCGAAATCGCTGATGGCATGACCGTAGTCGTCAGTGACACGAAAAATTACCATGCTGTAGCGATCGTGAATAAAGGTCACGTCTCGCCGCAGCAGTTTCTTTTCGATTTCCAGACGCTCGTGCTGTTGTACTGATGTTGTTTCGTCTGCGAGCTGTGTGACCAGCTTGTCGTAATCGGCTTTGGTTTGCACCGCAAGGCAACGCAGAATCGCGTCTGTCACTTCGCGGCCACGGTGATGTCCTGCCGGGCGATAGACGCTGCGCATGATGCCGAGATCGCTACCGGAGTGCGATGCCTCAGATACGATACGCATGGCGGTCTGCGGCGCACTCGATACCTCCGTTAGCTCCAACGGCTGGTACGTTTTCAAAACCTTTTTCGTTAAGGTTTTCGGCGGTGTCGCTTGCGTTAGTTCGATGCGCCTGGCATTCAGATTGGCGGCGGCGACGCGTACCACACCATCGGAGCCTGACTCGCCGGTGTAGGCATTCAGATGATCATAGAACTTGCGATCGATTGTCTGCCCAGTCATGACGAACGGGAACATGCCGCCCTTCCGCAGCGCCTGCTGTCCATTGTCGATCCAATCACTATTCAGCGCCCAGGCCTCCGGGCTGCCGAGCTCCAGCCAGTCGAGAATGCCCTGTCCTGGCTCAACACCCGAGAATGCGGCCTTGATGCGACTCAGTCGTCCTTTGCCGAGCTGCGCGAGACTGGATCCGAAATTAGCCGGTGCCAGCATAATCAGATGGCTCATCGGGCAGCGCCGGTCCTGGCTGGCGTATAGTCGCTGCCACCAGTCGCGCACCACGGGCCCACCAGTCGAGTGAGTAATACAGGCGATCCTGTGCCCGTTGCTTGTCAACGAAGGGATCGCGTCGTGCAGCGCAGTGTCGAATGCGCGCGAGACGTCAGCGAGCGCGACTTCATCATGAAAGCTTAGATACTGTGACAGGAAGATCTGCTGGACGTCGATATCAAGGCCATGCGCCTTGGCTTCGTTACGAACACGGACTGGTAAACCGCCGTAAGTCTCCGTATCGGTGACACTCCAACCATGTACGAACACGACAATTAATGGGCTGCTCACAACGTCCACTCCCTGGCCACGGCTCAAGCGTCAGTGTGCGACGGCGCTGAACGATGTACAAGTATTGGGTGGGTGCTGGTTTACCCAACGCGGCGCGACGACGTGATGGAAACCGTAGTGTCATCCTCGCGACAAAGCCAGTGTTCAAGAAAGTCGCTGGCGTCGAGTGGTCTGCTGAAATAGTAGCCCTGTACCAGATCACACTCGGACTCGCGCAGACCGCGCAAGTCCTCGATGTCTTCGACACCTTCGGCAACCGTTGTCAGACCAAGCTCCCGACACAAGCCAATAATGGCTTTGGCAATGGCGTAGGAGCGGCCAAGCTCCGTTCGATCAGACATAAACGATTTGTCTAGCTTGACCGTATCGATAGGCAGGCGTGACAGATAACTGAGCGAGGAATAACCGGTGCCGAAATCGTCCACCGCGAGACTGCAGCCATGGTCTCTGAGTTTGAGCAGCGTCCGGAAAGCCGGGTCATCGCTGTCGATGAACACGTTCTCTGTAATCTCAAGGCGAATGTGGCTGATATCGATGTGGTGCTCTTGCACAAGGTCGATAAATTGATCCGCGAAATCACTCCGACTGAGGTTGCGGCCCGATACGTTAATCGACATTTTCGGGTAGAAACCCAGTGCATTCCATTCGCGAAGTTGCTGCAGTGCATTGACGATCACCCAACGATCCAGTTCATTGATCAGCGTGGAGCGCTCTGCGATGCTGACGAACACATTAGGTGGTGTTTGTTCCGCAGGCCAGCGACACAATGCCTCGCAGCCCTCAAGACGATGCGTACCGGCATTGACGATAGGCTGATACACGAGTTTCAGCTCGTCGCTTCGAATGGCTTCGCGCAGCGCTTGCTCGGTGGTCAGGTGCTCGATAACGCGTAGCTGCATCGTGTCAGAGAAAAAGCAGAAGTCATTACGTCCGCGGCGTTTGACCTCGTACATTGCAATGTCCGCATTGCGGATCAGCTCACTGACTGTGTTGCCGTTGTTCGGGTGCAGTACGATGCCGATGCTGATGCCCACGGTCAGTTGCTGGTCATCGACCGTCAATGGCTCCTCGGTGGCTTTAATTACGCGTTGTGCCAAAACGGCGAGCCTTTGCTCGGAGGTCTCACCCGCGATGATCGCTGTGAATTCGTCGCCACCGAGTCGTGCCAGCATATCGTCCTCGCGCAGACAACTGGTAATCCGTTTGCTGACGGCGCGCAGTAAATCGTCACCGACGTCGTGGCCCAGCGTATCGTTGATGTCTTTGAAGTTATCGAGGTCCATGAACAGCACGGCGAAGGGCTTGTCGCGGTTTATCATGCGATCGATCGTGGCCATAAATTGACGCCGATTGGGTAGCTTCGTGAGATTGTCATAGTGCGCCAGCGTGTTCAGGCGATTCTCCAGCGCCTTCCTGGATGTGATGTCCATCAATCCCAGTACGTAGCCCGACATCGCATCGTCGGCATGGCTCAGCGTCTCCAGTTTTAGCGCAAGAAACACCGGATTGCTGCTGTTATCGTCGGCACGCAACATCACGTCCGCTGTCCAAGCAAGAGCCTCACCGCGTTGCATCGCCTGCTTGAGCTGATTGACATCGCGCACAACCATTTCGAAGTGGTTGAGAATCTGATCGATCGTACGGCGCATCAAAGCACCATCCGACAGGCGCATCAGCCGAGACATGGACGCATTGGCGAATACGCAACGACCGCCCTTATCGAACAGCATAAAGCCTTCATTCGTTTCGCGAACCACACGGGCGAGTTGTCCGATACGGTGGGTTTTGTCTTCGAGCGACCGACTCATCGCGTTCAAGTCACCCGCCAACTCGGCAATCTCGCCGATACCGGTTTCCTCAACACGATGAAATTCTCCGCTACCAATGCGCCGCGCTGCCTCACGCAGTGCGGCGAGTTGAGATATCACCGGGCGCGCGCTAAGCCAGAGGAATACCACCGAGCCGAGTAGTAGCGCGACGGAAAACCACAGGTAGCCTTGCCAGAAATTGTTCATCATCTGGCCGTAGGCAGCGCCTTCGATACCGATAAACATGCGGCCCCAGGGGTAAGTGGCAATTTCGACGGGTTGCTCGTAAATGAACTGCGTCTCACCGTCGTGGTAGGCGATATCGAGTGACGCCCGCGCGAGCGGTTCATCAAGCGGGTTTGCGTTATCGAGCGACCAGCGTTGCTTGTCGACCGTCAGGACGTCGCCTTCCGCCGAGTGAAATTGCACAGACCGAATCGTTGGCGTGCCCTCAAGCACCTGTTGTAAATGTTCAATCAGAAACGCGTAGTCTTGGGTATACAAAGCCTCGGAGGTCGCCGCGAGCGTCGTGCGCGCGAAGATCTCACCTTGTACCGCGAGCATGTCGCGGGCACGCTCCTGATAGACCTTCGCAAAAGCCAGTGCGCCGATCAGGATCGTCGATACCAGCAGCAACAGAATGCGTTTGGAGAAGTGTGAGGCGATACCACGCATGCGGGGGCCTGGTCGTTATCTGACCAATCGCATCGTAGCCGCGACCGCACCCGGGTCGATGCGCACCACACTGTCCGCGCCGAATAGTTGAACCAATTGGTCACTCTTCGGAAACTGCTCGGGGTCGCTGAACACTTTATCCACGATGTCGCCGAGCAGTTGCACGCGATCTTCCGGGAAATCCTTGTGAATCATCATTACCAGCGACAGCACCTCGCTGGTCTCGAAAACCGTTTCCAGTTTCGAGTTGATTTGAGGGTTTAGCGCCGCGGCGTTAATGAGTTCATTGCGCGTCACGAGTGCCGCGTCCGTCTTGCCGAAAAACAGATCGATGATGGCGGACTGGCTCGATGAGGGTGCGACAATATCGGCGAAAAATGATGCAGAGTTCGGCAGCTTGGATGCTTCCAGCGCGCGATCGAGCATCAACATGCCGGTGCTATGACTGCCGATCACGGATA
>JBCCBP010000039.1:0-35375 GCA_039033995.1 Pseudomonadota bacterium | reverse complement strand
GTTGGAGCGGGACCAGTGCCCTCCCATCGGCGCGCTACTGTTGCCGCCGCCGAAGCTGACGCCTATTCTCTGGCTCCGGTACATCAATATAGGGCGACCTGAGATATGAAAGCAGCATTGGTAAAAGCGTACGGACCACCCGAGTCGCTGGTGATAGAAGACATCCCGAGCCCGACGCCAGGCCCTACTGAGGTGAAACTTCGGGTGCGCGCGTGCGGCGTCAACTTTCCCGATGTGCTAATGATCGCCGGCAAGTATCAGTTCAAACCTGAAATGCCGTTCTCACCCGGCGCAGAAATGGCCGGAGAGATTATTGAAGTCGGTGCGGACGTTAAGCACCTTGAAGTAGGCATGCGCGTGCTATGCATGACGGGTCACGGCGGAATGGCCGAAGAAGTCTGTGTACCCGCCAGTGTCGCTGTACCCATTCCGGACGGCATGGAGTATACGACGGCCGCGGCCGCAATGATGACGTACGGGACCTCTTACCACGCGCTGAAGCAACGTGCGAACCTGCAACCAGGCGAGTCGTGATTGGTACTGGGTGCGGCTGGTGGCGTCGGCCTGGCTGCTGTGGAACTGGGTGCGCTGATGGGCGCCGAGGTCACCGCGGCCGCCAGCAGTGATGAAAAGCTTGCGCTGGCGGAACGCTACGGCGCGAAACACTTGATTGACTATACCAAGACGTCGTTGAAGGCGACCGTCAAGGAAATGACCGGCGGTAAAGGTGTTGACGTCATCTACGATCCGGTAGGTGGCGAATTATTTGACGACTGCCTGCGCTCGCTCGCGTGGAAAGGCCGCTTGTTGGTCATCGGTTTCGCCGCCGGCGAAATTCCCAAGGCACCCGCCAATCTTCCACTCCTGAAAGGCAGCGCGATAGTGGGCGTGTTTTGGGGGGCGTTTACACAACAGGAACCGGAAGCCAATCAGCAAAACATGCAGGAGCTGGTGCAGTGGTTTATGAGCGGTAAACTCAAGCCGCATATCGGCGATGTGTTGCCGCTCGATCGTGCAGCCGAGGCCATCGGTATTCTCGCGAACCGTCGGGCGATGGGCAAAGTCGTCATCGAAATCTAACCACGCCTTGTCGGAAGTAATTGTGTCAGTTGAAACCAATACCGCAGAAAAATGATTGACACACGCTTAGGCATTGTCGATGATCGCCGCTAAGAGAACGATGATGAATTTTACGAACGCACTACTTGGTCTACTCAACTCACTGCTCCTTCTTGGAAGGCGGTGCGGGTAGGTCTTGCGTTTATTAACCAGGATTCCGAAACCCCGCAGCCGAAAAGTTGCGGGGTTTTTTTTTGCGGCAACTAATGCGACGACCTGACAAGGCAGATGTAACATGAGCGAAGCACACAACGACCACGTCCGAATTTTCGACACGACATTGCGCGATGGCGAACAAGCGCCTGGCTGCAGCATGACGCTCAATGAAAAGCTGCGGATTGCACGCGCGCTCGATCTGCTCAAGGTCGACGTGATCGAAGCCGGCTTCGCAGCGGCATCGCCTGGCGATTTTGAATCGGTCGCTGCGGTGGCTGAGCAAGTCCAACATGCTCGTGTGGCGAGTCTCGCACGTTGCAATCCGGAAGATATCGAAAAGGCCTGGGGCGCCGTCTCCGCGGCCGCCAAACCACGCATTCATGTGTTTGTGGCGACCAGCGAAATACACCGCAAGCACAAACTGAACATGGCGCGCGACGAAATCCTGAAGACCGCTGTCGGCGCGATCAAGCTAGCGCGGTCATTGTGCACTGATATCGAATTCTCGCCAGAAGATGCATCACGCACCGAACCCGAGTTTCTGACCGAGATCGTCACTGCAGCGATCGAGGCCGGCGCGACAACGATCAATATTCCGGATACGGTCGGATACACGGTCCCTGCGGAGTTCGAACAAGTATTCCGACATTTGAAAAATACGGTGCCCGGCGTGGATGACGTCGTATTGTCGGTACATTGCCATGACGACCTCGGTATGGCCGTCGCCAACAGTCTGGCGGCAGTGGCCGGCGGTGCACGTCAGGTTGAGTGCACGATCAACGGCATCGGAGAGCGCGCCGGCAATTGCTCTCTCGAGGAAATTGTCATGGCGATCGACACGCGACGAGACTTTTTTGAGGTCAATACTGGCATCGATACGCAGCGCCTGTACCCGACCGCACGATTGGTTTCCTCGATCACCGGTATGCAGATACCACGCAACAAAGCGATTGTTGGCGACAACGCGTTTGCGCATGAGGCTGGTATTCATCAGCACGGCATGCTGAAGCATGCATCGACCTACGAAATCATGAAACCAGAGGATGTCGGGATCAGTCGGTCCAATTTGGTACTCGGTAAGCACAGCGGTCGGCATGCCTTCCGTGATCGGATTGAGGCGCTGGGCTTTGACGTAGACGACTTTGCGCTCAACGCGGCGTTCGCACGTTTCAAGGAACTTGCCGACAAAAAGAAAGACATTTACGACAGCGACATCGAAGCACTACTAATGAACGAGCCGGAACAGTCGAAAGGCCCGTGGCATCTGCAATCATTAACGGTCACCACCGGTAGCGCTAACCACGCCACGGCAACACTCGACATGCAACACCATGACGACTCGCCCATTCTCGAAGCGGCAGTGGGTAGCGGACCCGTTGAGGCTGCCTGCAATGCGATAGAGCGGATTACGGGCATCGCACTCGATTTGCAAAATTATGAAGTGCGTGGCGTCAGTATTGGCGAGGACGCGCAAGGTGAAGTGACAATCACCGTCACGTTTAACGGTGGCACGTATCGCGGTCATGGCATCAGTACCGATATTGTCGAGGCAAGCGCGCGCGCTTGGCTCGACGTCACCAACCGGATACTGCGCCGGCGCGAGCGTGGACTGGATGACCTTCGCGACGAACCTTCAGCGCAAGCAAACGTTTAAGATAGCTGACTATTTCGACGGAGATGACCGTGGCCAAAACCTTATTCGACAAAGTCTGGGATGCCCATGTGGTGGTGCCAGAAACCGACGATACACCTGCCGTGCTTTATATCGATTTACACCTCACCCACGAAGTGACCTCGCCGCAGGCATTCACGGTGCTAAAGGAGCGCGGCCTGCCCGTGCGTCGTATCGACCGCACGTTGGCAACAATGGATCACTCCACACCGACAACACCGGTCCATACCTTGAAAGACATCGAAGTGGTTGGACCATCAGCCAGTGCGCAGATCCGCAAGATGATCGACAACTGTCGTGAGTTCGGACTGCCATTGAGAGACTTCGATAGCGATGAGCGCGGCATCGTACACATCATCGGGCCTGAACTTGGCGCAACCCAACCCGGCAAGACGATCGTCTGCGGCGATAGCCACACTTCAACGCACGGTGCATTCGGTGCCCTCGCCTTCGGAATCGGCACGACCGAAGTGGGTCATGTTCTGGCAAGCCAGTGCCTGCTGCAGCGCAAGCCTAAATCGATGGCAGTCAATGTCGAGGGCGCATTGCCGGCCGGCGTCAGTGCGAAGGATCTCATTCTCGCAATCATCGGCAAGATTGGCGTTGACGGCGGCACCGGTCACGTCATCGAGTACCGTGGCGAAGCGATTCGTAGCCTGGATATGGCCGGCCGTATGACCGTATGCAATATGTCGATTGAAGCTGGCGCGCGTGCCGGGATGATCGCCCCGGACGATACGACGTTCGACTACCTGCGTGGTCGTAATCTGGTTCCAGACGGCGCCGAGTTTGAGGCGCTGGTCTCGCAATGGCGCACATTGGTGACTGACGACGGCGCCGCATTCGACAAGACCGTCACGATCGATGCGAGTCAACTCGCTCCCATGGTCACGTTCGGTACCAATCCGGGCATGGTCACGGCGATTGATCAGCCGCTACCCCCTCGGCCAGCGGATGGCAGTTGGGATCGTGCGTTCGACTATATGCGGATTGAACCCGCGCAACCGATTGTCGGTACGCCGGTCGACGTCGTATTCGTCGGCAGCTGCACGAACGCGCGACTGCCAGACCTGCTAGCGACAGCCGATGTGATGCGTGGTCGTCGTGTGGCTGATGGTGTCCGTATGCTGGTTGTCCCGGGCTCGCAAGCCGTCAAACGGGAAGCTGAAGCACTGGGCCTGGATTCGGTCTTTCAGGCCGCCGGCGCCGAATGGCGCGAATCCGGGTGCTCAATGTGCCTCGGCATGAATGGCGACACCGTCGCGAGTGGCAAGCTCGCCGTCAGCACCAGTAATCGCAATTTCGAGGGCCGTCAGGGTATTGGTGCGCGCACCATTTTGGCGAGCCCGCAGACTGCAGCGGCGAGTGCGATCAATGGCGTCGTCAGCGATCCGCGTCCCTTTCTCAATCAAGCGTAGAGACAAACCATGACTGGTATCACCTCCATTGTGTCGCGCACCGCCGTCCTGAACCGAGCGGATGTCGACACCGATCAGATCATTCCAGCGCGATTCCTGACAACCACTTCGCGCCAAGGGCTCGGTTCCGCCGCGTTTGCCGATTGGCGGTATAGAGACGACGGTAGCGAAGATCCGGATTTTGTGCTGAACGCGCCGCACAACCAGGGCGCTGAAATTCTCGTCGCCGGGCGTAATTTCGGATGTGGGTCTTCCCGCGAACACGCACCGTGGGCCCTGCTGGATTATGGCTTCAAGGCCGTAATCAGCTCGGAAATTGCGGATATCTTTCGTTCCAATTCATTGAAGAACGGTTTGCTGCCGATTGTTGTCAAACCGGATTTTCATGAACAACTGCTCGCAGAGCAGGTAACGCTAACGATCGACCTCGCTGCTCGTGCCGTTACGGTCGACAAGCCGAGCGCGGTCGCGGTGCCTTTCGAGATTGATAATTTCAGTCGCTACTGCATCATGCAGGGCATCGATCAAATGGGTTTCCTGATGGAACAGATGCCGGCTATAGAGGCATTCGAAGCGCAACGCGGAGATACCATTTAATGGCGGCAAAAATTGTCACGTTGCCAGGGGACGGTATCGGTCCTGAAGTCTGCGCAGCAGCCCATTCGGTGCTCACCGCCGTCGCTGAACAGTTTGGCCATCAGTTTGACATTCAGGAATGTCTGGTCGGCGGCGCCGCAATCGACGCCACTGGCGTTCCGTTACCGCCGGACTCTTTGCGACAGGCGCAGGCGGCGGACGGCATCCTGCTCGGCGCGGTTGGCGGACCGCAGTGGGCAGACCCGGACATCATGAAGCGGCCTGAGGCAGGGTTACTGCAACTGCGCAGCGCCCTTGGCCTGTATGCGAATCTGCGTCCCGTCGTGACGCAGCCAGCGACCTACGACGCTTCGCCAATCAAGGCCGAACGCCTCGCCGGCGTTGATATCATGGTCGTGCGTGAGCTCACCGGTGGCATCTATTTCGGCGACAAGCAAGAAGGTGACACCGAGGCCAGCGATCTGTGTGTGTATACGCGAGAGGAAGTCACTCGCGTTGTACGCATGGCGGCCCAGCTCGCGCGCGAGCGGCGGGGAAAAGTGACTTCCGTGGACAAAGCGAATGTACTGGCGACGTCCAGACTCTGGCGATCGGTCACGACTGACATCATGACCAACGAGTTTCCCGACGTTGCGTTGGAACACCTGCTGGTCGACGCCGCCGCGATGCATTTGCTATCGAGACCCGCCAGCTTCGATGTGATCGTCACCGAAAACATGTTCGGAGACATCCTGACCGATGAGGCGTCAATGATTGTCGGCTCGATGGGCTTGCTGCCGTCGGCATCCTTGGGCGACCGCCAGACTGAGACTGGAACACCAGGGTTATACGAGCCTATCCATGGCTCCGCCCCCGACATCGCCGGCAAGGGCATCGCCAATCCTTGCGGGATGATCGCCAGCAGCGCCATGATGCTCCGACATAGCCTGTCACTGCCAAGAGAAGCCGCTGCTGTCGAACTGGCGATCAAGATGGCCCTGTCCGATGGTGTCGGCACACCGGATCTGGCACCCGCCGACACACCACTCAATACACGTCAGATGACGCAGCGTGTGGTCGATCGATTAACAGGCGGCTAACTAGACGGCGCAGCTACTCAAGGGAGCGAGCCCACCGGTACGAAAGTGCTTCAGCATCGTTGCTAGCTCATCCGTGTCGATAAGAAAACCGTCATGTCCATGTTCACTCGCGAGCTCACGAAACGTCGCCTGCGGCAAATGCTTCGCGATAAAGCGCTGCTCAGCGGGCGGATACAAGACATCGGAAGTGACACTGACGACCAATGCCGGGCACTGAATACGCTGTAACGTGGTTTCCGTGCCCTCGCGCCCTCGCCCGACATCGTGCGTATCCATCGCCTGTGTCAATCGGTAGTAACTCGCAGCATCAAACCGGTCGACAAGTTTCTGGCCTTTGTAGCGTAAATAACTCTGAATCGAGAAAGTCGCGTCATCCTGCATTTCGCGCGCAAAACGCTGCTCGAAGTTTTCGAATGAACGATACGACACCATCGCCATCATGCGCGCGGCCGCAAGGCCTTGTTCGGGACGCCGGTCATCGCCATAGCGCCCCTCTTGCCAGTTCGGGTCGGTCGCTATCGCTGCGCGCTGTGCCTCGCTAATGCCGATGCACCAGGCAGAATGTCTGGCGGACGTACCAATCGGCGCAATGGCCTGAACCCATTCGGGGTACATGGCCGCCCATTCGAGTGTCTGCATGCCGCCGAGTGATGGTCCGAGTACAAGACTCATACGCCGAACACCCAGAGACTCCAATAACAATCGCTGCGCGGCGACCATATCGCGCACCGAAATCTTTGGAAAACGGAGTCCATAACGCCACCCGGTGTCATCGTCGATTCTGGTGTAGGGCCCAGCGCTGCCATAGCAGCCGGCCAACACGTTGCTGCAGACGATAAAGTCCCGTGTAGGATCCAGCGCACCGCCCTCCCCGATCAACCCTGGCCACCAGCTATCGGCGTCCGCCGATCCGGTCAATGCGTGACAAATCAGAACCACATTGTCAGCGGCCGCATTCAAACGTCCCCAGGTCCGGTACGCCAGCGTCACATTGGCCAGCGACTCACCAGACTCAAGTGCCAGCGGTTGCTCCGCACGAAACACTCGAGTCTGCTCGTGTAACGGCGCGGCGCTGTCCGGCATCAGGCAGCGTCCGAGGCGCGCGCCTTATCAAATGCCTGCGCGAAGTCCGCGACGATATCGTCGATGTGCTCGATCCCGACCGACACGCGAATCATGTCAGGCAACACGCCGGTGGAACGCTGCTCGGTTTCAGTCAATTGTTGATGGGTGGTGCTCGATGGATGGATTACCAACGTTTTTGCATCCCCAACATTGGCAAGATGACTCGCGAGTTCAACGCTATCGATAAAACGCTGGCCGGCTTCCGCGCCGCCTCGGATACCGAATGTCAGCACGGCGCCAAAACCATGTTTGCAGTATTGTTTGGCCCGCTCATGATAGGCGTGAGACTCAAGCCCGGGGTAGTTCACCCAAGCCACGTCGGCGTGCGCTGACAACCAATCTGCCAGTGCCTGCGCATTGTCCACGTGCCGTTGTACGCGGAGCGACAGCGTCTCCAACCCCTGTAGCAGCAAGAACGCATTGAACGGGCTTTGCGACGGACCAAAGTCTCGTAATCCCTCAACTCGGGCGCGAATCGCGAACGCGATATTGCCGAACGGTCCATCCACCCCAAACACATCTGAAAACACCAGGCCGTGATAACCCGGAGAAGGATCCGTGAACATCGGAAACTTGCCGCTCGCCCAGTCGAAGTTACCCGAGTCAACGATGACGCCGCCGATCGACGTGCCGTGGCCACCGATCCATTTTGTCGCCGACTCAACGACGATATCTGCGCCATGCTCGATGGGGCGAATGAGATAACCACCGCAACCGAGTGTGTTATCGATGATCAACGGAATGCCATTGGCATGCGCGAGATCGGCCAGCGCCGAAAAATCCGGAATATCGAATCCCGGGTTGCCGAGCGCCTCGGCATAAATGGCCTTGGTATTGTCATCGATCGCAGCCGCGTAATCGTCGATGTTGTCGCCCTCAACAAATTTCACGTCGATACCCAATCGGGGTAGCGACACCTTGAATTGGTTGTAGGTGCCGCCGTAGAGGGAGCTGCGCGAGACGATGTTGTCTCCTGCCTGAGCGATATTGGTGATGGCCAGAAATTGTGCGGCCTGTCCGCTGGCTGTCGCAACCGCCGCTACGCCACCTTCCAGTGCGGCAATTCTCTGCTCAAACACGTCGGTTGTTGGGTTCATCAAACGCGTGTAGATGTTGCCGAATTCCTTCAGTGCAAATAGATTTGCACCATGATCGGCGTCATTAAAGGTATACGACGTGCTTTGATAAATCGGCACGGCGCGCGCGTTAGTCCCTGGAGCCGGCTGCTGCCCCGCATGGACTTGCAGCGTTTCGAAACGGAGCGTGCTTGGATCGGTTGACATGGTGGTGTCCTCAGTGAGTCTTAAGGTCGAAATCGCGGACAATGGCCGACACTCGTAAAAGCGCCGTCCTGTGTTGATGGAACGAGTTGGTGTCTGTCGAGATAGACCCACGCAGCGACGCTGGTATTACACAACGAAGTGGCTTATTGCCTGAGACGGTCCGAGCATGAGTGATCGGGTTGGTGTCACGTCCGACGGCAAGCCTGTGTGATGAAAAAGGCACACACATCGCTGCAAAAGCGCCTATGTCAATCGCGGTGGTTGTCTGTGTTGGTTTGTGAACGTCGGTCATAGTCAAGCTCATGCGTGAGTCAATACCCACCGAGCGACTCCGACGAACAGACAGGAGACGATTCCGACATCCATCGTCCTGACGCAACAGGTCGCTATGCCGAATCTCATCTCCCGACTGATGCAAACGCATCCGCCGAAGGAGTTGGCACCTTGCGCCGTGGTTAGCGTCGCAGGTTGCCCCGGCATCAAAGGGCCTGTCCCTCCGCCGGTCTCGATGAGAAATTGGATGGTGCGAAACCTCCAATGCGATGTCAAGTGTTATTAACGCACCTATCGTGCTTGCTTTCAGTCGCAACCATCCGTAACATCGCGCTATTGTATTAACACACTAATACATTGGAACAATATGAAACCGAACAAAGCGCCGGAGTCCAGACAGCAACGATCGGTGGAACGCGCCCTGTCGCAGGTGCTGGCCGATATGGACGATGCGAGCGACATCTACAATTTCTTGATCGACCTGTGCACACCCGCCGAGCTGCAGGCCATCGCCGATCGTTGGCAGGTCGCGCTGCTGTTACGCGAAGGGATGCCCTATCGCGCGATCAGCGAGAAAACCGCGGTCAGTGTCACGACCATAGGCCGAGTCGCCCGCTGTATCACTCACGGAAGTGGTGGCTACACCGCCGCTTTCGAACAATCGTAATCCCACCGAACGAGCACCCATCATGGAAAACGCCAAGGAACGCCTGCAGATCGCCGTACAAAAATCCGGGCGACTGACTGAAAAAACAATGAACATTCTCGCGCGTTGTGGGCTCGAGATACGCAAAAGCAAAGACCAACTGTTTTGTTACGGCGAAAACATGCCGATCGACTTGTTGCTGGTGCGTGACGACGATATTCCCGCGCTGGTTGGAGAAGATGTCTGCGATCTCGGTATCGCAGGTCTGAATATTATTGAGGAAAAGCGCCTGAACGGCACTTTTCCCGACAATCGCGAGCCGTATCACGAGTTGCGTCGCATGGGTTTCGGCCAGTGCCGTCTGTCCCTGGCCGCAGCCGCCGACACACCATTTGACGGCCCTGAATCGCTGCATGGCAAGCGCATTGCGACCACCTATCCCGCGTTAACGAAGCATTATCTCGCAGAGCACAATATCGACGCTGAAGTCGTCTACTTCTCGGGTGCGGTCGAAATCGCACCGCGACTCGGCAAGGCGGAGTTTATCGCCGATCTGGTATCGACAGGCTCGACGTTGGCGGCCAACCAACTCGTGGAACTGCAGACTTTGCTGGAGAGCGAGGTCTGCTTGATTCAGACAAATGCACCCTTGAGTGAATTCAAACAACGCTGGATCAACCGATTGCTACAACGCATTCAGGGTGTATTACAGGTGAGCGAGAGCAAGTACATTATGCTGCATGCACCGAGGGACGCGCTCGGCGCAATAAAGGCGATTCTGCCTGGCAGCGAGGCTCCGACGATACTACCGCTGGAAGGCATCGAGGACCGCGTCGCGATCCACGCCGTTTGTCGGGAAAACGTATTCTGGGAAACGCTCGAGAGCCTCAAGGAAGCTGGCGCAAGCTCTATGCTGGTGCTGCCTGTGGAGAAGATGCTCGCATGAAGCTACCGATTTACCAGTGGTCCGATCTGACAGCATCGGAGCGCGTGGATATCCTGGCGCGTCCGGCTATTGCTGCTGGCAAGGAGATCACTACGACCGTCGGTGACATCATGACCACCGTACGTGAAGAAGGTGATGACGCATTGCGGGACTACAGTGCGCAATTCGATCAGGTTCAGCTCGACGAGCTGCGGGTCAGTGCACTGGAATTCGCCGACGCGGAATTGTCACTCGGTTTCAAGGATCGAGAAGCTATCCTGCACGCCATCGAGAACATTCGCCGGTTTCATGAGGCGCAACGACGCATCGATATCGACATGGAGACCGCACCCGGCGTGCGCTGCCAGCGTCTAACACGACCTATTCAAGCAGTGGGGCTATACGTACCGGCAGGTAGTGCACCGCTCCCCTCTGCGGCGATGATGCTCGCAATACCGGCAGCAATTGCTGGTTGTCCAACGCGAGTTTTGTGCACGCCTCCGGATTCGGATGGCAACGTCGACCCGGCCATTTTATTCGCAGCGCACGAATCGGGGATCCGCGATATTTTCAAAGTTGGCGGCGCGCAGGCGATTGCGGCAATGGCTTACGGAACGGAGACGGTACCAAAAGTCGATAAACTGTTCGGGCCTGGCAATGCCTATGTGACCGAGGCGAAAGCGCAGGCTGCCAGTGACCCGCGAGGCGCAGCGCAAGACATGCCGGCGGGTCCATCCGAGGTACTGGTAATTGCTGATACTACGGCGCGGCCCCACTATGTCGCTGCGGACTTACTGTCACAGGCAGAACATGGCCCGGACTCTCAGGTGATTCTGTTGACCGACTCGGCATCGCTGATCAAACATGTCGTCCTTGCTATCGAGCAACAACTCGAGTCGTTATCAAGAAGTAAGACCATCAAGCAAGCGCTGAAAAATAGCGCACTTATTGAGGTGGCAACAATCGATGAAGCCATCGACATCAGCAATGGTTATGCGCCGGAACACTTGATCATCAACACGCGCGATGCACGCGATCGGCTCGGCGCCGTGAAGAACGCAGGTTCTGTCTTTTTGGGCAGCCTGACACCGGAATCGCTGGGCGACTACTGCAGCGGCACCAACCATGTCCTGCCAACGTACGGCTACGCCAGAAACTACAGTGGTCTCGGCATCGACCAGTTCTGTCTACAAATGAGTGTTCAAGAAGTGATGCCGAACGGGCTACGCAACATCGGCCCCACAGCAGCGCGACTGGCGCAACTAGAGCGCCTCGACGCGCATCGGTTGGCAGTGGATTTGCGACTGGAAGATCTCGATGACTAATCGCAGCGACGTCACCCGGCTGGCGAGGCCCGAGATCCGCTCGTTGGCGGCGTATGTACCGGCTGCCTATCGCGATGGCCTGACGCGCCTGAATGCCAATGAGGCACCTTGGACCAGTGCATCTGATTTGCATCAACGACCGTTGAATCTTTATCCGACGGCCCGCCCGGATCATTTGACAGCATTGCTGGCAGAGCACTACGCGGTATCCCCCGATCAGTTGTTCGTCACACGCGGCACGAGTGAGGCGATCGATTTATTGATTCGCTGTTTTTGCCGCCCCGGCGTCGACCGAATTGTCACCTGCCCACCCACATTCGGCATGTACCAGGTCTACGCGGATGTTCAAGGCGCGGCCGTACACACCGTGCCGCTGCGTCTGGATCAACAGGATGTGTTACCGGTCGACGACATTCTCTCGACCTGGACCGGCACCACGCGATTAGTGTTTGTGACGACGCCCAATAATCCAACGGGTCAGAGCGTCAACCCGAACGCTATCCGGCATCTCGCCGAAACGCTGGACAACAAAGGCCTGATCGTTATTGATGCTGCCTACATCGAGTTTGCCGACAGCGACGCCATTATGGCGTTGCGGCAGATCCCTAACATCGTCATTCTGCGCACGATGTCCAAGGCCTACGGTCTCGCCGGCGCCCGCTGCGGTTCGCTGATCGGCAGTCCTGAGGTTATCGACCTGGTGGCCCGCGTTATGCCGCCGTACGCGGTGCCCACACCGAGTGTCGAAACCGCCACCGCCGCTCTAGTCAGCGAAAGTTTCTCGGTGATGCCCACACGCGTCGCGCATTTGATCGAGCAACGGGAGATCATGCGAGCAGCATTGAGCAAACTGCCATGCGTCAAACGTGTCTGGCCCAGTGATGCCAACTTCTTGCTCGTAGCGTTTGAAGATGCTGCAGCAGCACTCGCTGTGACGGAAGCCGCAGGCTACCTGCTCCGCGATTTCAGCAACGCCCCCGGTCTGACGGGCTGCCTGAGACTCTCCATCGGCTCCGACGAAGACAATCAGCGCGTTCTTGCAGCCTTGCACACCCTCACGCCAACCGGAGGTGCCTCCTCATGAGCAGCGCGCGAAAAATCCTGTTCATCGATCGCGATGGCACGTTGATCGAGGAACCGCATGACTACCAGGTTGACGCGATCGATAAGGTGCGTCTTATGGCTGACGTAATTCCGGCGTTGATCGCACTACGCGACGCGGGTTTCGAGTTTGTCATGGTAACCAATCAGGACGGACTGGGGACGGCCGCCTTCCCTCAGGCGGATTTTGATGCGGCCCACGAGTTTGTTGTCACGCTGTTTCGGTCCCAGGGCATTCAATTCGCAGAGACGATGATCTGCCCACATTTGCCAGATGCAGGCTGTGATTGCCGCAAGCCGCGCCCCGGACTACTGACGAAGTTTCTGGCGAGCAACACGCTGGCGCTCGATCGCTGTGCCGTGATTGGCGACCGGGAAACGGATATGCAGTTGGCCGATGCGCTCGGTGTACGCGGCTTCCTAATCGGCGAGGCCTGGCAATGGCCGCAGATTGCGGAACAGATGATCCTGCAACCACGGCGCGGTCATATCGAGCGCAACACAAACGAGACACGCATCGCCGTTTCTGTACAACTTGACGGCGAATCATCGACATCGATACACACCGGGATCGGGTTCTTCGATCACATGCTGGAACAGATCGCACGGCATGGCGGCTTCGCGCTGGACATCGACTGCAACGGCGATCTGGATGTCGACGACCATCACAGTATCGAAGATGTCGCGCTCGCACTGGGTGCCGCGCTCAAACAGGCGCTGGGTGATAAACGCGGCATCGGCCGCTATGGTTTCACGGTACCGATGGACGAAACTGTGGCGACTGTCGCTATCGACCTGTCGGGCAGGCCTGCCTTTAGCATGCAGGCCGACCTGCTGCGAGAGCGGGTTGGCGGCATGGCGACGGAAATGGTGCCGCACTTTTTCCAATCGTTGGCGCAGGCCATCGGTGCCGCCATCCACATCGAAGCGAGTGGCGACAATGCACACCACGTCATCGAAGGCTGCTTCAAGGCTGTCGGACGAGCGTTACGTCCTGCACTCGCCATCAATGGCAGCGATCTGCCGAGCACCAAGGGCGTGTTATGAGCGCGGAAGTCGCGATCGTCGGCTCTGGCGGCGCTAATATCGCCTCCCTACTGTTCGCGCTGGAAAGACTCGACAGCCGCGCGACGCTGACAACGGACGCCGATACGCTGGTTGGCGCGTCGCGTGTCATCCTGCCGGGTGTGGGCGCTGCTGCCGACGCGATGTCGCGCCTGCAGGCGCTTGAACTGATTGAGGTGTTGCGTTCACTAACACAGCCCGTGCTCGGTATCTGTCTCGGCATGCAATTACTCGCACAAGGCTCTGCCGAGGACGAGGCCGACTGTCTCGGTATTACCAGCGACCGTTGCACAAGACTGGCGCAATCCGCCGAGCTGCCGGTACCGCACATGGGATGGAATACGTTGACCAGTGTGACAAAGAGCCCATTGTTGCGCGGGGTCGAGCCCGGCGAGCACTGCTATTTCGTGCATAGCTATGCCCTACCAATCTCGGACGATACGATTGCCGGCTGCGATTACGGCCGACCGTTTAGCGCGGCGGTCCAACACGACAATTTCTTTGGCACCCAGTTTCACCCAGAGCGCTCCGCTGAGACGGGAGCCCGCATCCTGCAAAACTTTTTGCAATTGTAGTTTTGGAGCAGTTTGAGATGCAGATCATCCCTGCTATCGATATTCGCGATGGACATTGTGTCCGCTTGTTGTACGGCGACTATGACGCGGAGACACGCTATGACGTCGACCCGGTCGAGCGCGCACAGTTCTATGCATCAATTGGATTAAAACACCTGCACATCGTCGATCTGGACGGTGCCCGCGATGGATCGCCACGCAACGCTGCACTCATCGAACGTATGGTTGCTGCCTCCGGAGTCAGCGTGCAAGTCGGCGGCGGCATCCGTACGGCGGCACATATCAGGACATTGCTCGACCACGGCGTTGCCCGCGTCGTTATCGGTAGCACAGCAGTCAAGCAACCGGATCTCGTCACAGACTGGTTGTCCCAATTTGGCGCTTCACGTGTCGTACTCGCACTGGATGTGCGCTTTGACCAACACGGGCAGCCGCTCGTCACAACAGACGCCTGGCAATCAACCAGCGCCGCTACTCTGTATGAACTGATCGATCGTTATCTGAAGGTTGGGCTTCGCCACGTTCTTTGCACGGATATTTCGCGCGATGGCGCGCTATCCGGCCCGTCGGTAGATCTGTACCGGACGACGTTGACCCGTTACCCACAATTGCAACTGCAGGCATCCGGTGGCGTCTCGTGTATCGAAGACTTGCAAGCCCTGCGGGAAGCCGGACTGCCCGCAGCGATCACCGGCAAAGCGTTGCTGGAAGGCAAGATTACCGCAGAGCAATTGGCCGCATGCTGACTCGACGCATCATTCCCTGTCTCGATGTACGCGATGGCAAAGTGGTCAAGGGTGTCCAGTTTCGAAACCATCGCATCGTCGGCGACATTGTGCCATTGGCTGCCCGTTACCGTGAGGAGCGTGCGGATGAACTGGTGTTCTATGACATCACCGCAAGTCCGGACGGCCGTAGTGTAGATCGCAGCTGGGTGACACGGGTAGCGCAGCAACTCGATATTCCGTTTTGCGTCGCTGGTGGCATCCGCACGCTGGAGGCCGCCGAAGAGGTTTTGAATCGGGGCGCCGACAAAGTGTCAATCAATACACCGGCACTCGAAAATCCGGATCTGATTGAAACACTCGCTGCCCGGTTCGGCAGTCAGTGTGTCGTCGTCGGTATCGACAGTCGCTGGCAAGACAACGATTGGCAGGTTCATCAATACACCGGCGACCCGAACAAGAGTCGCCAGGCCCAGCGTCGCACACTGGACTGGGTCTCTGAGGTACAGGCACGCGGTGCTGGCGAGATCGTGCTGAACTGCATGAATCAGGATGGTGTTCGACAAGGCTACGATCTCGAGCAACTCTCAATCGTTAGAGAGGCCTGCCATGTGCCGCTAATCGCGTCTGGCGGTGCTGGCAAGCCGCAGGACTTTCTGGACGTGTTTAGAATGGCAGACGTCAGCGGCGCCCTGGCCGCTAGTGTGTTCCACAGTGGCGAACTACCAATTGCTGTTCTGAAGGAATACCTGAACGCGAACGACATCAACATTCGGACCTGACCCGATGGAGTACACCAACAATGGCCTATGATTTTCTCGTCGAGCTAGACAACACGATCGCTCAACGCATCGCGAATGCGGATGAGGCGGCGAGCTACACCGCCAAACTAGCCAGCGCCGGTGTTGCACGTGTTGCCCAGAAAGTGGGCGAAGAAGGCGTGGAACTCGCTATTGCCGCGGTCGCCGACGAAGACGGCGAAGCCCTGCTCGGTGAAGCCGCGGACCTGATTTATCACATGGCGGTATTGCTGCAGTTGAAAGGCTATTCGCTGGCGGATGCCTGTGTCGTACTCAACGACCGTCACGCTGCAACGAAAGGCTGAAGATGCTCGACCAACTGGTCGGCCACATCCTCCTGCAAGAAATGGCCGCCGCCGCGCATAATCGCATGCGGCTGACCGGCCGCCGATGGTAGCCGCGACTGAAACAGCTTGTCGACGCCCCGCGTAATGGGATCACGATCACTGAACAGCGTCAAAACCGGGCCGGAAAATCGCGCCAGCTGCTGCCAGGCCTCCCGATTCTCGGCAGCACCCGGCATATCGGGCGTGGTTGGCACCAGCAGCGGAAACGCTCGAGCACCAGCCTTGTAGCGACGATTTGGAAACGGTGCGTCGTAGGCAGACTGTTCTTCTGGACTCAGCGTCGAGGTCGTCGCCTTTTGCAAAATCTTGCCAATCGGGAATAGTGGCGACCAGCGCGCAAAACGCTGCCAGTGCCGGAATGCTTTCGGGACAGGCTCTGTGCCTTCCGGCAACCCCGTGTTGGCGACGCAGACTCTGCGAAAACGTTCCGGTTCTGCGGCAACGACACGTAGGCCTATCAAGCCACCCCAATCCTGGCAAAACAAGGTGATGCCGTCGAGCCCCAGCTGCGCAACAAACTGCCGCATCCAGTCAACGTGTTGCGCGTAGCTGTAGTCCGCAATGCGGGCAGGCTTGTCGGAGCGACCAAAACCAATCAGATCTGGCGCGATGACACGGTACCCGGCGGCAGACAGCAACGGAATCATCTTGCGATACAAATAGGACCAGCTCGGTTCGCCATGCAGCAGCAGCAATGTCTCTGTCGCGGTATCCGGACCTTCGTCCAGATAGTGCATACGCAGCTGGCCCAGGTGACCATCGGCCACCTCGATGTAGTTCGGCGCAAACTCGTAGCCAGGCAAATCCCCAAACGCACTGTCAGGCGTGCGATAAACCGTATGACCACGGTCTGTTGTTACTCTCGTCATTAGCCTTCCCGGAACATTGCAGTCTGATAGCTCGTCGCCAGCAGCAAACCACCGGGCGAGTATAGCCGCGACTGTTGATTGATCAGTGAATCCCGGACGACAAGGCTGTCCGTATCCAACTGCACGAGCTCGTTCCCACACGTGGCCAATACGTCGTCAGAGGCATAGACGTGCGTCGACAAAGTGACGGTCGATGCAGGAATCCGTTGATCGGTCAAAAAGAAACTACGTGGCATCGGTGTATCTACGATCGCCGCCAGACCCTTACCATCCAGCGGACGTCCGTCTGCTTCGCGAATCCACACCGACGACGATGGCGAAGGATTGGCCTGAAACGGGCGTCCGTTCGCGAGACGAATCTCGTAGTGTTTGAACCAGGTCGGCGTCGTTTCGTTATACGGCAGACGAAACGCTTGATCCGGCTCACGGACGTCGCTCGGACCCGATTCGTACTGCAGCTCGCTCGTCGCCGGCTCGCCGAACACCAACGTCGCTGAGGCCAGCACCTGCGCGCGATCCAATGTCAGCAAACGTACCGCCCAGAAATCAACCCGACGACGTTGTTCAAGCAAAGTCACTTGCAGCACGATCTCATCCATTCTGATCGCCGCATGAAACTGTAGATTCTGGGTGATCAGCCGGCCGCGGAATGCGTCATGCATCTTGACCGCCGCGACCGTCAGCGCACCGACCCAACCGCCGAACGCGCTATCGAAATTCCAGAAACGCTCGTCTGTCTTCGCGCGCCACTCGCCCTCTGCGTCTGCGGTCAAACGTGTGCTGTCATCCAGTATGTAGCTCATTCGCGCGCATCTCCGCTGTCATTCGATGAAATGGGCAGAATCAGCTCGCCGGCGGGCTCGCGCAGGTTGTAGTGCGAAGCCATCACGTAACCATAGGCACCAGCGTTGCCGATCAACATGACATCGCCAGCCGCAGCTGCCGGCAACAATCGATCGTTACCAAGTGTATCGCCGGTCTCACAAATCGGTCCGACCACGGTCATCGTTTGGTCGGCGGTATCACCGAGCCGGGAGAGATTAGCAATCTCGTGATAAGCGCCGTAGAGCGCCGGCCGGATGAGTGAATTCATGCCGGTGGCAAGCCCAACGTACTGTACCTGCCCTTTGCCTTTGGTTTGTGTAACACGCGCCAGCAAGACACCGGCTTCGGCGACCAGAAAACGGCCTGGCTCCAGCCACAGCGCCTTATCCGGATACTGTTGGCGCAGACTCGTCAAAGACGCATTAAAGGCATCCAGATCCAATGTTGCATCGCCCGGTTTTTCCGGCACGCCCAGCCCGCCGCCAAGATCGAGCACCCGCACATCCGGAAAGCGCTCCGCGGCCTGAGCGAGAATCTCCGCGACCTTACGCCAGCTGTCAGCGTCGGTAATGCCACTGCCGGAATGCGCATGGACACCGCAAACCCGACAGTCGAGTTGCTCTGTCAATGCCTGCAGAGATGCCAGTTCAAACAACGGCACGCCGAATTTTGAGTGCACACCCGCTGTGCGCACATGCTCGTGATGACCACGACCCTTGCCCGGATCCAGGCGGACGAAAATATCGCGCCCCTTGAACACGTCGGGCCATTGACGCAGCGGAAACAGATTGTCGAGCGTTACGTTAACACCAAGCTGGAACCCTGCCTGATAGTCTTCCGCCGGTGCAAAGTTCGGTGTATACAACACCCGCTTCGGATCCAAATCGGGAAATAGCCCGAACACCCGATCGAGCTCTCCGGGCGACACGCACTCGAATCCAATACCGGAGGCATACACCTGCCGCATAATGTCGACGTTCGAGTTCGCTTTCATGGCAAACAAGACGTTGTCGATATTGGATAGCGACTTTAAGGCATCGATTCTCTCTTGAACCGTGTCGCTGTCGTAGACATAGCAGGCTTGTCTGTCGCCCAACACGTCGAGTAACTGTGCGGCTTTGCGCCGCCACCAGATCGTCGTCGCCGGCTGTCTGTCGACCGGGTTTTGAATTGCCTCCCAGCTATCGCCAAAGGTGTCATCATTCGCCCGTTTACCAATGATCGCATGATGCAACTGTTGGACCAGGCGATAGCCTTGTGACTCGTCCACAACAACCGTCAAGTTCAGATCGTTCGCAGCCTGTGATAACAGATGTACGCGATGTTCCTCGAACACACTCAGCGATGGACCCAGCTTATGCAGATGGGCGCGGATCTTCCGCCCGACCAGACTGACTGCGGCGCAATTTCGAATGACATTCACGCGACAGTGTTCGCTCAGTGCACTCACGAGCGCCGCGAGGTCATCGTCTGACAACGGGTCACCATCCTGATCGATCGATACCGTGACATTACTCTCGGAGGTCGAGACCAGATCGACAGAGACGCTATGGGATGCGAACAGATCAAATATACGGGCCAGAAAGCCAACTTCCTGCCACATCACGACGCCTTCCATCGAAATGAGCGTGACATTTTGTCGGAGCGAAATCGCTTTGACGGAAGGCTCGGGATCTTGCTTAAGGTCGCCGATGATCGTGCCCGGTAATTCCGGCCGCGGTGTGCAACGCACGAACAACGGCACACCGAATCGGCGCAATGGCCCAAGACACCGAGGGTGCAGAACGAGGCCGCCGGTTGAGGCGATCTCCTGCGCTTCGTCGTAGTGTAATCGCTTCAGCAGACGTGCGGATGTCACCACTTTGGGGTCCGCACTGAACATTCCGGGCACATCCGTCCAGATCTCTAGACGTTCCGCATGCAGCATGGTCGCAAGATAGGCTGCCGACGTGTCTGAGCCACCGCGGCCCAGCAACACCGTCTCACCATCCGAATTGCCCGCGATAAACCCCTGTGTCACATGCAACTGCTCGGTATCGAGTGAAGCGATCAGCTTGGCGTCAGGTTCCGGGTTGCAGGTAGCGCTCAAATAGCGACGTCGTTCCGGTGCATCAGTGTCGTGCGTGACGGTAAGGAGCTGTCGTGCGTCCCACCATTGTGCGCTTTGTGATTGCGATGACAGCCAGGCAACACTCAACGATGTCGACATCAACTCGCCCAAGGCCATTACCCGAGCCGACAGTCGTGGCGTCACCTCACGAACCAGCCGGATGCCCGCGAGCAGCTGTCGAAGCTCGTCGAAATATTCGCCAGCGACTTCACTGGCAACGAGACCCAGATCGTTTGCCAGGGCCTCATGGCGGCCAACAATATCAGCAACCAGCGCATCATCTGGCTCACCGTGAGCCGCAGCCATCAATGCGCTTTGCAAGAGGTCCGACACACCACGCAGTGCCGAGTGCACGACAAGAACAGAAAAACCGGCTTCACGCCGTTTGCGCAACAACGCCAAAATATTGCGCCAATTGTCTGCCGTCGCAACGCTGCTACCCCCGAACTTGAGCACGACCCAGCGCGGGGCGTCATCGACGTCACGATCTGTTGACGGGTTGGAAAACCCTGCTTCGCTACTCATTGATCAATGTCGAACGCGTCAGTCACAGCGCCACGTGATGCAGAACTGACCTGTCGCGCGTATTTGGCCAATGTGCCACGCTGCGCTTTTGGTGCCGGCGGCTGCCAGCGTTCACGCCGCTCTGCCAGATCGTCATCGCTCACCAGCACATCAATCGTCTTCCGGTCCGCATCGATACGAATCGTATCGCCATCTTCGATCAAGGCAATGGTGCCACCCGTCGCAGCTTCCGGCGTCACGTGGCCGACCACGAACCCATGGCTACCACCAGAGAAGCGCCCGTCTGTGATCAGCGCCACTTTGTCACCGAGCCCTTTACCCATGATGGCGCCTGTCGGACTAAGCATCTCGCGCATACCTGGACCGCCCTTCGGCCCCTCGTAGCGGATGACCACGACATCGCCCGCGACGATGTCGCCGTCCAGTATCGCCTGCAGTGCATCCTCTTCTGCAGCGAACGTTTTGGCTCGGCCCTCGAACGTTAATCCTTCCTTGCCCGTTATCTTGGCGATCGCGCCCTCCTCGGCGACATTGCCACGCAGTACGACGAGATGACTATCGGGTTTGATGGGATCATCCAGCGGTCGAATGATCTCCTGACTGCTGGGATAAGGCACTATATCCGCCAGATCCTCCGCGAGGGTTCGCGTGGTCACGGTTTTGCAGTTTCCATGCAACAACCCTGCATCCAGTAGCGTTTTCATCAACGGTCTGATCCCACCGATGGCGACGAGCGCGGACATGGAGTAGCGTCCGCTCGGCTTCAGATCTGCGAGCACGGGCACCTTGCGTCCGACACGCGTGAAATCATCTAGGCTGAGATCCACATTGATGGCATGCGCCATAGCGAGCAAGTGCAGCACGGCATTCGTCGACCCGCCCAGTGCAATCACCACGGTAATCGCATTCTCGAACGCCTCTCGTGTCATGATGTCGCTGGGCTTCAAATCGACTTCCAATAAGGCCATAACGGCGGCACCAGCGCGTTCGCAGTCATGCCGCTTGTCGTCGGATATCGCTTCTTGCGCCGAACTACCCGGCAAGCTCATGCCCAACGCTTCTATTGCAGACGCCATCGTATTTGCGGTGTACATGCCGCCGCAGGCGCCTGGCCCGGGGATTGCGGTGCGTTCCACTTCGAGCAATTCATCTGCATCGATGCGACCACCCGCGAATCCGCCGACGGCTTCAAAGACACTCACGATGTCCCTGCCCGCCTCGCCAGGCTGGATGGTACCGCCGTAGACAAACACCCCTGGGCGATTCAAGCGCGCCATGGCGATCAGGCACCCCGGCATATTTTTGTCACAGCCGCCGATGGTGACGACCCCGTCAAAGCCCTGGCCACCACAAACAGCTTCGATCGAATCCGCGATGATCTCGCGTGACACCAGCGAGTAACGCATACCGGGCGTCCCCATCGAGATCCCGTCAGACACGCTGATAGTGTTAAAAAGCACAGGCTTACCCTTCGCGCCGCTCACGCCACGTTCGACATGCTCGGCCAAATCGTTGATGTGCATATTGCAGGGTGTCACCATACTCCACGTCGACGCGATACCGACCTGCGGAATCTTGAAATCCGCTTCGGTAAAACCGACGGCGCGCAACATAGCGCGACTCGGTGCCTGCTCAGCACCGTCAACGATGACGCTTGAATGACGCCGCTTTTTATCTTCCATCTATTTTCGCTCTTACTGTTCGGTATCGCGCTCGTCGCGCGAGCTGCTGACTGCGGTATCGAGTATACGCACCGTGATCTGTGAATGGAGCCCTGCCAGGTCAGCATTGGCAGGCAACTCAAGCTGGAACTGTTCCTCGTTTTCGACGGCACTATCGCTGACCAATGGAACCAGCAATAGCAATCGATCGCTATCGACGTCGAATGACAATGGCAAGGTCGGTGCAGCGACGAAATCCTCGTCTGCCAGCGCCGTCCCGGATCTGACAACCGCGCTGGCGGCCAGATTGCCAACGGATGGGTTCAGACGCCAAACAGGGATACGCACAACCAGGTCGGACTCCAACACAACCAGCTCATCACTGGAGAAGGTCAGCACATCGGTCAGGTCCGGCGCCAGAGACGGTAAGTCATTATCGATAACCTGCAGTTCCAGTCTGGCCAGCAACTCACCACTATCCACATCCAACAGCTGATAACGATCGCGAAGTGTTGGGCTAAGCGTCGTATTGTCCGGGGCGATAACTGACACATAAGCAACGGTTTCACCGGCGGTCAGTGACACTTGTGAATCGGACAACTGCAAGCGCTGATTCAAAGCGATCATCGATACCTCATCCGTCGTCTGCCGAATCAGTCGTAGCGTTCGTGACTCCGACGTGTTGTTGCGCCGTAAAGCGATCATGGCGGGCGGCGCTCCCTCAATCACGCTGAGTGTCGCCTCCACCGCCGGCACGACAGAATCGCCAGACGGCAATATCAACGACAGCGCTACGTCGGGCGGCTGCACGACCCAGTCCGCGCGGTCCACCGACGCTTCCAACGTCGGCACCGGCCGTGCTGCCTGCACGACGCTCGAGCGAGGAGTGTTGTCATCGGACTGTGCGGGTAGCGGCACTTCGATAGCGTTCGGGCGTGGTGGCACCGCAGCGAGTGACGCCGCGTCCTGCTCGGAGAGTGAATTGATCGCGAACCAGGCCAATGCACCGATGACCGACAGACACGAGGCGACCACGGCAAATGGCTTCCAGGACGTCTCCGTCGCGCCATCCCCAAGCCCGAGATCGTCCATAAAAGCGCGGACATTGGGCTGTCTGTCCACCGCATCAAACGACAAGGCTCGCTCCAACGCGTTCCAGCGTCGCGTACTCATAGAGCGCAGCCGACGCGGCCACATGCCGGCGGCCATCGCCTGTTTCGCACTCTTGTCTCGAAACACGCGTTGGCCACTCAGGAGTCGATAGGCAACACAAGCCAACGAGAAGATATCGTCTACCGGCTTCGCGGGATCTCCCGACAACACCTGCGGACTGGCGTAAGCCGGCGTTGCCGCATTCAAGATCTTCGGGTCGACGCCGGGCGCACGAGCAGCGAGATCTCCGCGCGCGCGCGCAATGCCGAAATCCAGCAGCTTCAGCGAACCGTCCGGAAGAATCATCACATTTCCTGGCTTCACGTCCGCATGCGTGACGCCGAGTTCGTGCGCATGAATCAGCGCACTGCCAAGCCGCTCAACAATGGACCAGGCCCGTTCGGGTTCCAATGGTTCACCGGGTTGCTCGTTGAGAATGATGCTGAGTGGACGCCCCTCAAGCCATTCCATGACGAGGAAGATGTCGTCGCCGGAACGATCCAAATCGAGAAAGCGCACGATGTTCGGATGATTGAGGTAACGCCCTTTCGTAGCTTCTTGCTGAAGCGCACGCATCGCTCCGGTATGTCCTGAGTATTCGGGCGCCAGCAATTTTATCGCAACGTAAGGATGACCACCTTCCGCCTCCGCAAGACGACGATCAATGGCCTTGAACACGACACCCATGCTACCGCCGGCAGCTTTCCCAACAATCTCAAACCGGTCGCGCAACAAGCTACCGATCTGCAGCGGCAATTCCCGCTTCGAGCCTGCACTACTGACAATCTCGGTCGGCGGAAGGTCCGCGACTTCGATGCTCGCTGTTTCCTCCTGATTGCCACTGTGCGTATCCGCCGTAAATGTAAACTCTGTGGGCGCCGTCGCTAAGTCTTCGTTGGTCACCTTGTCGATATCACGGACCAACAACCGTTGGATCTGCTCGGGAATCAGACCACGCCGGGCGTAGTCATCCACCATCGAGCGGACGGTGGCAACAGAGGTCGGCGTCTCATAGATCGTATTCAGCATTTCGTCCCGAAACTCGGCGATCGAGCGCTCGCCGCTGATGAGTTGCTCGATAGCGAGCAGCATCGACTGCGGCGGATTGCCGAGAAGATCCGGACTATCGGTCACAAGACTTTCCCGGGATTCATGATGTTCTGGGGGTCGAGCGCTTGCTTGAGCGACTGCATCGCCTGATAGGCAGTCCTACCCACCTGCGCTTCAAGCAATGCGCGCTTCTTTAAACCGATGCCATGTTCTGCACTCACGGACCCTCCGTGTTGCAACACCGTTTCATAGACTGTTTGTTGGATGGCTTCTCGCATGTTGTCGAATTGCGCGACGGGCATGTCAATCGGTTGGCTCACATTGTAATGCAGATTCCCATCCCCAATGTGACCAAAACAGACGACCCTGCAACCGGGCGCGATAGCCTGCAAAGCGTTCTCCGTCCGTGCCACAAAGTCTGGCATGGACTCCAGTGGCAACGCGATGTCGTGTTTTATACTGATACCTTCTGCGCGTTGAGCCTCCGATATCGCGTGACGCAAGCGCCATAGCCGTTCCGCATCGCGCTCACTGGTCGCGACCACAGCATTTTGAATCTCTGTTTCGAATTGCTTGCGCGAAAAAAACGCGAATACCTGATGCGCATCCACTTCGGTTTCGGAGCCATGGATCTCAACCAGCGCATACCACCTATGCGCCGTAGCTATCGGCGGCGAATCTGTCACCACGTGCCGCAACACGAAATCGAGCGCGCGTTGTCCGATCAGCTCAAACGCGGCGAGCGTGTTGCCGAACGCCTGACGCGTGGATTTGAAGCAATCCAACAAGGCTCGGAATGAGTCGAATCCAAGCCATACCACGCTGCGTCGATCGGGCAGTGACCACAGCTTTAGCGTAGCTGCCGTAATGATACCCAGCGTACCCTCGGCACCGATGAACCAGTGTTTCCAGTCATAGCCACTGTTGTTCTTTCGGAGCGGGCTACAACCATCCATGATCTCACCATTCGCCAGTACGACCTCAAGACCCAGCGTTTGGTCACGCGCACCCCCGTACTTTAGGAAGTTGACACCGCCGGCGTTGGTGGCCAGATTTCCACCAATCTGACAACTACCCTCTGCGGATAGACTCAACGGCAGGTACCGATCCGCCACTAACGCTGCTTGTTTCGCCTGTAGCAACGTACAACCACTCTGCAGAGTGATGCAGTTATCCTGTACTGACAATGCCGTCACCTGATTCATGCGCTGCGTCGACAAGATCACTTGCTCTGGCGTTGCCACCGCTCCCCCGCACAAGCCGGTATTCCCGCCCTGCGGGACGATACTGACTTTTTCGCGCGCGCAGGCACGAACGACAGCGGCGACCTCAGCCGTGGTGGTTGGCAATGCAACCGCCAAAGCGTGGCTTTCATAATCACCTCGCCATTCGGCGAGAAACGGCTGCATATCGTCGCCGGTCACCCAGGCCGTCGGCGCCAATGCGTCGCGCAGCGCTGCTGATACGCCACGCGTCAACGTGCAGACACCTGAGCGTGCCACGTCGTCGGGTCTATGTTGCTGCCGCAAAATATCAACCCCACACGACAACCGTTCAGCGATTCGGCCAGTGGCCCTTCCAATGCCGCAAGCGCGGCGGCACAAGCCGGTTCCACCGCAAGTCCGAGTATGTCGTGCATCCGTCTCATCGCGATCCTCAAGTCTTCGTCAGAAACCCTGACGACGCGATCGATAAACTGACGGCATAACGCAAAGCTGGTTGGTAAAGCCATCGGCGCAGCGAGACTATCCGCGATGGTACTCACGCCATCGAGCCGCAACGGCGTGTCCGCCAGCAGGCTTCGGTGCATGGAGTCGGCACCAAACGGCTCCACACCAAACACTTTGCAATGCGGCGCGGTAAGCTTAACGGCAGCACTGACACCAGCGGCGAGACCGCCCCCGCCCACCGGAACAATGACAGCATCGAGATCCGGCGCTGAGTTGATGAGCTCGCGGCCAACACCCGCTGTACCGAGCGCAGTCGTCACCCCTTCAAACGGATGAATAAATGTGCGCTGCTCGTCCGTGGCAATATCTTCGGCAATGTCAAAGGCAGCATGCACATCGGGCGCCATGACAACTTCAGCGCCATAGGCTTCGCAGCGGGCGACGCGCACCGGCGAGGCGTTCGCCAACATAACTACCTTCGCATGAAGATTGTGCGCCTTGGCCGCAAAAGCGGTCGCAATTGCGTGATTGCCCGCACTGACCGCAGTTACGCCGTACCGTTTGTCTTCCTCGGCAATCGCCGCAACGTTCGCGAGTGCACCACGTGCCTTGAATGAGCCGGTTACCTGCCACAATTCGAACTTTGCGACGAGCGCCTGCGGACTGGACGCGTCACTTAAGGCGGCCACAGGCAAGGTCGGCGTCGGACGGAGGAAAGCATGCAATCGCTCACGTAACGCGTCGATAGCAGGCAGGCTGACGGAAGAAATCTCTGGCGAGGGCACGGTTTATCTGATCCAACACATTAAGTTTCGGTGAAAAATGCCGTTATCAGACTACTGACTGGAACGACGGCAGGTGCAGATCACCAAGTCCGTGATACTATCTGATCCATAAAAATTTTTCTGTGAAACAGCGGATTCCAGAGCTTTGCTCAAGTAGAAGCTAAATCGAGGCGATCAACGGAAGGCGGCATGTCGATAGATCGACTATCAGACTCAGGGATTATGCGAGTGGCTGGCCATTCGTCCCAACTGGAGGCATTGGCAAACATTGCCTCGGAGATGAGTCTGCGCGAGCGTGGCAATCTGGTCACACTCGAGCGAAATCTGCTCGACGCATGGGCGCTCGGTGCCAACAGCATCCTAAGCTGGGCACACCATGCACAGGGCATCGTATTACTCGTCGTTCCACATTATGCGCTGGCAGAGTACACGGCCACGCCTGCAGGCGGTGATATGCCGTGGCGCCCATCGGAACGGTTTATCACCGAACTGATTTCAGGGCAGGCGCATCTGCCGTTGGTGCAGCTCAACAAGGTCGCTCGCTTGCTGGATGTCGAGCCGACCAAGGTCACTTTGCGCGACACACTCAGCGGCAGCGAGAAGGAAACGCAGATCATAGAGGCGATGGTTAAACGCTATGGCGTGCATCACGTTACGCATCGCGCTGTCGCGCTGTTCGACATTGTTGGCTTCAGTCTGCTCAGTCCATTTGAGCAGATGACACAATTGAATAGCCTCGCTTATTCATTAAACTCTGCGCACAGCAAACTTCTAGATCGCAAGATCGGAATTAGTTTTGCACGCTCCTCGACCGGCGACGGATTCTATATCTGGAATCGCGACAAAGGCGAGATCCCGAACATCAATCTCTACCATTTCATGCAGCTCGTGCTGGCAGATAATGCCATTGCACGCAGCAAGGCGGTCGCGCGGTCGGTACCTTTGCTGCGAACCGCTTTTCACATTGGTAGTTGTTACGAGTTTCACCAGGCGGATGGTTTGACACCGACGACGTACGATTACATCGTCGGAGACGTCACCGTGGAGCTCGCCCGTATGATCGAGAAGGCAATGCCAGGGCAGATTTTCGTCGGCGCCTTTGAGCAATTGCCACAGGAAGAAACCGGCGCCAGCGATGCCATTCAGTTTGTCGATTACACACAACGCAATATGCGTAAATTGCATGGTCTCGAACTGTCGGGTGAGCGGGTTAGCTCGATCAAGTGTTATCTGACCGGCGAGCGTTGCGATGACGGCCGTTTTTCCATTCGCAAGTTGGCAGTAGACGACAAGCACGGCTTATCGCGCTTTGTGTATAACGCCAAAGTCAACATCCATCGGCATAACGCAGAGCCGATCCTGCTGGGTATCGAAGACAAGACCCTTCGCTCTGAGAAGTTGGCCGCCCAAACTTCCGAATTGGTATTCGTCCCTCCCGAGCAGTATCTCTAGCGAAAGACTGCCTGCACCGACCACATGCTGACCGCGTGGTCGGGTGGCCCCGATCTCCCGGTTTCACGTCGCCTACACCTCCTTGTCGGCCTGTGCACTCCACTAAGGCGCTGCCGTCTCGCCATTTCACCGACACCGGCTGGCGTGTAACCCATTGTTCTATCAATCGGATCCTGCCGCACATCGTCGCGTTGGTATCCCCAGTCGCAGCATCCCTGGCCGAGGGTGTATGCTGTTAACATAAAACTAGACGGGGGATAGACAAATGCGATACCAGAACTGCGCTGCGACCGCAGCATTGATTGTTATCCTTTGCGGCTGCGCCGCTACGCAGCCTAACACCGATTACGAGGACGACGTCTTGCTCGCGCAGCGAGCCGGGGCTCCGTTGTTTGAAGGTATGGGTACCTACACAAAGCCAATAACAACGCAAAGCCAGGGTGCACAGCGATACTTCGATCAAGGCATGGTGCTGGCCTTCGGTTTTAATCACGCCGAATCCATTCGCTCGTTTCGAGCGGCACAAAAGCTGGACCCGGCCTGTGCCATGTGCTTTTGGGGTGAAGCGCTCGCGACCGGGCCTAACATTAATGTAACGGCAGACGGCAAAGCATTGATGCTGCCAGACGCTCAGGTCGCCGCCTACGCCGCAATACAACAAGCATCCGCACTCAAATCTACCGCGACGCCGAAGGAGCAAGCGCTGATCGAAGCGCTCGCCCAACGCTATGCATCCAAACCAGTGGACGATCGAGCGGACTATGATATTGCGTTCGCCAGGGAAATGGGCGAACTGAATGCACGCTATCCGGCCGATGACGATATCGCTGCAATCTACGCGGAAGCGTGGATGAACACGATGCCATGGGATTATTGGTCTGATGGTGATACGCCGCGACCAGAAACCGTACCGGTTATCAACGCGCTAGAGACGATTCTGGCTCGAAATCCGGAGCATCCACTGGCACTGCACTTGTACATTCATGCAGTCGAAGCATCGTCCCGGCCGGAACGCGCGGAACAAGCCGCTGACACGTTAGCCGCGCTCGTACCCGGTTCTGGTCACCTTGTGCATATGCCCTCTCATATTTATTGGCGCATCGGCCGGTATCACGATGCATCGGTCGCCAATATCAATGCTGCAGCCGTGGATGAGCGCTATATCGCACAATGCAATGCGCAGGGCTTCTACCCGGCGCTCTACTATCCGCACAATATCCATTTCTTGTGGGCAGCATCGTCGATGGAGGGACGCAGTGCCGTCGCGATCGAAGCGGCTAGAAAGGTTGCAGCGAATGTTAGGCTAGAGCAGATCGAGCAGTTTCCAAGTGTCGAGTTTTTTCATACGATTCCGTTACTGGCGTTAGTGCAATTCGGCCGGTGGGACGACGTTCTTGAAGAACCGGCACCCAATGAAGCGTTACATTTTTCGCGGGCGATCTGGCACTACTCCCGCGCGATTGCGTCTGCGAATAGCGGCGATTCTTTGGGCGCCAAGCGCGAACACGATGCACTCCGTGCACTCAAAAATAGCGATAAGATCGAATTTTTGGTGCGTATGGCGTACCCAGCCACCACACTACTCGATATTGCGGATCATCTGATCGCCGGTGAAATCAGCCTGGTCAGCGGTGACTATGACGATGCTATTGTTCATTTTTCTGAAGCCGTTTCGCTTCAGGACACGCTGCCGTACATGGAGCCACCATTCTGGTATTACTCAACACGACAGTCGCTCGGGGTCGCACTTCTCAAGGCAGAACAGTTCGATGAGGCCGAACGCGTCTATCGCGATGACCTGGCCCACTTCCCGCGCAACGGCTGGGCGATGTTCGGGCTGGCGCAAGCGTTAGACGGGCTTGGGCGAACAACCGATGCGGCACAAGTTCGTCTGCTTTTTCGAAAGGCTTGGGCAATGGCAGACGTCGAGCTGATGAGCTCCAGAATGTAACCCAAATCAAAAAGGGCCCCTGCGGGACCCTTCATGTTGGTCGGGGCGAGAGGATTCGAACCTCCGACCCCCACAACCCCATTGTGGTGCGCTACCAGGCTGCGCCACGCCCCGACCGATCTTCTGAAGAAATGAGTTGTGCGGTGATACCGCTAGCGACGCAGGATTTTGAGAATTTCGTCCAGTTCGATGCGAATTTGACGCACCAGTTGCTGGCTTTGGGTAACGTCCGATTTCGCCTCTTCACCTGTCAACTTCTGTCGAGCGCCGCCGATCGTGAACCCCTGATCGTAAAGCAAACTTCTGATCTGACGAATGACAAGTACGTCTTGTCGCTGATAGTAACGACGGTTACCGCGCCGCTTGACCGGCTTCAGCTGCGGAAATTCCTGCTCCCAGTAGCGCAGTACATGAGGTTTTACCGCGCACAGATCGCTAACTTCGCCGATGGTGAAGTAACGCTTTCCGGGAATGGGCGGTAGCTGGTCGTTATTCCCCGGTTCCAGCATATGCCTCTACCCTCGCCTTCAGTTTTTGTCCAGGTCTGAATGTCACAACACGGCGCGCAGAAATAGGAATCTCTTCGCCGGTCTTCGGGTTCCTACCCGGCCGCTCGTTCTTGTCGCGGAGGTCAAAGTTTCCAAACCCCGATAACTTGATTTGCTCTCCGACAGCCAGCGATGCTCGCAGCTCCTCGAAAAACAAATCAACCAGTTCACGTGCCTCGCGCTTGTTCAAACCTAGTTCGTTGAACAAGGAGTCAGCCATGTCCGCTTTCGTGAGTGCCATCGGGTTTATTCTCTTAATTTTGCGCCGTGCTGCTGTCGTAACGCTGCGGCAACGAGGGCCACGGCTTGCTCCGAATCTTCGTCAGTAAGAGTGCGCGAAGAGTCCAATAAAATCAAGCCTAAAGCGACACTTTTTAGCCCCGGTTCTATACCTTTACCCTGATAAACATCGAACACGATAACGTCGCGCAAGAGTGCTGGAACCGCTGCTTTGGCAGTATTTATCAATGCTTCGGCGGCAATCTGTTCTTCGACCAACAACGCGATATCACGTCGTACTTTCGGAAACTTCGAAATACTTGCCGCAACCGGCAAAACCGCCGCGAACGCTAGCGTTACGTCGAGTTCGAGTACGACGCAGGGCGCTTCGATATCCCAATCAGCGGAGACGGCTGGATGGAGCGCGCCGATCACACCAACCAGCTTATCGCCGCGGTAAATCTGAGCGGTCTGGCCAGGGTGCAATCCATCCACAGTCGCAGAACGAAATTCGAAAGCGTCATGATGGCCTGTCATGCCAAGCAACGCCTCGGCGTCGCCTTTTATGTCAAAGACATCAACGGCACGCTTGTCATTGTTCCAACCCTCCGGTGAGGCCTGACCACACAGTACTGCGGCAAGATTCTCACGCTCTCCGTCTGCAGCAAACACGCGACCGTACTCGAAGATGCGCACACTCGACTGCTGGCGCGCCATGTTGTGGCGCACGGCATCGAGCAATCCACAAAGCAGTGTGCCGCGCATGACCGAGAGATCCTTGGAAATTGGGTTGACCAATTCCGGCCCACTCGGCGCGAGTCGCAGTGCCGCATGCTTGTCCGGATCGACAAAACTATAGGTAATGGCTTCTCGATAGCCCATACCCGCCATCGTGTCACGCAGGCGCTCCGGCGAAACTCGGGTTTCGGGACTAGACGCTAGCATCGAGGTCGCGATCGTCGTCGTTAGCGGAATCCGGTCGTAGCCGTACACCCGTGCTACTTCCTCAATCAGGTCCTCTTCGATCGCGATATCGAATCGCCAAGTCGGCGGCGTTAGCTGCCAACCGGCATTATCTGCTTGGATCGCAAAACCGAGGCGCTCGAAAATATCGTTGACGACACTGGAATCAAGTTTGAGTCCGAGCATCCGCGACAGCCGGTCAGCACGCAGCTGGATTGGTCCCTCTTGGCGCAGATGCTCGTCGACTCGTTTGACGGTGAAACCGTGTGCCTCACCACCAGCGATTTCCTGTAGCAACGAGACTGCCCGCGCCTGTGCTCGTTCGTGACCATATGCGTCTACGCCACGCTCGAAGCGCAACGAAGCGTCAGTGTGCATATTGTATCGACGTGCCTGTCCAGCCATGGCCCTCGGTGTGAAATGCGCGGCCTCAAATAGAATGTTTGTCGAATGCTCATCTACCATCGTCGACTCGCCACCCATAATGCCGGCGAGACCAATCGCGCCGGATTGGTCTGCGATCACCAACGTGTCGTTGTCCGGTGTGAGTGTGCGCCCGTCGAGCAATGTCAGTGACTCATCACCACTGGCGAAGCGTGCGTGCAGCGTGTGGCCCGCGAGCTTATCGAGGTCGTAGGCATGCATCGGCTGCCCGAGCTCCATCATGACATAGTTGGTGATGTCCACGACCGGATGAATGGCACGGATCCCACAGCGGCGCAAACGCTCTACCATCCATAGTGGTGTTATGGCGCTCGTGTCGATGCCGGTCACGACCGAGGTCGAAAATACCGGCACGGCCTCCGGCGTAGCGACCACCGGCTCTGTCTCGGCAGCTGCAGTGCCTGTCACTGGACTCACAGCAGGCTCGTCAAATGCAAGCTTCGCAAACGTCGCGACTTCGCGGGCGACGCCGAGCATCGAAAAGCAGTCACCGCGATTGGGCGTCAAGTCGATATCGATAACCGTATCCGGCAATGCCAGTGCATCCGCGAGTGAGGTGCCCGGTGTAAGAGTATTCGGCAGATCCATGATGCCGTCGTGATCTTGTCCGAGCCCGAGCTCCGCCGCGGAGCACAACATGCCATGTGACTCGACGCCGCGCAGCTTGGACCGACGGATCTTGAGTCCGCCGGGCAACTTACTGCCGATGCGTGCGACAGCAACGTGCATGTCTTCGCGGACATTGGGCGCGCCGCACACGATCGAAAGTACAGCTTCGCCATCGTTGACCTCGCAAACCTTCAGTTTGTCGGCATCAGGATGCTGGGAAACCGTTTGCACATGACCAATGACGACGCCCTCAACAGCGCTTAAGACATCATGCCCGTCGACTTCAAGCCCGGCGAGCGTCAATCGTTCGAGCAGCGGCTCGAGCGCTAGCTCCTGCTGCAGCAGCTCCGACAACCAGCGTTGCGAGACCTTCATACGAATTGCTCCAGGAACCGCACATCATTCTCAAACAATGTGCGAAGGTCGGCGATCTGATAGCGCAACATGGCAAGTCGCTCCACACCGAGGCCAAACGCATAGCCGCCGTATTCTTCCGGATCGACGCCGACGTTGCGAAGCACGTTCGGATGAACCATGCCGCAGCCAAGAATTTCCAACCAACGGCCATCTTCACTAAGCACATCGACCTCGGCTGACGGCTCTGTGAATGGGAAATACGATGGTCGGAAGCGCAGTTTCGCGTCACGCTCAAAAAACCGACTCACAAACTCGTGCAGGACCGATTTCAGATTGGCGAAACTGACGTCTCGATCGATGACCAGCCCCTCAACCTGATGAAACATCGGCGTGTGCGTCTGATCAGAATCGCATCGGTATACGCGCCCCGGACAAATGACGCGGACTGGAACGCCTTCCTGTTGCATCGTACGGATTTGGGTCGGCGAGGTGTGGGTGCGTAGCAGTCGACCATCACCGAAGTAGAACGTATCGTGCATCGCCCTAGCCGGATGATCCTCTGGGATATTGAGCGCACTGAAATTATAAAAGTCGTCCTCAATCTCGGGACCATAGCGAACACCGAAACCTGCGCCAACGAAGATTTCTTCAATTCGTCTACGCGCCAACGTCACGGGATGCAGTGACCCTTTGAGACCGCCCCGCCCGGGTAGTGTCATATCGACGGTCTCGCGCGACAGGCGCTCCGTCAGCGCTGCGGCCTTTAGTGACGCACGTCGCTCGCCGATGGCGTGAGTCAGCTCCTGCTTTACAACGTTGATGAGCTTGCCGGCTTCTGGTCGCTCCTCCTTCGGTAACGCAGATACGCCCTTCAGCAAGGCGGTAAGCTGACCTTTTTTGCCGAGCAGCTCCACCCGCACCTGTTCCAGTGCATCGATGGAATCCGCTGACGCGATGGCTGCCTCTGCCGCAGCCTTGATGGTAGCAATGTCCTGCACGGTCGGGTTCTCGTCTCGCGAATTGCGTGGCTAACGAAACGCTATCGCCCGCGTGCGAGAGCACGCGGGCGATAACAGTATTTGCAGGATGATCAGGCCGGCAGGCTGGCTTTGGCCTGCTCCGCAAGTGCTGCGAAGCTCTCCGGCTGGTTAACAGCCAGATCAGCCAATACCTTACGGTCAATCTCGATCTCTGCACGGCTTAAGCCGTTCATAAATCGGCTGTAGGACAGACCGTTCAGTCGCGCTGCCGCGTTAATGCGAGCAATCCAAAGCCGGCGAAACTCGCGTTTGCGTACGCGGCGATCGCGATATGCATACTGGCCCGCTTTGATAACAGCTTGCTTGGCAACCCGGAAAACCTTGCGGCGAGCGCCGTAATAGCCTTTCGCTTTACCCAGAACTTTTTTGTGCCGCGCTCTGGCGACAACACCACGTTTAACTCTTGCCATGGTCTATTCTCCTCAACTGAACGGCAGCATGCGTCGCACGGCTTTCACGTCCGCATCGGCGACCTGCAAGGTGTTACCCAACTGACGTTTCCGCTTGCTGCTTTTCTTCGTCAGGATATGGTTGAGGTGGGATTGGGAGCGTTTGAAACCACCCTTACCCGTTCTCCGAAAGCGCTTGGCAGCGCCTCGATTGGTCTTCATCTTAGACATTATCGTCTCCTGTTTTGGCCAATTCACAATCTGTGTTGTGGTTGGCGAAGCGTCCGCAGACGCTTGCTTGTCTTCTATTGTTTGCGAAGTTTCGCCAACGTAACCGTTAACGGGCGATTCGCTGCCCTAAATACTTGTCGTCAGTTGCTTTTTTTCGGCGCAATAACCATGACCATCTGCCGACCTTCCATCAACGGCATTTGCTCCACCGAGCCGAATTCTTCCAAATCAGCGCGCACGCGCTTAAGCAATTCTGCACCGATTTCCTGATGCGCCATCTCGCGTCCGCGAAAT
>JBCCBP010000038.1:0-35647 GCA_039033995.1 Pseudomonadota bacterium | reverse complement strand
CCGGTTTTCTCTATTGGAAATCCGAAAACTGAATCTCGCCAACGACGGTGTTAACAGCCTGTAAGAGGCACTAACTTGTTGACGATCAACCAACAAAGGAGCGCTTTCATGCAAGCGATGACCCTGAACGAATACGGTGAAAACGCGGTGTTTGCACCTGCGGAGCTGGCGAAACCCGCGGTCGGCGCGGGCAACGTGCTTGTCCGAGTGGCCGCGACCAGTGTCAACACGATCGACACGATGATTCGCCAACTGGGTCAGGAGAACTTACCACTAGCACCCGACCTGCCCGCCGTTCTCGGTATGGATTTTGCGGGTACGGTCGAGGCGGTCGGTGACGGCGTTAGTCAGTTCCACGTGGGCGATGAAGTATACGGCTGCGCGGGCGGACTCGCTGACCTGCAAGGTGCGCTCGCCGAGTACATCGCGGCTGATGCGCGTTTGCTTGCTCATAAGCCGGGCCGCCTGACGATGCGCGAGGCCGCAGCCTTGCCACTGGTGGGCATCACCGCGTTCGAAGGCCTGACTCGGGCCGGCGTGAAGGCCAGCCAGAAAGTCCTCGTGCATGGTGGTGCCGGTGGCGTCGGTCACGTTGCCGTGCAGCTCGCTAAAGTGATGGGTGCCGACGTCTACGCGACAGGCACAGGAGATGATCAACGCCAGGCGATCGAACAAATGGGTGCCACGATGATCGACTTCCAGCAGGAAACTGTAGCGGACTACGTGCAACAGCACACGAACGGGGTCGGCTTCGAAGTGATTTTCGATGCGGTTGGCGGTGCGAACCTGAACAACTCGTTTGAGGCCGCCGCATTGAATGGGCAGGTGGCGACGACCGTTTCGCTGTTAGAAGTCGACCTGACGACCGTGCACTTCAAAGGGCTGTCGTTGCATGTCGTGTTCATGCTCATTCCGATGTTACATAACCACAATCGCGCGACCCACGGTGAGATCTTGTCGCATCTGGCTGAGACGGTTCAGCAAGGCGCATTGAAGCCGCTGCTCGATGACCAACGTTTTACGCTGGACCAGGTCGGCGCTGCCTATGATCGTCTCACCAGTGGCCAAGCGATCGGGAAGGTGGTCATCGAGGTCTGATCGGTGTTTGGCTGACACCCTGTGCCTAACACGCGAATGAGGTTGCAGAAGCCTGTTTTTGGTCGCTACTTGGCGGCTGACTGCGGTATCCTCTCAAGCCTTGCCACAGAGAAAGGAATAACAAGAATGGCGCAGTTCGCACCTCGATGGCCAACGTTTTGTCTGGTCATTTGTACCCTGTTGATCAATGCATCGGCGGCGGCGCAACAGGCACCAGCCAAACCGCGCAAGCAGTCCCCGGCAACGGCGCAGACATTCGAGAGCAAGGCGTTCGACCGCACGGTGACTTACCACTTGTATGTGCCGCCAGCGTATGAGACGAATCCCGAGCAGCGCTTCCCTGTCGTTTACTGGCTGCATGGCTCCAACGGCAATTCTCAGGTGGCCAGCAGCATTATCTCGCTGATCTTTGACAATGCGATTCGGGCCGAACGCATCCCACCGGTGATCCTGGTGTTCCCGGACGGTATGCGACAGAGCATGTGGGTCAACGCTGCCAACGGAAAATTGCGGATGGAAGATTTTCTAGTTGACGAACTGGTCCCGCATATCGACTCGACATTGCGGACGATCGCAGACCGGGCCAACCGTATGGTTGAGGGTGGCAGCATGGGCGGCTACGGCGCAGCCAGACTCGGCTTCCGCTATCCCGAACTGTTTGGCGCCGTATCTATACTCAGCGGTGGCCCGCTACAGCCGGTACTGGATCCCACCAACGCACCGATCGTCGGGCAGAAAAATGCGCAACGCGTATTGGATCAGATCTACGACGGCGATCCAAAAATATTCCGTGCACAGAGTCCATGGCAACTTGCGCTCGAGATGCCAGAAGATGCGCGCGCGTCGATTGTCGTGCGGCAAATTGTCGGCGATAACGACCCAGTGTTCGGCTTCAATCAGCAGTTTGCCAAGCACCTCAATAGTCTGAACATTCCGCATCGCATGGATGTCCTGCAAGGTATTGGCCATCAGCCGCATTTGCTGTTCCAGGCGCTCATCGCCAGCGAATCCTACTGGTCGTTTTTTGCCGATGTCTTCGGTTATGAGCCAGCTACTGAAACGGTCAGCAGGGTTAAGTAGTTGTCAGCGATTGCACACATTACGGTGGCAGACGGGAGCACACGCGACCAAATGGCCATTCAGGTTTACGATCGCTAGCCGGATTTCTGCAATGAACAATGCCATCCGCTTGCCTGGCAGGAAACGAGCGAACGGTTCGGTATCGTGCCCGCACGTCGTTAACAACAGGGGACAAGACATGCCAACAGGAGTCAGAATTGCATTAGGGTTGCTGGCTGGTATCTTCGCGGGCGGCCTCAGCATCGCCGTGGTAGAGCAAATCGGTCACGCAGTCGCGGAAGGCGAGGCGGTGTTCATCGTTGCGGCCATTGGGCTTGGCCTAGCGGGATTCGTAGGCGGTGTTGTTTCGACGCTCGTAACACGCCGCCGTCATCTCGTTTGGTTAATCGCGATTGTTTTGGCCGGATTATCACTGGTCAACGTATTCTCCTTTGCACATCCTGCCTGGTTTGTACCGGTCGCATCTGTATTGCTTGGACTGGGCGCGTTCGGCGCTTCAAAAGTCGCGCCCGCCGCACCGCACTCGCAGCAGGTGGCACGATGACGGAAGCACTGTTTAAGAAGCTGAAGGCACTGTTCCGACCCTATGCGAAGGACATGATCGTCAAGACAGATACACCGACCAACTTCTATCTTGAGGAGACACAATCGGCCGATAAGCCCACCATGTTTGGTGCCGTCCAAATCAAGAAAAACTACATCAGCGTTCATCTGATGCCTGTGTACTGTCATCCAGAATTGCTCGACGACATTCCCGACGAGTTACGTAAGCGTATGCAAGGCAAATCGTGCTTCAATTTCAAAAAGCCGGACGATGTGCCGTGGGATGCATTGAAGGCGTTGGTGGCGAGTTCATACAGCGCGTTGAAGGCATAATGGCCCAGACCGAGTCATGCTGAGCCCCAATTTGTTTTGGCCGATCGCGCTGGCTTTGGCGGTATGGGGTCTCGCCTATCTGGGACTCGTTGTCTTCACGTTCTTCGTGGCGTCACCGTCACACTGGCATGCGTTGGTAGTGGATGGCCGAATCACGCAGGCTTATGCTGACTACATCAATCGGATTCCCGATTGGGTGGTTGGCCTGACGCTGGTGACCGCCGTCACCCGATTGTGTGGTGGAGTCGGCCTGCTGTTGCAACAGACGTGGTCGTTCCATGTCTACGCGCTGTCAGGCTTGTGCACCATCGCGATCATGTTTCGTGGCTTCTTTCTCGCTGATGTCGCAAGCGTTATTCGACGTTCTCAGGTGATGCTGGAAATCGTTTTCCTGCTGCTGAGTCTGTTCGCAGTCTGGTTTTCCTGGTGGGCTTTAATTCGACGTAGCTAAGGGATTCGAATCCTCACGCTGTGTCTGAGTGTCAGGCACAAACCGATAAGTCCCGAGTGCGCTGATGTACGACAAACAAACCGTCGCACCATGACACTGCAAGTCGTGGATGTCCGCTGCTGGCAGTTGTTGATATCGCGCGCGGTGGAGCGGTTTTGCTGGTTGTGCGGCAGCGCGAACTGACAGTTCGCCACGAATGCCGACCAATCGTAACGGGGCATCCGCTTGTACGCTCACGGATGCCCCTGCAGCGAGCCGCAATAAACTGCCGCTGTGTGCGCCTTGTTGCCAGAGATACGTGCGCGCTGATCGGGCATTGCTGTCTGCCAGTGAGCCGCTGGCAGTGACCCAAACCAGGTTGTCATAGGCCACGTTAACGGACTGCTCACCGGTGTCGAACGCGTCGTCCGTCGGTTTCACGAGGTAGGGACCGGAGAGTATTTCCAGAAACACCGTGGCCGAAGCGCCGGGTTTTGCGGCAGTGATATGTGCTTCCCCAGCCACCTGGCTCCAGTAGGCGCCAGGGCCGAGCCATTGTTTCGCGGCCACAGGGTCATCGTTGTGGACCTGACCATCGATGACGACCCCGCGATACGTGACGTTGTGAATATGGGGGGGTGACTGGAAACCATCGCGAAACTTGATGATCGCGCCGCTCCACACGTTCGCCCGAATATTGCCCCATAAGACCCCGGCTTGTGGCGCAGCATCGCCACGCGCCGGATTGAGCGGCACAAACGTCAGCTCGCGATGGTTATCCTTAACCGCGCTGTCTGATCCACTAGCGTAAGCAGTTAGCTGTCCCAGAAAAACGACTGCAAAAAACCCGATGACGGATCTGGGCTTCAATAGGGGTTGTCCACGATGCCATGCCGGGCTTTTGCCGTGTTCCACGTGCTACCGATGACTTTGCAATGATGGATTTTGTTTTCCCGGCGGACCAATCCGACGTCGATTCTGGCGCGGCTGCTCGACTGTTTCTATCGCCTCGAAGCGAGCCAGAGAGGCCGTCGCCAGGTCAGACCGTGCAGCGCGAGTGTGCAGGCGACTCTTGCCGGGTGCGCCGACACGGTGAGTCGCTGCACGTTCAGCACTTGCGGAGGTTGGTGTTTCCAAGGTGGTCTTAACGCGCGTCCGCTTGAACGGCGGCTTACCGCTGAAGTCAGTTTTCTGCTCTGTAACGACAGGCTCGGCGTTATTGGTATCCGCCTGTGCACTTGTCCCGAACATAAGAACGATTGCCGAGAGTGCTACCCAGAAAATGCCTTGTTGTTTGATCGGTGTCATGACTATCTCCTGTTGTCCTTGTCAGTGAGCTTGATGCCAGTGTAGCCACCCAATCCGGCGGCTGGTCTGCCATTTGTCACACTACTACGATGCACCATTATAGCGCGGCGAACCTCGCATTTGCCCGCAGAAAAGGCTTGCTTTGCATCCTTTTCGCGCATCTATAACAAAAAAACAGCGACTTGCAGCGCGTTTTCTCTGGCGCGGATATTGCTGTGTCTATTTCGAGGCCGATCTTGAGTGCGGTGACACGGGAATGACTAGCGTTGCGACGAATTTTTGGATTACTGATGGCGGTGTCGCTGCTCGGCAGTGAGCCTCACAGCGTCTCGTCCTCGGACTATCCGTCCATACCTCTGCAGCGCCAGGCGAGTGGCGCGCTGACGATAGATGTCAGAATCGGCGCTCACCCCGTTTCTGTCGCCTTATTGCTCGACACCGGGTCCAGCTTTGTGGTGATCTCAGAACGCATGGCTCGGCAGATTGCCAAGGCCGTCAGTAAAGACCCAATCCAGCATGTCCGCGGTGCCACAGCCGACGGCAGTACTATCGTGGTCCCGGTTCATACGCTGAGTGCGCTGCACGTAGGGCACGCGTGCACGCTGCATGATGTTGAGGTGGTCGTGTTGCCCGACGCGGACCGTCCGATTATTGGTCTCAGTGCGCTTCGTCGGCTCGGCACACTCGGCATTGATTTTCAGGAGCCGAGCCTCCGCTTCAGTGCTTGCGAGACGACGATCACTTCTGACTAGCTGCGCTGTTGCCGCTTTGCTTTTTGCAAGCGGGTTGCTTAACGTGGCTACATGCTTGGGAGAGTGTCACTGATTGTTGTCGCCGTGCTCGGCCACAACGCCTTTGCGGTAACCAGTAGCTGGTGGGACGACAGCTACGTGTATCGGCAAAACGTCGCTGTCGTCACCGGTGCCAATATACCGGATCGTGGCTACGACGGTTACACGCTTCGCACCACCGCACTCAACACACAGACGCTGATCAGTACCGGGCAGATGCGAGCAGATTGCAATGACTTGCGTGTTGCGTACTACGACGGTACGGTCTGGCAGGAATTGGACCGACACGTGCTTGGCTGCAACAGCGGGCAAACCGATATCCGATTTCGCTCCCCAACAGCGCTGGCTGGATCGGCGACTGACGACGATTTCTATATCTACTATGGCAACGCGGGCGCACCTGCACCGAACCCGCTGACCCCGACCAATGTGTATCTTTGGTTCGATGACGCCAGCGTCGATCGCAGCGGGAGCTATATCCGCGGCCGTGTCGATAACTTTCATGGCAATGGTTGGGACAACACACTCGCGTTTAATCCGGCCGGCTACTACACCTATCGCAATGGCGATAATTTTACGAGTGGCTATCGACTCGCGGTCGACGAGCGGGATGTATTCATCGAAGCCGAGTTTTTTCATACCGATTGTTTTCCGATCAATATGACCACCGGTGTCCTGGTCCGGGGCATTATCCAGTCGGGAAGTGGCGGCAGCGAGACGTCGAACCATTACTACACGACCAACCGTGGTGAGTTTCCCCAATCCGGGTGCAACAATGCCAACGGCTATGCGCACGACGGTGCGATCATGCGTCGCCAACGCAACCAGATTGCTGTTTCGCCACCGGCGAATCCGGGCGATATCGTGCCGAACGTATGGCGTCGGCAAGCGCTGGCGGCCTTCGGTGGTGGTCCAACGTCGCTGCGTTTCTGGGACGAAGACAATAGCCTTGCCTGGGATGCGCTCGGCTTTCCAAACGCCGGCAATCTGCTGGCGACTGGCGATGACAATGAAAACATCACCGGTCGTGGCTTTGTCGCTGTAATGACCGCGCAGGATCAGGCCCGCCTGCGCAATGTGTTGGTGCGTCGCTATGTTGAGCCAGAGCCTGTGCTAAACCTCGGTGCCCAGGAGCTCCGATCCACCCCGGATCTCACCGTCATCAAGACGGTACGCAGCATTTCGGACCCGGTGAATGGCTCGACAGACCCTTATTCGATTCCCGGCGCCATCGTAGAGTATGAGGTACGGGTGGAAAATGATGGCAGCGGCCCAGTGGATACTGATACGTTGCGCATCACCGACCCGCTACCCGCCAATCTGCAATTGCTGGTGGATGACATCGTTGCTGGCGCGGGACCGGTCGCTTTTGAAGATGGGGTCGGCGTGAATGCAACCGGCTTGTCATTGAACTTTGCCGGACTGGGTGATCTGACCGATGACATCGCTTTCTCTGTCGATGGGGTCAATTTCAACTATGTACCGACCGCGGACGTCAACGGCGCTGATGCGGCGGTGAGGTTTCTGCAGATTGCACCGAGTGGCAGCATGCAGGCGTCCGGTGGCGCCGGTGGTACTTTTTTCGTCGTGCGGTTCAGAATGCGCGTGCCGTAGTAACATGCGCTGGTCAGCGTTAGCGTGCAAACAGTACCGGCTCAGGCGACAACAATTCAGAAGTGATCACGATGGGCAATTCTGAGACGTCGTCCGCAGGCGCGTTGTGACCGGCCTGAAAAGACTCCAAGTCTTCGCTGAGCTCCGCGGATCGTTCGCGCTGTTGCTGTTCGTTATATGCGCGCTGGTCACCGACAAAGTCGTCGACGGCCAGTGGCACGGGTACGCCCAGGACCGAGCGACTGACGACAGATCCGACACCGAGCCCCGCCATGCGCCATTGTTGGCTCGTGCATCCCGCGCTCAGCACGGCCAGCGTGAGCGCGATTGCACGCACACTCGCCAGCGTTTTCTCCGACTGATACCACACAACGGTGCTCTCATTCCTTTCCCACTGCGAATGTTAGATCGGAGTTGCCTGCAGCGCTGTAACCGCTATCACGAAAAATCGGCAAGTTATAAGACATAATCGACGCTCGTCCGCGCATGGCTCTTGAACAGGGCATCGGCGTATACTGGAGCGGCGTCTTGCGGGACAAGCGCGCGCGGCTGAGGACCCTGAATTGTGAACAAGCTAGAACAACTGAAGACGATGACAGATGTTGTCGCAGATTCCGGTGATATCGATGCTATCGCCGAACATAAACCGATGGATGCCACGACGAATCCGTCACTGTTGCTGAAAGCAGCGGCGCTCGATCGCTACAGTGCACTACTCGACGACGTGTGCGAGTGGTCGCTAGCGCAGCCAACCGGTGAGGATGACGCGATCCGCAGAACAAGCGAGCGCTTTGCTGTCGCAGTCGGCCACGAGATACTCGATATTATTCCCGGACGGATATCGACTGAGGTCGATGCCAGGTTGTCATTTGACACGACGGCGAGCGTCGCAAGCGCGCGTCGAATCGTCGAGCAGTACAGCGAATTTGGTCGCGCGCCCGACCGGTTGCTGATCAAGCTCGCGACCACCTGGGAGGGCATACAGGCCGCGCGACAGCTCGAGGCGGATGGTATTCAGTGCAATCTGACACTGTTGTTCAGCGACGTTCAGGCAGTGGCAGCAGCCGAGGCAGGCGCATTCCTGATTTCCCCGTTTGTTGGCCGCATTCTCGATTGGCATCGTCAGCAAGACCCAGCGCGCACCTTCCGCGCTGACGATGATCCGGGTGTTCTATCCGTGCGCAATATCTACCGCTTATTCAAGCAACGGGGCTATGGTACCGTCGTCATGGGCGCGAGTTTCCGCAATGCCGGAGAAATCGAGGCATTGGCTGGCTGCGACCGCTTGACGATCAGTCCAGGCCTGCTACAAGAACTCGCTGCTGATGAGGGTGCATTGCCACGACAACTCTCACCGGGCGATGCGCCACCTGGATCCGCGCCGAGTGTCGCCAACGAAGCCGCGTTTCGGTTTCAGCTCAATCAAGACGCGATGGCGACGGAAAAACTCGCGGAAGGCATCCGCGGCTTTGTTGCGGATCAAATCAAACTGGAAGCCTTGTTATCGGAGCGTCTCGCGGCATTGCGCGCAGCCTGAGTAAGCCAAACTAAGCGACGCGGCTCACGCCGCTTTGCGGCATGTCGTCATGGCTCAAGTGACGGCTGTGTCGGCCGCTAAAGATGTCGTTGAGGACTGCTTGGCGACATCGCATGCGCATTGGCATTTTACTATTCGGCCTACTCATTACGACCATGGCTGCAGCGGACCTGCAGGCACCCGCTGATTCACCGATCCGTTTGTACTCGGTAGCCGATGGGCTTAACCAGAAGACGGTATTGTCTGTGGTGCAGGATCACGATGGGTTCCTGTGGGTCGCTACGTTCGGCGGTTTGAATCGTTTTGACGGACAACGTTTCGAGAGCTATACGACGGCGAATGGGCTACGCGAGAACCTCATCCAGAGCCTGTTGATCGATAGTCGCAATCGTGTTTGGGCCGGCGATACGGCGGGTGGGCTTACGCTACTCGAAAATGGCAAAGTGACGCGCACATTTGAACCGGTTGGTGGCTCGCGCGGTGTGGCGCGATCGATTCTGGAATTGGGCAATACCCTGTACGTTGGCGTGCAGCCAGGCGGACTGCGTCAGCTGGACCTGAATGATCTCGACGCAGGGTTACAGGTCGTGCCCGACGCGCCGGATGAAGTGCTCGTGATCGCAGCTCAAGGGACAGGTGAGTTATACCTGCAGACTCCGGGCGGTTTGCACCGGTTCAGCCCGCACCTTACTCCTGCGTTCGAGCTGATTGATGAAAATGTCACGGGAATGGTAGGCACCAGATCCGGGTTTATTGCCGTCGGTGATCGCAATGGACATGTTGGTAGGATCACCGAGACAGGACTCGTTTGGACGGATCGCGTGTATCCCGGCGCCGTGTGGAGTTTTGCAATACGCGGCGACGTCATCGAATGGGTAACACTAACTGAAATAGGAATGGTGCCTTTCGACGACCCACAGGCCACTCCCATCCTGCCGACCAGCGGCTCCGCGCCACCCTTGTATGATCAGGACGGGGTATTGTGGGTGCCGATACGCGGTGGTCTCGCGCGTTATCTCGGCGATCGTTTTACACACTTCTCTTTACAAGTTGGCAACGTGCGTCCGGAGGTGTTTGCGATTCTGCCCGGTGTCGCAGGCGACTACTGGTTTGGTAGCAGCATTGGTCTGTTGCATGTCGACGCTGAAGGGGTTCTAACCAACGTTAGTGATGAACTGAACGTCGATCGCCGCGAAGTCCGCGATCTTGTGTTCTCGAAAGATCAGCAAACGCTATGGGCCGCTCAAGTTCAGGGCCCCATGTTCGGCATTGACGTGACAGGTCCGCGGCTGACGGCCGAAATCGGCGACGAGGCCTCGCTCACGGTCTCATTGAGCGTTGATCAACAGGGGGCCGTTTGGAGTGGCTCCTACCTGGGTACTTTGACACGCAGAGATGCGCAGACCGGTGATACACGTGAGTATCAACTAGGCAACGGGGCGGCCATCTACGCAATGGATCTCGCTGACGATGGCATGCTGTGGTTTGGCGCTAACTACAAGGGCATCTACCGGCTGGATACCAACGATCCGAATGCGCAACCTGAGCAGGTGATGACCGTCGATGCACTGGGTCAGGATTTTTTCACCCAGATCGTGATCCAAGGCGAGGGCGACGCAACCGAACTGTGGTTCACCAGTATTTCGGGGGGGGTGTTTTACTGGTCAAATGATCAGTTTCGTCGCGTTCTGCAAGGCGCTGCACTGTCAGATCAAACGGTTTACTCGATTCAGCCACTCCCCGATGACACGCTGGTACTCGCGACGAGTCGTGGGGTCTATCGCTACGATCCTGGCGTGAATCAACTCGAGCAGTACACCGCGCTTGATGGCTTCACCGAAATTGAGGCGAAAGTACACGCCAACTATTTTGATGGCGACAAAACGCTGTGGATTGGTACGACTGGCGGTGTCACAAAAATGGACGTCAGTCGGCCGATGGAAGGTGTGGCGATACCCAAGCCGATGCTTACGAAGCGGTTTGTCGATGATGTCGAACTCAACGGAAACAACACGCGTGCAATGGCCAGTGATGGCAAAGTGCAAATAGAGTTCACGGCCATATCGACACGCCGCCCGGGCGGCATCGAGTACAGCTACAAGCTATATGGTCAGGACGATGATTGGAGTAAGCCATCCACCAATACATCGATTGGGTATTCCAGCCTCAAGCCGGGTGACTACCAATTTGATTTACGCGCACGGTTGGTCGGTGGCGACTGGAGCGCGCCGGTATCTTGGACATTCAGCGTGCCGACGCCGTTTTGGCGGAGCGCGTGGTTTATCGCCTTTATGGTGGTCAGTGGTGCGGGACTCACTTGGTCTGTGATCCAGTTGCGGCTGCGCGCGATTGCGAAAACGAATCAGCGTCTGCGTGAGGAAGTCGCTGAGCGGACGCGTTCAATCGAGGCCGGCCGCCGCGAGCTTGAGCAAATCAATCAGCAATTGAGCAGTGAGATTCACGAGCGCAAACTCGCCGACGCATTGCGTGCCGACGTTGAGGCGCGTTTCCATCAGGCTTACCAGAATTCCCCGATCGGCATGGCGCTCGTCGATACCGACGGGATTGTCTACGACGCGAATCCCAGGATGAACGCCCTGTTTTGGCCTGATGTCGCGGAAGCTGATCATAAGCCACTGACCGAGATTGTGAAGCCAGACGATCGCGAACGGTTTACCGAGTTTTTCGATCGCTTTGTCGCCAACGGTGCCGCGCGCGATGCCAACGATCGGCCGCATATGGAGGTGGACTGCATTGCAGAAAATGGGGGATCACGTCGTATTGATTTCCACCCATCAGCGGTCAAGGATCCGAACGGGCAGTTGAAATATATTGTCTTGCTGGCTCAAGACGTCACCGACAGTCGCGCGATGACGCGTCAGCTCGAGTACCAGGCGAATTTCGATGAGCTGACCGGGCTTGTCAATCGGCGCGCTTTTGCGGAACAGCTGGCGCAAATTGCTGATCGCGCGCCTGGCCAAACCGACGCTTACCTGATGTTCCTCGATCTCGATCAATTCAAGATCGTCAACGATACGTGTGGGCACGCCGCGGGTGATGCGCTGCTGCAACAGGTCGCAACGCTGATCTCGTCGTGTGTTCGCGAAGGCGATACCGTGGCGAGACTGGGTGGTGACGAGTTTGCACTAATTATCAACGAGTGTACGCAGTCGGTGGCTTTGCAGCGTGCAGAGAATGTGCGCACACGCATTCAGGATCTGGAGTTTATCTGGGATACCGAGCTGTTCCGGATCGGTGCCAGTATCGGCGTCGTCCCGATCGATTCCGCGGTACAGGATTTGAACGAATTGCAGCAGCTTGCCGACGCGGCTTGTTACGCGGCTAAAGAAGCTGGCCGTAACCGCGTGCATCTGGTCGGTGGCGACGGTGATGCTGCGCATGAGCATCGTGGCGAGATGCGTTGGGTGCAACGCTTGAATCACGCTATCGATCACAACAACTTCCGCTTGTACGGTCAGCGCATCGTCTCACTGTCCGGCGGACCGGATCAGCCCGAGCGCATTGAGGTTCTGCTACGCATGTATGATCGGGCGGCCAATCGTCTGATCCCACCGGGCGCGTTTTTGCCAGCCGCGGAGCGCTACGGGCTGCAAGGGCGACTCGATCAATGGGTATTACGCAATGTGATCGACGTGCTCAGTGCGCAGGACCCCGCCGAGGTTGCTAACCAGGAATTCTGGGTCAATCTTTCGGGAGCCACCGTCGGTGATGCCAGTCTCGCCAAAGACCTGATCGCGACCGTGCAGGAAGCTGATCTCCCACGCGGTGCGATCAATTTCGAAATCACCGAGACCGCGGTGATTCGTAAGATCGACGATGCGATTGAGTTGATTCAGGCGCTGCGGGGAATGGGCTGCCGTTTTGCGCTCGATGATTTCGGTAGTGGCCTGTCATCGTTTGGCTATCTGAAGCGACTGAATGTCGACTGCCTGAAGATTGATGGTCAGTTCGTGCGGGACATCACGACTGATCCAACTGATCGGATTTTCGTCAAATCGATTATCGATATCGCCCATACGCTGGATATGCGGATCGTCGCCGAGTTCGTTGAGGACGAGGATATTCTGCAACTGGTGCGAACACTCGGTAGTGACTACGCGCAGGGTTTTGGTATCCACCGCCCGGAACCATTGGACGCAATGATTACGCTGACCACCGCCATTCGCAATGCGGGATTGCTCATGTGAATAGTGCGTCGCCGCACTGCCGCTGAGATGAACAGCCATCTCTTGGCAGAACAACGACGAGAGTGCCTTTAGTCGTACGGCAAACGCGCACCGCCGACTGTACTTATGATTCCGGAACAGGTGTCGTGGTCGCGGAGTCGTCTGTGCGGCGTGGCGCAGTGCTATTCCCAGCGTAAATCTCGACGAGGCACTTCAACTCTGTCAATTCTCCGCTTACCCTAGTAAGGCAATCGGCCAATAGACTCAAACGTATGCCAAAAGACAGCATGACTTTGTTCAGCCAGCAGCTTGGCGCTTTTTTGGCGCGGCAGATCTCATTTGCGGATCTCGAACAGGCAGCAGATGATCTCGTCGACGAAGGTATCGATACCGTCGATGCGTTGCATCTTGTCAATATGCATTTTGAGGCGGGACGGCTTCCCAAGGTGTTGCATCGTGTGTTGGTGGATCGGCTCACAGAGCGATTGCCGGTGGCGGATGATCCGCTGGAACGTACACAACCGGTGAGTGACGACAAACGACAGTCGCGCGATACGGAGGTAACTACGCCGATGCACGCATCGGATGTCGTCGGTGAGGCAACGTCACGTGCTGACATCACGGCACCATATGAGCAGCCCGATAGCGCCATGGAGTCGACGCAACCGCTCGATGAAAGCGCCGAAGCTGAAAATACTGCCGCGCAGTCTTCCGCTGACGATACCGCAGCGGACATGACGGCCAAACCGTCCGAACGCACGGCCAAGCCTGCAGTAGGCAAACGCCGTGGTCAGATCAAGACGGAATGGGTAGCGGCATCGACGGCGGATCCGACACGTCAGATGTCTGTCGATGCGACACGATCGCTAGCCAGTGCACCGGAGACAACAACGCCGCCTGACCGGACGACGGATGACGGCGCGCTACCGGGCCAGACCGCCGAGGCCGCGATACCCGACCCGACATTGCGGGTGAATCAACACGTCGCACCGACCGTGCAACTGAACCCTGATCCATCGCCAGAACAACCTGCGGTACCAGTGCGCACGCACGATAAGACGCTACCCATCGCGGATGTGCCGCATCCGAATGATGTTGCCGATGGCACACTGCCCATCGATCAGGTGCCGCCGCCGTCCGCGCCGGCCGATGCGACCTTAGCCATTGCAGACGTACCGCCGCCCACAGCGCCGGCGGATGCGACGCTGCCAATCAGCGAGGTTCCGCCGCCCTCGGGTCACAGCGATGCGACGTTACCGATCGAGCAGGTACCGCCACCACAATTGGGCGTCAATGCGACTCAAGTGGTCGAACCTGGTCAATCTGGCGCGCCATCACCGATGGATTCCGGCGTTTTCCCGTCCAAGCAATTCCCGACCGGGACCGGCTCCAACTGGCTGAACCCGGAGCAGTGGAGCCCTCGCCATGCCGGACCGCTTGGTCCCGGATCGTTACTCAAGCAACGCTTTCTGATCGAAAAGCAGTTGGGTCGTGGCGGTATGGGAGTCGTGTTCAAGGCGCGCGACAAACGCAAGGACGAGGCACAAGATCGTGATCCGTTTGTCGCGATTAAGGTGCTAAACGATAACTTCAGAGATCATCCGCAAGCACTGATTGCGTTGCAGCGGGAGGCGCGCAAGGCACAAACGCTGGCGCATCCCAACATCGTGACGGTCTATGATTTTGATCGTGACGGCACGACCGTGTACATGACGATGGAGTTGATGCGTGGCGAGCCGCTCGATCTGATCCTGAAAAAGCACAAGGATGTCGGCGTCGATCACGCGCTGGCTAGAAGCATCGTCAAGGAGATGGCGGCGGGCCTGGCCTACGCACACAAGCTCGATATCATCCACTCGGATTTCAAACCCGGCAACGTGTTCCTGACCGAAGACAATCGCGTCAAGATTCTCGACTTCGGCATTGCACGTGCCACGGCTTACAGCGGCAATACACAGACGGAAGATACACTGTTTGATGCGGGTGATCTCGGCAGTTTGACACCGGGCTACGCTGCCTATGAGATGTTTCACAAGGGCGCGCCGCACCCGGCGGATGATGTGTATGCGCTCGCGATTACCGCCTATTTGCTGTTTACCGGCAAGCACCCGTTCAATCGTAAAACAGCAGACGAAGTCGTGACGCTGGGGCTGGAGCCCGAGCCGATCAAGGGTCTGGAGCGACACGAATGGCGTGCGATAGAACGTGGTTTGGCGCTCAAGCGTGAAGACCGTACGGTCGATGCGGCGACGTTTTTACGCGAGTTCGAAGGACGACGAAAACTCGCGCGCTGGGCGACAGCGGCGATCGCATGCCTCGCGCTGCTCGCCGTGTTTTTTGGCTATCAATCCATGCAGGCACCAGGTCCGGCGATTCCGTGGACAGAGCTAACGCCGCAGCAGCGCACTGAGTTCAGGAGTTTTGTTGAGTCAGGCGATGAATGGCTCGCTAACGACCCACCGTTTATCGACGGCGCTTTCAATGACTTCGCTCAGGCCTGGGAGATTCATCCACGCAACCCAGACGCGACGCGCGGATTAGATGCAGTAGCCAGACTGTTGATTGACGATGCTGACGATGCGATAACGATACGCGATAAGCGGGATCTGCTGGAAGGCATCGAAATTGCGTCTGCCAATGAATACCTTGATGGCCATCCCGAGCTACGCCGTTTGCGGCGACAACTCGCTGCTGAAGTCAACGCCTCTGAGTAGCTGCCGACTCGCTGACCAGCGCGCGATTCAGTAACTCAGGCCAGGCTTCCAGCCAGCAACAATAGTGACCGAAGTCCTGCAGCAGTACTTCTTTCGCCTGCGGATGGGCGGCGAAGAAGGCCGCTCTCGTGTGCGGTGGTACGACGCTGTCGTTGGCACCGATGTAATGAATTTGCGTGACAGCAGCGGGTGGTTTTGGCGCGGTCGTTGGGTTCATACTATCGACGAGTGCCTCGTAGCCGTGATAGCGGGTCCAGGCTGGTACATCGAGATTGGCGGCCAATGTGATGATTGCATCGACATTGGAGAGTTGGGCCGCGACTAAATAGGCGAGGGTGCCACCACCACTATGGCCTACCAACACAAGTTCAGCGGATTCCCACGCTTGCGACAGCGAGCCAACGACCTGCGCGAGGCTTGCAACCACCTGTTCGGAGTAACGTGCGTACGTCCAGTGGTCGTTCTGACATCGCGCTATGGGGTCGATCGCGTGATAGCACGGTCGTCCCAGCACATAGGCAGGCGCGCTCATTTTTGCAGCCAGTGCGGTCATCAATGGTCGACGCGGCGTAGGGTCAGCAGCAGGAATGTTACCGACCCATGGCGTTCCATCGCCCTCGATCAGTATAAACAGTCGCTCTCCCGCAACCACACCATTATCGAATACGGCATGCGCAAAGTGGTCCGTTTGCACCACTTGCATCGTCAACCCAAGCGTTGCTGCCTGTTTGTTGTAACGTTGTGCCGGTGTGCTACAGGCGATGCATGAAACGGCAATGATCATGGCGCACAATAGGCGGAAGCCAGAGGCTGGCAATGGCAATGAACTGAACATAATCCTTTGCATGGGTCAGCCCCAGCGAGATAAATCAGTGACTATTAACAGAACTACGAGCAATCGACGCGTGCGTTCGGGCACGGCTCCGGTTTCAGGATAAATGAAAATGACCACGATACGAACCACCGGTTTCATGACAGTTGCGCTATGGCTGCTCGCGGCTTGTGCGAGCAGTCCTGTTGGCGAGGACCCAACAGCAGAGGAAGGTCGGGTGGATGCGGCCGATCTCTATATTGTTGATTGTCTGCTCCCCGGACAGGTTCGCAAAATCGGCGGGCGCACATACTTATCGCCGCGACGCCCGACGCGCACGACGGCGGCGGACTGCCGAATTCGCGGCGGTGAATATGTCGCCTATGACAGAGCCGATCTGAAATCCGCTTTGCGGGTCTGGATGGCGGCGGCAGAAGAGGGTGACGCGGATGCGCAAAACACCGTCGGCGAGATTTTCGAGCGTGGTCTGGGCGGTGAGCCCAATTACGAGGCGGCTGCCATTTGGTACAGCAAGGCCGCTGAGCAAGGTCACAGCGGGGCGATGCTGAACCTCGGCACGCTGTATGAGACGGGTCGTGGCGTGCCACAAGACAAACTTGTCGCCTTGAACTGGTATCGCCAGTCCTGGGGTCTTGCAGAAGATGACATCATTTATCAATCGGCTGCTGATCAGGAGCTACGTGAACTGCGCGCAACGCTGGATGGCGAGATCAGCAAACGCGACCGCCAGCTCGGTTTGCTCGGCAAGCAGATCGAGACACTGGAGGCCAAGGCGTCGTTAACGGCGGATGCCACCAGCGAGCTAAACGAATTGCGTGAATGGCGTGCCGGTTTGCAGACACAGCAGGTTGCTACCGTCGAGCGTCTCGCTCGCCTGCGGGAACCGTCGCCACAGGCATTGCCCGCCAGTGACTTCATGGCGGGCGACAGTGTGCAGGTTGATGATCGCAACTACGGCCGCTTTTATGCGCTTGTTATCGGTAATCAGAACTATGACCGTATGGAAGACCTGGCTTCGCCACTGTCGGACGCAGAGCGTGTCGCCAATGTACTCGAAGCCAAGTACGGATTTACCGTGCAGCTCGTCAGAGATGCTAATGATGTCACGGTACTCGAGGCGATCAACAACCTGAACGCTGTCGTCGGGCCTGAGGACAACCTGCTGATTTACTACGCCGGCCATGGCAGCCGCATCGGTTCCGGTGATACAGAGACGGGCTACTGGTTACCGGTCAACGCCGATCGTCCACCCGTAGATACGTATTGGGTGCCGACGGAGCAAATCACCGGACACATGAGTAACTTCAAAGCGAAACGCGTCCTCGTCGTCGCCGACTCCTGCTATTCCGGCATTCTGGCGGGTGATGATCCGGGTATGCGGATGATCCTGAGCGGAGACCAAAGGGTGTTCCTCAGCGACGGATTTGTCCGTCGCCGCTTTGAGAAGCGCGCACGACTGATGGTCTCCTCCGGCGGTGATCGTCCCGTGCTCGATATCGGTGGTAACGGGAACTCCGTTTTTGCCAACGCGTTTATCGACGAACTTGAGGCGAATACGGGTTTATTGACGACACCTGCCTTGTTCCTGCGTTTGCGTGATCGCGTTGTCGCGGCTGCTGCTCGTCAGGATTTCGATCAGGAGCCAGAGATCAAGGCGCTACGTCGCGCCGGCCACGAAGTCGGTGACTTTTTCTTTGTTCCGAAAAATTTATAACTAAAACCAGAGGCAGGCGTTGTTCGCAGCTGTCCTGCCCTACTCACAAAAAGACAACATGCAGCAAGAAAGCGTGTGGGGAATGGCAATGAAGACTCATCTAGTTAGGAAATGGATAGCGACGTGTGCAGTTGCTATGGCAGCGTTGATTACGGTACCCCAGGCAATGGCGGTACCGATCGCTGGTAGCCAGTCATTTGGAGAACTGCTCGATGTACCGGCATCGATTACGTTCAACGTGCACAACGAAGGGTTGGTCGGCGGAGACCCCGCACCAATCTACGTGCAGGATGGGCTGGAGCTCATAAATGGACCAGCCAGCGCGGTCGCTGAAGTCGTCGGCAACGCCTGCATTCGAGTGAGCTGGGGAAATGACAATCCTGATTCCATCCCATTCGATATCCAGTATTCGCTGGTCGCCGGCGATCGCACCTTTGCCCCAGACCCCGGCAATATCCGTATTGAACGTGGCAATGGTCAGCTGACCAATGTTACGGATATCGTCAACGGTTGCGATGATCCCAACAACACGCCACCGGTCGCAGGGAACGCGGCGTTTAATTTCCCTGCCAACACCAGTGATTTTAGTTTCTTCGTGATCTCTCCCGATGGCCCCGCGTTTGATGCGGATGGTCTCGACACACTGCGCTTGACGAATGAGGCCTGTTGGACGCAACCGCAGAACGGTACGGTTAGCCGTGATATCGAGAATCCCTTTGTTATTCGGTTCACGCCTGCGACGGGATTCACCGAGGGTACCGACAGTTTCGAATATTGCGTAACGGACAATCCGCGAGATCCGACCACCGGACCACGCGGCACCATCACATTCACGCTTCAGTCGTCCGGGCCTACTGCGCAGATTGTCGACGACGAAGCGACGGCGGAGCAGCTCGAGTTCATTGCGATCGATGTATTGGCCAACGATATTCTGCCGTTTGGTATTGGTAATATTGTGTCGGTCTCCATGCCCACCGAGGGCGGCTTTGCCAATGTCTTGTCAGCAGCGGAGTGTGCGCAGCAGATTCCCGGTATCGAAACGCAGTGTGTCGGCTACAGCTCACCGTCGTCGGATATGCAGGGCAACCCCTTCTTTGGTACCGATACCTTCACGTATACCGTAGGCGGTGCAGATAACCCGATCGGTGTTGGCACGGTCACGGTCACGGTATTGCCGCCAACGCCGGTTGTCGCTGATGACACCGCAACGACGCCGAGCGAGACAGCCATCGACATCGATGTGCGCGCCAACGACAGCCCAGGCTTTGGCGAAACGATTACGGTGGTCAGCAGTCCGGCTTCCGGCGGTAGTACGCAAATACTGAGTCCGCAGGTATGCGCGACGATTTTTCCGAATAGCAACGAACAGTGTATCCGCTACACACCGCCGTTTGCTGCGACCGGAGAACCGCCGTTTAGTGGCGACGACACATTTACTTACACGGTCAGTGTCGGCGGTGTTAGTTCCACCGCGACAGTCACGGTAACGGTCGAAGAGCCTGTGCAGACCACACGCGAGGCTGTGCCGGATACCGGCGTCACGACGGCACAAGTGGCGCGCATATTTGACGTGCTGGCCAACGACACGTTGATTCCAGGGGATTTCATTGAGTCGGTGACGACGCCTGCAAGCGGTGCCACGGTCGAGATTCTCGATCAGGCGGTTTGTGCCAACACGATACCCGGCATCGCAACACAGTGTCTGCGCTATACACCCCCGGGCCGCGACAACAATGGTGTGTTGTTCACCGGCGATGACAATTTCACGTACGTCGCTGGCGATGGTGATACGTCAGTATCGGCGGGTGTCACGATTACCGTTGCATTACTGGAGGGTTCGCCTGAACCGATTGCAGATGATGTTAGTGATGCGAACGCTGGTGAGACCACCGTGATCGATGTACTGGCGAATGATTTGTTTGCCGGTGGCGCTGAGACCTTGATCATTGTCGCTGTCACTGATCCGGCGAACGGTACGGTTGAAATCAATACCAATCCCGATGGTGCGGATACGGTTTCCTATACACCGAATGAGGGATTCATCGGCACGGACAGCTTCTTCTATACCGTCTCGGATGGCGATAGTGATACGCAAGACCAGGCAGCAGAAGTGCGTGTGACGGTATCGGCTCCCGGGGGGCGCAATAGACTGTCATCGCTGGCATTGACGCCCGAAGAGCTCGAAGTTGCCACGGCGATCGATTCTGTCTGTGACAACTTGCAGGAGCTCTTCGGTCAGGACGATCTGCCACCCACGCCGCCACCTGTCGAAAAACCGACGGCCGAGCAGGTCGGGATTACGCTGGAAGGTCAGCAGGCGTTGCTCGAGCGTTGTACGGCTCTGATTGATTTGGCGAATCCTGTTGATGGCAGTGACAACACGGCGCAGGTGCGCGATGCGTTGCGGCAGATCTCCGGCGAAGAGGTGTTTGCGCAAGCGACCATCAGCACGCAGATTCTGAATACGCAAATCAAGAACATCGATAGCCGTCTTGCAGCATTACGCGGTGGTGTGACCGGCATCAATGTGCAGGGTTTGGCGCTGAACATCGATGGCAAGGCGCTGCCAAATGGTTTGTTCGGCCAGCGACGGGGTGGTGGTGCCAGTGCTGACGAGACGGATGAGGATGACCGCGGTCAGCCATTACTCGCCGATAGTCGACTCGGTCTGTTCATGAATGGTCGCCTGAATTTCGGTGACATTGGCGCGACGGCAACCGAGAATGGATTTGATTTCGAAACGCTCGGCGTCACAGCCGGTGCGGACTATCGCTTCCGCAACGATCTGGCGATTGGGGCGGCCATCGGCTATGCCAACGCTGACGTCGACTACAACAATACGGGGGGCGCGACCGATGCCGACAGCCTCACGTATACGGTATACGGCACCTACTTCACGGATCGCATCTACATCGATGTGTTGGCAGGCACCGGCGGTATCGACTTCGATTCGTTCCGCACCCTGCGGTTCGATGATGGCGGCAGCGGCGTCGACACTACGGCGCTCGGCGTCACCGAGGGCGATCAGACGATTATCAGTGCGAACTTCGGTTACAACATCGAGCGCAATGGTTGGTTGTTCGTACCGTTCCTCGGCTATGACTACATCAACACGCAGATCGATAGTTTCGGGGAGACCAGTGGCGCAGGCTGGGAGCTGGCGTTTGACGAGCAGGACGTGAAATCGCAGATCATCTCCGGTGGCTTGCGCCTGGCTTACAACAAAAGTGTGAGCTTCGGTGTGATCGTGCCGCATCTGCGGGTTGCCCTGCAGCAGGAACTGGAAACCGATCAGCGAGTACTGACCGCCCGGTTTGTCAATGATCCGAGCAATACACGTTTCCGCTTCTTCACCGACGGTGCCGATTCGAGCTTCTTCCAGCTCGCGACCGGTGTTTCGATGGTGTTGGAGAACGGACTGTCCGGCTTCATCGACTACGAGACGATCACAGGCTACAGCAACCTGAAATCCAGCACGCTGACAATGGGCCTGCGCTTTGAACGACGGTTCAAATAGTTGACAATGTTGGCCGCGGGGCATTGCTCGCCCGCGGCTTTTTTGTGGGCGCGAGGAGCACGCTGTGTGCATTAGCAGTTCGATTCGCCATTGCGGTATCACCATCGGCGTTTTGTTCTGGATGATCGGCTGTGCCGCTTCTAACAGCCAGCAAACACCACCCGCGACGCCGGCCGCGAACTGCACGAGCTGGGACGACTGGAGCAAGCCCACGGCACCTTTCCAGCTTGTTGCCAACACCTACTATGTCGGGACCTGTGGCATCACGGTGCTGTTGATTGCAACGGCAGAGGGTCATGTCGTCATTGACGGTGGCCCTCCAGGTGCTGGCGCACAGATAGCGAGCAATATCGAGACACTCGGCTTCAAGCTCGACGATGTTCGTTACCTGCTGCACAGCCACGAGCACTACGATCACGTCGGCGGTCTTGCTTACCTGCAATCGATCACTGATGCGACAGTCGTCGCCACGCAGAATAGTGCGCCCGTGTTGCGGTCTGGTGTACTCGCGAATGACGACCCGCAGTTTGGCATGCACGCGCCCTTCGCGCCGGTGTCTGTTGGGCAGGTCGTGCAAAGCGGCGATGTTATCAGGGTGGGTGATCTCGCTATCACGGCGCTGCAGACACCGGGCCACACGCCGGGGGCAGTCAGTTGGCACTGGCGGGCCTGCGAACGGGCGGATTGCGCCAATGTGGCCTATCTCGACAGTCTGTCACCGATTAGTCGAGAGGGCTTTCGCTTTGGTGAGAATACACTGAGCCTGCAAGCGTTTCGCCGTGGGTTAACAGCGGCGGCCGAGTTGCCTTGCGATGTCCTGCTAACACCGCACCCGTCGGCCAGTCGGATGATCTCTCGACTGAACAGCAAAGCTGGGTTGTACGACAAGAGCGCCTGTCGCACGTACGCGCGCCGTATCGGCGACCGACTCGACTCGCGTCTTGCAAAGGAAGCGGCAGCCACGGACTAGCTACTGTTCGATGCTTACTTGGCTAGTGCAGGGACTCGCCGGCCGGCGCTGTGATCTGATCGACGCAGGCGCGATAGCTGCGGCTGACTTTGACTTGTTTGCCGCCATCCAATGTCAAAAAGTACTCGCCGTTGATGTGCGAGCGAATCGCCGATACACGTGCCTTGTTGATGATCGTCGATCGGTGCACGCGCACGAAGTAACGGTGGTCCAGTCTCTTTTCCATGGCTTTCATCGTCGAGCGCATGACGTGTGTCGTGCCTTGCGCATGTACGCACAAGTAGTCGCCGGCCGCTTCGATCCAGTCGACATCGGCCCACGGCAAAACGACGGTGGTGTCACCATCCTTGATGGCGAGGCGCGCGTTGCCACTGTCGCGATCGGTGGACTCTTCATCGAGCGCATCGGCCAGCGCTAAACTCTCGCCGGTCATATCGCAGATCAGTTGCAGTAACTTGTCGCGGTGCGTCTCCGCGGCGCTCGCCTGTTTTGCAGCGCGCACACGATCGAGGGCTACGGCCAATCTGCGGTCGTCGATGGGCTTTAACAAATAGTCGATTGCGTTGGCTTCAAAAGCGCGGATTGCATGTTCTGAAAACGCCGTGACGAAGATGACCCAGGGCATGTCCGGTCCGGAAAACGCCTTCAAGGTTTCGAAGCCGTCCATACCGGGCATCTGCACATCCAGGAAGACGATGTCCGGTTGCAATTCGGCCACCGCAGCGACTGCCTCGCGGCCGTTACGGCAGTGCTGGCAGATTTCGATATCACTGACATCGGCCAATCGAATCTCGAGGCCGCGTCGCGCCAGCGCTTCGTCATCCACAACGATCGCACGCAGCACAGGCTGGTCCATACTATCGGCGTTTTGCACCATTACTCAGCTCCTTGTTGCGTTTCAAATGGCATATTGATTGTGATGACCAGTCCATGGGGGTCGTTCGGTGCCAGCGTCAGCGCTTGTTGTTCACCGTACAACTGTTTCAGCCGTTCACGCGTATTGGTGAGCCCGACGCCTGAGGACTTGCCATTGCCGGCCGGAGTTTGATTCAGCCCCGGACCACTATCCGCAATGGTCACCATCAGTGATGTACCGTGCGTTTTGGCGGCGATGCGAATCGTGCCGCCATCCTCCAACGGCGACACTGCGTATTTGATTGCATTTTCGATGAGTGGTTGCAGGATAAGACTTGGCACCAGCGCATCCAGCGCATGGCTTTCAACTTCGCGAATGACTTGCAGCCGCTCGCCAAAGCGTACTTTTTCGATTTCAAGGTATAAATCAAGCGCATCCAGTTCCTGACGTAGCGTCACCCGCTTCATCGGGTCGTTATCCAGCGAATAACGCAGGAAGTCACTGAGCCTGGTCACCGCCAGATTGGCAGTGTCATTCTGACGATCCAGTATCAGGGTCGAGATTGCGTTAAGCGTGTTGAACAGAAAGTGTGGGTTGAGCTGATAACGCAGCATTTTCAGCTGCGCCTGGTGTGCCGCTGCTGTCGCCTTCAGCGTCTGTTCGGTTTGTTGTTGCAGCTGTTGATAATACTTGATGCCGTAGTACAAGCCGCTCCAGCAGAGCAGAATATAGAACGATCCCATGACGCCGGCAAAACGACGCAGCAGGCTGTCCGGGTGCCAGCCATGTTTGACGAGCGTCCAGTACAACTCGTTCTCGACGAATACCCAAATCAGTGCGAATACGAAACAGACAATCAGCGAACCTGTGGCGATCTGCAATGGGGAGCGCGGCCAGAGGCGGTGATAGATCGCGCGCAATGGGACCGTGAGCAGAAAGCCAACAACCGCTGTACCGCCGATGACCGTCAAATAGGAAGGCGGCTTCTCATGGGCCAGCGCGCCGATATACGCGGTCGTGACGAAGCCCAGCCAGCCGCCCAGATTGAGCGTCCAGTAGAAGCGGCGCCGATCGAATAAGTAGTCTTTAATGAGAATCACCTGTCTTCAGCAGTCGTCTCGTGCGCGTGAGTTTCGCCCACAAGCTTGATATGTAATAAGCGTGCTGCCAACACTTTACCAGTCAGCTGCGACCGAATGAGTGACTTCTACGATGAGTTGAAAAGCCACACCGGCCGTCACTACCGTGCACCTTTTCTCGACCTGGTGCGTGTGTTTTCGATTCACCGTGATCGGGCTGCCATTCGTCTGAAACGGGCTGTCAGGCCATTATTCGCGGGCTATGTTGATGGCGTGTTCCGTTCACATTGGAGAGACAACATGCGCATTAGTGGCGTACTGCTCATCGTTTGCCTTGTGGTTGCGCCGGTCGCTACAGCGGGCAACCTGACTGAAAAGAACCAACAGAAGACCGATAAAGTTATCGCCAAGCTCGTCGAGGCCTACGGTGGCGCGGCGACACTCGATCAAATCGATAGTCTGACCGTTGTGCATAGTAACGAATTCGTCGCGGTCGGTCAGAGTCGCAAACCCGAGCCGCCCTGGGATACGTCGGTCGGGAATGGAACGACAGCAATCGATCTTGATGATCAGCGATTGGTCGTCATCAACAAGGGCAGCGGGAATGGTTTCGAATTTCACAACGCGACGCTGATCAATGCAGCTGACAGTTTTGAGTTGGATTATCGTGCCGGGCTGGCAAGGCCGATCGAAGCCCCGGACTTCGCGGGCAGCGCTGGGCCCTTTATCCGCGTAACACCTGTGCTGCTGGTGCAAGCGCTCCGCGAGCACGCACGCACAGCGCATTACCTGGGTGTGACTGACCTGGAGGAGCGGCCACATCATGTGGTGCGTTTCGCTATGGCAAGCGGCCCAGCGATCAGCCTCTACGTTGATCAGGAAACCGCGCTGATTACGCATAGCGAACGTATCGTTCCGGGGTTCGGCTTGATCGAATACGATTTCGCGGACTACGAGACGATTGAAGGAATTCCGTTCAATCGTACCTTTGTGCTGCATCAGGCTGGCGATCTATCGATGAAGCGAAAGAACATTGATGTGACAGTCAACTCACCGGTTGCACCGTTGCTCGTCGTCGATAGAAGCCTAGAGATGACCGCACCGTTGCCGCCGGACCCGATGTCGCTGCAGACTTTGGCGGATGGTGTCCACCTAATCGGTGGAAACGGTACCTACGGCCTGTTTGTCGAGATGGAAGACCATGTGATCGCGGTTGGTGGCGTCGGCGGGGTTGACGCACGTATGGCCGAGCTTGAGGCTGTCACGGACAAGCCGGTTCGTTATGGCGTACTGACGCATCACCACAGCGATCACATCATGGCAGTGCCTGCTTACGCTGCGATGGGAGCGACGGTGGTCGCGGCTCGCGCGCACCAAAAAGCGGTTGCCGAAACCGTCGAGGCAGATACGCTGAACATCAAGACAGTGAAGAAAAAACTGGACTTGTCGGACGACTCTCGGCGCGTCGTGGTACTGGATATCGGGCCGACGCCACACTCCGAACACCTATTGGTAACGTGGTTGCCAGATGAAAAAATTCTGTTCGAAGCCGATCATTTCAGCATGCCACGCAGCGGTCCCGTACCACCGGCCATTGACTCAACACGAGAGTTCGCCGCGGCGCTGGACCGCTTGGGCCTGGACCCGCGCTACATCGTGTCGGCGCATAGTCCGCGGCCGGGTACAATGGCAGATCTGCGGCTGGCATTGGAGACGCCCGTTGCGAGTGAACCCGTTGCCCAGCGTTAGTCTGCTCGTCGAGTTCTAGCACTCCTCCTCAAAACGCTAGACACGAGGCGCATCGGCTCAGCGAGTCGGTGCGCCTTTTGTATTGAGTTCCCTAACGCTTTTTTGACCGTAGCGCGGCATCATGGGCGAGCCGTCCCCAGCGACAGGCCTCGTCAGGATCGTCAAAAACAGACTCTGGGGCGAGGTGATAAGACATCTTATTGGTCTTGCCTTTGGCGGTGAACTCAAACGCCGGAAGATCGAGGGCTTCGAATTCCACGCGAGAGATTGCGTCGACTTTCAAGTAGAGCTCATCGTCCGCAACGAGACCGATCATGATGTCGTCGAAGTAGACCCCATGTCCGCCGAACATCTTGCGAGTGCGTATCGGCCCGAGCGTGGCAAACACTTCACTTAGATAGGCGACAAACTCGCTCATAGGGCGACGGCGTTACTTGGCCCAACCGGTGCCCGCCGTGCCATTTTGTAAGGCGCGCACCTCTTCGATATCTGCCGGTGGTTGCAACCAGCCTGGTTGTTCGGCGCGCGCCCAGACTAACAGTTGCTCCGGAAATTCATCGTGTGACTCGACGCGGTGAGAAATCAGATGGTAAATCGCCGTGCCACCGCCTGCGAAAGGCGGCAGCGCACCGTAGCGTTGCCAGGTCATTTGATGCGGCTCTTCGACACTACCGTCCGGCTGCAGGAAAAAATCATAGTTTTCCCAGGCCTCGTATTGCTGGCCATTCGGAAGAGGGAAGTCGAGGAAGACGGAGGCCGTGATGACATAGCTGTCTCCCAGTTGCCGGACCGTCATGCCATCTTCGGATTTGATCTTCTGGATGCGCGGAGCGACGCCTTGTTCGACATCCCCGTAGATACGACCGTTCTCGAAGCGGTAGGTGATCATCTGATACGGATAGGCGATCGGTGTGACCGGCTTGCCGTTGTAGGTGGTCAATACTTCACCGGTGTCCGGATCGGTGTAGGCGTAAGTTTTGCGTGTCAGGTGTGTGACTGCGCCGCCCGGTTCGCTCGGCCAAATGACCGTGGAACTGTCGAAGCCAATCATACCGAACAACTTCTCCCCGGACGGATACGCGTAGATGCCGCCTTCGGATACCCAGTGCACCGGCTTGCCAGTGCCTGCGCGCGCATCCACCCAGGTTTTTAGTGCGGCAGGTGCCGCGGCACGCGCGTCATAGGCCTTGTCATCCTTGTGTCCATCAACGTGGTGCGCAACGGTGGCGGGCGCCGACAGCAACGCTATTGTAACCATGAGTAAACGCATACGACGCTCCGGTGATCGATGCTATTAGACGGGTTTGCGGAACAGCAAGGTCATGCGATCGCTTTCGCCGATGGCGAGGTATTTGTCCTTGTCTTCATCACCGCGGGTCAAAGTCGGTGGCAACGTCCAGACGCCTTTTTCCCATTCCGCATTGTCCTTCGGGTTCGCATTGATCTCGGAGGTCGAGACCAATTCGAAACCATTCATCTCGAACATGGCGATGACTTCGGATTGCTTGAGATAACCGCGGTGGCCGCGTGTCGCCTCGTAAGCGTGGTCTTCGGGGGCGCGATGCTGCACGATGCCCACGACACCACCGGGTTTGAGCATCCCGTAGAAGTGCTTCAATGTCTCATCGGTCAGGTTTTTTCGTGCGAGCCCATGGAAGCCACGGAAAGTCAGTACCGCATCGACCGTGCCCGCGATTGACTCAGGGGCTTCGTCGACTTCGACGGCAACGATGTTGTCACCGCTGATACCCGTCCATTCCTCGACACGTGCGGGGAATGTCTGCGGAAACTGTTTGCGTTTTGCATTGCGCTCGGCGTCCGCGCCGGCGTGGTAGCGCTCGACATCAGCGCCGACTCCGATGTAGACGCCCTTGTCGGCGAGATAAGGCGCCAGAATTCGCGTGTACCAACCGCCGCCTGGACCATATTCCGCTACTGTCATATCAGGTTTCAGACCAAAAAACCGCAATGTCTCCGCTGGGTGTCGATAGGCATCGCGCACACTGTCTTCGGCGCGATAGTCGGCACTCAGGATCACTTTGGCGGTCATCGCTTTTTCTTCATGGTGCGCGGCTTCGGCCGGGTTGATCGTGACTAACAAGGCAAGGACCAAGGCGCTGGAAATAACTCGCATAGCAGGGCTCCGAGAGCTGAAAACGGAGTCAGAGAATAGCATAACGACAGGTCGACACGTGGTGCGCGCGGCTGGTCAAGGGGGGTGACGACGCATCGTCTGGCAACGACGTGTATCCAACGGCACTCTGGGGTTCTCTCTTGCGACTTTTGGTCTTACTTAACCGCTCCCGGTCATCCTGTCCTTCGCGGCATAGGCCCGTCCATGGTGCGTCGCTCCCGGACATCCTGTCCTTCGCGACATTAGGTCTTCCTTGACCGCTCGCCGCTCTCGGACATCCTGTCCTTCGCGGCATAAGCCCGTCCATGGGCAAAAAAAAAACCGGCCTGACTCGGGGGGCGAGAGCAGGCCGGTCCGAAAGGCGGGTCCAACGGCTAAGTATGACCTGTGCCTTCCTCTTTTCTTCTTCGTTGTCGCCGATCGGGGGGGGTGATCAGCAGCAACGGTTCTCACTTTAGTTGCACCGCACAAAAGTGACAAACGACATAAAATCCCTTTAACAATGACAAAAAGTCATCATTGTTCCAGGCAGTGCTCGATCACCCAGTCACGCAGGATATTCACGCTTTCGGCGTTGCTGGCGGCCGGGTCCGAGACGAAGTGATAAATGTCAGAGGTCACCACCTCGTCGTCGCCGAAACGCTCAACAGCACCTGACTCGAACCATTGTTGCGCCAGCGGTAAAGGCACTAGCGCAATCCCGAGGCCCCGTTCAGCCGCGCGCAGCACAGCGATCATCGAATCCAATTGGACCAGCCGCTGTGCAGGTTGCATGCGGGTGCCGCGTTGCTTGTGCCAGATCTGCCATGCGTCCGGACGCGTGTTGTGTACGATCAGCGAAATGTTCGGATCGATCGATGGCTGCGCCGGGTCGAGTGACGCCTTTAACTCTGACGAACAGGCGCCTACCAGACGCAGCGGAAACAGTGGGACGGCGTCGAGTGAGTCAGGAATGCGGTCAAACAGACGGATCGACGCATCTGCGCTGGCCGGATGGTAGGCCAGTGACTCATCGCTGGTGTCGACGAAAATGTCGAGGTCGGGGTGCTTTTCTGTGAAATCTTTCAGCTTTGGGATAAACCACTCGCTGGCGAAAAAGGGCTGTACCGATACGCGTAACTGAGGGCGCTGATGACGCGCAAAAAAGCGCTCGGTTGCTTCGTCGATTTGTGTCAGCAATGGCCCGATTTCATCCAGCAGCACCTGTCCGTCCTTGCTCAACGATAGCTTCTTGCCCTCACGATTGAACAGAACGACGTCGAGCTCAGTCTCGAGCCGCTTGATCTGGTGGCTCACCGCAGAGGGTGTGACATGCAGCAGGTCGGCGGCGCGCCGGTAGTTCAACGTCTCGGCCGCTGTACAAAACGTGCGCAGTCCACGCAACGACAGTTTTCGGTGAGAGGGGCTCATGGTGGAAAAGGGCGAAGCGACGCACTGGTTCGCAGCGGTCAATGTTCTCCGAAATGGTTCTTGTAATCGTTGATAGACGCCGTGACCACCGCGTGCGCGTGCTCCCGGCCGTAAGGTTCGACACCAGTCACCGGTTGAGATTCGCCTGGCTGCATCTTGTAGGTCAGGAAATAATGCCGGATTCGCTCGATCGTAATCTCTGGCAAATCTGAAATATCTCGAACCTTGCCGTGCACAAAATCACCGTCGAGGATCGCAATGATCTTGTCGTCCGCTTCCTCGTCATCGACCATTTGCAGACCGCCGACGACCCAGGCATTAAGTGTGATCTCCGCGCGGCTGATCGGACGCTCACTAATTACGCAGATGTCGAGTGGATCGCCGTCACCGCCCTTGGAACGCGGGCTTAATGCCGCGACTTCTTCGGCACAATAGGTGCGCGGAATAAACCCGTATAGGCACGGCATTTGCGCAGTGGTTCGCTGCGGGCGATCGATGTGCAGAAAGCCGGTGCCTTTATCCAGCTCATATTTGACATGGTCGAACGGTGTCATTTCGATGAACACGCTGACACATTTGGGCACATCGCTGCCGGGGCGCAAACCGTGCCAGGGATGAGGCCGGTGGTCTGCGTATCTGACTATATCGCCCATTGGGAGAGTCCTTTTCTGTGCGCGACACACAAGGTGTATCGATTAAATGGATGCGAGGGCTACCGACGCGGCGACTTGCAAGATCAGTCTTCGTGTCGACAACCGTTTCGCGAACCTGCGATGACGCTCCCCCGAATTGACGTCAACGGCTGCTGATGGCTGGCGGCGTTGACCGCCATCATCAAACCATGAATTATACCGACACAGCGCGACAGGAGCAGTGCAATGCAGGATTTTTTGAAGTTTTATATCAATGGCGCCTGGGTTGAACCGGCCGAGGCCCGCACGCTGGATGTCATTAATCCGGCTACAGGCGCTGCCATCGCACGGATCAGCAACGGCTCCGCGGCCGACGTCGACACTGCCGTAGCCGCCGCACGCGACGCATTCCCGGCCTTTGCTGCGACCTCTGTCGAGAGCCGACTCGCGCTGTTGGATCGCATTATCGAGATCTACAAACGGCGGATGGCGGACATCGGTGCGGCTATCAGCGATGAGATGGGCGCACCGCTGCCATTCGCTAACAAAGCGCAGGCCGGCAGTGGGCTCGGGCATTTCATCGCCATGCGCAAAATTTTGGCGGACTTTGAATGGATCACGGATCAGGGCAAATACACGCTGGTTCGCGAGCCGGTAGGCGTTTGTGGGTTGATCACACCCTGGAACTGGCCGCAAAACCAGATCGCCTGCAAGGTGGCGCCGGCACTTGCGGCGGGTTGCACCATGGTGTTGAAACCGAGCGAGATTGCGCCGCTCGACGCTCTGATCTTCGCTGAGATTTTGCATGAAGCCGGCGTGCCTGCTGGTGTGTTCAATCTGGTCAACGGCGACGGTCTTTCCGTCGGTGCTGCCATGTCGGCGCACCCGGATATCGACATGATGTCCTTCACTGGCTCGACGCGCGCGGGCATTGAGGTGGCGAAGGCTTCGGCGCAATCGGTCAAGCGGGTCGCCCAGGAACTGGGCGGTAAGTCGCCAAACATCATTCTGCCGGATGCGGATCTTGCGCGTGCTGTGAAGTCAGGTGCGCGACAGGTCTTTTCCAATTCCGGACAATCGTGCAACGCACCAACACGAATGCTCGTGCCTGCAGCGCACATGGAAGAAGCTGCCGACATAGCTGCCGCAGCCGCCAACGCCACCGTGGTTGGCGATCCGCGCGCAGAGGGCACACACATTGGTCCAGTCGTCAGCGAACAGCAGTACAACAAGATTCAGGGCTTGATTCAGTCAGCGATTGACGAAGGCGCTACGCTCGTGGCTGGCGGGCCGGGCAAGCCGGACGGACTGACCGACCCGGACGGACTGACCGACGGGTATTACGTGCGCCCGACGGTGTTCTCTGGCGTGAATAATCAGATGACGATCGCGCGTGAAGAAGTGTTCGGGCCGGTGCTTGTGATTATCCCGTACGTTGACGAGGATGACGCGATCGCGATCGCCAACGATACGCCGTATGGTCTTGCAGGCTATGTGCAATCGGGGGATGCGGAGCATGCTATCCGCGTTGCTGCTCGCATTCGGGCCGGCAGCATACACATCAATGGTCAGCACGCGCCGATCGATGCACCGTTTGGCGGCTACAAGCAGTCGGGCAACGGGCGCGAATGGGGCGTGCTCGGCTTCGAGGAGTTTCTCGAGACCAAATCGATCATGGTGCCGAAGCAGGCGTAGGCCAGCGAAGACACGTCAGGCTGTAGCCTTGCACAAGAATCTCTGTGCTTTTGATCGGGTATAGCTGCCCGCTATGGAAACAAACAGACCATTGGCCAGCGTCGTCGATAGCCGGTAAGGCAAAGCGCAGGTCGCGAGGCGTCGGGTTCAGCAGCACGGCGAACGCAGCTTCGTTTTTGCTCATTGGTACATCCAAATCCGTGGCGCATAACAACATCGTTATGGCGTCGGCGTGGTGCCATTCGAAGCCTTGCAGGATTTCACCGTTCGGCGCGAGCCACTCAATGTTTTTGTAGCCAGCCGCGTTGGTATTCAATCCGTGCCGATAGCGCCGTTGCTGCAATAGTGGCGTGCGTTGTCGCAGCGCGATCAGCTCGCTGACCACATCGCACAAATGAATATCGGCTTGCTCCCAGTCGATCCAGCTGATCGCGTTGTCCTGTGCATACGCATTGTTGTTGCCGTCTTGCGTATTACCGATCTCGTCACCCGCGAGCAGCATCGGCGTGCCTTGCGACAGCAGCAGCGTGGCGAGCATGTTGATCTGCTGGCGTTTGCGGAGTGCATTGATGTGCGCGTCGTCCGTATGGCCTTCATGTCCGTAGTTGGCCGAGAAATTGTGCTGATGGCCGTCGCGATTGTTTTCTCCGTTGGCGAGGTTGTGCGGTTGCTCAAAGCTGACCGCATCCCGCAACGTGAAACCATCATGACTGGTGACAAAATTGACACTCGCCTGCGGTGGGCGGCCGCTGGCCTCAAAGATATCGGCGGAGCCGTGCAGTCGTCGCGCCAGTGCCGGCGCCTGGCGCTCATCGCCACGCCAGAAACGACGGACGGTATCGCGATAGCGATCATTCCATTCGGCCCAACCTGGCGGGAACGAACCCAATTGGTAACCGCCAGGCCCGATATCCCATGGCTCGGCGATCAACTTGGCATGTTTTAGTGCACGATCGTTGGCGATGTGCGCGAGCAGCGGATGGCGTGAGCTGAAGCCACCAGCATGCCGCCCCAGAATCGGCGCCAGGTCAAAGCGAAAGCCGTCGACACCCATGTCCGAATACCAGTAGCGCAAGCTGTCTACGATCATGTCCTGAACGACCGAGTGATCCGCGTTAATCGTATTGCCGGTGCCGGTATCGTTGATGTAGTGCGCTGGCGATTCCGGTTGCAGCCGGTAATAGCTTTGGTTGTCGATGCCACGAAAGCTCAGTGTCGGACCGTTGTGATCGCCTTCTGCCGTATGGTTGTACACAACATCCAGCAGAACCTCGATGTTCGCATCATGCAGTGCGCGCACCATCTCGCGGAACTCAGCCACCGGGTCATCGCCGGCATAGCGTTGCATCGGCGCAAAAAAACCAAGCGTGTTGTATCCCCAGCTATTGTGTAAGTCGCGAGTCGCGAGAAAGTGCTCATCGATGAACGCATGCACCGGTAACAACTCGATGGCGGTAATACCGAGCGCGCGCAGGTAGTCGATAACCTGTCCATTAGAGAGGCCACGAAAACGCCCACGCTCCGAGTCGGAAAGACCGGGGTGGCGCATTGTAAAGCCGCGGACATTGGTCTCATAAACAATAGACTCGCGCCACGGTCGTAGTGGATGACGATGCACACTATTGCGCTGATCCATAACCACCGATTTCGGCATGAAAGGCGCACTGTCTTGTGTTTCAGCCTGTGCGGACGCTGATTGCTGGTGACCAAACACCGCCGGCGACCACTGAAAGTCGCCGCGTAGCTGACGCGCATAGGGGTCGAGCACGAGCTTGGCCGGGTTGTGACGGAGACCCGCTTCGGGCTGCCATGCGCCGTGCACGCGAAAGCCGTAGCCAGTGCCGGGTGCTACGTCAGGTACGAATCCGTGCCAGACACGACGATGGCGATCCGGTAGGTCGTAGCGCGCAAATTCGTGGCCGTGCGCATCGAACAAACACAACTCGATTCTGGTCGCCGCACCGGCGTAAAGGGCGAAGTTGCAGCCGCCATCGAGCGGCGTCGCACCGAGCAGCGCTGGGTCACCTCGGCTAATCATCGTAGCAAGCCTTGCTAGCGGGTCTGCATCGGAGACAGCCGCCAGATGTCCTCGTTATAGTCGTGCATCGTGCGGTCGGTCGAGAAACGACCGGATGCCGCAGCGTTGAGGATACTCTTGCGTTGCCACAATTCCGGTTCTGCGTAGACCGCATCCACAGCAGCCTGTGCCTCGATGTAACTCGAGAAGTCTGCGATCGTCATCCATGGGTCGGCAGGGTCACGCAAGCCACGTAGAATATCGTCGAAGATGCCGGGTTCGTATTGATTGAAGTGGCCCGACTCGAGCAGGTGCATCACCTCTGCCAGATGTTGATCTGCCGCAATAATGGCACTGGGATTGTAGTTGCTGCGCGCGGCGCGGATTTCCTCGACCGTCAGTCCGAACAGGAAGAAATGTGCGTCGCCCACGGCCTCGCGTATCTCGACATTAGCGCCGTCCAGTGTGCCGATGGTCAACGCGCCGTTCATCATAAATTTCATGTTGCCGGTGCCCGACGCTTCTTTGCCCGCTGTCGAAATTTGTTCCGAGAGATCGGCGGCCGGGGCAATGCGTTCCATGGCCGATACGTTGTAGTCCGGGTAGAACACCAGGCGCAACAGATCCTGCGTACGCGGGTCGGCATTCACCACCTTGGCGACGTTGTTAATCAACTTGATTATTTGTTTCGCCATCACGTAGCCGGGCGCTGCTTTGCCGCCGATGATTACGGCGCGCGGTACCATGCCGTCGGTATCTCCGGCGCAAATGCGAGCATAGCGATGGATGACGTGCATGACATTGAGTAATTGCCGTTTGTATTCGTGGATGCGTTTCACCTGTACGTCAAACAACATGTTGATCGGCAGCTTGATCCCGGCCCGGAAGCGAATCATACGAGCGAGTAGCGCCTTGTTGTGCTGCTTGGCGGCATGCCAGGCATTGCGGAAGCCGTCGTCATCTGCCAGCGGTGCGAGATTCGCCAGTTGCGGCAAATCGGTGACCCAGTCGTCTCCGATGCGGCTCGTCATCAAGTCTGCGAGCGTCGGGTTGCACGCAGCCAGCCACCGGCGTTGCGTCACTCCGTTCGTCTTGTTGTTGAATTTCTCGGGCCAGAGTTCGAAGAAGTCACGGAACAGTCCCTGCTTCAGCAGATCGGAGTGCAGCGCAGCGACGCCATTAACCGAATAGCTGCCGACAATCGCCAAGTAGGCCATACGCAACATGGGCTCGCCATCTTCTGCGACCAGTGACATACGCCGCAGTCGATCGGTATCACCTGGCCAGCGCTGCGAGACTTCGGTCAGGAAGCGCGCGTTAATCTCATAAATGATATCGAGCAACCGTGGCAGCAATTGCCGAAACATGCTGACTGGCCATAACTCCAGTGCTTCCGGTAACAATGTG
>JBCCBP010000037.1:0-35895 GCA_039033995.1 Pseudomonadota bacterium | reverse complement strand
GTACCTCAATCTTGTTGAATTTTGGTGCATCTCGATCTCGGATGTCATAGCGGCGTCTGGGCTTCGAAAAATCTACCGTTATTTCATGATGCGACAAAGGCTTCTGAACAAACATATAGTCTAGAGTTTCGCCAGGCTGTCCCGCGAAATCAGACTCTCGGCCAGGGACCTCCTTGCAGAATTTGTTGTTATCCGAGGAACGTTGGCAAATCTGCTCCCGCCGAACTTCGAAGTTCGAAGTCTTACCCGAAGTGTTTGGTCGACGCCAAGCCCAGAGATCGACAAGACCCAATGGGCGAAGAATCTTAACCATTTCGGCATAGGGTTGGTCTGTCACTGGGAATGCCGGGTCATGGCGCTTGATATTGAAATCGCCGACGACTATCACCACATTTTCTGGATTGTTGTTTTTTCGAATGAACTCAGCAAGCTCCTTAACCTGTCGCAGTCGCGAATTCCGCAATCTAAGACCGTGATCGACCGTATCGAACCCTAACGCTCCAGCTACATCATTGTAGTAGTTCGGGATATCGTTTCCGGACAGCATATGAGTGCTGTAAATCTCTAAATTCCCGCCGCCAATTCCTGGATCTAGCTCGGTCATCAAGATGCCCTTATTTGCATAAACATCGGAATCGAATTCCCATCTACCACGCTCTCGAAAAACATGACTTTCGGTACGACGCCGCTGCATGATTGTGTTTAGCGTGTATAGACCACTACCAATCGCTGCGGGAGGTGAGCCAGCTCCTGCGCCAATACTCTCGGATGGAGATGTTGTTCCTTTCCATGCCTTGATGATCTCGGTTCTAACCTCCTCAGAGAAAACCTCACAGAGAGTTGAGACATCGTATTCTTCGCGAAGCATCGCCCCAAGCTCTCTAGCTCTTGGGAACAGTGCTGGTTTATGACCTATTGCAATTTTCGGATCCGGCAAAAATGGTACGGGTAAACTAAATGTAAAGGCCGACAACAAGTATGCGTTCTGAAACAAGAAACGAAACTGTCTAGAATGCGAATCTTGATGTCGTCGTACGAATGCGGATATCGAGACTCTAGTCTTCGAATTGTTACTTGACCAAAGGTGTTCTCCAGCTAGTGCTCGAACGCTGATAGGACCGGAAGAGTCTGGGCACATCGTGGCATGAATTTTTCGGATTGAAGTCATCGGCCTCACTTATTATCTCACGGAGCTAGCGGCGCTCACTAACTAGAAGCGTTAACTCCAAACCCAAATGGTCGGACACGGACGGAAACCGATCGCGCGCTTCTGAACCGACAGGTCGTCGCAGATGAACTCTTCGCGGGCGAGCAAAATCCACATTGAATTTGTTTACTGTGAGCGGTTTCTCTAGGAAGAAATAGTCCAGTCTGCTGCACTCACTTGCTAAGGTCGTTGGTAGGATGCCAGCCTCATCAATACACTGTCTATTGTCAGGTGGACACACAAAATTGAGTAGCTTTGATCGATTTTTCATCCGTCGATTGTAGTATGTGTAATTGAGCCCACCACCTCTTAGTGGCCAGACCTCATCAAGATCAATGTTGTCGAGAATGTCAGCCATCGACATGTATCCATCGCTGGGTTGTACGGCATCCGAGAATCGCGACGTCGCGTCGTTCGCGTCGATATTGAAATCGCCACAAAGAACCACAAGCCCGTTCTCACTTTGCGACCGTGTTTTTTTGATGAACTGGCGGACTTCTTCGACTTGGCCTAGTTGTTGCTCTAGGACCTCCGCATCACTGGCGAATAGCGTTAGCGCACCACTGGCTAAATGCGTCGAATAAACATCAACGGTGACAATCCCAAGCTCCAGTCTGACATGCAGAACACCTTTGTTCGCTTGCCTGTCAATCAGAAAGCGAGTCCCATGATGGAATGTATGAGTTTGGGAAGTTGCAATTTGGCGGCCGAAGCTCAGCGTTAATAGTCCACTAGAAAGCTTGCCGCCTGTTCCTCGGGGACCGCGCGAAACCGATGTGGGACTGTGCCCTCTACGTTCGAGCTCTTTCAGTAAGACTTCCTCTGGATTTGGGCGATTGCCTTTCGGCGGGATCATCTCACCGAGACAGACCAAGTCATAGGCAGGACTTGCCTCGGCGAGAAACGTCGCGATTTCACGTGCCCGAGCGGCTGTTACTGATCCTTTTACAGATGGCGCGGGCAGGAGCTCCGTATTGAACCACAGAATTTTGATCAGACGATTTTTGGCGTCAAAGTGTCGATCGCAAAGAGACCTCAGTGACACTCTCCGGGGAGGACTTTGGTCGTGCGTAGACCATCGGTGGAGGTCGACGATACCCCGTAGGCGCTTGTCTGAATCTTGTACGCCTCTTGATCGAGAGGGCGTATCAGAAAGATCAAAAAAGTCAGCAATCTGTCGTAGCGATGTCATGACACAGTCAGACGTCTTTCGCCGGAAAGGGGGCTGTAGCGACACGATCGTAATCACCTGCGCGCCACACCGCGTTGCGTCTAGTAAACTTCTTCCTAAACGCTCTTTCGGTCGCATAGATCGTATGATCGCCGTTTATAGATAGCCGGATGTCTGTTACGACGAGATCATCACTAAGACTTCCAAGACTGATTTCTGATTTAACTCTCTTGATAAGCGTGATTTTTTCTATGTCTTTCAGTAGAAGTGGCTTCGCCTCACCTCGATCCTCCGGGAAGGGAAATACAACGAGCGGGTCGATAACGAAGTGATACGTGCGCCCTTTCCGAAATTCAGGGCCATTCTTTGCACTCGCCCGACCTTTTTTCTTGGTTAGATGGAATTCTCGGCCGCCACCGATTCCAAGATAGAGTGCGTTTTCTGTGCCGGCATCGCGCACGTCCACAACTGTAAACGAAAGCTGTAGAACGTCCACGATCCGATGAGGGCTAGCGGCGCGCAACGACATGGCAGTGGCTTTCCAACCAGCCATTCCATGCCGCGAAAGCGCTTTTCTTAAACTACGCCCTTTCGGTGCATACTGACCAACTATGCCTCGAACCCGAATCTGACTGTTAAGCGCGGTGGGAGCCAGCATCCGATCGGCATATCGCTTTGCGCCTTCTGAGTTCGGGTGGAAAGTGGCGGCATTAACACATTTGAGCCTATTGACAGCTTCAGCAAGGCCACGGTGTTGAACAGGGCACTGTTCGGCTCGTCTGCTCATCAAAGGGTCCGGGTGATGTTCATTGAGAACCGAGTAAATATGCGAATTGAACCCCTTGGCTCCCAGAGCATGCTCTCGACCAAATCCAGGATGGACAAACAGTATGCCAGGACCTCGCAAACCAGGATTGCGCTGAGCTCGACGCACGGCTTCGCGCAGCACGATAAGCTGTCGGTGCGACCAAAAATAATTATTCAAAATAATTTGATTTTGGATTGCCTTCTGGACAGCGAATGACACACCGCGAGCCGCCAGACTCCCGGCTGGATCATGATATTGTGACGCGGTAGCGGCCGACTCTATCGATCGCAGTATCGTAGCCGGCGCTGAATCAACGGCCAGCGTGATCAGATCAACAAGTTTATCGGTTTCAGTTAGATCAGAAACGCCCAAGTAATAGCCAGTGAATATGATGACTGCGTTTGGACAAGTCTGACGTGCGAGCTTGATCAGGCCTGGTACCTTCTTGCCGATTGCATCAACAGAGTTCTTATGAATTCGTTTTAACGGATTTCCCAGAGGAACCGCTAGATTGCTCAAGAAACCAAAGTCATTGGCACCTCCAGTCATGAGCAACCAATCGACTGTTCGAGGATCTTCTATTCGCTTCAGTTGTTGTTCGATCGTCGGAAGCCCTGCGGGTATCTCTCCGCGAACGTCAGGAGCACGAATTTCGTCGGTCACAGACGTGAGGTCCGATAAGCCCACCGGATTGATGACAGCGCCGGAGTGCGCATGCATTTCGACCGACGTACCCAGCCGTTGCGCAAAGATCTCAGCGAACTTTGAATGAGTATCTAACCCTTGGCCCCACATGACCGAATCACCTACCGCAACAACCCGCATTGCGCGTCCTCCGCTTGTGTTTACCGTCGACTGCGCGTCAGAATGGCGATCTGAGCTTTCAGGGCCTTTACTTCAGCTTTCAGTGTCACGATGTCCCTGTGTACGTTGACAGTTTTCGGGCTCCCATCCCGAGACTTAGCGTTAATGGTGATGTCTTTTGCAATTGTGATCATTGATCCTGCAATGACTGCGACCTTTGTGGAGAACACCGTTCCATTGCTGGAGATCTTAAATTTGGATGTGCCGCGGTCTGCCTTGCATTCGATCAATGCGGGAGTGAATGTCATCTTTGGAAACACACCGGATGAGTGTTTTCTTGGACTCTTAATTTCGATGGATGGTGTTTGACCATTAATGTAAATCGTTCGGTCTTCTCTAGGCTTGTTCTTCTCGGCACTAATCTCGACGGTTCTCTTGCCTGTCTTTCCATGAATCAGCAGGTCGCCATCTGTTCCGTTCTTGCCAAGCTCCAGACTACCGTTCTTTGGGTCCACTACAACCGTAGATTTCGCGGACGGCTTCTCATCCTTTTTGAACTCGATCTTTTCCCCAATGACTTCCAGGCTATTCTCGTTTAGTACTATGTCTGATGGCATTTAGGAGTACTCCTTTATTGGTTATCTTCGATTCGCCGGGTAGTTAAAGCGACAAAGCCGGAAGACTTGGACTTCACTATCCGCATGAGAGCCAATGTCAGCGTGGCTTTTGGCATCTCTAAGCTTCCGTGGAGGTGTTACAGGCACTCATCAATAGAAATACGCTACCCTATTCGCGCAACGACGCACCTTTCGGTTTGATACAGGCGCTCGTGCCTTGCAAACCACACAGATCGAACCTGCTACATGAATAACGTTTATCCCACTCCACAAACTGTAAGGTCGGTGCTTACCGAAACTTCCGACAGTATTGGTAAAGAGCCTCACACTTCGGCTGGACTCGGAATACCCCAAGATTTCACCGAGTTGCTTAGTGGTCTGACGTAAACGAGAACGACGAAATCACTCACAGAGCATAGGGAGCGCTTGGCTACCAATCTTCTTCTGATGCTTGCATAGCCATAGCTGGTTGAACCGTGGGACCACCTTCCCGCACAATCCGCGAATGAAAAAGACCCTAGTCCTTCTTACCAGCGCAGTTTTACCCGCCTGTGCCTCTCCGCCCGAGCCATTGCCATATGAGATCAGGGAAATCCAGGCAGTCGTTGAAACGGACGGCATGCCTGACGTCGGAGACCTCGCCGACGATCCGGCAATCTGGGTACATCCCACATCCCCCGAGCAATCGCTCATACTCGGCACGAATAAAGCGACCGGATTGTATGTGTTTGGCCTGGACGGTAAGCAACGCCAACAGCTCCTGATTGGTCAGCTGAACAATGTCGATATTCGGATGAACATCGCGGTCGCCAGCAACGATGAAGCTAACACCCTTAGTTGGTTTCGGGTCGACGCAGATACCGCCGCCGTGAGCCACTGGGGTGATACGCCGCTGACACGCAGCGAGCCGTATGGGATCTGTCTCGGGATCATCGACGGACAGTTGATTGCAGCACCGACCTTCAAGGATGGCGCCGTCGAGCTTTGGCGGTTAGACCGTAGTGACAGCGAAACGCCGACAGCGACACTGCAGCGGACGATCCAACTGCCCGGTCAGCTGGAAGGCTGTGTATTCGATGATGAACATCGGCGCCTGTTTATCGGCGAAGAGGAATACGGCATCTGGGTCGTCGACCTGACTGACCCGGTATCGCGCCCTGGTCTCGTGGATGCCATTCGCAACGGCAACGGGCTGGTCGCGGACACCGAGGGACTGAGCTTGTATCGACAAGCGGACGGCGCGGGGTATCTCGTCGCATCGGCGCAAGCCAAAGACCGCTTTGTCATTTATGACCGCCAACCGCCATACGCTGTGCGGGGCGCGGTGACGATTGCTGCCAACGAGGCGCTCGGCATTGATGCCGTGACCCACACCGACGGCATCGATATTGTCTCCGCTCCACTGCCGGGCTTCCCGCTCGGCGTGATGGCCGTACAAGACGACGGCAATCCAGCTTCCGAGCAAGCCCAGAACTTCAAACTGGTCGATTGGCGCCACGTGAAGGAAGCTTTGGCACTCGACTAAGCGATCGCTTCGTCGCGCGACCAGCGACGGTCACAAAAACCGCGTACGATAGCCGCTATCGGTTGGGAGGCAGCGTCATGTCCGACAAATCCAAACTGCCATTCGCGATGGTCTTCCTAGCAGCAACCGCGTTCATCAACTCGATGGGCATGGGGCTGATTGCGCCGATCATGCCGTCACTGTTGCTCGATATCACCGGCGGCGATCTTGCAGATGCCTCGTTCTGGGGCGGTATCGCGGTGATCAGCTACGCAACGATGCAGTTCTTTTTCTCACCGATTGTCGGCGGTCTGTCAGACAAGCTGGGACGTCGTCCTGTGCTACTAGTCTCGCTATGCGCGTATGCAGTCGACATGTTGCTGCTCGCGATCGTGCAGACGCTGCCCTGGTTCTTGTTGATCCGCGGAGTTGCCGGCATCTTCGCGTCAACGTTTTCAACCGCTGGTGCGTATGTTGCGGATATCACGCCGCCCGACCAACGCGCACAACGTTTCGCCATTCTGGGCGCAGCGTTCGGCGCCGGGTTCATTCTTGGGCCAGCGATTGGCGGCGTTCTCGGTGATATCAATGTCCGTTATCCGTTTTTCGCCGCCGCGCTAGTCGCCTCGGTCAACGCATTGTTTGGGTTTTTCTTCGTCAAAGAGTCTCTGCCGAAGGATCGCCGACGCGATTTCAGCTGGGCGCGCGCCAACACATTCGGCACGATCGCACGCCTGATTCGCACGCCGGGTTTGGGCATGCTGGTACCGGTGTTTTTCCTCGCCACGCTGTCGTCGTGGGTCTACCCAACGGTGTGGTCTTACGTCGCCAAAGCCAAGTTTGCGTGGACCGAAGGCGAAATCGGCTGGTCGATCGCTTATTACGGCGTCATCGCATTTGTCGCTCAGGCTGTCGTTTTGCAAATCGTGCTGCCAAAGATCCAGATGCGCACCGCTATCTGGCTCGCGTTGCTGGTCGAAATGGTTGCACTGTTCGGTATCGGCATGGCGAGCACCGGATGGTTCGTCTATCTGATGGTCACCACGGCGCTGATATCTGCCATGCAAGACCCGGCGATCCGTCAGTCGCTGTCCGCGCGCATACCGGAGGACGCTCAAGGGGAACTTCAGGGCGGTTTATCGGCGTTGACCAGTGTTGCGATGATTCTGTCACCACTCATCTATAACGGTACCTTCACACTGACCGCCGGCGAGAATCCTGTCGTCTACTACCCGGGTGCGCCGTTTATTGTCGCCGCCGTCATGTCCGGTCTGGCGCTGTTTTTCTACGCTGCCAGAGCACCACGGGATAACGTGCCAGGCGTGGCTAACCAAAAGGTCGACGGTGACATCTAAGCAACATGACTCATGGCGCCCAATCTCGCGGACTCCCGACGACTGCTGAATTCCATGCGGTGATCGCGGATCGCAGCGATCGTTGGTACGCCGCTTGTCTACGCATTACAAAAGACCCTGATCTAGCTGCCGACGCGGTGCAGGATGGATTGCTATCCGCCTGGCGCAAACGTGAGCAATACGATCGCGATGCCTCGTTGGACACGTGGATTCACCGGATCACGATCAATGCGGCACTGCAGCTGTTGCGCAAGCGCAAGCCCGAGCGCTGGTTACCGATGCTTGAAGAGCAAGTGGATACCACTACCTTGCCGGAAAGCGCTCAATCCGATCGCGAACTGGAGGCCAGCCTCGGTCGCGCATTGAGCGCGCTGAGCGACATGGAGCAGCTGTGTTTCGTATTGAAGCATCTCGAGCAATGGCGTCTCGCGGAGATCGCAGAACGCCTCGATGTCAATGTCGGCACGATTAAGCAAGCCTTGTTTCGCGGCGTCAGAAAATTGCGGATCGGCATGCCCGATCTGAGGAGCACACCATGATTGACGACGACCAGTTACTACTCTTTTACTACGACGACGGTCTGTCATCCGACGAACGCGACGCAATCCGCGACGCGATCGCGACCGATACGGCGGTCGCTGATCGGTACCGGGCGTTGCAGGCGACGCTCGGAGACGTGGGTGACTTCGGCGCTATCCGTGCACCCGACCATTTGAAGTACCAATGGCAGGATGCAATCACGCAGGCCGCGCGCCGTGAGACGGCGCCCACGTCGCCTTCGCGACCCACATTTTTGCTCTGGGGTAGCGCCCTCGCAGCAAGCCTGTTTGTTGCTTTTGCTATCGGTACGCAAGTGGGTAGCCTGGAGGACACCAAGGCTCCGACAGCAGTTACCAGCCTGCCGTCGAATGACGCGTTTGCGCGCGGCCTTCAGGTTCACCTGCAACAGGCATCGACACTGATTGAGGCACCAACCGACGCGACGACCGCAGACACCGCGGCATTGGTCAACCAGATCGTTGCGCAGAATCGGTTATTCGAAAGAGCGGCAGAAGCACGCGAAGCGCATGACGTCGCGCGACTGATGCGCGCGATTGAGCCCGTCTTGGTCCGTCTGGCGGATCCCGATGTATCGCCCGTCGAAGCTAACGCGTTGCGTCTGCAAGTGGCATTTGAGCTCAACGCCGTACTAACCAAAATTGAACAGACAGCATCAGAAGTCACAGAGACTATTTGATTGAGGATGAGGATGATGAAACCACAACTTTTGAGAATCGCCGTGATTATCACCGCCCTCTTCGTGAGCAATGCCGCGCTCGCTGATCGTGTCAGCGATAAAGATCGACTGAAGATCTCCGCCATTGAGGCATTGATGGTCGCACCGCAGGAACGCTCGCTGCCGGTACTGAAGAAGGTCATGGCAAGTAACAACAGCACCGTCGTCAAAGAACGCGCGCTGTTCGTACTTGGGCAAATCGATCACCCGGACGCGCTGGCGATTGTTCTCGGGACCGCGCGTGACAACAGCTCACCGCTGCAGGGCGCCGCCATTCGCACGATCGGTATCAGCGGCGATACGAAAGCCATGGCGCAGCTCGCCACAATTTTTTCGGATGGCAATCGTGCCGCTCAGAAAAAGGTGCTGGAAGCGTATTTGATTGCCGGCGATGCCAACGCCATTTTGAACGCCGCACTGGATACCTCCGACGACGAGATTTTCGATGTTGCGGTGAGCCGACTCGGCGCGATGGGCGCGCTTGAACAGCTGAAGCAGCTGCGCGGCAAGACGGGCACCACACGCAGTTTGATTCAGGCCTACGCAATATCGGGCGATGTTGAGAGCCTGCTACTCATTGCGCGTGACGACAGCAACCCGGAGCAACAGATTCAGGCCATTCAAAGCCTCGGTATTGCGCGCTCAGAATCCGACAAAGGTGAGATGTTCATACGAATCTATCGTGAGAACGACCGCATGGATGTTCGTCGCGCTGTCATGCACGGCATGATGTTAAGCGGTGATGACACGGGCTTGTTGACGCTGTTTGAAGAAAGCGACAACGAAGAAGAAAAGACGATGCTGTTGCGCCAGCTGGTCATGATGGACAGCGATGCCGCCATCGAGGCGATCGACAAGGCATTGGCAGAGTAACCGTGATGCGCGGTACTCGATGGATACTCGGGCTCAGTGCAACGATGGGTTTGATGATATCCGCACACAGCGCTGAGTTGGCTGCGACGGACGGCTGGCAAGCGTGGCAGGTCACCGCTGTCGAAAACGCACCCGACCTGTGCTGCTACGAGTGGCATGGCGAGCAACCGGAACGGCAGGTCTGCAAGCTCGATAAACGTGTGCGCGGGTTCAGTACTCATGAAGTGCGCTCCAGCGAACCGGGCGAGCTGACCATTTACGCCTGGGTACAGGATCAGCAGATTCACTACTTGCGCGCGCTCAGTAGCGACTGCCCGGTGCACAGCGATCGCGAAATCGTGCGTCTCGGTCCTATCGACAACGCGACGAGCATCAGCCTGCTGAAACCGCTGTTACGCCGCAATCACAAGATGATGGATCACGCATTGGCCGCCATCGCCTTTCACCACGGCAATGAGGCATTCCGGATCCTCCAACAGCGAGCACAGGCAGGCGACACACTGGAGCAAAAAAAACAGGCGCTCTTCTGGCTCGCCCAATCTCGCATCACACAGGCGCGTGACTATCTGATGTCATCGATGCGTGGCGCCGACGAGCCTGAACTTCGCAAGCATGCCGTTTTCTCGTACTCACAATCTGCGGCGCTCGATCGAGATGCTGTTTTGATCGATCTGGTGGAAGACCAATCGCTAGCCCATGAAGAGCGTAAGAATGCGCTGTTTTGGCTCGCCCACAGCGATAGCAGCGAGGCGCTGGATTACCTGCAAGCGGTATTACTGCGCTAGCGTCTTTGAGATAGATTCGAAAAACCGGTCGGCAGCCGGGAAGAATGTGTCGGGTGTTTCAAAGTGTGGCAGCGCACCGCCCGTAATCGGCTCCACCGTCCAGTTGCTGCGCTCGCGCATCCAATCCGCACCACGGAAGTCCTTGAAATCACCCCGCGTCGCGTGCGGCAACCAGACCGGCATCTCGAGGGATTCGTAAATCGTGCGAATATCCTTGCTGAAGAGTTTCCCAGACAGGAAAGCATACGGTGCGTGCTCGGCATCAGGTTGGTGGGTGGTGATGTCATCGTAGGCAGCAAGACCGGCATCGTAGTCGCTGGACCCGTTGGTGCGTTTCAGGAAGTAGCGAATCACACCGGGGCGTACCAACAATCGATACAATCCCTGCCGCCAGAGCGGCAGCGTCAAAATGTTGTACAACCACGCCATTTCTCGCGTACTCCCAGCGGGTTCTCGGAGCTTTTCCGAGCCCGCGGTAAACCCGGTCGGTGTAATGAAAGACAGGCTGCGAAATCGTCGAGGTGCTTCACTGGCTGCGCGCGCCAAAAATTCGGAGCTCAGTGATAACGCCAGCGCGTCGATACCGGTTGGGTGATCGATACGACCGATCATGTCATGCAGGGCATCGGTAAAGAGCTGGACGGTGTAGTCTCGGTCAGATCGGTCGGAAAAACCGTAGCCCGGCAAATCGAGCACGTAGACACGCCGACTCGACCGGTAGTAGTCGAAAATCGGCTTGACCTCGTAGGCGGAGCCCGCAGCGTTGATGCTATGTATCAGTAGCAGCGGCTCGCCGTCTCCCGCGACGTAATAACTCAACCGGCCGGCGCGACCCTCGAACTCGACGCGCTCAGCATCAAGGGCATGTGGCAGCGGTGTCGGAGAGGCAGAAGACATGCCGCAAGCCTAACGTACATAGCACGCCTATGCAGCCAGAGCACTTTGAGCTGCGTTGTCAAAGCTTGTGGGCGTCAGTTCAGTACCTTGTAGCCGCGGCCACTGACGCAACGCTTGACGACACGTTCCTGCTCACGCTTATTGCTCAGGCCCGACTGTGTACCGCCGGAAATTGCGCCATATCCCGCACCGGAATCCGGGTTACCGCTGATAGCCCCTGCAGCGGCTCCAACCACAGCGCCTAGCGCCGCGCCTTTGGCGGCCCCTTCCGTCACGCTGACACTCTTGGCGTACTCGCGACATTCCGCCAAGTCTTGTTGGTACTTGGCCATATCGACGCCTTTGGAATCGATAATCGGATCAGGGTGAGAGGCACAACCGATCAATACTGCACCCGCGATCATGGTGTAGAGCGATGCCCGGATAGTTTTCATAGTGATTGCCTCGCACGAATGATTCTGAAACTCAAAGTATCAGACTGACGCGCGCCAGAGTAGTTCCCACTGGCCACGGGTTGCGCGGCGCGATATTGGCTACATGATGGATGCAATCACCGTTATACCGACGTTTATCCAGGTCGGTCTCGCATGCCGGCTTTTGCGAGATCCGTGCAGAGCTTGTCGACTGGTACTTTATCAGGGTACGGCAAACGATCCCGGAAAAACGCGAGATACTCCGACGCATCCAGCAACTCAAGCTTCTCTACGATGGCACGAGCTTCTGATAGCCGATTCGCTTGCACGAACGATGCCGCCAGTGTCCGCACAGCAATGACAAAACTTGGGTTTCTTCCAACCGCGCGTTGCGCCCAAAGAACGGCTGATTCACTGTCCCCCAGCTGGTACAAGGACTGTGCTTTTACCGTGTAGAACAAATAGGTCAATGGCTCTGAATCGCCCAATCCTTCATAGCTATCAATGATTGCAAGACTCTGCGCGAACTCAGAGCGGTAGTGGGTGATGTATGCATTCGCCAGATTCGCCATCGCTGAGTGTCGATTTCGTGATATCGCGCGCGCTGCCCAATCGATAGCAGTCTCACGGTCCTTTGCGACATGCAGGATCGTGATGGCAGCCCAGGCTAGAACAAATGCATCATCATGCCCCGATTGCACGGCGCGTCTAGTCAACTGCTCTGTCTTCGCAAGCGCTGCCGGTTCCTGATTAAAGGACGGATGCGCACTTCTCACCCAGGCGAGTGCACACAAAGCCTGGCTCAGTTCCGGGTCCGCACCAAGCGCGAGCTCCAGTCGCTCAAACGCCTCCTGAGAACGATAGCCGACAGCCCCATAGATTAGTGGCAGCGCCATCAGGTAGTGCTCGAGTGCACTGTATTCAGGTGTGGTCACTTTCGCTGCAAGACCAGCCATGGCAATCGGTATGTCGATCTCGAATCTTCGACAACAAAACGCTTCGATAGCCTCAGGCCACTGCTTCCGGTCCGCTGGTAAATCGCAACGCCAGTGGTACAACGACTCAGAGTTCTTGACCGATATCAGTGACGCTTCGAAGCGAGATCCGTCCGGCAAGGTGAGTATCGTTGCAGATATTTGTAAATCAGACTGCGTGTCAGCGGATGTATTATCGACCAGCGTATAGATCATGCAGGTACCTGCGGCTGTTCTAATCATCTGATCTAATAGCACGCTCTGATCGGTGCAACCATCGAGAAAGCGCACAGGCTGCACGTCGAGCGTCATCTTGCGATTCAGCGTATCGGCTGCATCCGTTTCAATGATAGAAGTCGAGGAGGACCAGCGTGCGTCTGCCGCTGCTATAAGAAGCCCGCTACTATCCAAACCATACCGACGCATCCTTTTTTCTACCAAAGACCTCAGCTGCTGTGCGCTGGACACCTGTCCGGATGCAGCGATTGCGGTGACGAGTTGCGCCCATGCACGCTCATCTTCGGGCGCGAGCACAACCCACTTCTCTGCATACTCAAGCGTTGCGCCAATCGTTGATTGATTGGTGACGAGCCGCCTGAGGCGTTCGATTTGCTGCGCGACATACAGCGCATCAGATGCCGCATGCCAGGACACGAACTCGCTGGTGTCGATCGCATCGAAGCCTGGCAAAAACTTGCCGAATGGCGGCGCCAACGGTGCCGTCTGAATTTCCTGATCGGATGCGGAAGCAAGCCGCTTTAAATCCGAATCCAATCGATCATCGCAGATCGAAATGCTCGATCGTGTGGTCCGGATAAGCTCCGGATCAATATCCTTGAACGTTGCACGCAGCAAACTGATGCTCCAACGCAGATTGCCTCTCGGATCGTTCGTTGATGGGAAAAACACATCGCACAGCTTGCGGCGACTAACTTCACGCGCCTCGACAATCAGATAGGCCAGCAGAGCGCGCGTCTTGCGAGATCGCGGCAGAGGCACAGGTTCCCCTCGCCACCAGACACCAAAGTCTGACAACAATCGAACGTAGACCTCGCTCTCTTGTGTCGCGTGCATTAGGCCCTCTTCCGCGTGGTCGTTTCCGTTAGAGACGCTCCGACTTTCAAACGCTTTTGCCAACGCTTTTTCACTCGCAGCAGCGCCAAACTGTATGCAAGCGTGTGAACCATCCTAGTTGTAAACGTGAATGAGGACAAAATATGGCTCCCCGAGATACACGACATCGCCCCGCCGCACGTGTTCGCGATCATCGCACAACGACATCCGCGACCCATCGCCCCCGCCGTGTGCGCAACCCTAAGAACGCATTGCCGGACCGTGACGCAGTTAATCAAGCGCTCGCAGAGAAGATGGCGCCGATCTTGATGCTTCACCCTAAAGAAGAATCTTTTCCGATGAACCCAAGGCACTTCATCGCGAAGTCTCGTTTTCGCATGCATTTAAAGCTAAAGCGCGATAAGGGCTACAACAAAAAAACCGGCAAATGGCACACGACCAACAGTAAGAACCGTGAGAAGTACATCAACATACCCGTCAATATCATCAATCAATATGGTGTTGACGCTAAAGGCCGAAATCGCAGGCCACGCGACAAGAACAACGGATCCTCCCAAAAAGTATTTCTGCAGCCGATGGGCAGTTTGCGTGGTGATAACCGGCCTACCGGTCGTGTCCCAGCCTACTACTACATCCGGCGCGAGGGTGCCCGAAGTGGCAATCGTCCACGAACATTAATCACTTACTGGTACTTCTTTGGCGATAATCCCACCCCGGCCTTGGCGCACCAAGGCGACTGGGTGCACGCGACCTTGAGCGTGCTCAAGGACAACACGCTCGAAGGCATCTGGTTTTCCCGACACGGTATCCGACCCAAATTCGTTTGGCGCAAAGACCTCGAGTTCCTTCGCGGAAGAGCGCTTGTCTATATATCGAAAGCATCACACGGCAACTGGCCGAAGGCTGGCACATTCCGTTTCGAGAAAGCGCCGAACCTGATCTCTAAAGCATTGAAGGCTGCCGGATTCGCCGATGTAACTTCGCGAAACGGTGTCCGCTGGGACATCTCCAAGCGGCTCGAGCCCTTGTACACCCAGCCGTGGAGAGACTACGCAGGTGCTTGGGGTGAGGTTGGCGAATTGCCGGAAACCACGGGTCCGCTCGGACCTTGGCATAAACGTCATGGCAAGTGACATGACCGGCCTTCCGGACAGACGGCATGCAACCCGCATGTTGGTGGTAGAGGTCGACGGCAGTCAGTGCTTTGTACACACAATCGGCTGCACAGCAGCAGACGCGGCTGCTCTAGACCAACATGCAACAGAGGTTTGGATCCCGGCCTTGGACCAGTTAATGGCGCGCGGTGGCAGCGTCACCAGCGTCGCCTTCCTGGAGCCCGATCTAAACCCGAAGGGCCGTTTTATGACGCTGGAATCAAGGCCGAACATCGAGATAACGCACTCGGTTGCCGCCTATACCGTTGCCCGTCGTGTGGAGACCTGACGCCATGACACAAGGGAAGCCCGGTCCTGCGCAGCAGCCCGCCGTGAGCCGCATCAGACGGTGGATCGTCATAGTGGTCAGTTTTGTCGGTGTCGGTGGTGCGATCAGTCTCGCGAAATTTTACGTCGACATGAAGGACCGCAAAGACGCTGAGTACCGCCGAAGTTTACAGTGCTACGAAAGAGCACTAGCGGAATGGGAAACGTTCGCCCCACCCGTGCTCAGCAGTGGTGAAATTACCATTCGCGGCCATAAGAACATCGACTTTGAACAAGGCCGTGTGCTCTCAAGCGATTCGAGCAAGCGTGCGGATTTGTTCTTTACTGGCTCTGGCTACTGGGACAACGGGCCTCCGCGACGGTTTGTCTCCTTTGAGTACATGCGGGCGCTGAATGGGGCGACTTGGCACGATCGCGGGCGGATTTCTTTAGACAAAGTGAGCTATCGGACGTTACGCGACGCCGCGTACACAACTCAACGACATTCGAAATCCAATTACCCGGATCTGTTTCATGGCCTACCAGACGACTCTCCGATCAACCATGTTTTCTTCTTAAAAACGGCCTCAGGCAGTGTCACCAAATTTCGCATTGTTCGCTACGAAACGCAGCAATTCCAAGGTGGCTTCAACCGGTCAGTGACGCTGAAGTATGCAACGTATCCGATTGTACAACACCCTGCTAAGCCAAGGCGTCCACGCCGTTAGTCGATCGATAAATTTATCAAGGAATATTCATGCCTATACCAATTGGTCACGAACAGCTGACTGCCCAAGTGGCGGCGGTCGAAGCTAAACTGAATCGCCTTTTTGAGCACCCTAGATTCGACGAACTAGCCACTAGCGAAATCAAGATTACGGCACCATCGAGAACAGCAAGCGCGCCGATTCGAGCGATTCGAATACGTGACGGCGCGATTAGTGAACTTGTTGGAGATAACACAGCACTGTCATTGAGTGCCGATGCCGTACGTATCGAATCGACGACAAAAACAATCGTCGCCAATGGCGAGATGCAGGTCGAGACCCTCATCGAAGTCTGGCAGAAAGCAACATGACGACGTACGGCAAAGCTAAGGGGTTTCTTGAGGTATCACCGGCTGATCCTGAGCAGCGCGACCCTAGTCGCGAAGTGGTACTGCTACTCCACGGGCTAGGCGGCAATAAGCTGGACTGGTCTTTTCCTGCGTGGCGCGAGATGCATTGGAATCACAGTCAATCGCCCGCTAACCGGCATTCGGATAATCATTTTGGACCGCCGCTTCTCGGCCCACTTGCAGCGCTTGGATTTCTGACCGATTTCTCACTGTCGGACCTGGACACCAATGTGCGTTGTTGGGAGGGCATGCTGCGGGCCAAAGGTCACACCGTGATCAACTACAGCCAGGACGGCAACCAGTCAATGGTTGATATCCCGCTTACCCAATTTGAGCAGGAAATAGTGCCGACCATTAGAGACGAGGTGCTCACCGGCAGTCTTGCCGGCAAGAAAGTCACCTTGTTGTGCCACAGTCGAGGCGGCATTCTCGCGCGCCGATATGTGCATGACCATCCGACAGTGGCACCTACCTGGATCAAGCATATCGTCACGTTATGCACACCAAATCAGGGAACACTTGCGCCATTGGCAAAAGAAAAACTGACGCAACAGGCGCTAGCCGGATTGGTCGGGCCGATCGCTGATGCGATCGGTGTAGACGATCTATTGGTGAACACGATCGATAGACTCACAGACTGGCTTTCTGAGACTGAAGGCGCCGAACAGTTGTTACCCGACAATGCGCTGTTTGAGCGATTGGCGAATCCCGCGGATGCGCCGGACATCGAGTTCACGACCTTTGCGGGCAATTCAGTCCGATATAGCCGTCTTTATTATTGGCTTTACACGCTCTCGAGTTTTATACCGAATTTTTCGGATTTCCCTGACATACGATTCGACTACGAACAGTTCCCTACCGAGCTGCCACTCATCTCGCCGTTGTTGGACCAGATTCCAGATGGGCTTGTCGACGATGAACAAGACGACAACGAGGGCGATGGCGCTGTCTCTGACCTCCGCGCTCGCTTACCTGGTGCGCCGCACACGACGGTGCCAGTCAATCACGCAGAGGCGCTTTGGGACGAAACGCTTTTTGGTCTGGTCGCCGACCTCCTCGGGACGCCACTGACCGGCAATGAGAACTTTGAATGTAGCCGGGGATTTATCGGCAACAGCAATACGCTGCAGGTTCACGACCCGATGAACGAGAACACGAATTGTCAGCTCGATGAAATCGACTCAATAGTGCCATTCAAACGTATTGAGGACGCACTCACGAATGGCTACGACGGTTGTTTCTATTGTTTGAGCGAACATCACACACCAGAGCAACCGACTAACTCACCCATGGATTGAAACCATCAAGGACAGAACAATGACGATAAAGACAACACTTGGCCTGCTTATTTCATTGCTCGCGTTGCAAACGACGGCAAGCGCACAATTACCCGACGATGCCCCAATCGCCTTAAAGAATGTGGAAACCGGCCTATATTTGGACATTCGAGGCGGGCATATACGCCCAGGTACGCGTTTGTGGCAGTGGCCCGAGAATGAGACCAACGCGCAATACTTCAAACCGGCTCGACGCAAGAACAGCGATGCATACCTGCTTCAGGCAAACCGCTTTTACGAAAATAAAGCACAACTAATAACGGCGTCGGAATTCCCTCAAGATGTGCTCGTCCAGCCTGGACAGCCAGCACCCGAACGATTCCGCGTTACCATCGAGAGCGAAATAGAACCGCCCAGCAATGATGGTTTGCAGCACGCCTACCAAGGGATTCTCAACCCGAAGCCAAAGTTCCAGTGGTGGTATTTTGAGGCAGTTCCGAATACACGCAATCAGTACGTTATAAGAAGCGGACGCTTCAATGACAACAGAGTGCTTACAGCTGACCCCCGCCCCGTCAAAGGCAGCCCCATATTACTGCGACCATATGCACAATCTGATACCCAACACTGGGTGGTTGAACGACTTACTGTTGAAGCACCGTCCAGCGTTGTGCTGGAGGACTTCCACTATTGGCGAAGCAAACGCCTGCTGGGAGATATCGGCTGGACCGCAAATAGCGAGCGCGTCGACTATTTTCAGGTAGTCGCCTCTAATGATTCGCTGGGTACACTCAGATCATCTCCAATCAGCAGCAATGCGCGGGAATGGGAGATGGAGTTCGATGTTGAAAGCGAGGCGGAGGGCAAGGAGTGGTGCTTTCGTGTTATCGCGGTGGACGAACGCAACGGCCCCAACATTTCGGAGGCAAGCCCGGAAGTCTGTCAAGTCGCACAACGCAAACAAGCGCAGGTGATAAAGTACTCGAAATTGGTTGTAGAAAACTGCCACCCGTCCGGTAGACCGGTTCGAATCTGGCTGGCGGAAACGGGGGTGACTGGTTGGCAGGACAAAGGACTCTTGAGTCACCAAAGCGGCCCCGGCGGTTGCCCGACGACTGGCAGCGCTGTGGTCATCGACTTCACTGCTGGCAAGAGCTACGAAATGATTGCTGTAGATTCTGGCTGCGGCAATAACCCACCATCCAATGTGAACTCAAGTTGCCGTTTCCTTTCAACTACCGTGTTGCAGGGAGATCCCAATGGCGCTACATGCACTATGAGGATCGGCGTCGGCGGCTGTTGACGAAGATCGGTTAGCGAATTCAGTCGGCAGCTAGCGTGGTCTCGCGCTAGCTGCCCAACTCCGCCTTCAACCACGCCATCGTGAGCTTGAGTTCACGGCCGAGCGTCGTCGTCGACAGACCTGTCACCGCCGCGAGCTCGCGACCGGTCAGGCCGCCAAAGTACTTCAACTCGATGATCTGTGCTTTGCGCTCGTCGATTTCAGCGAGCTTGGTGATCGCCGCGTCAATCTCCAGTAATCGCAGGTCATTGTCTTCGCCGGGCACCAAAGACTCATCGAGCGTGATGCTAATCGCTTCCTTGCCGCCGCGCTTCTTGGCGGTGCGTGCATTCGCATGATTGATCAGCAAGCGGCGCATCATGCGCGCTGCGAGACCGAAAAAATGCGCGCGGTCCTGCCACGACACATCGACATTAACAAGTTTCAGAAAAGCCTCGTTGACCAACGCGGTAGGCTGCAGTGTGTGCGACGCCTTTTCTCCCGAAAAAGCACGCCGTGCGAGCCGGTGCAACTCCTCGTAAACCATCGGCGACAAAGCATCTAGCGCTGCGTCATCGCCATCCGACCATTGCTGCAGCAGTTGCGTGATGTGACCAGCATCAGACATCAGAAATCCCGGCTATCGGCTCGCACTGCTGTAATTGGGTTCGCATGTCGTCCGCCCAATCTGGCTCGGACTCGGCGGATTGCTGCCATTCGTCGAGCGCTCGCTGCAGAAAACCTGTCGCGCGTTCACATTGACGAGCATCTATCGCAATCTGCGTAACCTCGCGCAGCGCGAGTGCTCGACGCCTTGGTGGACTTTGTTCCGCGTGAATCTGTAGACCCAAATCGGCGTCGGCGAAAGCGGCACTGGTGTTTGCCATGGCTTGATGCACCTTCGCGCGCCCAATCAGGTAGTTCGCCACACGTATGTTGTTGTCGCCGCTTGCCGCGCGCTGAATGCGAAGCGCGGCATTGAGATGCACGAGTGCTTTATCGTAATCACCCAGCTCACGGGAAAAGTCACCAATCTTGCTATGCGTAATCGCCATCCCGGGGTGGTCGTCAGCAAAGGTCTTGCGCTTGATTGCAAGCGATTGTTCAGCGAGTGACAACGCTTTCTCGTAGCGTCCTTGCTGGGCCTGAAGGGTACCCATCGCGCTGTAGGTAATAGCAACATTGTAGTGATCGTCACCCAGCCGCGCGCGATTGATATCGAGCGCCCGCTGGATCGCCGCCTCCGCCTCCGGGAACCGGTTGAGGCCCGCGTAAATGCGTGCCAGATCGCCATAAGCCGGTCCAAGAATTTGATGCTCCGGCCCATACACGTTGGCCAAAATATCGCGCGTCTGCTCGACGTACCCCAGCGCTTCCTCGTAACGCTCCGACTGTTGCAACACACGGCCGAGCAAACCGGTCGTGATCGCTCGTTCCTTACGCCCTTCGCCCCAGATCGGGTGGTTCGTCGCCAGCGCCCTGTTGAAGAAAGTCTCCGCCTCCTTCAGGTTACCCTGCACCAGATAGGTCACCCCAAGATTGTGCAGGACATCCGGATACATACCATCCGGGTCTTGTTCGAGGCGGCTACCGAGTTCGGCAGCATCGAGTAACATCTCCAGACTCTCAGCGGGCTTGCCGCGCGTCTCGAGATGATTACCGTAGCGTACCCGATGCTTGGCATACGCATACGGCCCGCGGTCGCGTAGCGGATAAATCAGCTCCTGTGCAAATGCGAGGATTTCGTCTGCCTTGTCGAAATCACCACGCACCGAATACGCATTGCCGAGACTGGAAGCAGCCACCGCCAGATCATAGTCAGACATCGCACCTGACTTGCCCAGATCAACAGCACGCTCCAGTGATGCGATGCCGGAATTTAGAACGCCGAGCGAAATGTACGCATCACCCATCACGCGCGACAATCGCGCTTGTATCTCCGGCTGATCTGCGAGCTGCTCAGCAATGCGTGCATCGCTGGCATCCAAGACTTGCTCTGCCGTCACCGTTTCGCCCTGTACGACCTCGGGACGAGCGGCATCGAACGTATCGATTAGAAAAGAGGAGACGGTGTTGGCCACATCGCGTTCCGCGGCGATGCGTTGATTCTGGATGGTCGTGTAGGCGGCAAACCCACCCAGCATGACAAACGCACTGATGCCAAACGTCACCGATAACGCGTTTCTGCGCACAAACTTCTGGCCGCGATACCACCAGGTATCCGCCCGTGCGATGACCGGCTGCATCTGCAGGTAGCGTTGAATATCGTCCATCATTGCCGACGCCGACCGGTAGCGCCTCTCGGGCTCCTTACGGAGCGCCATCAATACGATGTTGTCGAGATCGCCACTGAGCCTGCGACGAAGACGCCCGAGTGTCGTGGAGCGCGTTTTGACGATATCGACATCCGTCGCGTAATCGGACGTAATCCGACTACTCGGTCGATCCGGCAGCGCATCGAGAATCTGGCTCTCCATGCTGGCCGCATCGCCAGCCGTCTGCGCATACGGCGACTGTCCGGTTAACAACCGATACAAAAGCACGCCCAGAGAATACACATCGGTCGCGGTCGTCACGCGTTCTGCACGAACCTGTTCCGGACTTGCGTAATCGAGCGTCAGCATACGACGCCCCGGCTGCGTAAGATCGGACCTCACAGCAGTATCTTCCGGTGCCACAAGCTTCGCGATGCCGAAATCCAGCAGCTTCGGTGACCCATCGGTAGTCACAAGAATGTTGGAGGGCTTAATGTCGCGGTGGACGATCAAATTGCGATGCGCGAAATCGACGGCTTGTACAGCCTTCATAAACAACGAGAGTCGTTCGATCACAGACAGTGATTGCGCATCGCAGTGGGCGTCGATGGGCAATCCATCCACATACTCCATAATGAGATACGGCAGCCCCTCCTCGGTCGTGCCGCCGTCGAGCAATTGGGCAATATACGGGTGCTGCAAGTTGGCGAGTAACTGACGCTCTGTTTTAAAACGTTCAATCGCGTCCGGTGACAGCAATTGTGCTGCCATAACCTTGATCGCAACCCGTTGCTCGAACTGCGCATCCGACCGCTCGGCGAGGAACACGGCGCCCATACCGCCGACCGCGATGCGTCTCACGACTCGGTAAGCACCCAGCTCACGCCCCAGCCATGGATCGTCAACAACATCCGACAAGGCTTCCGCTGAGGCTTTGATCGGCTCGCTCAACATCGCGTCGTCGAGTGTCGCGTTGCGCAACAACTTGCCAACCTCAACGGCCAGCGCCGGGTCGGTCACCCCGAGCTGCTTCAGATACTCGCGCCGCTCAGCCTCCGACATGGCCAGCGCCTGTTCGTAAGCCAATTCAAGTGCCTGCAAATCCATACTGTCGCCCTTGTGCCACCGAAAACAGTGGCGCTTCGCGTGCCACTACAGTGTACAGCAGGAATTTGTCGACATTTGCACCATGACAAAGCGTGAACAACGGGAATCCCGCCCGAGGGTTGTCGGAAAATCGCTGGCAAATTCGCTACGCTAGGCGGCAACAATGACGCTGGCGATGTTCTGATGGCAAATACCCAACTCTGGTCCGCGGACAGAGACGCACCATTTGATCTGGCAGGTCGCCGGATCGACCCCGCGCAGCGCCAGATCACGTTCACCGGAAAAACGACCGTCGTCGAACCAAGAGTGATGGCACTGCTATTGCGGCTCGCCGAGTCACCGCACCAGCCAGTACGACGAGACGCGCTGATGGACACCGTTTGGCCCGGGTCACCCGGGGCTGAGTCTTCGTTATCGAATGCGGTCTCTTTGCTAAGACAAGCACTCAATGATCAGGGTGGCGCGCCGGCCGAGCGTCTGATCAAGACCGTACCGAAGATCGGTTATTGCCTGACCGCGGAACCCGTCGATGTGACCGCCGCTCCGGTCGGAAAACGGGAAACACGCTGGTTCGCGGCGGTCGCGGTTTTGGCAGTGGCGCTCATTGGCGTCTTCATATTCTGGCCGGAGCCAACGCGCGATAGCGTCGACACGTCACCCCAGGCCGAGGACCGTCTATTCGTCGTGGTCGCACCCATCACCGCAGACGATACCTATCGAGCGCTGGCGCACACGCTCGCGCGCGATGCGGCGACCTTGCTGGAACGCAGCACCGCCTACCGCGTGGCCGATCAATCCGAGGCCTATCAGGTGATGTCAGGCGGTCTGAGCGCAGATCTGGTTATCGCCGGCAGCATTGAAACGCGTGACAATGGTTTGAGACTACGAGCAACCTGGGTGCGAGAGGGTGCGACGACAGACGCCATACGCGATATCGATGTCGCACCAGGTGCCGTGCTTGCGCTGAGAGAGCAATGGTTGGAGGCCGTTGCGGTCGAAACGGCCCTGTCACTGGAACCCATAGGCACGCCGAACGCATCCACTCAAGAGACCGACAATGCCGACATTGAGCTGCCGTCTACGACGGCCAACGCTGAGGCATTCGAGGCCTATTCGAACGGACTCTATCTCGCCTCCCAGTATCGACCTGACCTGATGCTGGAAGCGATCGACAACCTGGAACGCGCCGTCGATCTCGATCCGGACTTTGCACAAGCATGGGCGCATCTCGGCAGTGCTTTGATGCAGGCGGGGTCCCATCAAGGCGCACTGACCGCTGCTGCAACGCGCTTGCGCGCGCGAGATGCGCTGCTGAAAGCGGTGACCCTGCAGCCCGATCTGGCGCTTGCGCATGACGCACTGGGCGACTACTACAACTGCGTCGCAAGAGAGCCAATTCTGGCGCAGCGTGCCTTTGATCAACTGTTCAGGATAGCGCCCGAATTCACATCGCCCGCCTACACGCGACTATTGCTGCTGCACTATTCACCAGAGCGGGCGATAGCACGAATCAACAGAAACATCGCGCGCTATCCGGACAGCGTCACGTGGCGTTTAATTGCGGCACAGCACATGCTCGCCGTTAATGAGCCACAACAAGCGCTGCAACTAGCGGAAAACGCACTAGCAATTGCACCACAGCTAGCAGAGACGCAACTGACGATCGCTAAAATCCGCTCGACGCTCGCACAGCATGACGAGGCGCTCACAATGCTCGACGAACTGGCGGCGCGATCTCCCGAATCCACACGCATCGCAGCACATCAGGTGATGGCACTGTCGCGCGCAGGAAACGATGACGCCGCCATCGAGGTTCGGGACGCCATGCTTGGCGAAACGAGCGAAGCCAAGCAGACGCATCGCGCCATGGCCTACGCCTGGACCGGAAACTCGGACGCGGCGTTCGACGCGCTGGACCAAGCGCTACGCGAACGAGAGTTTGGCCTATGCTACGTCGCCACCGAACCGGTCTACGCACCGCTGCGCGACGATCCGCGCTTCGAACGTGTCGTACAGACGATGCGTGGTGCCGAACTCAATTGAGCCTGCAGCCTTTGCCAAAGAATGAGCCGCCGACATCGAGACTACCCAGGATTTCAGTCGGAGAACCATTGATATCCCGCTCGCGGATCGTACCGGTTGCCGTGATCGTGTCCGTACCCGAACGTGCAGTCAGCGATACGTCGTCACCAACGATGTCGCCGGTGACGTCATAGCTTTGGCGCTCGGTAAGCTCAAAAGCCTCTCCAGTCAGTACGCCATCGGTGATCTCCAACACCATCACGCCATTTCCGCCGTCATTGGTGGAAAACGTGGTACTCAGACGCTGGTCGGCGCGATCCGTCCCGAGACGATTAGCAACAAACGTACCGCTCGCATTTTCTGCCGGCAACGCCCACGTACCGCGAATGGTGTCCGATGTCTCGAAGCGACCTAAAATTTCTGTCGGGTCGTTGATGATGCTCGTCTCGAACGTCGGCGACATCTGGATATCAAAGATCGCAATCGTAGAGCGCTGACCCTCTTCCGGGTCGTAGGCAATCCACTCAAGATCATAGACGTTACTGTAGAACACTTCGCGATGAGCCCGAATGACGACGGCCCCATTGCTGTCGCCCGAGAGTTCGCCGATAAAGACTCCCGAGTACGCGCAACCGAGGGTGCGTTCCAAATGATCGCGCAGCAGCGTAGGCACGTCGGTCCAGTCAAATGGAACCCGTTGCTCAACCGAGGCAATGTCGGATAGCGGCACGACGATTTCGGCACTAAAGTCGGTCGCTGTGAAATCGATCGCTGGCCAGCTTTCAGCCATGGTCTGCAGTTCAGGCGAGATGGATAACCCATTCGTTTCGTCTTCGTCTCCGTCGAGCATGAACATCAGACTCGCCATATTCAGCACGCCGGGCGCATCGAGGGTACCGTCACCGATCAGCGATGCGGGTGACAGCAAGGTCGCGCAGTCCGCTGTGCCGAGCTGCACGGCGCCGATCGAGAACGTAATGGTCTCACCGGTTTCACAGGTAAAGCGGCCGTCCTCGTTGGTTACGCCCGACTCACTTCCCGAAACATAGCTGAGCCCAGCCACATTGCTGTCTTTGAAAACGCCCTCCGTAACATCGCTGACGGGCGGCGGTGTTGGCACCGGTGGCAAGGCTATAGAATCTTCACCGCCACCGCCCCCGCAGCCTGTGAGAAGAACGAAGCTTAGCGTCGGCAACAGTTTTGATGGTCTGAATTCGGTTGTTCGCATCGGAATCTCCCTGGTTCGATTAGAAACAGGGATAGCGTGCGCACACCGTGTTGCGATGTCTTACGGGAAAGCTTAAGAACGCCTTAATGACGCTCCGGATCCATCATGAGCACCTGTGGAGTCGACCATTGGTGGCGAATTTATGGCAGAGTATGCGACCTGAAATACCAAGCCCGCTGCACCAAGTTCGATATGACGACGTTCCTCACTCTCCTTTGTATCGTGTTGGCCGCTCTGATATTTGCCGCTGTGCAGTCGTTCCGCGCCGCTGCCAAGCTCGAGCGCTCACCGGATCCGATCGCTGAAGTCACTTCGCCACAACGATCTGAGTCGGAACAGCAAGAGACTCCGTCGACCGATTTCATGGCGATCGCGAGGGATCTCGAAACGCCGATGGAGGAAATGGCACACCCGATGGATACGCTGGAAAATCCGGATTTCCAGCGTGCTGTTGATGCTATGTCTGAAGAGGCTTTGCCACTTCGCACCGTTCAAAACTACGCGCGAGGAAGAAACTGGGTACTACGCTGCGTGGCGATGCAAGCACTCGAGCGTCGTGGGCAACCACAGACTGTGCTCGACACTGTGTTCGCCCGACTGGAGAAAAGCTGGCTTGTACCACTGGTTTTTGCACTACGTTTTATCGACAAGAATGCAGACCGACCCGCCATCGCACCCACGCTGTATGCCGCACAGTCTTGGTGGCCTAACAACCTAACCGTCTTGGATGAACTTGGCCGCCTGCTGCGCCGTCGATTGGCAGACGAGTCGCCGTTGGACTTCACGACCGGAGCGAAACCACTGTCGCGTGACCGACGGGAAGATATCGAAGCGCTGATCGCTGCCCTACCGGAAGAGTTCCGCGATGCGGTAAACGATGCGTTCGAGAGTTATGCCCAAACTGTCGTCGATGATTCTTATCTGCGCTCGATCGGCAAGTTGCTGACCGAGAGCGATGCGGATCAGGACGTGTTCGAAACCGATTCTCTCCGGCAGCTGCATCATCAGATGGTAGAGATTTTGAATCGCGATCGACCGCAGTCTATCGTCGTTGTCGGTGAACCTGGTGTTGGCAAATCCGCGCTTCGCGATCAATTCGCGAAAACACTGATGGGCCGCGCCTGGCGAATTCTCAAAACATCCCCAACAAACCTGGTCGCAGACCAAAAGTATGTCGGGGAAATCGAAGGTCAGCTGCGTCGACTGACAGTCGAGGCAGCTGTCACAAAGCGGGTCGCGATCTATGTCGAACGATTCAATGAACTTGACCAGTTCGGCCGCACGACGGGCAAGCAGAGCTCCGTCCTCGATCAGCTCTGGCCTGCCATTGAGCAGCGATCGATTTTCCTCGTCAGCGAGACGACGCCCGACGGCCTCCAGACGCTGCAAACGCGATTTCCGTCGTTCAGCAGTGTCGTCAAGATCATCCGACTGGGCTCAGCGACCGAAGCCGAGACGCGGGAACTCGGCAGCCAATTGCTAAGCGCGATACAACCGGACGCATCGACGACAGAGAAACATGCTGTCCTGAATGAGGCGGTGCAGGTCGCTCAGCAGTATTTTTCTCACCGCGCCTTCCCAGGCGGGGTGCTTTCACTGGTCAAGCTATCCGCACTGACAGCACGGGACGCAGGACAAGCGCGCATTTACCGTGAACATGTATTGGGCGCACTTAGCCAGCTATCCGGACTCCCCACAGACGTGCTCGATGAACAGCAAAAGCTCGACGTCGCACAAGTCCGCGACGTGTTTGCGCAACGTATCTTTGGTCAGGAGGAAGCCGTCGACTGCCTTGTCGAACGCATCGCGATGCTCAAGGCTGGCCTGACAGATCCATCCCGACCGGTTGGTGTATTTCTTTTCGCCGGTCCTACCGGCACAGGGAAAACCGAGATCGCGAAGACGTTAGCGGCCTATCTGTTCGGCTCGCGCGAACAAATGATCCGTCTCGATATGAGTGAATATCAGAGCGCTGACTCTGCATGGCGCCTGATCAGTGACGATAGCGACAAGGCCCTCGCGGGCGGCTCGTTGACGACCAAAATCCGGCAGAAGCCGTTCTCGGTTGTACTGCTCGATGAGTTTGAAAAAGCGCACAGCAAAGTTTGGGACATGTTCCTGCAAGTTTTCGATGACGGCAGACTGTCCGACGCCAAAGGCGCAGTCGCTGATTTCAGACACAGCATCATCATCCTGACATCGAATCTCGGCTCGACCATCAGTGCGGAGCGAGGCGTTGGTTTCACCGGCAAGCGCGGCGAGTTCTCCGCCAACGAAGTCATGCGTACGGTTAATCGCACATTCCGTCGCGAGTTTGTCAATCGGCTCGACCGAACAGTCGTTTTCAAGCCGCTCAGCCGCAACGTGATGCGAGGCATTTTGCGTAAGGAGCTTAGGCTCGCACTCGACCGCCGTGGCCTGCGCACCAAGCGGTGGGCCGTGGAGTGGGAAGATTCGGCGATCGAATTTCTGCTCAACGAAGGCTTCACGCCAGACCTGGGCGCGCGCCCGCTGCGTCGTGCTATCGAGCAGCACTTGCTCGTCCCACTATCGATCACGATGGTCCAGAACGAGGCGCCAAGCGGTGAGCAATTTTTGTTCGTCCGCAGTGATGGTGATGCACTCCAGGTAGAGTTCATCGATCCCGACGCCGATGTTGAAGACATTGATCACGGTGTCGCGGATGATTCGCTAGCGTTAACGCAGATTCTTCAAGCAGGCACACCGCCTGCTGGCAGCGTAACGTATCTTAGATCTGCCATCTCCGAGATCGCGGAACGGATTGACGCACCCGATTGGCTTGAAGAAAAGGCCGCGAGGCTAGCCGAAATGAGCGACGAAGAATTCTGGTCGCGCGACGAGCGCTTCACGACACTGGATCGAGTGGAACTGATGGATCGCGTTGAGAACGCGACGACGACGCTCGAACGTCTGTCGCAACGACTGAGCGCCTCATCGACTGGGCTGACACAACGTGTCGCTAGCCGATTGTTCGCGCTACGGGAGGGCCTCAAGGATTTCGAGTACCGCCGGCCAACGCAAGCGTTTATTGGAATTCGACTTGTCACCGACGACAAAGAGCTCCCAGCCGCGCGGCCGTTTCGAAATCGGATCATCGATATGTATCGTCAGTGGGCGAAACGTCGCGGCATGCGTATTCAGGTTCTCCCAACAGCCGCCTCGCGTTATCACACCCTGTTAAAGATCACTGGCTTCGGCAGCTTCGGGCTGGTGGAACAGGAAAGTGGTCTACATGTGTTCGAGGTACCGGCGGGCGATAGCCAATTCGACCGCATACGTGTCCGCGTTCAGGTCGCGCCGTTACCACAGCAACCCGAGGAATTTACAAGCGATGGCGGACAGCGGGCGACTGAGATAGTGGACGGTTTCAAATCGGGGAAGGTGGTCATCGTCCGGCGATACCGAGAAGCGCCCTCTCCGCTCGCCCGTGACAGCATACGCGGATGGCGAACAGGCAGGCTCGAATTCCTGCTGGAGGGCAATTTCGATATTTTGAGCGACGGCTAAGTCGACTTGGAACTACCGAAATTCTGGCGAGCCAACAGCAACGTTGGAATCAAGCCCACAAGCACGATGGCGAGACACGCCGTTGATGCTTCCGCAATACGCTCGTCTGACGCCAGGCGATAAGCACGCGTGGCCAATGTCTCAAAGTTAAACGGCCGTAGAATCAGCGTCGCTGGCAACTCCTTAACCACGTCGACAAAGACCAGCAACGCGGCAGTCAGGACAGACGGCATCAACATCGGCAGATGCACCCGTGTCAACATGTTGCGTGTCGAAGCGCCGAGACTGCGCGCCGCTGCGTCATAGTGTTGATGAATTCGCGCCATGCCGCTGTCGCAGCTGTTGTAGGCCACGGTCATAAAGCGAGCAAGATAGACGATGATCAACGCTGCGATCGAGCCAGTCAGGAGTAGTCCAACCGGACGGTCGAGCCAGTTCGACAAAGTACCCGCCAGCCAGCGATCCAGCATAGTTAGTGGGCCGATAAATCCGACCGCCAACACCATGCCAGGTAATGCGTAGCCGAGTGTTGCCAGTCGCACACCCAATTGCTGCAGCGGAATACGCGCCCGCGCAAATGACGCCACCCGCAACCCATAAGCCAGTGCGAGGGCGCATGACACACACAAAACGGCAGCGATCGCGGCAACCATGATCGTATTGGTGATATAGCTGCCAAACGCACGACCGAGCATCGGATCGCCAACCGCAACAGCGTTGTAGACAAACACCGCGACGGGCAAAACAAACCCAAGCAGGACCGGCAGCGCGCAGATCAACGTCATCAACCATCCGTGCACACCGCGTATCGCATCACGTGGTGCACTCACCTGACGTGAGACAGGGTTCGTGTGGGCACCACGTCGTACCCAGCGCTCGGCCAGCACCAGCAGCATCACCACCAAGAATAACCAGCCTGCCAGTTGAAGCGCAGCCTCTTGGTCGCCTTGGGCATACCAGGTGCGGAATACACCACTGGTAAGCGTTGTGACGCCAAAGAAATCGACAACACCAAAGTCCGCGGCTGTTTCCATCAAGGCCAGCGCTGCACCACCCGCAATCGCGGGGCGGGCGTGTGGCAATGCCACTCGGGAAAACGCCTGGCGACGATTAGCGCCGAGCGTACGCGCAGCGTCCGTCAAGCTGCGGGCGTGTCCGGCAAACGCCGTATACGCAAACAGATATACATACGGATACAGACACAGGGTTAGAATGATCGCGGCACCGGAGAGAGACCGCACCGGGGGCAATCCGCGCGCAACCCCGAACATCTCTCGGACCCCACGCTGTAGTTCACTGTCAAAAGCCAGCACATCGGCATACGCATAGGCGACCACATAAGCGGGTGCAGCGATTGGCAGGATCAATGCCCAGACGAGCCACCGTCGGCCTGGAAAATCGCGGGTCGCGGTATACCAGGCGCAAGTCACACCGACGAGCAACACGCCGATACCAACCAGCGCCATGAGCAGCAGCGTATTGCCGACATACTCCGGCAACACTGAATCGCGCAAGTGTTGCCAGGTCTCTGAACCCGGGCGCAGCAGACTCGACAGCACGCTGAGTATCGGTACTGCGGTGGGCAGCGCGACCAGTATCAACGTCAGCGTCGTGAGCCATTGCCGTCTTGCAACATGAGGTACGGCCGATGTGGTCAGAGTGGACATAGGTCGCAAGTCTAGCAGTCAGACACATCTCACGTGGCGGCAGCAACGAGTATCCATCCTGTCACCAACGGATATTCGCTATGATGTCAGGCTGGAACCAACGGGACCGCGACCATAAAGACCGCCATGCTGCAAATCGAGAACGTGTCACACCGCTACGGCGACACGCCCGTGTTGAATGATGTGTCGCTCGAAGTGGGTGCCGGCGAGATCGTCTGTCTGCTCGGCGCATCCGGCAGCGGCAAGAGCACATTGTTGCGTGTGATCGCAGGTTTGGAATCGTTGCAGGCCGGCACAATCGTGTTCGATGGCGGGCTTCTGGCTGATTCAACACGCTCACCCGCCACGGAGTCGCGCGATTTCGGATTCGTCTTCCAGGACCACGTTCTGTTTCCGCACCTGAGTGTCGGCGACAACGTCGCATTTGGATTGAAGTCGTTGCCGGTGAATGCGCGCAAAACGCGGGTCAAAGAAGAGCTCGCCGGTGTCGGACTGGCGGGTTTTGAAGACAGATTCCCGCACACACTATCGGGCGGGCAGCAGCAACGCGTCGCCCTTGCAAGAGCGCTCGCGACGCGACCTCGATTGATGCTGCTCGATGAGCCTTTCGCCAGTGTCGACAGCACGCTTCGACGCGCATTGCGAGAAGATGCTCGTCGTGCACTTCGGGAACACAACGTGCCTGCGATTGTTGTGACCCACGATGCCCTCGAAGCGATGGAGCTCGCCGATCGCATTGCCGTGGTCGACAACGGCCGAATTGTGCAATGTGGCTCACCTGATACCGTCTGGTCAGCACCGGCGAACCGGTTTGTGGCAGAACTGTTCGGGGACACCGATGCCTTTGTGGCAAAACGCGATGGTGACCAGTGGCACTCACCATTTGGGGTAGTACCGGTCGGTGAAGATTCGTCCACATTGACAGACACGATCGTTGTTATCGCTCGACCCGGTAGCGTGGGATTGGCGCCCGACCCGCAGTCCGCGTGTCACGTCGCCGATATTCGCTTCCTTGGTGACCACACGATTGTGATCATCGAACATGAGGGCGCGACCTTGCGTGCAGGCCAAATCGGCGAATGCCGCTTTGCCGTCGGCGATCCGGTCAGCGTTAGTTTTGAGACCGACGGTGTCTTCACTTATAATCAAGAATGATTCTTATTCGCAATTTTGAGTGCTAACGGGCCCTTTTATGACCCTTTCTGACCATATCATGATCCCGGTGCGATCGTTCTTGACGCGTATCGGCGCGGTACTGCTAGCCATTTGCCCGATTTGGGCGTGCTCCGCGGACCCGGGCGTCGTCAACATTTATTCGGCCCGGCACTACGACACCGACTTCGCCTTGTACGACAACTTCACCGAGCAGACCGGTATCAAGGTCAATCTCATTGAGGGCGGCAGCGACGCATTGATCGAGCGAATTCTGAATGAGGGTGAGTACACACCCGCCGATATGCTGATCACGGTGGACGCTGGTCGTCTATGGCGTGCGAAAGAAAAGGGTGTGTTTCAACCGATTTCATCTGACACACTGGACACCCGCATACCGGCGCATCTTCGCGACAGCGACGACCAGTGGTTCGGTTTGTCGAAACGCGCCCGCATCATTGTCACCAGTAAAGTGAACCCGCCCGCTTTTGTACCAACCCGCTACGAAGACCTCGCGGATGAGCGGCTACGCGACAGCATTTGCATGCGCAGCTCCTCCAACATTTACAACCTGTCTTTGATGGCGTCTTTGATCGACACGCTGGGTGTAGCTCCGGCGGAACAATGGGCTACCGGCGTCGTCGAGAACTTTGCCAGATCTCCACAGGGCAACGACACGAGCAATGTCCGCGCAGTCGCGTCCGGTGAATGCAAAATCACGTTGACCAACACTTACTACCTCGGTCGCTGGCTGGGAGACGATGACGCCAAAGACCTCATTGAACAGTTGAATGTGGTTTTTCCGAATCAGGGCGACGCAGCGCGAGGCGCGCACGTCAACGTGAGCGGTGCGGGCATTACAAAACATGCGCCGAATCGTGCCAATGCCATCAAGTTTCTGGAGTATCTGACGAGCACCGAGGCACAGCGAATCTTTGCTGAAGGAAATAATGAATACCCGGTGGTCGGTGAGACTACAGGCCCGATCGCAACGTTGGGTGAGTTCTCGGAAGATCCGATCAGTGCGACGGTGCTCGGCGAGAACCAGGCTTCAGCCGTGCGCGTCTATGATCGTGCTGGCTGGCGGTAAGTCGTGCCGACGACCTACTCTTCCCACAGGCGGCGCAAATTGTTACGCACCATTTTGAGACGCAACATGGCGTCGCTGTCAGCGTCGGGCAAATCCGCAAGCGCCCGGCTGAAGTCATAGAGGGTCTGGCGATGCTCGGCGAGGCGCACGCGACTTTCGATCCAGCCAACGACAGCCAGTCGATGGCCTTGTGTCACCGGCAAAACGCCATGCAAATGATCGCTCGGGTAAACAATCGCGCAGCCCGCAGGCAGTTTAATCGCTTGCCGCCCCATTGGCGTGACAATCTCAAGCTCACCACCTTCGTAGCTGCCAGGATCGTTGAGAAACAACGTGAACGACAGATCGGTACGGCGACCTTCGATAAACGCGGCGTCGAAATGGTGGCCATAGGTCATGCCCGGCTCGTACCGACTGACCATCAGCCGACCCAAGTGCTTCGGCATCGCGAAACGTTGAAACTCGCTATGCGCCTGCAATCGTTCGCGCACCTGATTCAGCACCGTTCGGATCTCTGGTCGAGTCGCTACCGCTTGCAGGTTGTTTTTGGCCCGCTTGGCCGCGCCGCCCGCAGTACGTTGGCCAGGCTCAAACAGAGTCGAATCTTCTAACGTTTTTTGTAATCCTATCGCCTGTTCCGGCGACAACACATCATCTAGGCAAATCATCATGAGCAAGAGTATACCCAGCAAGCCATCCGCACTGATACGTTGGAAAACCGCGAGTGCCGTGGGTGCCGCGACATGGATCGTGACGTCTTCGCTGGGCGGTTGTTCGAACGCCGAGGACGCGACGGCGGAAGGCGAAGGTAACGAAGCGGCCCAAATGGCCAGTGCTGAGGGCGAAGGCCACGGTGAAGCAGAAGGTGAAGGCACGACTGCACATGCCGAGGGTGAAGGCGAAGGCGCTCATGCCGAAGGCGAAGGCGCTCATGCCGAAGGCGAAGGTGAAGGCGCTGCTGCCCATGGCGAAGGCGAGGGTGAAGGAGAGGGCGAAGGCGCTACCGCTCATGCGGAAGGTGAAGGTGAGGGAGAAGGCGAAGGCGCTGCCGCTCAAGGTGAAGGCGAAGGCGAGGGAGAAGGTGAAGGCGCTGGCAACAACGCCGCTTTCGCGACCGACGATATCGCCTATCTAACACAGCTTGGTTTGATTCGCGGTCACCTCGGAGTCGGCTACGCACTGTACGCCGCCGAATTGCCGGAGCTGGCACAGACGCACATGAAACACCCCGGCGCGGAAATTTACACGGACATCGAGTCTGCTTTGGGTGTGCGCGGCTGCGAAGGGTTTGCAGATGGTCTGACGACGCTTACCGCCGCAGTCACATCCAACGCTGCGCTGGACGAGGTCACCGCCACGTATGAAGCGCTGGTCGCTGACATTAAAACCTGCGAAGCAAATGCTGCTACCGGTGACGCGAAAGTGATTGCCGGTGTGATTGAAAATCTGGTGCGCACCGCGGCCGCCGAATATGAAATCGGCGTGGTTGATGGCGCGATGAATAACCTCCACGAATATCAGGACGCTTGGGGCTTCACGCAGATCGCGCAGGAGTGGGCAGAATCGAGCGCGTTCGCCGGCGACGAAACCAAGGCGAGCGTTGCGGCGAGAATGCAGTCCACGATGATGGACTTGAAAGACCTTTGGCCGTCACTGAATCCGGACGGTGGTGTCGATGGTCGCGCCGCACAGTTGTACGGCGCAGCCGGACAGATCAGCGTGGCGGCCGCGGACCTGTCTCGTTAGGGCATCGACTCGCAGCTGCCCTCAAGCGCATCGATCCAATCGCCGATAAGCTGTACACCCTCAGCGTGAGCCAGCGATCGCCCTAGCTCCGGCATCATAACCGCAGGCTCAGTCGAAGCCATGCGGTAGGCAAAAATCGATGCATCGGCATTGCCGGGAACGATATCGAACTGTCGATCGCCCGTACCGGTACCCGCGGCGATCGGCGGTTTGCAACGACCGAGTGTCGGACCCATCGCGGTCGACGCCTCCAGATGCAACCCGGATGTATCCGCCGGACCAACAGCATTGTGGCAATGGGCACAGTTGATATCGAGATACGCGCGCGCTCTTTGATCCAACGGTTCCGAGGCGTCGTTCCACACCGCATTGCGTGGTAGTTCAACCGGTGCAGGCACATTCTCCAGAATACCGACTTGTTGCCAGTACTGCAGTTGGTTTTCGCTGCCCGTCGCATACGCGAAATTTCGATTGACGTGCCGCGCTTTCGGGCCGATTGGCCGCAGCTCCCGTGTGGTCGCATTGGTCGCATGGCAACCAGCGCATTGATTGGTATTGGGCACGACATAGGGAAATGGCTGAGCACCTGTTTCGGATACGAGCTCGAGCCGTTGCAATTCACCGGCGCGCTTTAGCACGGCATCGGTTTGATCCGCATTCCAGACATAGGGCAAGGCATCCCAGCCGTGTTCACGCCGCACCAATAGTCGTGTTTCGATCAGCTTCACTGAGTTGAGGTCAAACCCCGCTCTTGGCTGGGTGGCGGTTGTATCTACACTTAGCAATACCTGCTGACCTGCCGGATCACGGGTCGGGTAATAGAATGTTTTAGAAATGACGGTGCCGACGGGAAAAGAAAACGTCTCATCATCATCGTACGTGGCAGCACTGCCGTCCGGCATCCAGACCGTGCGTAGCTTGTGCGCGTAATCAGAGAACAAAGCGCTGTTCAGATCGTAAGGCACAACCCGGTCATTCAATGTCAGGGTCGCACCGTTCAAACGAAACAATTGCCACGCGCTCAAGCGCGCCGGGTTGTCCAGCGCATGAAACACAGGTTGCGCCGGGCCAGCCCTGCCGCACGACAACAACGCCGCGGCGGCAATAACAAGCCACGCGCATCGCTTCACCCGGCAGTCTCCAGAACAACCGCCGGCAGTTTAGGCAGCTCACACTCATGCAACGCGGGCTCCTCGCGCGGATTGGAGTAATCATTCGGACCGTCTGCGTTCAGAACTTTGGCGT
>JBCCBP010000036.1:0-37023 GCA_039033995.1 Pseudomonadota bacterium | reverse complement strand
GCCCATTGCAAAAGGCATCGCCGGCAAGGTTCGTGAGGGCTACCTGACACCTAACCTGACGAACAACCTGGCCTTCATGGAACAAACGCTGGCGCAGTCGACCTGGTTTACCGGTGACACACTGACCGCCGCCGATGTGCAGATGAGCTTTATCGCCGAAGGCCTTAGCGTCAATCTCGATCTGGACCGGGACTTCCCCAACATTGCGAGGTTCCGAGACGCCTGTCGCGCAAGCGCCGGCTACCAGCGCGCATTGGAACGCGGCGGTCCGTTTGAGCTGGCGCTCAATCGCAAGTAGCCCTAGAACATGCGCCGCGCGCTGACGATGTAGCGTAGCGGACCCCCCGCCTGCACGGCATCGAAGGGGTAGCATGTCACGAGCGTCAGTCGTGGCTCGTCGCTATCGAGTGCGACGCTCGCGCGGCGCGCGTCGATGACGTCCAACGCGTCGATTTCAAATACCACGCGCTCGCCGTCGCGACGGTCAATTACCAGATGATCGCCGAGCGCCACATCCTCAAGAAAAGCAAAGTGTGTGTCGCGATGTCCGGCAACAACAGCGTTGCCAACATCACCGGGCTGCGCGCTCGATTGTAGATGGCCGGGCCCGAAAGCTAGCGTGCGGCCATTGGCGCCTGAAAGAATGAACATCTCGTGGTCGAACACATCGCTCGTCAGACGCGCAATCGGGTGCGTATCGGCCCACGGCCACGGTCGCAACGCCGGATCCGTCGCCGACTCGACCGACTCACCGCGCTGCCAGGCTCGCTGCATCAAGTGCTGAGCCAAAGCGGCCTTGGCCGGGATATACAAACCTTCCGCGAGATTAATCAATCCCACTGCAAAACAAACCGCCATGAGCCAGACTCCTTTTTTCCGTTGCCAACGCATCACAGGTAAACGTGCCGCATGCCGCGCAGTCGACTGATCAACAGCAATAACAGACTGCCTAAAATCATCAGCGCGCCGAGCCATCGTTGGGCGACCGCATCGGTGGCCGTCGGCACCAACGCGCCAAGCGGCTGCGCGGGCGTGCCGTAAGGGTCGACGTTAGCCACATTGCGTCGCTTCAAAAGGTCTGCGGCAGTGCGCGCGGGGGTCTTGTCGACAGCGACGAGACTCGTGGCTTCACTCACAATATGGTGGCGCAGTGCTACCGCGGCAATCGCATCGCGGATCAGCGTCGGGTTACCGCCACGGCGCCGTTGATCGCCGAGCGATTCGATCTTGTCGCGTGCCCATGCGATACCGATGCCCGGCCCGGCAGGGTTAGTCCAATCCACAGTAACCTGCTGCTGCCAGGGCTCGGGAGTGCCCTTTCGCCAGTAGCGGCCTTTGATCGTGACGGTGGACGGGCGATGGTCCGCCTCCAGCCGTGCCGTGACGTCGAGCGGCTGACCGACATAGAGATCGCTGACGATAGCCGGGTACTGCTCGACATCAGCGCCATCCCAATCGAGTGAGATATCGGTCAGCACCGGCTGCGTTAATTGACTGAACAGTGCGATCATTCGGGTTTCAACCTCGCCGATGGCGCTGATCGTCGTTTGTGTGCCGCGCCCCAACTCGGCGGCCTTGCGCATAAACCATCCGTTTGGCGCAGAACCGATGCCCACAGTAAACAGGCGTGACTGACCCAGGTCGCGAGAGATTTGGGTAAACAACGCTTCCTCGTTGCCCACAGCGCCATCGGTCACAAACAAGACCTGTTGCAAGCGACCAGACACATCGCCTCGCAGGGCCATGTTGAGCGCAGGTGCCATGTTAGTACCGCCGTTCGCCTGCAAACGACTCAGCCACTGCTGGGCGGCTTGGAGATTCGCCGGTGTCGCATCAACGGCTCGGTCGAATAGTGCGGTTGCCTGATCATTGAACTCGATCAGATTGAACTGATCATCAGGGCCAAGCTGATTGATCGCATAGATCGCAGCCGATCTGGCCTGCTCGATCGACACCCCTTGCATGCTGCCAGAGGTATCGATCACGAGGATCAGCGAACGCGGAACGCGTTGCGCCGAGTCGATCGTCATCGGCGGCATGACACGCGCCAAGACGAAGTTCCCATCGGCCCCGCTGTCGGCAAAACTCGTCGTACTTACTGTGGCCTCCGGCACGCGTTCCCAATTCAATTCGAGATCGTGATCAAGAAGTTCGTCGCGATGCGCCAATGTCACCGTGTAGCGCGTATCAGGGCCAGGCGTCACATCGATCGGATGGTAGCGACTGTCGAGCAACATCAACGCGCTACCGATATCGATGCGCGCGCGAAACTGTAGCCGATGGCTGTCACCGACCAGCGCCGACGACACGCTCGGCGGTGTCACGCGCGCTGCATCCTCGACCTCGTCCGTCGCGGGCGACCAACCACTCCCACGCTTGTCCGGCATCGCGGCAACCGGTGTACCGGGCACGAAGCGTCGCGTAAGCGTCGTTGGGATGCGCAGTGAATAGCGATCGCCCTGACGTCGCACGCGCTGCTGGTATTCGATCGCGACACGCACTTGTTCGCGCGGCGCAATGTTGGCAACCGCCGTTGTGAACAGATTCGGGCGCTCCTGCGACAGCAATGCGCTACGCTTACCGGCGCGTTTCGCCGCTTTGTAGATGCGCTTCGCTTCTGCCTTTTCGTGAATCTCACCGACGATGCGACGTTCGCCGATCAACAACTCCATGTGATCGACCGCGGCGTCAGCTGGCAGCGGAAACACGTAGGTCGCCTCTACCCAGTCATCCGTCGGGTTCAGAAACGTCTGCGTCACCGTCGCCCGCGCAATGTCGCCGACGACTTTCAAGTCGATACCGGTACTGAGGCGTGGTGCTACGCGGAAGCTGGCAGCCGATTGAGTCGGCAAAGCCAACAACAGCGTTCCAGTACCCGCCTGCTCGGGTCGCATCGTCTCGGCGACAACGTTCGGCGCCGTCGCAAGTAAGCCGACTGTCGTGATCACGAATAGCGGCGCGGACGCCGCCAGCAGCGCGCGTCGAAATCGTTCGCGCGTCGCTTTGAGGCGGCACCAGCCGACTCGCGTGTGATGTTCGTTCTTGCGCTTCTGAATCCAGTATTGCATCGTTGCCGCTCCCTGTTCGGTTTGCTCTATTGCAATCGAATGGAATGGCTAACGGGCGGATGCAGTGTGGCGGATCCCGGATCAATTGTGGCGAATTAAGGCAGAGTCTCCATGGCGCAGAACCTACGTACGATTACCATTGTTGAAGACGACCTCGCTTTGGGCGCTAACTATCGGGAAGCATTCGAGCGCGAAGGTTACGAGGTCACTTTGCATGCCAGCCGAGAATCCGCTTTGTCGGCAATGGCTAATGGATTACCCGACCTTGTGATCATCGACGTCAATCTTGGCAGCGACGTTGAAGGGGGCTTCGAGCTCTGCAGGAGCTTACGTAGTCAGTCCGATACACTGCCTATAATCTTTCTAACCGCACGCGACAGCGAGTTCGATGCCATCTCAGGGCTGCGCCTCGGTGCGGACGACTACCTGACGAAAGACATTACGCTGCCGCACTTACTCGCTCGGGTTGCCGCCTTATTCAGACGCCAGCAGGTATTGCAGTCCCAACACGAGCAAACCCCCAGCAAGTTACAGCGCGGCGCGCTCTCGATCGATGAGAACAGCTTCTCGGTCGACTGGAATGCGCAGCGCGTGGATCTGACGCTGACGGAATACTGGCTCGTTTACGCGCTGGCGCGACATCCCGGCCATGTCAAGAATAGACAGCAGTTGATGGATGCAGCCAACACGGTCCTCGACGACAACACGATCACTTCGCATATCAAACGCATCCGAAAGAAGTTCGTGGCACTGGACGCCGACTTCGATGAGATAGAAACCGTCTACGGGATGGGGTATCGATGGCGGGCCGGCTAAAACAGATACGACGATGAGGCTCTCACTGCGCCGACAATTGTTGGTCATCGGACTGCTGGCACTGATATTGCCGTGGCTGAGTTTGAGCTACATTCGGGAAACCGAGACGGCGCTACGCGATGCGCAAGCTGATTTTCTCGCCAGTCTGGCGACCGGGATGGCTGCCAATGTGCAACCCTCTCTGGCCGATCAACACGGCACGGAGTATGTCTTCCGTTTGTCCCGTGCGCCGCTGCTGGACGGCTTCGTCGACGACTGGCTGACCGGTGTCGCACCGCGGCCAGTGGGTCGTGGCGAAGTCGCTGTGCAGATGCAACTGGGTGAGTATGAAGGTGGTCTGTGGTTGTATGTCGAAACCGCACCGTGGCGTGATCGTGCCGTCACGCTGCAATTCGACTGTACGGCTGAGGGTCGATCGGAGACCGACGAGCGCAAGGTCAGATACGAGCTGACACCCGAAGCGCCCGGACGTTTTACGATCCCCTCCGGCAGCTATCACCCTTCTATCAATGGCATTTGGAGCGAAGGCAGCCAGCGCAATCGAATTGAGGCACGCCTACCGCTGCAAGTGTGTGGTGTCGCGTTCGCTTTTTCGATTCGCATTGGCGAGCAGACAGTGTCGTCTGCGGTACTACCCAAGGGGGATACGGCAGCGATCGGCAGTACGCCAGCTGCACGCCTGCCGGCGCCGGCACGTTTGATTCGCCACAACCCCCAGATTGAACAACAGCTGGATCGTGCGTTGCCGCTTGGCGTCGACCGGTTTGTTGTGAATGCCAACGGCTGGCGCATCACCCAGATTACCGGCAGTCGCCCCGGGTCCAATGACGTCCGCGCTGACAGCAGCCTGTTGCGCGCGCTGTATCGACGCATCATCGGCGATAGCGAACCGACGCTGATGATTGACGATGCCGAGCCGCGCATCACCGAGGAACCCATCGTCAGCGCCTTATCCGGTAAGCCCGCACAAAGCAGGGCTCGGGATAGCGCAGGACGCATCACGACCGTCGCTGCGACACCGCTGAAAAGCGGCAACGTCGTAACCGGTGCGTTGGTGCTCCGGCAGGATACCGCGGCCATCCTGAGCCTGAACAATCCATCCGTATTGAAGCTGACACAACGTACGGTATTCGTCACTGCCGCCGTGGTCGGTTTGCTACTGGCGTGGGCCACTTGGATTTCGTGGCGCATTCGTCGTCTCGCGCGCGCCGCGGGCTCTGCGCTCGATAGCCAGGGTCAACTGAGCAATGCACTGCCAGGCCAGAGCGCCCGCGACGAAATCGGCATTCTCGCGCGCGATTTCAGCACGTTATTGGAGCGCGTCGGCGAACAACAGCAGTGGCTGCGTTCATTGGCCGACAAGCTTTCGCACGAGCTGCGCACGCCGATGGCGGTGGTGCAGTCGTCGCTGGATAACCTGCGTGAGGCATCGTTGACCGTGGCGCAGTTGCCGTTGCACGAGCGTGCCAGCAGCGGCGTGGCTCGCTTGCATGCGATCCTGAATGCGATGAGTCAAGCGAACCGCGCCGAGCAAACCGTCGCCGATGCCGAATACGAGGTCATTGATCTGACCGCCCTGATGACGCAGCTCACAATGGCGTATCAGCAGACCTTTACTTCGCATCAATGGCGCAGCGACATCGAGACCAATGTGCGCGTTTATGGCAACGCTGATCTACTCGTACAATTGCTGGATAAGGTGGTCGACAACGCTGTGAGCTTTTCTCCAGCAGATGAATGCCTCGAAGTGCAGCTCGTACGCCGTGATGCTGACGGCGATCCGGTTGCCGACATCACTGTCACCAATTTTGGTGCCAGCCTGCCGCCCGGCGATCCGCGTAAGCTGTTCCAGACCATGGTCACCCAGCGCAGCGGCGACGATACCGGCACACCGCATCTCGGTTTCGGTTTGTATATTGCGGCGTTGATTACTCACGCTCATCAGGGTGTCATCGAAGCCCGTGATGTCACGGTCGATAACCGACCCGGTGTAGCGGTACGTATCAGGTTACCCATACACGCTGCGACCTGATCACCCGACAAAAAAAGACCGGTCAAGCGACCGGCCTTTTTCGTGGATTGTGGTGGATGTCTTATTCCACCAGGTAGTTCGCGCCGATGAATAGGAACCGACCACGCGGGCTTGCCGGGTAGGCAAAGTCGGTGATGAACGGCTCTTCATCGGTGAAGTTCCGAATACCACCGTAGAGTCGAAGTTGATCGGAGTAATCGAATGAGACGCTAAGATCATGCTGCCAGAAGGCATCCTGGAAGACATCGTCACCGTACAGCGACTGCGCGGTGTCGATTTCGACGAAGCGCAGCAGCTGCTCCCCCTGGTACTGCGACTGAATACCAACGTTCCAGCCGTTGTAGAACCAGTTCAGGAAGACGTTGCCGGCCCATTCCGGACGACGAACTTCGCCGAGCTCAACGTCAACGACGGACAGATCTTGCGGATCAGAGAAACGATCGAGCTGATGCACTTTCGTACCGGATACGTTCACGTTGAAGTCGTGCTCGCCCAGGTTGAATTTGTAGTCAGCCGAGAAGTCGAAGCCGCGCGTGTCGAGTCGTGCGAAGTTCACCAACGAACGCTGGATGCTGTTGAAGCCACCAAACTGCAACGAGTTCGGATCATTGTTACGCGTGAACAGTGAACAGAACGCATCGTTCAACGATGTGCCGTTGTAACACGCGTTAACGATATCCTGGTCCGATACGGATGCGATCGCATCCTCGATGGAGATTTCCCAGTAGTCAATGCTGAATGTGAAGCCTTCCAGGAAGCGTGGCTGTGTGATGAAACCGACCGTGATCGTGTCAGCTACTTCCTCATCCAGGTTCGCATTACCCGACTGAACACCGCCGAACGCCGCTGACAGCGGATCGGCGAAGTTGTAAACGCCATTCGCATCGAATGGATCCAGGCCAACGGCCTGCAGATCCGCGACACAGTTAGCCTGTGTCTGCGCCGCCAGCGTTGGATTGTCGGCTGCGATCGCGTTGATCTGTGCTGCGTCACACGGATCGTTCGGCCGCGAAGTAATACCCGTGGTCGGTGCGAACAACTCTGTGATATTCGGCGCGCGTACCGCCTCAGACAACGTTGCCCGGAAGCGAATATCCGACACCGGCGCGTAGGAAATGCTGGTCTTCCATGTCGTCGCATCACCAATCGTTGAGTAGTCGGCGAAACGCACTGCGGCGTCGACCGTCAGCTCTTCCGCGAATTTGCGACCCACCAGCAACGGCGCTGACGCCTCGAAGAAGACGTCGGCAACGTCGTACTCACCGACCTCATTCGCATTGGCGAGAGCCGGACGGAACAACAGATTCGAGTTACCTGACACATCCGATAGCAGCGTACCGCCACCGAACGGAGAGCCCGCCGGGAGGATACCGCGAGCGAACGGATCGAACAGCTGCTCGGAGGTTTCCTCACGCCATTCAAAGCCTGCGACGAAATCGATCGCGCCATCCGGCAGTTCGAACCAGTCGCTGCTATCGCCGACGATGAAGCCACCGAAGACGGTCTGGTCGATCGTCACTTCCGTCGTAGTTGCGCGTGTGACCCAGTCTACCGCCTGTTGCGTCTGGCGGATACCTGGCTCACCGGCCCAGATATTCAACGGAATACAAGAACCATCGCCCGGCGTGAATGAGAAATAGCCGGGATCGTAAGCGGGAATATTGAACGGTGTTGTCGTCGCCGGTGCGGTCGGGTCCACAGATGAGCGACACGCCGGACGGCCTGTTGCCGGATCGGTCACCGCGTCGATTGACGCGAGGAAGCGGTCGTTGATCAGCGCATGAGAGTTGAAGATGCTCTCTTTGTATTGACCATAGTTGGCTGACACCTCGTAGCTCCAACCGTTGCTGAACTCGCCTTCGATACCACCGACAAACCGCACAGTATCGCGCTCGGTTCGGACTTGTGCATCACCAAGACCGATGGGATCGATCGTGATGGCGACACCACCGTTGGCGTCCGCAATCGGTTGAATGAAGTCAGGCAGGAATGGATTGTCCGGCGCGCCGAACAACAGATCCCAGAATGATGATGGCTGACCATCGTTTTCGGTTTCCTGCGTCGAATACTTGACCTCGCCGAAGAAGCTCATCGTATCGGTCACATCATAGCGGCCGACCAGGTTCAACGTGATCTTCTCATCGGGGAGGATCACCCAGCCATCGTTTTGCTGAATCGTGTTAAACGAGTCACCACCAAAGCCCTGGAAGCTACCGGATACGAGTCCATCCTGAACCGGACGATAGCTGCCATTCTCAGTGACGTTCCAGCAACCGCCAACGACGCCAAATGAAGCGGCGCCGAAGACCGAGTTATAACCCGTAAAGGAGTCGAGACAGTCAGGTCGTCCATTGGCGTCCAGATCGATTGCGGTTTCGGGATCGAAACCGGCAAACGTGAACGGGTTACCCGGAATGATGTAGCCGTAACCGGATGTGAACGGGAATGTACGACCGGGCAGTACCGCGCGCTCTGGCGCAGCTGCCGCCGCGGCGATAAACGCCTGCTCGGCGCCGGTCAATACGGGATCCGCACCGAACGCGCCGTTGAAGTCCGAGATAAAGCCATCCGCCGTCGGGACAGGTAATCCGAAATCTGTCAGGCCCGTATTCGCGAAATTGTAGTACTGCGCGAAGTTCGGCATCGTCGAAGGATCAATGTCGCCTTGCTGGAAGCGCTTGGCCGGGTTGGTCCAATCGCGACCAGAACCGATTAATGCAGCACCGTCGCGTTGATTCGCACGCAGACCTTCATCGCGACGATAATCGACCGCCAGTGTGATGTTGGCCCGATCATTGGCGAAGTTCTTGCCCCAGATCGCGGAGATTGTTGACTGGTCGCCATCCCACTCGCCGCTGATCCCGCGCGTCGCGTTGATTTCGAAGCCCTCGTAATCATCCTTAAGGATGAAGTTCACAACACCTGTTACCGCGTCCGCGCCGTAAACCGCAGATGCGCCACCGGTGAGCACTTCCACGCGCTCGATCAGTTGTAGCGGAATTGATCCGACGTCGACAGCGGCAGTACCGGAGTTTCCTGCGACATGGCGTCTGCCATCGACCAATACCAAGGTACGGTTGGCACCGAGACCACGAAGGTCAAGGATGTTGGCACCGTCCGCAAACCCTGAATCGATCGAGTTCTCCGACGTGGTCGACGAAAACAACGCCGGTACATCGTTAATCACATCGGTAATCGAGAATTCGCCGGACAACTGAATGTCCTCGGCGCTTAACGACTGGACGGGCTGAGCGGCGATCGTGTTCGGGTCGCGTTGAATCCGCGAACCGGTAACCACTACCTCTTCAATCTCATCCTCCTGTGCCACCGCTGACGGCGGCAGTGCCGTTGCAGCAACGGCTGAGAGCAATACTCCCACTAATCCCTGACGACTGCGCATATTGTTCACCTTAGTCTCACAATCTGAGGCCGATGGATATCGGCTGGCGGTGCATGAAAAACACCTCACCGATGGATTATTAGCAAGGTTCGTGCGCGATGGCAAACGCGTTGTGTTGTTACGACAGTGAAGTCTTGTGCCGAGCGCTTAAAATGGCGCATCAATATGCGCATACGCTACCATTGTTTGTACATCAATGGTTTAGCCTGCGCTATTTTGGTGCGTAAACCCATTTTCATGCACCAATTAGTATCCTGTGTAAGTGTTGTTTTTCAGTCAGCGCAACGTCGCCCGCGCGCTATCAGCACTTTTTGACACGAACGCTTCAGGTCGCGGGCCAACACCGGCGATAGCACTTGGGCCAACACCGGGCCGCAGCGACTTGATCTGTTTTCAACGAGTCCGCAAGCTCTGCACATGTCCGCTGTCGTCGCATCTCCCGTCATTGCTCACGTCAATCTGGCGCGCGGCTTCCGCGGCGGTGAACGACAAACCGAGTTGCTGATCCGGGAGCTCGCAACACTGGGTTTCAGCCAGCGGTTGGTGGCGCGCGACTCAGAACCTCTCATCGTACGCCTTGCCAATCTGGACGACCTGCAACGCGTGACGGCCAGTGGCATCGTGTCGGCGACGCGCGCTTTGAAAGGAACCGCTTTGGCCCATTCGCACGAAGGCCGCGGCGTGCAGGCGGTGGCACTCGCAGGCCGCTTGAAGGCGATCCCGTATGTCATCACGCGCCGTGTCACGCGTCCGCTCAAGCAGAACCCGGTAACCCGCAGCATGTACCGTCGTGCCGCCTGCCTTGTTGGTCTGTCGCGTCATATCAGTGGACAACTCGAGACCTATGCCCAGCGCAGCGACGTTCGTACTATTCCCAGCGCGCATATGCCTGTCGAGATAGATCCGGCGCGTGTGCGCGCGCTGCGCGGCGCGTTCGGAGAACGACCGGTCATTGGCCATGTCGGCGCGTTAGTGATTCGGCACAAAGGACAGCCGATGCTGATCGACATCGCGCGTGAGCGACCGCAGTACACGATTGTACTGGTCGGCGCTGGAGAAGATGAGCAAGCGCTACGGGAGCAGGCGGCGGGACTCGACAATGTCGTGTTTACAGGTCACGTAGACGACGTACCGAATTACCTGGCAGCGTTCGATGTGTTTGCTTTCCCCAGTCGCTTCGAAGGTCTCGGCTCCACGTTGCTCGATGCCATCGCCCGCGAGCTACCGATCATCGCCAGCGACGTGGACGGTATTCCCGATATCATTGAACACGATCGTAACGGACTGCTGGCGGCGCCGGATGACCTGACCGCCTGGCTGCACCGGATTGACCGGCTGATCGAAGATCGCGCGTTGCGAGAACGCTTCGCACACCACAACCGGGACCTGCTGGCGCGCTACAGTGCCGAGAGAATGGCCAAAGACTATGCCGCCTTGTATTCGGAGATACTCCCATGAGGCACCGCACTGTCATTTGGATGATAGGGCTAACACTGCTGACCGGATGCGTCGGTAACACATCGCTGCCGACCCTGTTGCCGACAGACGATCTTGCCGCAGATGAGATTATGCGACGTGCGCACGATGCCGCCGGTGGAGAACAATGGCGCCGCCCGCGCTCTTTGTCGATGACCGGCTACGCGGTGTTCTATCGGGATGGTAAGGCCGTGCGTCACGAACAACATTCGATGTGGCGTGTGTACGCCCGCGACAAGCAGGAAGCGCACGTCGCCGACGGCAAGGTACGCATCGAATCGATGCGCGACGGAAACGCGATCATCGACCTCAGTTTTGATGGTACAACCACCTACACGGCCGCCGGGCCACAACCTCAGTCCGCTGCCGACCAGCAATGGTCATCGAGTTTTGGTTTTGGCGTCATCCGCCACGCGCTCGATGCGGGTTATACGTTGGCGCGGCTGCCCGATGACCTGATCGACGGCCGACCGGCCTACGTCATCAATGTGCTGGACCCGACCGGCGGTGCCACGCGCTTTGGCATTGCGCACGATGATTTATCCATCCTGCGTGTCGGCTTCGACACGCCACGCGGCTGGCACGAGCGCATCTACTCCGAGTTTTTCTCTAATCCCGGCAGTAGCTGGCGTCAGCCTGGTCGCGTGCGTTTGTACTACGATGGCATCAAAGCCAACGAGGTGATCTGGACCCGTTACGCACTCGATCGCGACCTGCCCGACTGTCTGTTTGTGCTGCCCGAAGCGGCGGATTGCCAACGCGAACCATGACTGTCTTGTCATAACGCGGTCATCTGACTGTCATCGTTCAGTCGTCTGCAAGCACTAGTGTGACCTCCCGTTACATTCCGATGACAAACGAGGCACACAATGACACTAACAAAACTGACAGCAACCCTGTTTGCTGCCGGCGCACTGGTTATCACCGGCTGCGATGGTAGCGACGGTGCGGCCGGGCCGGCAGGTGCAACAGGCGCAACCGGCGCGGCAGGCCCGAGCGGCAGCAATGGCGTTACTTCGATCACGCTCGACCTCCTCGGCCGCTATGAGAGCGGTATTTTTGACGAAAGTGCCGCAGAAATTGTCGCGCACGATGCGACCAATCAACTGGTGTTTCAGGTCAACGCCAACTCAGGCAATGTCGACGTCATCGACATCATGTCGCCCGCGACACCGGTACTGGTGCGCACGATCGATGTCGCCGATGCGGTAGCAACCAACACGACAATCACAACGGTGCTGGATGCCGTGAACAGTGTCGCTGTCAGCGGTGACATTGCCGCAGCGGCAATCGCCGCAGACGCCGTTGATGAACGCGGGGTCGTCGCTTTTTTCAATACGGCCGACGGCGCATTTATCGGCGCGGTCGAGGTGGGCTTCTTGCCAGACTCGATTGCGATCTCGCCGGATGGCAGCAAGGCGGTCGTCGCTAACGAGGGCGAGCCCAACGACGACTACACTGTCGACCCGGAAGGTTCCATCTCTATCATTGATATCGGCACGAATGGCGCGGCGGCGGCCACGGCACAGGAGCTCACTTTCACAGACTTCAATACCGGCGGTACGCGCGAATCCGAGATTGATCCGGCCGTACGAATCTACGGACCTGGCGCCACGGTCGCGCAGGATCTTGAACCTGAATTCGTCGCATTCAGTTCCGACTCACAGACGGCCTTCGTGTCGTTGCAGGAAAACAATGCGCTCGCCGTTGTCGATATCGCCACGAGCGCGATCACGACGATCCTGGCCCTTGGTAGTAAAGACCACAGTCTTCTGGGCAATGAATTCGACGCCAGCGACCGCGATGACGCCATACGCCTGCAAAACTGGCCTACCAGAGGCTTCTACATGCCCGATACGATAGCGACCTACCAGTTTCAGGGCGAGACACTGATTGTCACTGCGAATGAAGGAGACACGCGAGACTATGATGGTTACTCAGAAGAGGAACGCATCGGTGACCTGACGCTGGATCCGACCGCGTTTCCAGACGCTGCATCATTGCAAGACAATGCAAACCTCGGTCGTCTGCTAACCACCATCGCCAATGGCGACACAGACAATGATGGCGACTATGACGAGTTGTATTCTATCGGCACACGCTCATTCACGATCTGGAACACGAGCGGAGAGATCCTGTTCGACAGCGGCAATGACTTTGAACGCATCACAGCAAGCCGACTGCCGAACAATTTCAACGCCAACAATGACGATAACGAAGGCGATTCCCGCAGCGACGCCAAGGGCCCCGAACCAGAAGCACTGGCGATCGGTGAAATCGGCGGCGCAACGTTTGCCTTCATCGGCCTCGAGCGCGTCAGTGGCATCATGGTCTACAACATCTCGAATCCGCAGAGCCCGCGCTTTGTCGAATATGCGTTGGATCGCAATTTCAATGAAGCACCTAGCCTCGGCGACACCAATGCCGATGGCATCGACGAATCAAACGGTGCGGCGGGAGACCTCGGACCGGAGAGCATTGCATTCGTGGCAGCCGCGGACAGCCCGAATGGCAATCCGCTGTTGATCGTCGGCAGCGAAGTCAGCGGAACCACAGCGATCTACCAGATCAATACCGTCGAGGAATAAGTCACCTCACTGGCCAGGCGCGTTCACGGACGGACGCGTCGTAACCGGCTCACGCATGAATGCAGCAATGTCGTTTGCGGTTGGCGCCAGTCGGGACAACGGCGTCGCCAGTGCAGCGACCACTCGTGCATGTTTGACGCCCGGGTAAATCTTCAGACTGACAATCGCATCAGTTGCCGACAGCGCTGCCGCCAGCCGCTCGCTATTACCCGGCGCCACCTTCGTATCGGCACCACCATGAATCAGCAACACGCGTCCAGCGCCGAATTGAGCAAAAGCGATCGGCTGACTTTGTGGGCGCGTGCTCGCCGGAAACACCGATTTCAGAAACGAGGACTCCAGCGGCAGAAAATCGTAAGGCCCCGAGAGCCCGATGAACCCCGCCAGTGATGCGCGCTCTTCGCCGAGAAAATCCGGCGACAGCGCAAGCAAAGCGGCGATATGCGCGCCAGCCGAATGACCACCCACATACACATCACCGTGCTGGATCTGTCGCCTGGTCAGTTCTGCGCGAGCGAAGCGAACCGCGTTGGCGGCATCGTTGACGAACGTCGGGAACTGTACAGCGGGATAGAGCCGGTAGTCCGGCAACACAACGATGATGCCAGAGCGCGTCAACTCCGAAGCGACAAACTCATAATCCTGGCGGCTGCCTTCGCGCCAGCTCCCACCATAGAAAAATACCAGTACCGGTGGAGACGCCTCCGCCGTACTCGGCAAATAAATATCCAGCTGGCCGCGGGTATGATCCGCATAGGCGATGTCATTGATGATCGTATAGTGAGCGGACCCGGTCACGCCATTCAGGACATCAAAACTGGAGCAACCTGCCAACAGCAGTAACACTGTAATCCCTAGCCAACGGTGTAACATAATGCGCTTAGCCCTTCAGAGTCGGTCGTAAAAAGCCCGGAGAACCGGGACTTGTCTAATTTTAGCAGTTGATTAGTTCGACAAGGTTAGACAAACTGAAGTTCGAAAGACAGGACGTCTCCAAACCATTCAGGCACATCATGAAGCAGCGAATTATTGTCATCGGCGGCGGTGCCGGCGGGCTTGAGCTTGCCGTGCGACTGGCACGCAAACTCCGCCGCGACAAAAACACCGAAGTCATGCTCATTGACAAGAACCCCACGCACATCTGGAAGCCGCTGTTCCATGAAGTGGCGACCGGCTCGATGAACAGCTATCACGACGAAGCCAGCTATCTGATGCTGGCACGCAAACACAAATTCAATTTCATGCTGGGTACGGTCACCAGCATCGACACACCGAATCGACGCGTCTGGCTCGCGCCGATGCTCGACGACAATGCCGCGGAACTGATGCCGGCGCGTGATTTTCGCTATGACACCTTGGTGGTCGCGGTCGGTAGCCACAGCAATGATTTCGGCATCGAAGGTGTGCGCGAGCACGCACGCCAGCTGGACTCCCGCGAGCAGGCGGAGAAATTTCACCGTCATTTCGCCAACCAATTGCAGAAAACGAATCTGCAATCGACCAGCGGTACGTTGTCCGTCGCGATCGTCGGTGGTGGGGCGACCGGCGTTGAGCTGGCCGCGGACATGCACAATGTCGTGCAACGATTGCGTGAATACGGATTCGAACATTTTTCCAAAGAACGCCTGAGCGTTAGCATCATTGAGGCGGCGCCGGGGTTACTGCCGCGCTTGCCCGAACGTATCGGCGTCTCTGTCGAGCGAGAATTGCAGCGCATTGGGGTTAACGTGCATTGCTCAACAATGGTTTCGAAAGTGGGCGAAGACGCGGTTTACACCAACGAAGGCGAATCGATCGCCGCCGATATCAGCGTGTGGGCTGCGGGCGTCAAAGCCCCCGCCTGGCTCGCCGACTGCGGCCTACCGGTCGACCGACTTGGCCGAATCGAGGTGCACGACGATTTGAGCGTCAAGGGTCTGCAAAGTGTTTACGCAATCGGCGACTGCTGCTCATGTCGGACTGCGGATGGTAGCGAGGTACCGCCGCGCGCTCAGGCCGCTCATCAAATGGCGAGTATCGCTGCGCGCAATATTCTGGCAGCCCGCAAGAACAAAGCCAGTAAGCCGTTCAAGTATCGTGATTTCGGTAGCCTGGTATCGCTCAGCAAATATTCGACGGTTGGCAATCTGATGGGAAATCTTGTTCGCGGCACGGTTTTCGTCGAGGGCTGGGTGGCGCGCATGGTCTATCTGTCGCTGTATCGGATGCATCAGGCCGCCATTCACGGTCGATTCTCGACACTGCTGATTATGCTTGGCGACCGAATCTATAAGGCCACGCGCGCATCGGTGAAGTTACATTGAGGACGTTGTTACTCGCTAGCTTGTTGCTCGTCGGCTGCGCCTCCGTTGCCGAGCAGAAGCCACTGTTTGCTGGCAAGCTTGTGACGCTGCCTGCTTTTGACGAGAACTATGTACCGGCGCGCACGGTGCGCGTCTGGACGCCGCCGAAGTACCCGCGTGAAGCACCGTACGATGTGCTGTACATGCACGATGGGCAGATGCTGTTCGACGCGACGAGCACCTGGAACGGACAGGAATGGGAGGTCGACGAGACGGCGACGGCTTTGATCGCCACCGGCAAGACACGACCATTTATTGTGGTTGCGATCGACAACGGTGATGCGCGCCGACACACCGAGTATTTCCCGGAAAAACCCTGGCAATCGCTGCCGGAAGGCAAGCGAGCAGAATATCTGGCACTGCAGCGCGACCCCACCACAAAGTTGTTCGTGGATGGTGTCGACTCGGACAACTATTTACGCTTTATCGTCGAGCAGTTGAAACCGTACGTCGATGAAAACTTCACGGTCGCACTGACGCCAGAACATACGTTTATTGCCGGCAGCAGCATGGGTGGTCTGATATCGATTTACGCGCTTTCAGAATACCCGGATGTCTTCGGCGGCGCAGCGTGCCTGTCGACACACTGGCTCGGCACGTTTTCACCAACCGACAATCCGATCCCACAGAGTTTTGCCGATTACCTGCGGAATCAACTGCCGACGCCGGGACGCCACAAGATCTACTTCGATCATGGCGATCAGGATCTCGACAGTTATTATCCGCCGCACCAGAAAACGGTTGACGCCGTGATGACAGAACTGGGATTTTCGACAGAAGACTGGCAGACCCGAGCGTTTCCCGGGGAAAATCACAGCGAAAACGCCTGGCAACGACGCCTGCGTATCCCGCTCACGTTTCTGATGGGCATCGAAGACTGACAGAGTCACAATCGGCCGTTACGCGACGACTGGCTAACCCAACAGGAAGTTAGTGATCCCTTTGGCCGCTTCCCGACCTTCGTGAACAGCAGTCACGACAAGATCCGAACCGCGCACCATATCACCGCCTGCGAACACTTTCGGGTTGCTCGTCTGAAACGGGACAATCGGATCTCGACTGACCGTCACACGACCATTCTCGCTGGTCGTGACTTCGTGATCAGCCAGCCAGTCCGCCGGGTTTGGCCGAAACCCGAACGCGATAATTACGGCATCCGCAGGCAACACTTGCTCGCTGCCCGGCACGGGCTCGGGTCGACGTCTCCCGGATTCGTCCGGCGCGCCCAGTTGTGTCGTCACGACCTTAACGCCGGTCACATGGTCCGTGCCGATGATCTCAACCGGTTGTCGATTGAACAAAAACTCAACGCCCTCTTCGCGGGCATTGGCCACTTCACGCCGGGAACCCGGCATGTTCTGCTCATCGCGCCGATACGCACAGGTCACCGAAGTGGCACCTTGTCGCAAGGCCGTGCGGTTGCAGTCCATGCCGGTATCTCCGCCGCCGAGTACGACCACGCGCTTACCCGCGAGATTCATAACGGGGTCAACGGCATCATGCTGCTCCAACGTCTTGTAAGCGTTGGACACGAGGTACGGTAACGCATCGTGCACACCAGGCAGATCTTCACCCGGAAACCCACCGCGCACGTAAGCATACGTGCCCATGCCAAGAAACACGGCATCGTGCTGGCTCAACAAATCCGCAAACGCGACGTCTTCACCCACGCGTGTATTCAGAACAAACGTCACGCCCATGCCCTCCAGAATCTCGCGACGCCGACGCACGATTTCCTTTTCGAGCTTGAACGGCGGGATGCCGAAAGTGAGCAAGCCACCGATCTCCGAATAGGCATCGAAAACCGTCGAACGAATCCCGTTGCGCGCGAGGACATCAGCGGCGGCTAAGCCTGCAGGACCGGCACCGACAATAGCGACGTGTTTGCCACGATCGACGACATGCGACAAGTCCGGTCGCCAGCCAAGCTTGAAAGCTTCGTCCGTAATGTATTTCTCGATATTGCCAATGCTGACCGCCCCGAGACCGTCATTCAATGTGCATGCGCCTTCGCACAAACGATCCTGCGGGCAAACGCGTCCACACACCTCAGGCAGTGAGTTCGTCTGATTCGAGAGCTCCGCGGCCTCCATGATGTTGCCTTGCCGAATGAGTTCGAGCCAGTTCGGGATGTAGTTATGAACCGGGCACTTCCATTCACAGTAAGGGTTGCCACAATTCAGACATCTGCCTGCCTGGTCAGCGGCTTCGTCAGCGGAATACTGGCCATAGATTTCACGATAGTGCTGGACGCGAATATCTGCGGGCGCCTTATCCGGATCGCGTCGCGGTATGTCGAGGAACTGTAATGGAAACTCACTCATGGTCAGGCCGCCTGTCGCAGTGATGTCATCAGGCTGCGTAGCTCCGTCGCCTTCGGTTTGACGAGCCAGAACCGTGGCAAAAAGTCGCGGTAGTCTTCGAGAATCTCGGCGGCCCAGACACTGCCGGTCAGTTCCATATGCCGTTGCAGTAACCCGCGCAAATGATGCAGATGCGATTCCATCGTTTCGGGCGACATGCGGTGGATGTCGATCAGCTCATGGTTATAGCGATCGACGAAATCGCGATGAATATCGAGTACATAAGCAAAGCCGCCCGTCATGCCGGCGCCGAAGTTGACACCCACATCGCCGATACAGGCGACGACGCCACCCGTCATGTATTCGCAGCAATGATCCCCTGCGCCTTCGATGACACTGACCGCGCCCGAGTTGCGCACAGCGAAACGTTCGCCGGCGCGACCCGCGGCAAATAACTCGCCCCCGGTGGCACCGTACAAACACGTATTACCGACAATCGCGGTATCGCGTGCGACGAAGCGGCTACTGGCAGGCGGTCGGACAACCAGGCGGCCAGCGGTCATGCCCTTGCCGACATAGTCGTTAGCATCACCTTCCAGCGTCATGTGCAAACCGGCGACATTCCAGGCACCGAAGCTCTGGCCTGCGGTGCCGAGCAGTTTGATATCGAGTACCGCATTGCCCATACCAAGATTGCCGTGGTGACGCGCGATCTCACCGGACACGCGCGCACCGATCGAGCGGTTGAAATTCCTAATTTCGTACCCGAGCCGCAGCGACTGTTTCGCAATGATCGCCTCGCGACAATCGGCCAGCATTTGCTCGGCGAGTTCGCCGCGGTCGAACGGCGTGTTGCTCGGGTCTGTGCAGAATCTTGGCTTGCTGTCAGCCAGCCCACCGTCGGAGATGATCGGCGACAGGTCCATCGCCTGCTGTCGCGCGGTTTGTCCCTCAGCCGCTCGCAGATATTCATGCCGACCGACCAGCTCGTCCAGTCGTCGTACACCGAGCGCCGCCATCAGCTCACGGGTTTCTTCGGCGACAAAGCGGAAGAAATTCATCACCATCTCTGGCAGGCCCACGAAATGCTCACTACGCAGCACGTTATTCTGCGTTGCAACGCCGGTCGCGCAGTTATTGAGATGACAAATGCGCAGATACTTGCAACCTAAAGCGACCATCGGCGCCGTACCAAAGCCGAAACTCTCGGCGCCGAGCATCGCCGCCTTGATCACATCGATACCGGTCTTCAGACCGCCATCGGTTTGTAGTCGGACCTTGTGCCGTAAGTCGTTACCGCGCAAGACCTGATGGGTCTCGGACAATCCCAACTCCCAAGGACTACCAGCATACTTGACGGAGGTCAGTGGGCTCGCGCCGGTGCCGCCGTCGTAACCTGAAATTGTAATCAGGTCGGCATAGGCCTTGGCGACACCCGCCGCGATGGTGCCGACGCCTGGCTCGGAGACGAGCTTCACGCTAACGAGCGCATTCGGGTTAACCTGCTTCAGGTCGAAAATCAGCTGCGCGAGATCTTCGATCGAATAAATGTCGTGATGCGGTGGCGGCGAAATCAGGCCGACGCCCGGGCTCGCGTAGCGCAAACGCGCGATCGTCTCATCGACTTTGTGTCCGGGTAACTGACCGCCCTCGCCCGGTTTTGCGCCCTGCGCAATCTTGATCTGCAACACATCGGCATTAACTAAGTATTCGGCGGTGACGCCAAATCGGCCGCTCGCGACCTGTTTAATGCGCGACATGCGCTCGGTGCCATAGCGGGCCGGGTCTTCACCCCCTTCGCCGGAATTGGAGCGTGCGCCCAGACGATTCATCGCGATCGCCAACGCCTCATGTGCCTCCGGCGACAAAGCGCCGAGCGACATACCCGCACTATCAAAACGTCGCACGATGTCACTGACCGGCTCGACCTCATCGATCGGCACGGGCGTGGTGTCAAACTGAACGTCGAGCAAATCGCGCAGTGTCGAAATCGGTCGCGTGTTCACGAGTTCGGCGTATTGCTTGTAAATGTCGTAGTTGCCGGACCGCACCGCCGCTTGCAATGTCGCCACGACATCCGGGTTATAACAGTGGTACTCGCCGCCATGCACGTAGCGCAGCAAGCCACCTTGATTGACGGGTATACCCGGCGCCCACGCAAGCTTCGCCAGCGCTTGCTGATCCTCGGCGAGATGGTCAAACCCGGCGCCTTTGATGCGGCTGACAGTGCCGCGTAAGCAGCGCTCGACCACATCGGGCGCGAGGCCCACAATCTCGAACAACTGCCCACCACGGTAGCTTGCGATTGACGAGATGCCCATCTTGGACATGATCTTGAACAGCCCCTTACGGATACCACGCCGATAGTTGCGACCAAACTGCGGTGTGCCATCGAGATGATTACTCATCTTGCCCAGTCGGGCCATGTCATAGAGCACCTGGTAAGCCAGATACGGGTACACGGCCGTCGCGCCATAACCGATCAGGCAGGCGAAGTGATGTGGATCGCGCGCATAGCCTGTTTCGATCAGCAGGTTGCAGTCGCAGCGCAAACCCGCATCGACCAGATGATGGTGGACCGCACCGGTAGCGAGCAAAGCGTGCACCGGTAGCTTGCCCTTTTCGAGGTAGCGATCCGACAAACAGATCAGCATGTTGCCATCACGAACGGCACTCGCTGCGCGGGCGCAAATATCGTCCAGCGCGTCCGCCAGCGGCACCTCTTCGTCGTAGTTGAGATCGATAAACGCGGATCGATCACCGAACAATGCCGGGCTCACGAGCTGACGCCACTTGCGTTGCGACAGAACCGGCGAGCTGATGATGACATGCTCTGCGTCGCTCGCTGACAATTCGAACAGATTGGCCTCGCGCCCAATGTTGGTCTGCAAGGTCATGACGATGCGTTCGCGCAAAGAATCGATAGGCGGGTTGGTCACCTGAGCGAATTGCTGCCGGAAATAGTCGAACAGCGGCCGGACCTGCTTCGACAACACCGACATTGGCGTGTCGTCACCCATGGAGCCTACGGCCTCCATGCCGGCTTCGGCCAACACGCGCAGCACTTCATTGCGCTCTTCAGCCGACAGGTTGAACATTTTTTGATACACGGCGATCGTATCCGGATCCATTGGCTCCGCTGCCATCCGCACATCGATCAGTTCCGATTCAAGATAGCGAATACCTTTCTTCAGCCAGCGTCGATACGGGGCACGCGCCTTGATCTGATCATGGATGGCGCTCGTGTTCAGCAATTTGCCGTCCTGCAAATCGACTGCCAGCATTTCGCCAGGCCCGAGACGCCCCTTTTCGATAACCGATTCAGGCGCGTAATCGTAGACGCCGATTTCAGAGGCAATCGTCAGATGACGATCATCGGTCAGGACGTAGCGAGCCGGTCGCAGTCCATTTCGATCCAGCGTGCAGGCGGCATAGCGGCCGTCGGTCATGACGACCCCAGCCGGTCCATCCCAGGGTTCGATGTGGCAGCCGAAAAATTCGTAGAACGCGCGGATATCCGGGTCCAGTCGTTCATCCGCTTGCCACGCTGGCGGTACGAGCAGGCGCATCGCCTGCAGCACATCCATGCCCCCTGCGAGCATGACCTCAAGCATATTGTCGAGGCTTGACGAATCGGAGCCGTCCATCGACACCAGGGGCTGTAGACCCGATACATCCGGCAGCTTGTCGGACTGGAAATTTTTCGCGCGCGCCCGGGCCCAGTTGCGATTGCCCTGAATCGTGTTGATCTCGCCGTTGTGCGCCAAAAGACGAAAAGGCTGCGCCAGACGCCATTGCGGCCAAGTGTTGGTTGAGAACCGTTGATGAAACACGCAGACCGCGCTTTGCATGCGCGGGTCTTCCAGATCGCGATAGAACTTCGCAAGCACTGACGGCATGACCATGCCCTTGTAGGACAGCGTGTTAGCGCAAAGACTCGCGACATAAAACGAGGGGTCTATATCGGCCAGCACCCGCTCGGTGCGCCGGCGCGCGATAAACAACTGGCGATTGAACAATGCGCGCGCCATACCGTCGGGCGCATTCACGAAAATCTGTTCGATGATCGGCAACGTGCGCAGCGCCTCTTCGCCACAAACACTCGGATCGACCGGCACCTTGCGCCAGCCAAGCGTTGCCAGCCCGACCGCATTCAGCTGTTTTTCGAGCTCGCTACGACACCGACCGGCCATTGTTTCGTGCGGGTTGAGGAACACCATCCCTACCGCAAACTGCTTATTGAGATCGAAGCCTTCTTCGCCCGCCACGGCGCGCAGGAACTGCTCAGGCGTTTTCATCAACAGCCCGCAACCATCGCCGGTCTTGCCGTCGGCGGCGACCGCGCCGCGATGCGTCAAGCGTGCCAGCGCTCCGATGGCGGTCTGTACCAGCCACTGGCTAGGCTCATCATCGATGTTGGCGATCAGTCCAAAACCACAACTCGCCTTCTCGAAGGATGGGTGGTAGAGGCTTGAATGATCGGGCATCTGAGTCAATGCGGTGGCACTCCTAATTTGGCCGTTGTCGCGCAACGGATCGCTGCGGCCTCAAGACAAGGCGGCAGTGTCGTGTTAACTGTAGCGGGGAACCGAGTGTCGTACCGTAGGGTTCGATGGCGCCGCAAGCAGAGTTTCACGCGGCGGCTGGCCGGTGCCCGCTTGTCTTTATGCCATCAATGACGCACTGCGACAAATCGCAGATTCGTCTAACTACGCTCTAATTCAGTCAAAACGCACAGAATTTGCGGTAAAAGCCGCGAAACTACGCTTTTTTGCTGGCTATGGTCTATGAGAGACCGGTAGTTCCCAGGCATCGCCGGCATCGCCGCACGCGGCATTTACCCCAGTTACGCGCGTAACTATCAGCGCGTAATCTGTACCGTACCTTCGGTCTTGAACGGCAGAGGCCGGATGAAAGGCAGGTCAACCGCCACATCGCCGCCGACCTGATAATCGAGCGACTGTTCGCCACCCAGCATGATTCGGGTGCCAAGCGCTTTGACGACCTCCATCAGCGACGTCTCGACGCTGATACTGAAACTGCCCTCGCCGTTGGCGGGGACGCGAAAAGCGCTCTCGCTGCGCCCATTGACCAGGGACATGCCGCCGAGCATGACACCGTAGTTGATCGCCTTGATGGGCAACGGAATCGCATTCGGGTTGCTGACTTCGAAGTCGAGAACGAATTGCTGCTGCAGGCTGCTGAGCTCCTGCAATCGGACATTACTCAACCGCACATCGGGTGCCTCGAGCGACTCACTGATCGTCTGGCATCCGCTTAATACGACCACAGCGGCCACGCAAAAAGCGCGTAGATAATGGTTTGGCATGACAGGATTCCGATGCAGAAAGACCGGCCCGACGCGGTGTCGGGCCGGTTGGTATCGTCAAGATCTCACGTTTGGTCGTCGAGTTCTTCCAATGCTTCTTCGCTAATCTTGCGGCCCTCGTCGACCATATCGGACGCTTTCTCAGCGGCGGCGTCGGCTGTTTCCTTGGCGTCGTCCATCGCTTCGGCGCCTGCCGCCATCGCATCCTCGCCCATTTCCTTAGCCGCATCCGCCATCTCGTCCGCTTTGTCGGCGGCAGCATCAGCCATGTCGCCTGCGGTCTCCGCAGCGGCATCCACCGCGTCGCTAGCAGCCTCCGTGGCATCCTCCGCCATTGACTTTGCACCGTCCGCAGCCGCTGCAGCGGTATCTTTGGCAGCGTCCAGCGCTGAACTATCGTCGGCTTTATCGCCACCGCACGCGACCAGCGCGAGTATCGTGCTGACCAGCAGCAGGTTAATTACTTGTCGAGACATCACTATTCCCCAATTGCTCTCGTTATGACCCGGCCGTTATAACTGCTGGGTCGTGTCTGCTGCAAGCCCATTGACTGTCGCATTTTGGCCACAGTGATTACCGTGGCGCGCTATCTCCCCGCGACCAGCGAGCACTAGTGATGCGCCAATCATCATTTTCTCGAACGAGATCTAGCTCAAACCAATACACCGCACCGCGCAAGCGCAGTCGGTCCCAATCGGCACCGGCAAACCGGGCCTGTATGGCCACTTCAGCGAGTTCTGCGGAGAGAAAATCGATCGATTCGATATCGGTCAGGATCAACGCATCGTTGGTCTGCAGCATGATGCCTCGCAGCATATTGATAACCGCTGCTTTGTCGTTCTCACGAAGATCCTGATAGTCATCATGCAGGGCGCGACGAAATGGGCCGATGGATTCATCCTCCGCAGCCTGTGCCAACGAAGAGACGAGATCCCGGATCTGCTCCTCGGAGGACGGCGCGCCGCAGCCCAGCAACAGGGCGCCCAGCAAACTCAACAAGATGAAACGCTGCATGGGGTCAGTATCGCATCACCGACCGAATCTGTCAGAATAGGTGACGGGCGAGCGCAGTCGAAACTAAGGAAGACAGCCGTGCAAGGCACTCTCAGTCAGGCGGACAGCGCCAATATCCACAACGTCTTGGATCTCTGGTTCAAGGAACGTGACAAGGACACGCCGGGGCTCGATGGCCGCATGAACTTTTGGTTCGGCGACGATCCGGAAATCGACATCCAGATTCGCCACCGATTTGGCAACCTGATCAAGCAAGCCGCCAATGGTGAGCTCGATCACTGGGCGAAAACACCGCTCGGTCGGCTGGCATTGATCCTTGTGCTCGATCAATTCCGACGCAATGTTTATCGCGGCAAGCCAGAGGCGTTCAGCCATGACAAGATCGCGCTCAAACTATGCGTCGAGGGCGCGATCGCAAAACACGACTCACAACTCAGCGTCATCCAGCAGATGTTCTTTTTCATGCCGATGCAGCACATGGAGTCCCGCAAGGTACAAGCGAAGTCGGTCGCAGTGTTTCGCAACCTGGTCAAAAAAGCTTCTGCGGTCGAAAAAGAAACGCTCGAAACCTGTGCAGATTTCGCGGAGCTGCACCACGACATCGTCGAACAGTTCGGCCGGTTTCCACATCGCAATCAGATCCTGAGCCGCGAGAGTACCGAGACGGAAAAGGCCTTTTTGTCGGACGGGCCGACGTTCGGACAGGGCTAAGGCCGACTTCCGAAACACTCTGTAAATGCATTGCTGACCCGGCTATATGACGCAAGCGGGTTTGCCCTGCTCGCGCGAAACCACTCGCTCTCAAGCCAACCCCGGTTGCCGGACAAGTCGCGACAGAATTGCGCAGGCGGCAGTAACAGGCCGAGGAGCTGTTTTTCGAACGCATTGTATTGAGTGAGAAAAGTAGATCGTCGGCCCGATTACATGACACAACCGGGCCTCCACTCGCTCTCAAGGCAAACCCGGTGGCCAGATACAACGCACGAACCGCAAGCTTCTGTCTCCAGTATCCACTGTTGCGCTCAACGCCACTGCCGACCTATCGAAGCCAGGAAGACGTTTTCTGAGCGAGTCTTACCGAGCGAAGAAAATGTAGCGCTGGCCTTACCTTATGTTTCCAGCAAGCTCAGTCGACTGCCGCCGTGTCGACCACTGTCGACACCCGATCATGCTGGCGCGAGACATGCCGGAAGCGCAACACGAGTAACACCGCGGCGACACTCAAGCCGACAACGAACCCGGACCAGATCATCGGCGGCGAAAGCGCTAACGGAAGCGCCGCGGCGTAAGCGAGAGGAAAGCCAATGATCCAGTACGAAAAAAACGTCAGAAACATCGGCACCCGCGTGTCGTGCAAACCGCGCAGCGCACCAGCGGCACCTACCTGAATCCCATCGGACACCTGAAAGACCGCGGCGACCAGCAACAGGCTGATCGCCACTTCGAACACGGCCGGATCCTGCGTATACCAGCCAACCACCGTTTCACGAAACAACAGTAGACCCCCGGCAGATAACGACATGAACAAGCCGCAGCTGATGATGCCCAGATAGCCGCGGGCGCGCGCCAGCGATAACTCGCGGCGACCGAGTGCATTGCTGACCAGAATGGTGGTCGCGCTATTCAAACCCATCGGTATCATGAACATTGTCGATGCGTAGTTCATTGCAATGATATGGCCCGCCGCGATTTGTGCTGACAGCTTACCCATCAGCAAAGTCACGCCACCAAACAATCCCGCTTCCGCCAGAATGCTGACCATGATCGGTACGCCGAATGCCAGAATTTCGCGCATCTCGGCCCACCGCGGACCCCGCCCCAGCGAAAAGATGGCGTAGGAGGCGTAACGTGGACTGCGAACCATATAGACCAGCAGAACAACACACATAAACACCATCGTCAGCGCACTGCCGTAGCCAGCACCAACAGCGCCGAGCTCAGGGGCACCCCACTTGCCGAACATCAGCACATAGTTCGCCACAACGTTGACGGGCAGCGCGCTGACCGACACGAACATGACAGGGCGTGTCCAACCGATACCTTCTGTCGTGTACCGCAGTGTGAGATAGGCGAAGCCGAATGGCGCACCACAGACGATCGCCAATAGGTAGCCAGCCGCCAATGGCCGGACTGCCGCATCGATGCCGATCACCGTAAGGCCCGGCACGGCAACAAACACCATGGTCGTAACGACAATGGCGCTAATGATCAGGCTAAGCCAGAACCCCTGACGGGCGTAGCGACCGATCAGATGGCCGCGACCGGCACCGCGATGCGTCGAACTGATCGGCGAAATCGCCATCAGCGTGCCTAGCGCAAACAGAAAGAACAGCATCCAGACACTGCTGCCAACACCGACTGCCGCTTGTGCTTCGGCGCTGATATAGCCTGACATGAGTGTATCGGCCAGGCCCATTCCAGCGAGTGCTAGATTGTTCACGATCAACGGTGCTGCCAAGGTCAACAGACGGTTGAATTCGACTGTATTGTTATGACCCGCCTCGCTCAATGCACACCTCATTGGTTATCCGGCCACGCAGGGTAGCACGCATGCGTTACGGGCAAACCCCACACCCAGAGCAGGATTTGCTAACCTCTGCGACGACGAAGGGCGGTAGCGCCGTGCCAGATGCCACCGCCTGCACAACACAAGGGACACATCATGCTTCACGACGGAATCTCCAGACGCGTCGCCATTGTCGGCGGAACTCGCATCCCGTTTGCGCGTTCGCACACCGCCTACAAACACTGTTCTAACCTCGACATGATGAGCGCGACGCTCAAGGCGCTGGTTGACCGTTACGACCTGGCTGGAGCACATCTCGGGGATGTCTCACTCGGTGCTGTTATCAAGCACTCCCGCGACTGGAACCTCGCTCGCGAAGCGGTGCTGAGCTCCGGGTTGGCGCGTTCAACACCCGCATTTGATCTGCAGCGTGCCTGCGGCACCAGCCTTTCAGGCGCTGTTATGGTGGCCAACAAGATTGCGCTCGGTCAGATCGATGTAGGCATCGGTGCTGGCACAGACACGGTCAGCGACCCGCCCATCGTCTATGACGATGACTATCGACGGATCATGATGGCGAGCTATCGCGGACGCAGTCTTGGCGAACGCATCAAACCTTGGTTTGGACTCCGACCACGGCACTTCAAGCCAGTCCTGCCCGGCGTCGAAGAGCCGCGAACCGGTCTGTCGATGGGCGAGAGTACCGAGCTGACAGCAAAGGCCTGGGGAATTACTCGACAGGCACAGGACGAGCTCGCTCTATCCAGCCACAACAAGGCACATGCCGCGTACGAAGCGGGCTTTTTCGATGATCTCGTCACACCGTTTGAGGGTCTGACCCGGGACAACAATATTCGGAGCGATAGTTCGCTCGAAAAGCTAGCGAAGCTGAAACCTGCGTTTGATCGCAGTGCCACCGGCACGATGACTGCGGGCAACAGTACGCCGCTCACCGATGGCGCATCGGCCGTACTGCTCGCCAGCGAGGACTGGGCACGCGAGCGCGGTTTGCCGGTACTCGCCTATCTCGATTTTTGCAAAGCGGCCGCGGTCGACTTCATCGACGACGAAGGACTGCTGATGGCGCCAGCTTATGCCGTGTCAGACATGTTGAAAGATGCTGATCTCGGCTTCGCCGATTTCGACTTTTTCGAGATCCACGAAGCGTTTGCCGCGCAAACGCTGGCGACGCTCGCCGCCTGGGAATCGGAGGAGTTCTGTCGCACGCGTCTGAAACGCGACACGCCGCTCGGTGCCATCGATCCGGCGAAACTAAACGTCAAGGGTAGTAGTCTGGCGGTCGGGCACCCGTTTGCAGCAACGGGCGGCCGGATCGTCGCCACGCTCGCCAAGACCTTGCAAGAAAACAATGGTGGCCGCGGTCTGATCTCGATCTGTACAGCCGGTGGTATGGGCGTCACGGCGATTATGTCCGGTGCCTGAACAGCAGTCGATGCTGCGTCTGTTATAGTAGCGCGCTAATACGGCCCCGCCTTTCAGCGCCGTTCGCGTCGCGAATCGGTACCTGGTGTCGTTCGTCAAAAAAATAGTTGCCTCGGGGAGTCTTATGGAAGGGTTGAGTAATTTTCTAGCGGTCAGCAACGGTATTCTGTGGGCACAGCCCGTGCTGTTCGCGCTGCTGGGCACGGGTGTGCTGTTCACGATCTGGAGCGTATTCGCACAATACCGCGCGCTAACGCACGGCACCGCCGTCGTTACCGGCAGATACGACAAAAAAGACGACCCCGGCGCCATCAGCCACTTTCAGGCCTTGAGCGCAGCCCTTTCCGCGACAGTAGGTCTCGGCAATATTGGTGGCGTGGCACTGGCGATTGCACTCGGTGGCCCCGGCGCCATTTTCTGGATGTGGGTCGTGGGTGTGTTCGGTATGGCGATCAAGATCACCGAAGTCACACTTTCGATGCTCTATCGCAACACCGACGACCCAGATAACCCCCATGGCGGTCCGATGTGGGTCATCAGCCAGGGTTTGCCGAAGATCAACCCTAAACTCGCCAGCCTCGGCAAGACGATCGGCGTCATATTCTGTCTGACTCTGCTCGTGTCCACGGCGACCGGTGGCAACATGTTCCAGGCCTGGAACGTGGGCGTCATCACCGAAGGCTATTTCGGCGTGCCCAGTATCGCGACCGGCATTGTCCTCGCGATCATCGTCGGCATGGTCATCATTGGCGGTATCAAACGCATCGGTAAAGTAGCCGGCACGCTTGTACCCTTCATGGTCGCGCTTTACCTGCTGGCCGGTATCTGGGTACTCGCTGTGAATTTCGACAAGATTCCAGCCATGTTCGGTTTGATCATCCACGGCGCATTTAATCCGCAAGAGGCATCCGGGGCGTTTGTTGGCGGCACGGTTGCCTATGCATTTCTGATCGGCATGAAGCGCGCGCTATTCTCCAACGAAGCCGGACAAGGTTCATCACCGATCGCGCATTCCGCGGCGAAAACGAATGAACCGGTGCGTGAAGGCATCGTCGCGGGGCTTGAGCCGTTCATCGATACGATCGTGGTCTGCACCTTCACCGCACTGATCATCCTGTCGACCGGCGTCTGGGATCGCAGCGCCGAGGGCACGCTGAATGTCGAGCCGTTTGTTGCCAAGGTTGCCGATGGTGTCTGGCAGCTTGAGACATCGACTGCTCCGGTCAGCGAATATTTGAACGTCGGCGACAATGTCTACATGGTCGTTGAAGGCGATACCAATCCGGACACCGGCAACAACCTGCACAAATTGAGTGGCGTGATTGTCGAGGACACAACGGGTCCCGTGATCGAATGGGCACCCTTCGAGAGTGCTGGTGATCCGCGCATGACCGATCTCGGCGTCTATGCCAACTACGTGGGTGCCACACTGACAGCACGTGCTTTTGATACTGTCCAGCCCGGCCTTGGTATGTGGCTCGTCACGATCGCATCGTGGCTGTTCGCCATTTCGACAATGATCTCGTGGAGCTACTACGGCGAACAGGGCATGGTATTCCTGGCCGGCGAGAAATCGGTTTTGCCCTACAAAATTGTGTTTTGTGGTCTGATCATTCTCGCTACGATGGGCTTCATCGAAACCGATGTCGATCTCGACAATATGACCGGAGTCGGTACCGGAGTCATGCTATTCGCCAACGTACCGATCCTGTGGATCATGGGTTATCAGGCGATGCGCGCGTACAAAGCCTACATCGCACGACTCAAAAACGGCGAGTTTGACGTAAGCTAGCCGCACACCACGCTAACCGCAAAACAGGCCTGCGATGTCCATGATGTCGCGGGCCTTTTTGATGCTGTGTAAGTAGGTGGTCGTCAATGGCTGGCAGACGAACCTGTCGCTGTCTGGCGACGACGCCGGCATTCTTCACGTTTTTTGCGGTGTGCATCTGCTAGCCTCTGAAGCATGATTTGTAGTGGCCGGTCGAGGTGAATGTCATGTCATCGATGAAACGTGCAGATCTGTTCTGTTTGGCGGCGAGCGTTTTGCTCGTCGGTTGCGGGGGGAGCGGTGGCGATGACAACACGCTGGTCGAGCCGGACCCACCCAGCACCGTCGTCAACCCGAGCCTGTCGATCAGCGATGCAACGGTGACGGAAGACGACGATACGAATGTGACGTTGTCGTTCACGGTGCAAGCCTCCGCCGTGTTGCCAGCCGGCGCCACCATCGCGGACGCGCGTGTCAGTTATGCCACCGCATCAGCCACGGCCGAGGCCGGCGTCGATTTTGTCGGGACGAGCGGTACGCTCGACATTCCCGGTGGTACCTCGCAGGTAACTGTCGACGTCGACATCATCGGCGACCGAGACCGTGAGGCCGATGAGACATTCACGGTGACCTTGTCGTCACCGGAGAACGCGACGATTGCAGATGCCGAAGCCACTGGCACGATCCGCGATAACGACAGCGCACTCGCCGCATCCGGATTGGATAGCCGACCGGATAACCAAACCTGCATAGCGCCGGACCGGCCGACGGCGGACGCGAGCGTCGTCATCACAGATCCGTATCCCGCACTGCAGGACTTTAGTCAGCCGACCAAGTTGTTATTGGAGCCCGGCAACGACGGTCGCTGGTTTGTGCTGCAGAAGTCCGGTCAGATCCTGACGTTCGACCCCGACAATGCCACTTCGACGACGGAATACCTCGATATCAACGATACGCGAAACCTGCGCACCAACTCGGAAGGTGGTTTGCTCGGTATGGCATTCCACCCGGATTATCCGGCCACACCCGAAGTGTTCCTGTCCTACACGATTCAGAACAACGACCCTTCGATGCGCAGCGTCATTGCGCGCTGGGTCATTGACGACCTAACACAGCCCGGCGCCAATGCTCGCGAAGAGGTCATCATCGAAATCGATCAGGACTTTGACAACCACAATGGCGGCGACATCGCGTTTGGTCCCGACGGTTTCCTGTACATCGGTCTTGGTGACGGCGGCAGCGGCAACGATCCACGCGCACGAGCACAGGACAACACGCGACTGCTGGGCACTATGCTGCGGCTCGATGTCAATGGCACCGGGGCGGGCTACAATATTCCCGCGGATAATCCATTCGCCAGCAATCCACTCTGCGGACCTGGCGGCAACGCCGACGACTGTCCGGAAATTTTTGCCTGGGGATTACGTAACCCATGGCGTTGGGCCTTTGATCGTGACAGCGGAGCGCTGTGGCTGGCTGACGTCGGACAAGGCGCGCGCGAGGAAGTGAACCTGATCGAACGTGGCGGCAACTACGGTTGGCGTTGTCGCGAAGGCACACTGGACACAGCTAGCGCAGGCGATTGTGACGGCGTCGCGCTGATCGATCCTGTGACGGAATATCCACGCAGCCAAGGCAACTCCATTACCGGCGGACAGGTGTATCGTGGCAGTGCGGTGCCGGCTTTGTCCGGGCTGTACGTTTTTGGTGACTACGGCTCAGGGCGTATCTGGGCGACCCAACCGGACGGCCAAGGCGGATTTACGAATGCGCAACTCATCGATTCGAACCTGAATCCAACGGCGTTCGCGATCGGTCCCGATGACGAGCTCTACGTTGTTGATATCAACGGCAGTAACGGTCGCGGTCGGGTAAGACGACTGGATGCTGGCAATACACAAGCCATGGATACGATTCCGGATCAGTTGTCTACCACCGGTTGCGTGGACACGAGCGACGCGAGCTTGCCCTACTCCGGATTGCTGCGCTATTCGCCCAACGCACCGTTCTGGTCGGATGGCGCGGACAAGGATCGTTACATCGCGATCCCAAACGGCACGATGATCGACATCAACCCCGCCGGCGATTTCGCGTTTCCGGTCGGCACCGTCCTCGTCAAGAACTTTCGACTCAATGGCGCATTGATCGAGACTCGCCACTTTATGCGACATACCGATGGCGAGTGGGCCGGCTACACGTACGAGTGGAATGCGGCGCAAACAGAAGCGACGCGGGTACGCGGTGGTAAAGTCGCGCGCGTGCAAGGGCAAGACTGGATATACCCGTCTGAATCGGAATGTATGGCCTGTCACACCAGTGCCGCCGGGTTTTCGCTCGGCGCGGAAGTCGCACAACTCAACAAAGACATGACCTATCCCGAGACCGGCCGCTTCGCCAACCAACTCGAAACGCTGGCACAGGTCGGCATGCTGACCGACCCATTGTCAGTACCGACCAGTACGTTGCCGGCACTCGCCGATCCCGACGACACCGGCGCGGCTATCGAGCCGCGCGCGCGAGCCTATCTGCACACTAATTGTTCGCAGTGCCATCGTCCGAATGGTCCGGCGCCGTCGGACATGGACTTGCGCTTTGATACACCGCTCGCGTCCATGAATGCCTGCGATGTTGAACCGGTCGGCGACAGTCTGAACATCAATGACGCCCGACTGATCGCTCCAGGCAACAGCGCCGCCTCTTTGATCGTCGAGCGTATGCAACGTCGCGATGTGCATGGCATGCCGCCCATCGGCTCGAATCGCATTGATACGACCAATGTCGCGCGGGTCGCCGCGTGGATCGACTCGTTACCCGGATGCAATTGAGGGTTCACTGACCGCTTGTGGCCTGACACTGAACTGCGTTAGCCTCGCAGCGTTTTCTCGTGGTGAGGCAGCATGGCGGTTTCAGAAGCAATTTACGAACGCCTGACCGACGACAATGATGGTCGGCTGTGCGAGGACATTAGCGAGAGGGCTTGTCGCGACACACCACGCAGCTTTGTGCTGATTCTCTGTAGCTATGCGCTAACCAAACTGGGCGACATGATCGCCAACCCGAAAACCACGTTGGCATGGCTCACGCCATTACTCGGCGCACCGGCCTGGGTGCTTAGCCTGTTAGTGCCGATCAGAGAAGCAGGGGCGATGATCCCGCAATTGATCATCGGTGGTTGGGTGCGTCAACTACCGCGCCGCAAATGGATCTGGGTGATCGGCAGTGTGGGTCAGGCGGCGTGCATCGCCGGTCTTGGTCTGACCGCCATCACGCTGACCAACGAAGCCGCGGGTTGGGCGATTCTCGCCTGCGTCACGGCATTCAGCCTGTTTCGCGCATTGTGTTCTGTGGCGGCCAAAGACGTGATGGGCAAGACCGTGTCCAAAACCAAGCGCGGGCAGTTGTCTGGTTGGTCGGCGAGCATCGCAGGGCTCGCCGCGATCGCCGTGGGCGTCGGCTTGATGGCACCGTTGGCCGATGCCGCACAGTCGACGATCGCGTGGGTGCTCGCCATAGCAGCGCTGCTGTGGCTCGCAGCCGCAGCAGTCTATGCGCAGGTGCCAGAAACCGAAGGCGCGACAGATGGCGGTCGCAGTATTGGGGCGGTTTTCGCGCAACTGCGTTTGCTGATTACGGACGCACCGTTTCGACGCTTTGTGCTCACACGCGCCTTGTTGATGTGTTCCGCACTGAGCGCGCCCTTTTATGTGGCTCTCGCGCAGACCAGTCGCGACAGTACGATTGCGACACTGGGCGGGTTTATCGTAGCGGCCGGCATCGCAGACCTTGTCAGCGGACCCGTGTGGGGCCGCTTTGCCGACGTCTCAAGCAAACGCGTCATGATCCTGTCGGCTATTATCACGGCCGGCATCGGACTCACGAGCTTCGCGGTCTTTCGCTGGCTACCGACGCTCGCGACCAGTGCGTGGTATCTGCCGTTAGCATATTTCATCTTGTCACTGGCACACAGCGGGGTCCGAGTCGGTCGCTCGACCTATGTCGTCAATCTGGCCGGCGGCAACAAACGCACGAGCTACGTCGCAGTCAGCAACACCGTGATTGGTGTGCTGCTACTCGTGGTCGGTGCGATCGGTTTGTTAACGCCGTTGATCGGCAATGACGGCGTTATTGGCTTACTCGCATTGATGGGCAGCGCGGGTGCCTTACTCGGCACCACTTTGCGTAGTGTCTGATGCGGCCGGCGGTACCAGCAATGTCACCTCACCAAGACCAAGATCCGACAGACGACCCGCCTGTGACTCAGCATCTCCGACGACCAGATAGCGCATGCGATCAGGTGTCATGTAGCGTGCTGTGAAGGTACGAAATGCATCGAGATCCATGGCGTCTATCGCCGCCGCCTGACGCTCAAAAAAGTTGTCCGAAAATTCGTATCGCGACAGAAAACTGATCCGCCGCAACTTATCATTCAATGTCTCGTTGCTCAGCGCCTGACCTCGCAGAACGGCCGATTTGGCCACCTCGAGCGACGCCGCATCGAAGCTATCGCCGTAGCCCGAAACGATATCGCGGATCAACGCCAGAGATTCTCGCGTCACGTTGCTGCGAACCGACGTGCGTACCGAGAACTGACCCCGGTCATCAGTTGCGGAAAATCCAGAGCGAATGCCGTAGGTGTAGCCCTTTTCTACCCGTAGCGTCGTATTCAATTGCGATGTGTAAATGCCGCCGAGCGAGAAATTCACAAAATCGGCGACCAGATAATCGTCGTCGCGCACCGACATCGCGGGTCGGGCGGCGCGAAGGATCGACTGTTTGGCACCAGGCACATCGTAGAAATAAATGCCGGCGCTTTCGACCGGCAGCAACGCGCCAACGTTGCCTGGGTCTCGCCGTGCTGGGTTCCGCTCAGGTTGCTGACCCAGCGCGGCAACGACATCCGCTTTTCGATAGTCCCCGACGATGTTCAGTACCGCTGAGTCCCAACGATAGAATTGCCGATGAAACGCTTTGAGGTCATCGATTGTCGTTGCTTCGACACTCGCTTTTGGACCATAGCCGGCATAGTGCAACACGTTGTCTTCGGGATAGCGAAGCTTGGCGGCCTCGCGTGCGGCGATCGCATTCGGGTTGCCCTCTGCCTGCGTGATCTCCTGTACGACGCGTGCCTTGAGCAAATCGAATTCTTCACTGTCCCACCGTGGGCTATTGACCATGTCGACGACCAGCGCCATCGTCGCGTCGAAGTTACGCTTCAACGTCACACCACTGATGACAGTTGTCCAGTCGCCACTGTACACGTCGATTGTGGCGCCGAGTGATTTCACAGCATCTTCAAACTCCGCCGTCGTCAGCGATTCGGTACCTTTGCTTAACATGTCAGCGACAAGTGCTGCGTTGCCCGACTTGTCGACACTGCTGCGGACCTGACCGGCATCGAAACGCAGAGAGAATTGCACCAGCGGGGTTTCGTCTGATGCGAGGCCCACGATGCGCAGACCATTGTCCAACGCGGTTCGCCAGGTCGTCTCGACAGGCAAGGTATACGCGTCGCCAAACGGTGGTTCGATACTACGATCAAACGCAGACGGTGTGCGTTGCTCGAGTACCCGCGCGGCCGGATCAAAATTGGGTGGCGCGCCCTCACCTGCGACGATTTGTTCCTCGACCACCGACGCCACAGTAGCGTCAGCCAGGGCAAGTTCAACCTGACCCTTTGGCACGAAGCTCACGGCAACGCGGGGCTGGTCCTTGATGTAATCCCGATACACCCGCATCACGTCTGCGGTCGTTACCGCCTGCAAGCGCGCAATATCGGTGCTGATGAAGCCCGGGTCGCCGGTGAATACGTTGTACTCGCCAAGCTGAATCGCCTTGCCCAATGCGCTTTGTACATTGTTGTAGAACGCGACTTCCGTGCCAGCCTTGATGCGGTCCAGATCGGCTTGCGAGATTCCCTCAGCCTCAAAGCGCGCAAGGGCTTTTTCCAATGACGGCATCAGACCATCGATGTCCTCGCCTTGATTGGCGCGAATCCCAAGATAAATCTCACCGGCGAGCTCCTTCGTGTAGTTGAACGCAAACAGGGTTGACGTCACCTTGTCTTCATCGATCATGACTGCATTCAGCGGCGCACGCTTGCCTTCTGTCAGGTAGCTCAAGAGCACATCGAGAGCGTAAGCGTCGGGGTGGTATTGCGCCACCGCCGGCCATGCGAGCGTCAATTGCGGGACCGTCGCGAAGTTATCTTCGTGCATGAAGTTAACGCTGCGCTCCAGGCTAGCAGCCGCCGCCTGGTACTCCGGCAAAGGATCGCTGCCCGGGATTTCACCGAAGTATTTCTCCACCCAGGCCCGCGCCTGGGCGATGTCGAAATCGCCAGCGATGGTCACGGTCACATTGTTCGGCACATACCAACGTGCAAAGAAATCCTTGACGTCCTGTAACGTAGCGGCTTCGACGTCCTCTAGAGAGCCGATCACCTGCCAATTGTAAGGATGCCCTTCCGGATACATCGCCTTCGCGATGATGTAGAGATTGTGTCCGTAAGGCTGGTTGTCGACGCGCTGGCGTTTCTCGTTTTTCACCACCTGCTTTTCGTTGTCGACGACATCTTGCGACACGGTATTGATGAACCAGCCGATTTTGTCCGCCTCGGCCCAGATGATTTTTTCGAGCGCATCCTTCGGAACGGCCTGGAAGTACTGCGTCATATCATTGGTCGTGAAGCCATTGGTGCCGTCACCACCAATGCGGGTGTTCATCTGATCCAGACCGCCGTAGCCAAGGTTCTCGGAATCGAGAAACAGCAAGTGTTCGAACAAATGCGCGAACCCCGTTCGACCGGTTACCTCCCTGCCCGAACCGACATGCACAGCGAGATCGATCGCAACGACCGGATCGGAGCGATCGACATGAAAGATGACATCCATGCCGTTTTCGAGCGTGAATTTCTCGAATGGCAGCGATAGCGCGTT
>JBCCBP010000035.1:0-37232 GCA_039033995.1 Pseudomonadota bacterium | reverse complement strand
CTCGCACAACATCTTGTGTGTAGCGAACATCGAAATTGATAAGGATGCCGGTGACGGCATGCTGGTCGGGGTTTGTCTGACTGGCAGGGAAGCTATTCGCTGCGATTAGGGCCTTCGGGTGCTATTCAAGTTAGGGATTTGAACATCGTGGCGCGGTCAACAAAAAGCGTTTCGGGCACACAAGTGTCACGCGATATTTATCAGGGGTAGAAAAAACGCATGAGCATAGCCACAGATTCCGGGGCGGGTAACGTCATGGTGGTAGAGAAAGTGCAGGACATTCCACTGCAGGAAACGTCCGAAGATATCTGGCAAACCAAATATCGGTTGTCGGCAAAGTCGGGTGAAATCATCGACAAAACAGTCGATGACACCTTTAAACGTGTGGCGAAAGCGCTCGCGGATGTCGAGACCGACCCGTCAGCCTGGTACGAGCGTTTTTTGTGGGCGCTGCGTTCCGGTGCGATCCCGGCGGGCCGGATTACTTCCAATGCCGGCGCACAGGCACACAAGCCTGCGACATCTACGATCAACTGCACCGTGTCCGGCACCATTGCCGATTCTATGGACAACATCCTCGGCAAAGTGCATGAGGCTGGTCTGACCCTGAAAGCCGGCTGTGGCATCGGCTACGAGTTCTCCACGTTGCGTCCGAAAGGCGCTTACGTGTCGGGTGCCGGCGCTTACACGTCCGGGCCGCTGTCGTTCATGGATATCTACGACAAAATGTGTTTCACCGTGTCGTCGGCCGGTGGTCGTCGTGGCGCGCAGATGGGTACCTTTGATGTGGGCCACCCGGACGCCGTCGATTTCATCAAGGCGAAACGTGAAGACGGGCGCCTTCGTCAGTTCAATCTGTCGCTGTTGATCACCGACGGCTTCATGAAGGCGGTCAAGAACGATGATTCATGGCAGCTCGCGTTCCCGGTGACGGTGAAAGAGCTGACCCAGGACGGCATCGATGCCGACGCCATACTCGAAGGCCAGCACGCCGATGAGTATGTCTGGCGCGAATGGCCGGGCGAGGGCGACTTCCTGAAAGACGCCGGTGGCCTGGTCGCGTGCAAGATCTACAAGACGATGCCAGCGCGTCGCTTGTGGGACATGATCATGACCTCGACCTACGATTTCGCGGAGCCAGGCTTCGTGTTGATCGACGCGGTTAACGAGATGAACAATAACTGGTGGACGGAAAATATCCGTGCGACCAACCCGTGTGGCGAGCAACCCCTGCCGCCGTATGGTTCGTGCCTGCTCGGCTCGGTCAATCTGACGCGGTTCGTCATCGAGGCATTCAGCGAAGACGCGCGCTTCGACTGGGATGGCTTCCGTGAGGTCGTCAAAGTCTTCACCCGGATGCTCGATAACGTTGTGGAGATCAACGGTTTGCCGTTGCCGCAGCAACGCAACGAGATCACGCGCAAACGGCGTCACGGCATGGGCTTCCTGGGCTTGGGCTCAACGATCACGATGTTACGCATGGCTTATGGCAGCGAAGATTCCGTCGCGTTCACCGACAAGGTCGCGCGCGAGTTGGCGATCGCGGGCTGGGAAGCCGGTCTTGAGTTGGCGCACGAGAAAGGCCCGGCGCCGATTATGACGGAAGACTTCGAAGTCACCGCCGAGATGATGCGCAAGCGTCCGGAAATGGCGAAAGACGGATACCAGGTCGGCGATCGTGTGCCCGGCCGTATCCTGCATTCGCGTTACAGCCGTTACATGCAGCGCATCGCTGAGGTCGCGCCCGATCTGGTGGCGGAACTCGAGCGCGTCGGCGCACGCTTCACGCACCACAGCTCGATTGCTCCGACCGGTACGATCTCACTGTCACTCGCGAACAATGCGTCGAACGGCATCGAGCCGAGCTTCGCACACCACTACTTCCGCAACGTGATCCGCGAAGGCAAGAAGACGAAAGAGAAAGTGGATGTCTTTTCGTTCGAATTGCTGGCGTATCGCGCGTTGGTGAACCCGAATGCGATGCCATTCTCCGATAACCCGGAAGAAGCATTGCCGGAGTACTTCATCGCAGCTGACGATGTATCGCCGAAACAGCACGTTGATATTCAGGCGGCGGCACAGCGTTGGGTCGACTCTTCGATTTCTAAGACGGCGAACGTGCCGACGGACTACCCGTACGAAGACTTCAAAGACATTTATCTCTATGCCTATGACCAGGGACTGAAAGGATGCACCACGTTCCGCTTTAACCCGGAGGCCTTCCAGGGCGTACTCGTCAAAGAGGACGACCTTAAGAACACGACCTATGTGTTCGAGCTCGAAGACGGCAGCCAGGTTGAAGTGCAGGGCGACGAGCAGATCGAGTACGACGGTGAGATGCACACCGCTGCCAATCTGTTCGACGCGTTGAAAGAAGGTTATTACGGAAAATTCTGATGAAAATTGACAAAAAAATTGTGGGCTATGCGGTCAAGAAGCCGGAAGCCGAGGACGCGCCGAAAGCGGCACCTGTTAAACGCGACAGCGATGCCGATAACGTCATTCGCATGCACGAGAAGCTCGAGCGTCCGGAGATGCTCATCGGCTCGACGTACAAAGTGAAGACACCGGTATCGGACCACGCGATGTACGTCACGATCAACGACATCCTGCTCAACGAAGGCACGCCGCACGAGCAGCGCCGTCCGTTCGAGATCTTCATTAACTCGAAGAACCTCGACCACTACCAGTGGATCGTCGCACTTACCCGAATCATCTCTGCGGTCTTCCGCAAAGGCGGGGATGTGACATTCCTCGTCGATGAGCTGAAGGCGGTCTTCGATCCGCGCGGTGGCTACTGGCAGCCGGGCGGCAAATTTATGCCGTCGATCATTGCTGAGCTGGGTTACATCGTCGAGAAGCATCTGCAGATGATCGGTCTGCTCAAAGGTCAACAACTCGATGAGCACCAGCAAAAGCTCGTTGACGAAAAGCGTGCCGAATACGAGCAAGCCAATGCACAGCAGGATGCATTCGCCCAGGACGGCGGCTACCCGGAAGGTGCTCAGCTCTGTGCGAAGTGCTCAACCGCGGCTGTCGTTATGATGGATGGTTGTATGACCTGCCTCGCGTGTGGCGATTCGAAGTGCGGGTGAGGTGATCCTCAGATTGTGAACTGTCACTGAGATGACTATGCCAGCAACGTGAGTTGCCGTTCATAAAGCATCGAAGCCCGAAGCTGCCTGTGACGAACATAGGCGTTTCGGGCTTTTTTCGTTTCACAGCAATATACGATTGAAGGCTCGGCCAGAGCAGTTTGGCCGGTACTCGTGCTGTCCACCGCTCTGGCCCAAGAAGTGCGAGTATCATCGAGAAGTCGACAAACAAAGCCATCGCAATAAGGGAAGCCCTACATGAGTCAGGAGTACGTACACGGTTATCAGCTAACAGAGGCAGTTCGTTTACAAGACCAGGCGCGAACACTCGTTGAGCTTCTACATTCAGATACCCACTACGCGCCGGGCAGTGTGGTTCTGGAAGCGGGCTGTGGGGTTGGTGCACAAACGGTAACGCTCGCCAATAACAGCCCTGAAGCGAACATCGTCTCGATTGATATTTCATCGGAATCCATCGCGCGTGCGGAAGAAAATATCGCGGCTCAAGGTATTGCCAATGTGGCGTTTCAACAGGCGGATATCTTCTCTCTACCGTTTGAGCCTGGAACGTTCGATCACATTTTTCTATGCTTTGTTCTCGAGCATCTGTCGAACCCCCTGGACGCGCTCGTGAGTCTCCGGTCTGTATTGAAACCCGGTGGAACGATCACCGTTATCGAAGGCGATCACGGGTCCACGTACTTCCATCCCGAAAGTCCTGCGGCCACTGCTGCGATTCATTGTCAGGTTGAGTTGCAGCGTCGAGCAGGTGGCAACGCCCACATTGGTCGGCAGTTGTATCCGTTGATCGCAGGGGCTGGCTATGCGCCGGTGCGTGTATCTCCCAGGATGGTCTATGTTGATGCCAGCAAGCCGCATCTTGTTGAAGGTTTCACCAAGAGAACGTTCACGGCAATGATTGAGGGCATTCGAGAATCCGCGCTCGATGCGGGCATCATTGATCCGTCATCCTTCGATGAGGGCATAAAGGCGTTGTACAGGACGGCTGAAGTAGATGGCACTTTCGCCTACACCTTTTTCAAGGCAGTTGGCCATAAGTCGCAGTCAGTCTGACGCCGCATCGGGTTGTTTTACCGCATCGACGCCTACGTCAACAACGCTACGTGTTTTACGCTTGGATTACGTGATCCAGTTCAAAGTATGCCGGTGTGCCGTTCGATCCGCATTAGCGCGACATTATTAGACTTGCCGTATCGTATCCCCACGACTTAGCGGAGTGCACGTCATGCGACTTTCCAACACTTTTTACAAAGTTCTACCCGGTTTTTACTTTCTCGCCGGATTACTGATCATGGCAGCCACGGCCTACATTGGCTTGCACGACTATCTGGCTTTCGGTTGGTTAGCTGTGAGTCTCCTGTTGGTTGGCAACGGGATACACCTGCACTCACTAAGCATGGAGAAGTCCGCGCAGAGGCCAGCCGACCACCGGTCGGCGTTGATGTCGTCTTGAGTCAGACATTTCCTGCATTCATCGGGTCTGGTCGGGCCGCATGAGATTGAATGGGTTGTCGTTGAAGAATCAACATAAAAGAGATCTGCTCAACCGCGTTCAAAACGTCCACGTGAAGCAAATTCAAAAGAGGTCGGGTACTGCCCGGCCTTTGTAAGCTACCCGTCTGCCACCTCAATGTACTCAGACGCCCGCATACGATGATAGGTTGCGCGGTCGTAACCGATTTCGACTGGGTTGGGATCGACGATCTCAACGGGTATTCGCTTCGAGTAGGCGGCATGCAATGCCATCTGCGTAATGTTGACGCTAAACGAGGTCCCCATGAATACGATGCGATCTGCCTGTTGCATGCGATGCTGCGCTTCTTCGATGCGGTAGAGCGACGTGTAGTATTCATCGAACAACAGCACGTAGGGCTTGAACGAATGGTTGAGTCTCGGCGTGCCATCTATCCTGAATAGCTCGAGTAGCGACGCTTCGAGGCGCGATTCGTCGACCACGTCCCAGGGTGTGGTCACGGTTTCGACCTGGTGTGCCAAATCCTGATCATGGTAGAGCGTCATTTGATCGATGCGACCATGAATGCTGATGTAGTCGTTGTTGCCTGCTTTGCCATCCAGTCCATCGATGTTCTGGGTGATCAGGTTCTTGTCCGCTAACCAATGGTGAACCGCGTTTGGGCCATGATCGCGATAAGTCGCGAAGCGATGGTAATACCAGCTTAGAAAATCGCTGGTGCGATGTTCGTACATCGCGCGTGTCGCCATCTCTTGCGGCGTGTAGTTGCGGCTGCCGACCGTCCAGTAACCATCCTCGCCGCGAAACGTCGGGATGCCGCTTTCGGCGCTGACGCCGGCGCCGGTGATGTACAAAGTTTCCATGGCGCAAGGTTAGCGCGAAAATCTTGCGACGTGTGTTGTTGTCGCTAAGCAACAACAATTCGCCCTCGCGTTTTGTCCACCGAACATCTTGTGAACCAGACAACAGGCGCTGTCGCGCCGGCCACACGGGCTGGAATCCACGAGCCGGTTGCAATTTTGGTACAGACGGACACATAATGTCTGCACCGGTCTTACCAGACCTTGAGACCTGCAACCAAATTGGTATTACCAATTTTTGCATCGTCGGTCGAGAGCCGGGCCACGCCAATGTGGCAATGAATACGCACACCGGGGGGATCCAAGATGCGTAGTAGTGGGGGCACAATCTCGTTTTCCGTTGTCGAAAGCGGCTCAATCCAAGCTTTCAGCGCGCGTCCTGTACAGCAAGACGCGGGTGCTCGCCTGCGCTCATCCCGGTCTTTTTTTGGTCCACTAATGACACCGGTGTCATTAATCCGGTGCCAGCACCGAAATCACATCTTCACAATGCGCCACATCGCTTCGGCGGGCCGCCGTCAGGCAAACATCTTTCAGGGGAGTTCACGGTCATGAAACACAGAGTCTTATCGATAGTTGCGTTATTGGCGCTGCTGGCTGGCTGCGGTAGCGACAGAGACAGTGTGCCGTTGGCTCCATCCTCAAATGGTGCCGCCAACATCAGCGGCGAGGCCGTGGTCGGCGCGACGCTCACCGCCTCCGCATCGGATCCGGACGGCGTGCAGTCGGGCACTGAGAGTTTTCAGTGGTATTCCGATGGCGAGCTGATTGCGGGCGCGACCGCCGTGTCGTACACGCTGACCCCGAATGAGGGCGGTGAGGCTGTCACCGTTGTCGTGCGCTACACCGACACTCCCGGACTTCGCGAAACCGTCACCTCTGCGCCGGTTGACGTGCAGGCCGCCTTTACGCTCGGCGCGACCTACGTACACGGACTGGTCGACGGCGCAATGTGTGATATCGCCGCGATCGATGCGATGGGCGTCGTTGGTGCCGTGCTGGCGTCCGGCACCTCTGCGAGTGGCGCCGTCAGTTTCGGTGACCTTGTGCCAGTCGATGGCGCAGCGCTGATCGCCTGTTCCGGTGGCACTTACACGGACGAAGCCACCGGCACTATGCTCGATGCGCCAGACACGCGCGCTGTCGTAGACGTCCAAAGCGATGCCGTATTTGTCGTGACGCCGCTGACAGAGATCGCGGTTCAGCTGGCCGAGACGGCAGGCGACCTGAATACAGCATTGTCGCTCTACAATGAATCGGTCGGTATCAATTTTGCGGTCGCCAGCGACATCACAGACACCACACCAACCGATCTGGCAAGCACCGCAACCGCCAACGATGATGCGGGTCGCTATGCGATCGCACTGGCGCTGATTTCCCAACTGGATGCCAATGACGCTGGCACGTCGGCCGGCGAGACAATTGCGGCGCTAGCCGCTGATCTTGCGGACGGTACTTTTTCTCAAGCAACACTCGATGCCTTCACGCTGGCCGTCACCGACATCGCGATGTCGCCGGTAGCGGGCAACCTCGACGCCGAAGCGTTGACGACCGTACAAGGCGCCATCAACAACCTGCCTGAGTCGCCGACGTTTGACGGCTTGAGTGCGTCGATCCCTAACGATCAGGCAACCCCGCTGGAAGGCCAGGTCGTCGTCACCGATGTGAACTTTGGCGAGGACGGGGTTGTTGCACAAACCGATGTACAAACCACGTACGGCGTCTTCAGCATCGTCGAAAGCGGCGACTGGACGTACGCGTTGGATATCACCAATGCGGAAGTTGCCGCGCTCGATGTGGGTGAGTCTGTCAATGACATCATCCCGCTGACATCGCTGGACGGTACAGCCGCTAACCTAGTAATTCGCATCACGGCGTTGACTCAGGTCGCTGAGATTCGTAACACGATCAATGGTGATACCGGCGAGCTGAGACTTGATCTCGACCCGCATCAACGACAGGGTCGTCTGCGGTTCTCATTCCTGAAAACCGACGCACTGGCGGATGACGGGAATCAGAAGGATGCCTATGTTGCGCTGTATGGATCTTCCGGCAGTAACTCGGAATCACTGGTGGACCTGCGTATTCAAGGCGAGGCCGTGGAAGAGGACGGCAGCATTCGCGCGCCGCGGTTCCTGGTTCGTAACACGGACAACGCGGCTTATCCCGACGGCATCATCGAAGCACCGTTCACACCGAACGAGTGGTATGACATGGAGTTCATCTGGGACATGGATGAGCCGAATCAGGTCACGATCCTGATTAACGGCGAACCGCTCGGTGGCGGGCCATTCCAGACGGCCGCCATCGTAGATGCCGATTTTACCGATCTTGATCAATGGTTCGCCGAAGGTGTCGAACGCGTGCAATGGCGCTTCGGTGACAACGGCACCGTGATTCCATTCGGTTCTTACTTTGTCGACAACGTTGAGATTTTCTCGGATACCGCGGGTGAGACGCTGGTATTTATGGATGACTTCGAAAGCTACGGTGTGGGCGATCCATTCGCCGGTTCGACGCTGTATCCGGATTCTGTGGATGCTACGGTTTCCGTGTTCGATCGCAGCTCGGGTGACGATTCCACGCCGGCCGCGTTCTTCAATCTGGTGGGTGCGCTTAACAGCGACAGCACCGAAGTACTGATGGATACGGTCACGATCATCGATCCGGATCCGGGTGAGGCTGAGTTCGTTGCGCAGACTGACGCGATGACGACGTACGGCACGTTCTCAATTCAGGCATCGGGTGACTGGCAATACACGCTGGACACCGAAAACCCGACGATTGCGGCGCTGGTACAAGGCGATCGCATTACGGACACTATCGTACTGACCTCGGCGGACGGCACGACCGCAGAACTGGTGATTACGATCAATGGGGTCGGCGGCGAGACAAACGCGGGTAGCACCAATGTCGCGGTGATTATTGATACCGACGCTGGTGATACCGGTGAACTCCGCTATGCACTGGACGACGGCGGACCGCTGGCCGCGGGCCGTGTTGAACTCAAGATCAAACGTCTCGACGATGATCTTGGCAACGGTGATGCGTTCATTACCCTGTTCAACGCCAATACCAACAACGCCGGCGCGATTCTGGATTTCCGCATTCGTGACGACAGTTACGGCGTGCGCAGCCCAAGCTCGGTCGATACGTCCAGCTTGCCGCTGACACTCGACACGTTTATGGACGTGCGCATTACCTGGGAATACCCGGGCGGCGACACCATGATGCTGCCGTCGGTGACGATCTCTGTAGACGGCGTCAGTCTGCCGCCGTTCACGCCGGAGAATGATGCATTCGGCGGTGTCACCCACGTCTCGGTACGCTTCGGCGATAACAGCGGCGTGCGTGAGCCGACAGGCAAGGTCAGCGTTGATGACTTCGCGATTTATTCGGATACGGCCGGTTTTGTGGAGGTCTTATCCGACGACTTCGAGTCTTATCTGGAAGGCGATTCGCTGGATACCGACAACGGCGCTTCGCCGTATAACTCCAGCACTTCTGAGGCCACCGTTGAAACGGTGGATGCGACCCCGGGCCCTGGCACGCCGGGTAACCAGTTTGCCGCCATCATCGATACCGATGCAGGCGATACCGGTGAGCTGCGTTACGCGCTGGACGATGGTGGCCCGCTGGCAGCCGGTCGTCTTGAGGTTGCTATCAAGAGATTGGATGACGAACTTGGCGATGGCGATGCCTTTATCACCTTGTTCAACGCCAATACCAATAACGCCGGTGCCATCCTCGATTTCCGGATTCGTGACGACAGCTACGGCGTGCGTAGTCCGAGTTCGGTCGATACATCGTCGTTGCCGTTAACACTGGACGCGTTCATGAACGTGCTCATCACGTGGGAATACCCGGGTGGCGACACGATGATGTTGCCGGAGGTCACGATCTCGATCGATGGTGTTGCCTTGCCGCCGTTCACGCCTGAGAACGATGCGACGGGCGGCGTCACGCACGTCGCGTTCCGCTTTGGCGACAATAGCGGTGTACGCGAGGCCACCGGCATCGTCAGCGTGGACGAGCTTGGTATCTACTCCGACACGGATGGTCTGACGCTCGTGTTTGCTGACAACTTTGAGTCGTATCTCGAGGGTGATTCGCTCGATACCGACAACGGCGCTTCGCCTTACAACTCGAGTACGTCGGAAGCGACGGTGGGCGCCGAGCCCGGCGAGGAGAGCGGCCCGGGTACGCCAGGTAACCAGATCGCCGAGATCATCGATACCGATGCCGGTGACACGGGCGAGCTTCGCTATGCGCTCGGCGACGGCGGGCCGCTGGCGGCCGGCCGCTTGAATGTTGCTATCAAGCGACTGGACGACGATCTGGGCAATGGCGATGCGTTTATCACGCTGTTCAATGCCGATACCAACAACGCGGGCGCGATTCTGGATTTCCGAATTCGTGATGATAGCTTTGGCGTGCGGGCACCGAGTTCGATCGATACATCGTCATTGCCGCATACGCTGGACGCGTTCATGAACGTCGAAATTACGTGGGAGTATCCGGGGGGTGATACGGCGATGCTGCCGTCCGTGACGATCACCGTCGACGGTGTCAGTCTGCCGGCATTCACACCGGATAACTCAGCATTTGGCGGCGTTACGCATGTGGCATTCCGCTTCGGTGACAACAGCGGTGTGCGGGAAGCCACCGGTATTGTCAGTGTTGATGAGATCGAGATTTATTCCGATACCGCCGGTACGACTGAAGTGTTCAGCGATGACTTCGAGTCTTACATCGACGGGGACTCACTCGACACCGACAACGCGGCGTCGCCGTATAACTCGAGTACTTCTGAGGCAACCGTTGGAGTGGAGGAATAACATGCGCACAAAAACGACATTGGGTCTTTCACTTCAAAACCGCATTAACACCATGAGGCACAGCATGATCAGTGCAAAGCAGATCCCTTATAACGCGATGACACGGATACATCGGGCACGCTGGATTGCCAGTCTGGCGCTTGTCGCCAGTGCCGCCGTCTCCGCTCAGGAAACCGATCAATCGACAGACGCTGCCGAGTCAGATGATGCGATTGAAGAGATTACCGTCACCGGTATTCGTGCGACGGTGCAGAGCACGATCGATATCAAGCGCACGTCGGTACAAATCGTCGATGGCTTATCTTCTGATCAGATCGGTGACATTCCGGCGCTGTCCGTTGGTGATGCACTCGAGACGATTACCGGCGCGACCTCGCATCAGGAAAACGGTGGTGCGACGGAACTGTCGGTTCGTGGTCTCGGGCCGTTCCTGGGTACTACCGTCGTCAATGGTCGTGAGGCCACCAACGGCGGTGGTAATCGCGCGGTGAACTTCAGTATTTTCCCGTCGGAGATGTTCAACAAGATCGCGATTCACAAATCGCAGTCTGCGGAATACATCGAAGGCGCGGTTAGCGGCCAAATCCACCTCGATACAAAGAAACCACTGGTCTACGGGCAGCGTTTGTTGCAGGTGGATGTGAAAGCAGCCCACAGCCCTGATGAGGCCAACATTACCGGTGGACAGGATTTCGGATCGCGCGCGACGCTTGCGTACATCGATCAATTCGAATTCGACAACGATGCACGTCTGGGTGTCTCAATCGGTGCACAGATTCGCGATGAATCCAACCCGGAACAGGAATACACCACCACGTCCGGTGCCGGTCGTTTGGAAGCGTGCGAGCTGACATCGTTCTCGTCCAATGCATTGCCGACGGACACCACGGGCCGTTGCGACGACGGACTTGCCGGTGTCAGCAATGGTCGCATCGCGGCATTGATCGCGAGCAATCCGGATTACGATTCGGTCGACGATATTCCGTTCGCCTACATTCCGCGGGATCACCGTTATCGGCAGAATACGACCAGCGATGAGCGTGAGGCCATATTCGGCAGCGTACAGTTTCAGCCGAACGATCGTCTGGATGTCAATTTCGATTTCCAGTATTCCGAGCGCGATCAGCGTGAGCTCAGAAAAGATCTTCAGTGGGGCAGTACTCAGGAAGATCTGACGTCGCTGGTGTCGAACCCCAATACCGGTATTGTCTATTCGTCGGTGTCCGAAACGGTGATTCATTCTTTCACGACGGACTTCCAGCGATTGGAAGAGTACTCAGGTTTCGGCATCAACTTCGACTTCCTGCTGACCGATAACTTAACCCTGAATGTGGACTATGCGGTGTCGGATACGACGCGCACGGAAACCGACTACGAAATTCGACTCGGCGCCACAGACAATAATCTGATTGGCGGCAACCGCGACGACTTTACGGTTCAATTGAACACCAACGGTGGCGAGGCTGGCGTCGCGATAGCGACTATCCTCAACGACGGCGGTAATGGTTTCGAAGTCACCGACCCGAGCTACTTCAACGCACGGGATCGTGTTCGCCTCAGAGCGCGCGAGATCACGCGCGAGAATACGCTCGATGCGCTGCGAGCAGACCTAACCTGGACGCTGGATGCGGGCCCGATCAACACGATCAAGGCCGGCACGCGATTCTCCAGCATGGAGTATCTGGAGACCGGTGGTCTGCGCAACGCGCCAGGCCTGAGTCTGTTCGAAGACGAGGATCTCGTCACTCCGAATGGAGGCGCTGACAATGCGGTAACGGACGCCATTCTGGGCAACATGCTGGCGTGCGCCGATGCGACTTTCCCGGAGTCAGGTTTTCTTTCCAACGTCACCAGTGGGCCACTAATCACCAACGCAAGCAGCGGTACATCGGTTAGCCAGTTTGCGACCTTCAACTTCGATTGTGCGGCCAACGCGTTGTTAGCGAACTACGGCGGCCTGTCGGGCGTGCAACTCCAACAGGGCATCACATCGGGCACCAATGATGTGACGGAAGATACGCTCGCGTTTTATTTGCAGGCGGAGTTTGCGTCCAACTGGGGTGATATTCCGGTGCGCGGTAACTTCGGTGTTCGCGTTGTCGATACCGAAATCACATCGGTCGGCTATCGCGGCCCGATTACCGTCGAAGAAATCGATGGTGTTGGTTTCGTTGTGACCGAAGGTGATCCGGGCGAGCTGGGTTTCGAGACAGACACGCAAACGAGCGGCTACACAGAAGTATTGCCGAGCATCACTCTGGTGGCCGATCTTACTGACGACCTGGTGCTGCGTACCGGTGCGTTCCGCGGCATGTCACGGCCTGATCCCAACGCCTACGGCAATGGGCGCGCGATTCAGGACAACGATGTTGGCAACGCCTATTCATCGCTCTCTGAGGCCGTCAACGGCATCAGCGCGACGGGTAACCCGTTCCTGCGCCCGATCCTGTCGAACAACGTGGATTTGGGTCTTGAGTGGTATCCGAGCGATAGCACGGTTGTTGCCAGCCTCGTGTATTGGAAAGAGTTCAATGGTGCATTCCAGACTGTTGCTCAGGCCGAAACCTTCAACCTCGACGGCAATCAGGTACAAGGTATTGTTGAAACGACGCAGATTAGCCCAGACAAAAGCACCATTAAGGGCTTTGAGCTGACGCTGATCCATTCATTTGATTATCTGCCCGGTTTCTGGAGCGGGTTCGGCGGTAAGCTGAGCTATAACTACGCGGATTCCGGTTTTGAGTTTGAAGACCAAAACGGCGGCGACGGCATCGGTGTTGCCATCGATCAGGAAACGGGTGCGGTGACGGAGACGCAATTGATCGGCATCCTGCCGCCTGCCAACCTGTTTGGACTGTCGCGCAAGGTCAGCTCGGCGCAACTCTACTGGAGCAGTGATCGTTGGTATATTCAGGCGATTCACAATCGCCGCACCGGCTACTTCCAGCAGTTTACCCGGGATGTGTTCGGTCGGATCCGCTATACGGCACCCAGTGAGCGACTCGATTTGCGGGTTCGCTACAAGCTCAACGATACATGGCGCGTGAGTCTCGAGGCGAAGAACATCCTCGACGAGGAGCGGATCGACAGCCGTGCGGTCGACGGTAATGCGTTTCAGGCGTTGAGCTATGGCCCGCGCTTGTTCCTCGGTTTGACGGGCAAGTTCTAAGATGAGGGGTGCCGCGGCAGTTGCTACAGGACACTCCATGTTTGTCCGCTATGTCGGCATTGCGTTGCTGCTGCTGTTGTCAGCGCCTTCCGTTGCCGAATATCCCGGGGATCGGTTTGACCTCAAATTCTGGAAGCTGACGCTGCCGTTAGATAATAACGACGATGGCAAAGTCGATGAGGTCGGTGTCCGTGCGTTGCAGGACTACACGCATCCGGATTTCTTCTACCTCGATGCCGATGGCAATCTGATCTTCACGGCACCGAACAAGGCGCAGACGACATCCGGATCGACCAACACGCGCAGTGAGCTTCGCCAGATGTTGCGTGGCCGAAACAAAAGCATCGGTACGCATGATCCGAGAAACAACTTCTCATTGAAGGCGCATCGCGGATCCAAATCATTCGCGTTAGTGGGTGGCCAGATGGAGGCGACGCTGAAGGTATTGCACGTCGCACGCAACGCACGGCACGAGAACAAGCGTGCTGCCTATTCGGTTGTTGTCGGACAGATCCACGCAGACAAAGATCAGAATGTCATCAATAGTGGTCGTGGCTTCGGTTGGGGCAATGAGCCGATCAAGGTCTACTACAAGAAGTGGCCGGGGCACGAAACGGGCTCAGTGTTCTGGACCTACGAACGCAATTTGCCGAGGGACGATCCTGACAGGGACGATATCGCTTATCCTGTCTGGGGAAACACGTGGGAGAACCCGGATGATCCGGGTGCGGCGGGTATCGCGCTTGGCCAATGGTTCAACTACAACATCAACGTGCATCGCAATACGATGTACCTGACATTCCGTACAGCCGATCCGACACAGACCGTGACTTATGAGATCGACCTTTCCAACAACGTTGATGCGTATGGCAACGTGGACGAAAAGGATAACCCCAAGGGTTATTCCGGTGACGCGCTGTACTTCAAAGCGGGTGCGTACAACCAGTGCAGCACGGTTGACAAGGAGGGGAGCTGGTATGCCGGTTGTGCGGGTACCGGCGATTGGGCGACCGACAAAGCGAATGGAGACTACACTTCGGTCGCGTTTCGCCGCATTCAGGTCTCGGGCTCGGTTAATCCCAAGAAACGGGCGCGGCGCTGAGGCGCCATCGCTAACGTCATGTTGATTCGTGCGTTGATGCTTGCCGCAACGGTCTTTCTTACCGCTTGCGGTGGTGGTGGATCAGCAGAGACCGTGCCGCCGACTGCCGGGCCGCCACCGACTTCGCCACCAAGCCAGCCGCCACCAGCAACAGACTGCACCGGCAACCATTTGATCAATGTGCTCGGTGCAACGGATGAGGGCGATAGCCTGGCAGGCAATGGGCCGGCGCTGGCAATCGATGACAGTTTCGCGTCGATGTCCTTCTGGTCATCGCCGGGCGACGCCAAATCCCTGACCCTGGACCTGGGTGCGCGGCATCTCGTACGTGAATTAGGCATCGCCTGGCGTGCGGGTGATCAACGCACGGCGTCGTTCAATGTGTTGTCTTCGGAAGACGGCACCAACTTTGAGCCGCTGTTGTCCAATCAGCAATCCTCCGGCGAATCCGAACAGTTCGAACGTTACGTGACGACCGCGACACCGGCGCGCTATCTGCGCATCGACAACTTTGGCAACTCGCAAACCACGGACAACGAAATCATCGAGGCCACGGCGTTCGGCTGCACGCTCGATACACCGAACGCCGTGTTAGAGGCGAGCAATGTCACCGCGGCAGATTTTGGTCTTGATTCATCGCTGCCACCGGGAAGCAACTTCGAACTCTTGAGTTGGAAGCTCGATACACCGGCGGATCTGGATGGCAACGGCATTGGCGATACCGCCAGCGAAACAGACCTCGATGGCGGTTTCACCGATCAACATTTCTACACCGATGCGGACGGCGCGATGGTGTTTTGGTCGACGATTGCTGGGGAAAAAACCTCGGCTAACACCAGCTTTACGCGCTCTGAGTTGCGCGAGATGTTGCGTCGTGGCAATCGCGGTATTAGTACCCGCGGCGTCAATCGCAACAACTGGCTGCTGGGCTATCAGCCCGATCCCGGTGTGCCGGTTGGCGGGCGCAATGGTGTGCTGAGTGCGACGCTCGCCGTGAATCATGTCACCGAAACCGGCTCGCGCAGCCAGGTCGGACGCGTGATCATCGGTCAGATTCATGCCGAAGACGATGAGCCAATTCGTCTGTATTACCGCAAATACCCTGAAAACGAACGCGGCTTCGTCTACTTCGCGCATGAGTTGCGCGGTGGTGACGATATCTATTTTCCTGTGCTGGGTCCGGTCAATACCGATCTGGATCGAGCACCGACGGACGACGCCAATCCGGAAAACGGGATCGCGCTTGGGGAAATTTTTTCCTATGACATTGTGCAACGGGGCTCGCGTATCGATGTGATTCTCCGTCGTGGCGATAGCACCGGCCCGATCATCGGACACAATGTAGTCGATATGCGCGCGCAGAACAGCGACTACGATGTCGCGTTCGAATGGATGTACTTCAAAGCGGGTGCCTACACTCAGAACAACACCGGTGACGACACGGATTTTGATCAGGTGACGTTCTACGCGTTACAAAACCGTCACGACTAGACAGCTTGCGCCTGTCCTGCAGGGATCTCTCGCAGAGCCGATAGTCTGGAGTCTCGATAAGCCTGCACGGGTTGCGATACGATCAGGTAACCTCAACGCGGAGCAAGGTCACCTCATGTTACTCAATACCCCCGCAGCTGAACATGGCTGGGATGCGCCTCAATTCAGGTTGCACGACCCGGATGGTCGTCCATTCGGTTTCTCTGACGTCAAAGGTGAGCACGGTACGCTGGTTGCCTTTATCTGTAATCACTGCCCTTACGTGAAAGCGATCGCTGGTCGATTCGCACAAGATGCTACGACCTTACTGGCCGAAGGGGTTGGGGTTGTTGCGATTAATGCGAACGATTACGTGCGCTATCCCGCCGACAGTCCGGCGCAAATGCGTGAATTTGCGATACAACATCAGTTTCCATTTCCATACGTCATCGATGAGGACCAGACAATAGCCCGTGCTTATGGCGCTGTTTGCACGCCGGATTTCTTTGGTTTCAACGCTGCAGGCGAATTGCAGTATCGTGGCCGGCTGGATAGCGCCGGCATGGGCTCGGCGGAGAACCGAACCCCGGAGTTGATCGACGCGATGCGTCAGATTGCCGCTACCGGTGAGGGGCCTGGGGCGCAGCACGCGAGCATCGGTTGCTCGATCAAGTGGCGCGACTAGCGCAGCGAACTCAATCAATTCGGGCCCGAGGCATTGCCGGGAGCGTGACCTCGAGGCATTAAATTGAGATACTCCTGCCCATTCGGGGCGATTCGCGCCGGTCAAATCTCTAGGGGAATCACGATGAACCAGCTTAAGTTGGCGCTGTTGGCGTCTGTTTTTTTCGTCTTGGTGGCATGTGGCAAGAGCGAGGAGGCAACGTCAGACGCACCGGCGGCTGAGACGCCCGCGGCATCGGCCGACGACATCACGGTGACGGCTGAGGAGCTCGCCGGCAATCCATTCCTGCAAGATTGGGACACCCCGTTCGGCGCACCCCCATTCGATATCATCAGCGATGATCATTTCCTGCCCGCTTTCAAAAAGGGCATGTTGGAGCAACGCGAAGAAGTTGCCGCCATCGTCAATAACCCTGAGCCACCATCGTTTGAGAACACGATATTGGCGCTGGAAGAAGTCGGTGATCTGGCCCTGAAAGTCGGTCTGGTCTTTGGGCCACTGGCCGGTACCGAGCTCAATGCCAAGAAACGGGAGCTTCAGGGCATCATTTATCCAATGTGGACACGCGAGTCGGACAAGATCTCACTCAACGATACGCTATGGCAACGTGTGAAAACCATTTACGAGTCGCGCGATACGCTGAGCCTCAATGAGCAACAAGCGCGTTTGCTGGAGTTGACGCATCGCGGTTTCGTCCGTTCAGGTGCGGCGCTGGATGCGGATACCAAAGACAAGGTTGCGGCGATCAACGCTGAACTGTCCGGGCTGACAACTCAGTTTGGTCAGAACCTGCTGGCTTCGACAAAGGCTTTCAAACTGGCGATCACCGATGAGGCGGATACGGCGGGTCTGTCCGACTCGTTTAAGTCGAGTATCTGGAACGACGAGCAACAAGCCTGGATTGTGACGCTGGATCGCTCGGTCTACGAGACGTTCATGACACAGTCGGAGAATCGCGCGCTGCGAGAGCAGGCGTTCAATGGCTATCGTCTAAGAGCGACTGAAGCAGAAACAGACAACGGTCCGTTGGCGATCAAGGTCGCGCAGCTTCGGGCCCAACGTGCGGCGTTGCTCGGCTATGAGTCTCACGCGCACTATATTCTCGAGTACAACATGGCGCGCACGCCGAAAGGTGTGGAAGACTTCTTGCTGCGCGTATGGGAGCCGGGTCTGGCGCAAGCCAAACAAGAACGTGACGATATGCAGGCGATGATTGGCGAGACGTTCCAATTCGCTGGCCACGATTGGTGGCACTATGCCGAGAAGATTCGCAAGCAACGCTACGACCTCGACGAGAATGCCCTGAAGCCGTATTTCGAGCTAGGCGCGGTCACCGAAGGTGCTTTCGAAATGGCTGAGCGCCTGTTCGGTGTCACGTTCACCCCGCTGGATGTTCCTGTCTGGAACGACGTCGTCACGGCGTACGAAGTGCGCGAGGCCAATGGTGACCTGTTGGGCGTCTTCTACTTCGATATGTATGCGCGCGACTCCAAACGGGGTGGTGCATGGATGAACAGCTTCCGCACGGCATCCAATATCGAAGGCGAGGGCATTCGCCCTGTGGTCTCAAACAATATGAATCTGACGACGCCAGCGACGGGCGAGCCGACCTTACTCCGCTTTGATGAAGTGTCGACGCTGTTCCATGAGTTCGGTCACGGCTTGCATGGCATCATGACGAAGATCGATTATCCGAGCTTCGCCGGTGTTGATGGGCCGCGCGATTACACCGAGTTCCCGGCGCAAATCCTGGAGCACTGGACCGCGCAGCCTGAAATGCTCGAGCTCTACGCGACGCATTATGAAACGGGTGAGGTGATCCCGGAGGCGCTTGTCGAGCGCATGCTGGCAGCTGCCAATCACAATCAGGGTTTCAGTACGACAGAGTATATCGCTGCGTCATTGCTGGACCTGCGCTGGCACATGTTGAGTGTCGACGAGGCCAACGCGATTACTGACGCGACAGCGTTCGAGGAAAAGGTGCTTGACGAATACGGATTGATCGATGAGATCGAGCCCCGTTATCGCTCGCAGTATTTCAGCCATATCTTTGCGGGTGGCTACTCAGCGGGCTACTACGCGTACTTGTGGTCAGAAATTTTGGATGCCGACGGTTTCAATGCCTTCAAGGAAGCCGAAGATATCTTCGATCCGGAAGTTGCAGCGCGTCTGAAACGTTGGGTTTACGAAGCCGGTGGTTTGCGCCCAGCGGATGAGTTGTACCGAAATTTCCGGGGCTCTGATCCCAGCATCGAGCCATTGCTGATCGGTCGCGGCTTCGACGTCGATGGCGACTAACTAGTCGACAGATCGCGGACGGACGTCCTGTCGATGGGCGTTCGTCCGCAGTCTTTTTGAATCAATTACATCGACAGCAATCGTTCGACCGTCCACCATATCCCGGTCACACAGATCAGCAACGAGGCGGGTTGAACCACCCAGCGCCGATAACGTTGCGAGAACTTCTCCGGATTGAGCTGACGCCAGCCTCGAATCAATATCCAGGCAACGGCCACAATCCCCAGTTGGCCAATCTCCACGCCAACGTTAAAGCCAATCAATCCGCTCCAAAATTGATTGTCCGGCAGACCGAGCTCGCCGAAGAAACCGGCAAAGCCCATCCCGTGTAACAAACCAAACGCAAACACAATGAGCGGGCGCCAACTCGGCATGTCCTTGACGAAGACATTTTCAATCGCGACGAACGCGATACTGGCTGCGATCAGTGGCTCGACGATATTCCCGGGCGGGTTGATGAGTCCACTGGCTGTCAGGCCCAATGTCGCCGTATGCGCGATCGTAAACATCGAAATTTGGATCACAAGCGCGCGCCATCGGGTAGATGTCAGGAACAGCGCCAGCACAAACAGAATATGGTCGAGGCCGCCAGGCAAAATGTGACCAACGCCGATGCCGACGTAGAGTCGAAACGTCGATGCGCTGCTACGCACGTTTCCTGCCGCGTCTCGCACCGGCTCAGTAAGCCGCGCTTTGTTGCCGTCGACGCTGTCTAGTGCAGCAAGTTGTTCGCACAGAGCTGGGTCGAGCTCGCTTTCTCCGGGCACGCAAAACTCATCTTCCGGGTGTGCGGTCGCGGTTGGCAGGCCGATCATCCATGCCGTGATCAGCAGTGAGCCCAGAAAGGCTCGGTAACAGGGTCGAATCATGCCAGCACGGTACGAGAAATTGGGGTCAGCAACAATGCCCAGCCCAATTTGCCTGCCTGTGCCGCTCTTGGTGTAAGACGTCTCTTCGGGATTCAATACGAAAATCGGCTAATTATATATAAAAACATTAAACTGTACTCCGAAAAGACCTGTTTTTATAATTAATAGATCCCAATAAGCTCTGACTTCAGTTGATCAGAGCGCACCATTGGCGCTCGCAGATAAGGAGCGACCGATGCGCGAATTGGCGTTTGTGAACTACCACGTAAAGCGGCCGGTGCCACAACAGTTTCGGTTTGATGTGGATGGCATTGTCGGCAATCTGGAATCGCCCGAGCTTACGCGCACCGCCGTGCAGGTGGCGGATCTGCGGAACGCGGCATCATCGGTCGATTTTGAGCGGGACGGCATTCGATTCTCGAAAGCGCCGACTACCGTTAAGACGTTCTCCGCTGATGCCGTGTGGCGAGACAGCTACGACCGCAGCCTGGAGACCCTGCTACAAGAGTCAATCGGTGCGCGAGAAGTACTGGTCTTCGATCATACGGTGCGTATCGATGATCCCAATGCCGCACGCAAACCAGCGCGTAATGTTCACAATGATTACAGCACGCAGGGTGCGAAGCAACGGGTGATCGATCTCGTTGGTCCTGAGCTGGCCCGCGACTACGAGGCTGGCCACTATGCGTTCATCAATGTATGGCGACCGGTCGAACATCCTATTCAGTCATCGCCATTGGGGTTCATCCGTCCCGCCACGGTAGCTGCCGATGATTGGATGACGATAGAGCTCGTCTATCCTGACCGCGTCGGCGAGATTCTAGGCGTTGCTGCGAACGACGCGCATGAGTGGTTTTATCTGTCACAGATGACGCCCGACGAGGTCGTCATCTTCAACATCTATGACAACCGCGGTCGGTCTCATCTGGCGCATAGCGCGCTGGATATGGCGGAACCAGAAGGTGGTCACACGCTACGCAAGAGCATCGAGAGTCGGACGCTCGTGCGTTTCGAGTAACCCGCCATGACTGCTCAGCCACTCAAAACGACGCAAGCCGCATTCGCGCCATTGAATACGGCGTACCGCGCGGTATTCGCGCCTGATCGCTTGTCGATCGGCCTGGTTGTACCGATCGAATCCTATCCGGATCGAACGGTGCCAACGATGAGAGATCACATCGCCCGTGTACAGCTGGCAGAGTCACTGGGCTTCGCGGCGGTCTGGCTGCGCGATGTGCCCTTCGATGTGCCGAGTTTCGGCGACGCCGGGCAGACCTTCGATCCTTTTGTTTACCTTGGTTCGTTGGCATCGCAAACCCGACAGATTGCATTGGGTGTCGCGAGCATCATCCTGCCGTTGCGTCACCCGGTGCATACCGCGAAAGCCGCAGCGACGGTCGATGCGTTGTCGGACGGTCGGTTGTTGCTGGGCATCGCGTCTGGTGATCGACCCGAAGAGTATCCCGCATTCGACGTCGACTACCATTCGCGCGGCGATCGTTTTCGCTCGGCTTACGACTACCTGCGCGCGCTGTCCTCATCACGACCACAAGTCTCGAATCCATTGGGCGCGGTCGGCGGTGGCATGGACCTGTTGCCAAAGCCTGCGGGGGGGCATCTACCATTACTGGCGACCGGCGGGAGCCAGCAATCGCCTGAGTGGCTCGCCACACACGCCGACGGATGGATGACCTATCCACGCCCGGCACTGACGCAAGCACGTCTGATCGCTGACTATCGATCTGCGATTGCACAAGCCGGACACACCGATAAGCCGGTCATGGAGCCGCTGTATGTGGATCTTGTTGATGACCCGCTGGCACCGCCGCAAGCGATTCATCTCGGTTTGCGTCTGGGCGTCAACGCACTGCGCGACTACCTGATGTCACGTCAGGCCATCGGCGTCAATCACATCGCATTGAATCTACGTTTCAATCGCGCGGATATTGAAAGCACATTGCAGACCATTGCGGCTGATCTGTTGCCGCACTTTGACCACAAGGAATGAACATGAGGAAGACGATTTTGTTGACGGGCGCGACGGATGGTATCGGCCTCGAGACCGCGAAACGACTTGCTGCGGCAGGCCACACATTGCTCTTGCACGGGCGCAACGAAGAAAAGCTCGTGAGAACGCAGGCGATGCTGACCGCGCTGGAAGGCGCAGAGACTATCGAATCGTACCGGGCAGATCTCAGTCAACTCAGCGATGTGCTAGCCATGGTAGATGCGGTCACGGCGAGGCACGAAGCGATCGATGTGTTGATCAACAATGCCGGTGTGTTCGAAACTCGTCACCCGACTACGCCAGCCGGTGACGATGTGCGCTTCATCGTCAACACAGTAGCGCCGTATCTCCTCACGCAACGACTGTTACCGCTGATGTCGCCCGACGGCCGCGTCGTCAATCTGTCGTCAGCGGCACAGGCGCCCGTGGATCTGCAGGCGCTGGCAGGTCAACGACCGTTGGCTGCGAATGCTGCCTACGCACAAAGCAAGCTTGCGATCACGATGTGGACGCGACGGTTTGCCGAGCGACTGGGGAGCGATGGTCCCGTCATGATCGCCGTCAATCCGGCCTCGTTCCTAGGCAGCAAGATGGTTAAGGAAGCGTACGGCAGTGACGGCAAAGACCTTGGAATCGGTGCGGACATCCTGATTCGCGCAGCGCTTGGCCCGGAGTTCGCCGATGCCTCGGGCAAATACTTTGATAACGACAGTCAACGCTTCGCTAACCCACACCCCGATGCACTGCGGGCCGACACGGTCGATGCCGTTGTCGCTGGCATCGAAGCCGCCATCGCGCGTTTGTTGTCGGTCGACTAAGGCCTACAGATCGAGACTAATCACACAAGGAGAATGACGATGAAATATGAAGGATTCACAACCTTTAAGGTAAGAAAAGAAGGCGCTGTGATGACGGTGACGTTCAACTTTGGCACTGTCAACGTACAGGGTCAGGAAATGCTGGCCGATCTGAACAGCCTGGCGATGCGCCTCGAGCGTGACCGCGACACGAAAGTTGTCGTGTTTGATTCCGCCAACCCTGAAATCTGGGTATGTCACTACGACACCGAGTTGTTGAAAGATATGTCGGATGAGGCCGTGTCGCGTGATGAAGCAACACTGCTGGATCTGCAGGCGATTTGTGAGCGGATTAGCAAGGTACCACAGGCGACCATTGCGAAACTGGAAGGCTTTGCGCGGGGTGGCGGTCATGAGTTGGCCTTGGCGCTCGACATGCGATTTGCGGCGCGCGGTAAGTTCAAGTTCATGCAGATGGAAGTCGGTATGGGCATCCTGCCATGTGGTGGCGGTGCATCGCGTATGGCGCGGCAGACGGGTCTCGGCCGTGCGCTCGAAATCATACTCAGTGCGAGGGACTTCGATGCCGATGAGGCGGAAGCGATGGGTACTATCAACAAAGCACTGGAGCCGGATGAGATTGGTGCCTACGTCGATACGCTCGCAAAGCGCATCGCAAGTTTTCCTGTTGAATCGATCAACGCGTGCAAGCAGATGGTTTATGAGTCGATCGACCAACCGATTGAGGCAGCGTTGAAGTCGGAGGCGTACTGGTTGTATCAGGCGACCAGCAAGACACCCGCTTTGAAACGGTTCCGGATCGCGGATGAGCAAGGGTTGGAGCACGATATCGAGAATCAGCGCAACTGGAATGATCTCGTGATGCAGGTGCAGGAGATCAATTGAGATCGGTGACTTGCGACGTGTTGGCGGGGCAGTCAGTCGCCGGCTGCCCCGCCGAATCGCGTAGAGTCTCGTGTAGACTGTCCTCACCGGAATACGGCAAGGGCATCATCGTGTCAGTTCTGTGGACACCACGACATGGGCGAATACAATCACGTTGTAGCACACGAGTGATCGGCGTGGCGTTCTGCCTGCTGTTGCTGTCTTGTGCACATCCACCAGCAGCTCAGCGCAACAACGTCGCACCACAGATCAGTGAGTACCTGCGCGAGCCCGCGATGCTCGTGTTCTCAAAGACCGCCGGTTGGCGACATAACGAGGGTATTGCTGGCGCGGATGCCGCATTCGCCGCCATGGCAAGCGAACGGGCGCTCGGTTTTTTTACGACCGAGAATGCGGCGGTGTTCAACGACGCGCAGCTCTCGCGTTTTGCATTGATCGTGTTTAACAATGTGACGGGTGATGCGTTGTCCCGTCCGCAGCAGGCGGCATTCGAGCGCTGGATGACGCGCGGCGGCGCATGGATCGGCGTGCACGGCAGCGGTGACAGTTCACTGCAACCGTGGGACTGGTATCAAAATCGTCTGGTCGGAACTCACTTCATCGGCCATACGATGGACCCCCAGATACAGGGCGCCACGCTAGTCACATTGGCCGTCACACATCCGGTGATGGATGGCTTGCCACTGCGATGGCCGCATCGTGATGAGTGGTATAGCTTCGATGCACCGCCGGCTCTGCCGGGCATGACGCTGCTGGTTGGTATCGATGAGTCGAGTTACTCACCGCTGAACACGATTGTCGAGCGCTGGCCACGCGACCTCCGAATGAGCCCGTCACCCGCCGGACACCCAATGGTCTGGGCAGTCTGCGAGGGCGACTATCGCGGCGTCTATTCCGCGCTAGGTCATCAACACACATCGTATGCCGACGCAAACTATCTGCACCTGCTGGGCAATGCGGTCGACTGGGTGTTGCGCCGCACAGGCGGCACCGAATGTCCCTGAGGCTTACTGCGCGGGATACAGTTCGTAGCGCTGCTCGGTCATCTCAAAACCAACCAGAACACCTGCCGTGTCAAACATCGCATCGCTTTGTTTAAAGCAGGTTGTGCGCGGCGTTTCAGCCGCCTTCATGCAGACGTCAGCATCGATATCGATGCGTTGCTGCACGACTGTACCGTCGGGACGACTGACCAGCAGCATCGCCTGACTGACAGGTCCTGCAGCCACGGCGCCAGGAGGCGCTGCAGGTACTGAGACACAGCCTGCGGCGGTGACGCCTAAGCCGATGAGCGCGAGGATACCCCCGCGTCGATTGATGCGTGCCATCTCGTCATCCTTTTCGAACAGCCTGCCTTGCTAACGGCGTCGAAACGAAAAACTGTAGCGTCGCTAAAAGGTCTGACCGTAGATCCACACCGTATCGTCTGTGACGCCACCAAGGCCCTGCTGTTCACGCAGTCGCTGAGACCCGAGTTTTTCAGCAACGGCCGCGCTGCCGAGGTTGCCTTCGAGAATAGCGTGGATAACCTGTTTCCATCCCAGCGTGTCACGGACATAGTCGATGCAGGCAGCGCCGGCTTCCGTCGCCAAACCGCGGCCCCAGTGTTCGCGCATAATCGTCCAGCCGATTTCAGGCTCGGGCCAGCCTTCCGGAAACCAGGGTCCGACGCGCCCGACCCACTGACCCGTCGTCTTTTCTTCGACTGAGAAGAAGCCGTAACCGCGTATCTGCCAGTGGCCAATGACCGTAGCCATGCTGCGCCAGGCGGTCGCGCGATCCATCACATTGCCGCCGATGTAGCGCACGGTTTCTTCATCGGCCATTGCGGTTGCCCAGGCGTCGAAATCGCGCTCCGGGTCGATCGCGCGCAGGATAAGTCGCTCCGTTTCGATCCTTGGTGCAGGCATGTGTTTGCTCCGGCAAGTGTCCCACCGTAAGTGTGCACCAGCGCGCTGTCTGTGTCAGTTGGCGTCAGGCACCCCGATGACTGGATTTCGGTCGTAGGTTCGGTGCTTATCGGTAATGGAGTCTGTTAAACCGAAATCGAGAAAGACAACGCTGGCAAACCACTTGTCTTTTTCAATCTCGCTTTGAATGGCACCTTCGATGCTGCGCCCGTCGGCTGTCACGCAGGTGTAGTTCAGGTCATCATCCGAACGACGGATCTGTGTGCCTTCCGATGGCACATCGACTGTCCAGGTGCCGCGCTTGTTCGAGAACGTACAGGTGCCGCTAGCACCATCGGAAAAGCTGACGGCTATCGGAATATTCGCGTCGTTTGTGAGCGTGGCACAGCCGGACAGACTGATTACGGCGATAAACGCCAAGTATGGTTTGTAGAATCTCGATTGGAACATGGTAGAGCCCTCGTTAGTGGTGGCGTGATGCGTGTGTGACCTGCTTGTGAATAGCGCGTGATACAGTCTGAGACTCGAACCGCGTGCAAGAGACCATCGATGCCAACAAGACCACTCCAGACGTTGATTTGTTTCATCGCAGTACTCGTCCTGGCGTTGCCAGACGCGTCTGCTGCAGACGCCGCTGAATCACCAATGTCGGATTTGGCGTTGCTGCATGAACGGGCCGAACAATTGGTTTCAGCCGGTCGTCACGATGAAGCGATCGCACTACTGACGCCGGTTGCCGAGGAAGGCTCCGCCGAGACCTGGTTTTATCTTGCGATGGCCTACATGGGTGCCGAAATCAACGCGGAATTGTCGGCAGACACGACACCGAACATGCAACGTGCTATTGCCTGGGCCGAGCGTTCGCTCGAGCAGGACTATGCGCTAAGCGCGAACGTGCTTGCGACCATTTTTTCGATGGGGCTCGGTGTCGATGCGGACGAACAACGCGCGCGCGGTTATCTCGAACGTGGCGACGCGCTGGGTGATCCCGGCGCCAGTTTGAACCTGGCAGTGCGTTTGCTCGCAGAGGAGCCGGAGAATGCATGCCGACGATTGCACAAGCTCAGTCAGCAGGAGAGCCTAGTGCAATCCGTCGCGCAATACCATTTTGGGGTGAGCTTGATTGAGACCGATTGCCCGCAGACAGAGCCCGCGACGGATCCTATTGCGCTATTGCGTGCTGCGGGCGAGGAGGGGGTCGATGATGCACTAGTCTATTCAGCCGAGTTGCTCGAGCAAGGTCGGCGGGTGCAACAAGATACCGCGGCCGCGCTGGCGCTGTATGACATCGCCGCTCGCCGTGGCCACGCGAGAGCGCTCTGGCGCATGGGGCTTGCGCATGTCAATGGTGATCGCCCGCGCGATCCATCGCGGGCTATCACGCTTTTCAAACAGTCGGTTGATGCGGGCGCGTCAGATGGGCTGGTTAGCCTGGGGGTCATGCACGCGACTGGCGACGGCATCGACAAAGACGTTGCTGCTGCGGTCGCCTATTACGAGCAGGCTGCGGCGCTCGGAAACGCCCATGCGATGCGCAACCTGGGCATGATGTTTTGGCATGGCATGGACGTCGAGAAACAGCCTCGAAGCGCGCTGTTGTGGATCGAGAAAGCGGCAGCACTCGGTAATCGCGAAGCACTGCAATGGCGAGATGGCATGCGCGCTGCGTTTGACGACGAGGTGCTCGCCGATATCGATGCGTTATTGAACGTGTGGCTCGAGCATTTCGTTGGCGCGCATTAGCGGCTAACGTCGTTACGGCTTGCGCGCGACGAGGATCAGATTTTTGCCGGCGGGTGGGTTGATCACGCGCTCTATCGATCGCGTGATCGGCACGCCAATGCGGTCGTACAGAGAGACGTTGCTGCCAGTCACGGAACGACCCAACAGCGTGAATGCGATGTACCACGGTGCAATGCCGAGTAGGTCAAAGTAGCGAATCCAGTCCAGCTCAAAACCCACTTGTTGCACAAGCTCCGCAAGCGGTCGCTTGTGATAGCGACGATAGTGTCCGACCTGTTTGTCCAGATCGCTATACAAAAACGATAAAGCGGGTACAAACACAAGCAAATGTCCGCCCGGTTTTAGGGCGTGTAGCACGCGCTCGAGTTCAGTTTTGTCGTCTTCAATATGTTCGAGCACATTGACATACAGCACCGTATCGAAACGAGTCGGTCCGTTGTCATCACCCACACCGAAAAAGCCGTTGTGGGTGGTCACGCCGTCATCGTTGGCAAATTGTTCATGCAACACGGGGTACATGTTCTCGGAAGGTTCGTAGGCCGTAAGTCGCGCGGTATGGGGCCGCAGCAGGCGCGAGAAATTGCCGATACCAGCGCCGATCTCGGCGGTGTCGTCACCGATGTAGGGTTGAAAACGATCGACGATCCAGCGGTGATAGTTGTCGGCAAACGTCATTGCCTCAAGGTCGCGCCCGAAGTATTGCGGCCTGGCAGATTCAGTCATCGCGCTGTCAGTCTCTGATCGACGAAAACGCTATTGTACACAGGAATAACCAATCGCCTGGCCACTACCCATCACAAAAAAGGCGGCCAGAGAAGGCCGCCTTTGTCACTGCGTCATACGGTTCGCCGCGTTAGGTCGTCTCAGCCGGAATACCGAGGATACCCTTCGCGTCATAAGCAAATCCGTCAGCCGGTACTTCTCCAGCGCCGACGTAAATTTCGATAGTCAGACCATCTAGCGGACGTTCAGACGGATCGCCAGTGATGTTGGGTGAGTTGGTGACGGATCCCATGTTCCGGAGGTTGGCCCTTCCTGGCCCTTGTTGGAGTCCAGTGAACTGCCGTGCCGGCATAAAGCTGTAGTTCGCTGGTTTATCAGCACCGGTGTCAGTAACCGGCTCCCCCGGCTCGACAATGCTGAACCAGTCGTAGCCATTTTCGACCGTGACTTCTGCTGCGCGGCGCAACGTGTAGTCGGCCAACCGTCGCGTGTTGAGTATTTGTTTCGCGTTGAAATGAACGCGGTAAGTTTGTGCGTCTACCACTTCATCCGAGTAGCCGTAGTCGTCGGGCGTTGGTGCCGCGACGTAACCGCCGACAGACGAGCACCCCGATAACGCGATGAGTGCTGTAGTGACGAATGCGATGTGTCGTTTCATGTCTACTCCTTGTAGCCGTTGCCGGGTTGATGTGGTCGTGCACTGTCCAAAAAATAGAACAACAGGCACGAGTTCCTTGCCACTGTTATTTTATAACACAACCCGTCGCGTTCTGTTCGTGAACCGGTTACCGCAACGCATGGGTAGAGTATTTGTCGAATATTTAAGGTTGATCCCCGAGAATGCGTACTTCTCGCTGCGGGAACGGAAATTCGTAGTCCGTTTTTCTGGCGAACAAGTGGTAAATCGCTAGCAGAAGGTCCGCGCTGACGCGATTGGCGCCATCGTCAACACCGTCCATCCAGTATTCGATCAGCACATCGATCCCGGAATCTCCAAAGCCTGCAATTTCGGCATCGGGTTGAAACTCGATCGGATAGACATCGCCACTCAGCACGCGCGGGTGTTCCTGACAGAGTTTTCTTAAATCTTCGAACAGCGCATCGAGGTCGGTCGAATAGGCGACCTGAAATTCGATCGAATAGCGTTGCTTAGGATCCTTGTGCGTCCAATTGGTGTACTTGGATGTGATGAACTGTTCGTTCGGGACGACGATGTCTTTCCCGTCGTACGTCTCCAGCACGCCAAAGCGCATGTTCAATTCACGCAACGTGCCCGAGCGTCCATCTTCGAGCTCGACGAAATCGCCGATGGTGACCGAGCGGTCGAGTAACAGAATGATGCCGGAAATAAAATTGGACGCGATCTGCTGCAGACCGAAACCCAAACCAACCCCCAGCGCGCCGCCGAAAACGGTTAGCGCAGTCAGGCTGACACCGACAACGCGCAGTAACAGCAGGGAGATGACGACGAATACAACGATCTCGAAGAGCTTGACGAACACCTCGCGGGTGCCAACGTCCAGCTGCTCCTGACGCCGAATGGTCTCTTTGCCGATCGTATTCGATGCGCGCCCCAGCCAGAACAGAAACGCACCTAGAACGAACGCGCGCAGTAAGGTGTAGGCCGATAAATTCACAGACTCACTGCCCAATGGCAGCTTGAGGCTATCGAGGAATGTGGTGACATCGCCGAGCCAACCAAACACGGCGAGTAGCGCTAACGGCACACCCACCCAGTGGCCCATAAAGCGGATGAAACCATTGGTGACGAGTCGTGCGATGCCTGTATAGATCAAGTAAACCAATGCGACGCCTTCAGCGATGCGCAGCAACCAGACCGGATGCGACAGGTTTTCGCCAAGATGGGTGGCAACCAGTAGCGTGAGTACCAGCGCGAGCGGGAATAGCATGAACCGTGCGCGGTAGAAGCCACTGCGTAACCTGGTTATGTTGCTCGTGCTGGCCGGCTGCTGGAACCACCGCAGCTTTTTCAGTGCACGAGCGATGAACCCGGTGATGACGAGCGCGACAACAATGACGGCGATCTGACTGTAGAAGGTCGAGCTTTGAATCGCGCTGATGGCGCCTGAGAGCCAAGCCTGCCAGGCGTCGGCCAGTTTGGTAGTTGCGGTGTTGACATCCATCTGGCAAGCGTACCGCAATGGCGATGAAGGCGGCTAGTCGCTACAGAGGTCGTGCGTGAACGCGTAGCTATCCATTGACAGAACGCCAAACGTCGTGCTGCGATGTAGTGTTTGCGGCGTGACGTGATCATTGTTGCCGAGCGCAACCAGCAGCGGCAGGAAGTGTTCATCCGTGGGATGGTTACGCCTGGCGTTTGGTGCGAGCTGCAACGCACATTCCACATCGTCGTAATGCTGTGCGGTCAATGCTGCGTTTAACCAGTCTGAGAAACGACTGACCCAGCCCGGCACCGGTGCTACCAGCTCCGCGGGCTGAGCAAAGAATGTTGCCAGACTGTGAGTTACGCTCCCCGAGGCCACGATCAAGCTGCCTCGCGGCGTACTCTGTCGCAATGTTTCGCCGAGACGTCGGTGAAAGCGTGCGCCGCCGCCACGCTGCAGCGATACCTGAATAACGGGAATGTTGGCGGCCGAGTAGAGCAATGACAATGGGATCCAGGCACCATGGTCGAGTCCTCGATTGCGCTGCGCACGCGCGTCAAAGCCCGCATCGTGCAAGGCGGTGATGATCTGGTGCGCCAGATCCGGCGCTCCAGGTGCGTTGTAGTGAAATTTTTCCAGCAACGGTGGGAAGCCCGAGAAATCATGTAGTGTCAGATGTTTAGTATCGACGCTTACGGCCACAAACGGTGACTGATGGTGAGCGGATATGACGATGATTGACCGTGGCCGTGGTAGCGATGCGCCAAGCGCGCGTAGAAAGTCGCGTGCGGGGCACTCATCGATCAGCAACGTTGGTGCACCGTGGGATAGAAATAGCGTTGGGAGGTCGGTCATGGTTGCACCTGCCTGAAAGGCGGCGCGAGAGAATGCCCGCGCCGCTCTGCCATGTCAGCCATAATAGAAGCGTTCGGCAATAACCAAACCGTCGCGCCACGTGCGAACGACAACCTGATGGTAGCGTCGCTCGCCCCACTCGGCGTGTGTGTAGTCATACAGCCAGCGGCTGAAGGTGACATTTTCGCCGATACCTGTTTCTAGCAGGCTCGCCCCACGAAACTCGGTGATCGCGCCGAAAAATGCGGTTTCGCGCTCGCGGTTGGCGTCTTTACCGATCGTTGGGGTTGCGTCGTTTTCCTGCATCTCGATCGTGTCAGCGTAATAGCGTTCGAACGCCTCCATAGCTGTGCCAGATAGTATGGCGTCGTTGATTGCGGCATCGCGAACTGCGATGGTGTTCTTTTCTGTCATGATTGGTCTCCGTTTGTAAGTTTTGATCGGGGTTTATGCGTGGGTGGCTTGCGGACCGCGCGCCTGGTCACTCGAGACCAGCCAACGTCGGGCGCTATACGGTCCGTCGCCTAGCAGCGCGAGGGCGATGGATGCAGCGATGAGAAACAGCGGGTACTCGTATCCGCCGCCCTCATTCGCAAACAACCAGCCCTTGTCGCCATGCACGAGCGCAATGCTTCCGATCAGCACCGGCGTCAGTGCGAGTGATACGGCACGGGTATAGACACCGACCAGCAATGCGACACCGCCAAATAGCTCCATGCCGATGGTGAGATAGGCGAAAAAAGCGGGCAGGCCAAGCGAGCTGAAAAAGCCAACCGTACCGGCGGGTGTAAAGACAAAGATCTTCAGCGCTGCATGCGCGACGAACATCAGTCCGAGTGAAAGGCGCAGGATTAGTGTGGCGTAGCCGACAGCATGTTCATTGGTCATTTCAGGTTCTCCGTTTGAGCGTCGGATCGTTGATACGACGCGTTTATTTCAGTGACGGAGCTAATGTAGAGGTTTCCAATTGGAAGATAATTAGCTATTTTAGGAATTAATTATTTCTTAAAAAGAAACGATATGGACGATTTACGCGCCATTCGGGTGTTCGATAAGGTGGTGGAGCTCGGGTCGTTTACCAATGCGGCTGAAGCCCTGGACTTATCCCGCCCGATGGCGAGTAAGCATGTCGCCGCGCTGGAACAGACACTTGGCGTCACGCTATTGAGACGAACGACACGTCGTTTGACGCTGACGGAAGCGGGCGAACGATTCCATGTTCGAGCGCGTGATTTGTTGCAGCGTGCCGATGAGGCCTTCGCTGAAGCCACCGGTATGCAGTCCGACCCAAGTGGTGCTCTAAAGGTCAACGCCCCCGTCGAGTTCGGTCGCAGATTCGTCACGGCGTTGTTGTGCGAACTACAACACCGGTATCCCAATATCTCTATCGACCTGACCCTGAACGATCGTGTGGTCGATCTGGTTGACGAGGGCTTCGACCTGGCGATTCGCGTGGGCGAGCTACCAGACTCGAGTCTCATTGCCCGGCGTTTGGCACGCTGTTCATTGACGCTTTGTGCATCGCCCGACTATGTGGCAAAGCATGGCGTGCCCGATTCTCCAGCAGCGCTTGTCGAACACAATTGCCTGCTCTACAAGTGGCTGGCACAGGGGGCGAGCTGGACATTCGAGCGCGGAGAAGAACGCGAGACCATCAAGGTCGGTGGTGACTTTCGTACTAACTTCGGTCCCGCAACGGTTGCCGCTGCGGTAGCCGGTCGTGGGATCATTCTCGAGCCGGAATTTCTGACGTATGCCTACCTAGGCAATGGTCAATTGCGGCGCGTACTGACCGATTGGCAGCCAGCGGAGTTGGGCATCTATGCAGTGTATCCGCGTGCTCGCCTGTTACCGGCAAAGGTGCGCGTAGCGATCGATTATCTCGCTGAGCAGTTCGCTAGTGCTAATCCTTGGTCGATGAGCACTTGAACGCCGGCGAAAGCACGCGCCGACGCGCAGCTTTCAGCAGTGCGACTGAGTAGAGCCGGTGAAAACCCAACAAGGCGCGAAACACGATCCCCATTTTCGCGTGACCTTGTTTGTCGTAGCCTGTCGGCACCACGGCCGATCCGAAATAGAACCGCGTTCCAGCTTCGCTCGGTTCGATCGCGAGCCAGGAGCGCGTGCGTCCAGAGAAATCAGTTAATAGCAACTGTGATGTTTGCCGCGCCTCGACTTGCCAGGCAGCGAAGTGGTCGTCGTCGCCATTGGCGAGCGCCCGAGCCTGTTCGTCGTTGGACGGACGTTTCGCAAAAGTAGCCAGTAACCAACGTTCCAGTTTGAACAGTCGCGTCGTGTAGAAAGCCGTGACGTAGTTTGCGAAGCTCAAATGCTCGGAAACTTCCGTCGCATAGCAATCGGTGTAGGCCTGACCATCGGCATAGCGACGGAGTAGCGCATCGTCTGGTAGCGCTGTTGGTTTCACGTTGCCCATACTGTCGATATGGGGACCATTGCTATGAATCGCAAGTCTCCGCTCGCGCCACGACTACGTCGTTCCGAGCACCGCGTCGTGGAAGCCGGCGCGACGCCATTGGCCATCTGTCAGTACCCAAAAGTTGCTGACGCGCAGTTGGCGCATGAATGGCTGACCATTGCGAGTACCGGCGGTCACAACCACGCCCGTGACGAACGCGCTGCTACCGTGCAGTCGAATCTCGACGTCGGAGATATTGTAGCGATCGATGGTCAACTGCCTGCCGCGCAGGGCGTGCTGTTCGCTATCGATCCATTCGAGCCAGCGTGCGCGGTCGAGGACGGTGCCACTGTCGCCGTTGATGTGCAGGTAGTCGCGCGTCAGCATGGGCTCAAGACTGTTGCGATCTCGACGCTGGAATGCCTGGCCCAGACGGTCGATGGCAAGGCGCAGCTGTCGCTCGACGGTGAGTGAGGAACCGAGTTGGCTGTCGGGCGCTGTGATTTGCTCCGCAAACGCGACCGGTGTCAGCCGAATGCCGAGCGGTGCGTGTTGTTGTCGTTTAAGCGACGAGCGCTCGAGTTGTGTCGCTAGTGCGGTTCTGTTGTGACGTTGTTCGGCCGTATTGTTCGCAAGCCCTAGCAACACATACGCCGCGAGGTAGGGCAAAAACACGATCAGCGCCGCCATTCTGTTCATCGCTGTGAATTCCCCTGTTGGTTTTACTCGTCGCGAGCAATAACGAGTTCTCAAGCTTATAGCGCGCGAGCGACCATTCGGTTACACGCGATCGGCAATCGAGGGGAATAACTGTGGGGTATCAGAGTTTCACCGTGTAGCGTTGAACGATATCGCTATCACCGGGGAGTTGCACGTCCTGCTGATAGTCAAACTTGAGCCGGCGCAACAACGCGATGGATTTTTCATTCTCCGGCAACGTGATCGCATCAACGTGCGTTAGGCCATGAACCAGCTGTGCGTAAACTAACGTGGCCTTGGCGGCTTCGGTGGCGAAACCATTGCGACGATACTCAGGTAAGAACGCGAAGCCTAAGTCAGGGCGCTCGAGACCATCGCGTCGCAGCAGACCGCACAAGCCGATCAGCGCATCGGTATCGCGTAATACGACGGCGAACAAGCCGAAACCGTGCTCGGCATACATCGTAAGTGGTCCGTTCTCGAGATAGCGCTCGGCATCCTCGATACTGCCGATAGATTTATCACCGATAAATCTGAGCCAGGCACTGTCATTCACCAATGTGGTAATGAATGCGGCATCGCTTAAGCGCAGGTGGCGTAGTGCGAGCCGTGTCGTTTGCGTGATCTCTGTCATTGTGCCTCAGACTGGGTCATACCAAGAGTAAGCATAGGGCAATTCCCGTGGTGCGAACACGAAGTGCAAGACGCGACGGCTCGGGCTCGTGTCCAGTTTGGCGGAGCCATGCAGCAGTGCGGGCGTCAATACCAGTGCGGCACCACGTTGCACATCGCAACGGTGCTTGGCTGTCGAACGCACCAGCATCGATTCGCGATGACTGCCTGCGAGTACCGTCAAATCGCCTTCGGGTGCGCCATCGAGGTGCAGGCGTATAGCACACAGTCGCCGGGCAAATTCATGCGGCACTCGACGATAGGTTTGCCCTTCCTTGACGCCGGCGGCTGGCCACGGGCCGTCGCCGGTCATCGGGAAGGCGGAGTCGCGGTGCAGACGCACAGACCAGTTTGTCGCCTGATCTTTGTGAAAGTAGATGCATTGCACGGCGACACGATTCGCAATCAATGGTGCGAGCTGTGGCTGCGCGCGCAAGGCTGTCACTGTCTCGCGGATCAGTGGCTCGTCCAGCATCTTGCGCGTGCCGGCGTTAGCGCGCTCCGGCAGCACCGCGCATAGCGCCTGTAACTGCGCGGTTTCGAACAGCGGGCCCGTGATCACAAAGCCGCGTTCGTGAAACTGGCGTTGACTCGCGGTGGCGTTCGGCATGATGTCGGGCGAGCGCATCAGCGAGCGCTATCCTGACCGGACGCGTCTGTCGGGGCGGGGCCACCAGCGGGTATGGGATTGTCTTGTTGCCGCATCATGACTGAAATGATAACGTTTACATTTAATCGATCACAAGTGCTCTTAGCGACGGGGGCGGCGCTTCGCAGCACGATTGGGTGCGCACATTTCCGTGGCGCATGTTGGGGGCTAAACATGACGTACCACTTGCGAAAGCTTGGCTGGGTCTTGATGATCGCGATTAGCGCAGCGTGTCCGGCGGTGGCTGAAGACGCGGCAGATAACATCGACGCGCTCGTAGCGCGTATGACGCTCGATGAGAAGCTGGCACAACTCACCTGTATCTGGATGAACAAGACGCAGGTGCTCGACGATACCGGGCAGTTCTCTCCCGACAAGATGGCGGCGGCATTTCCGCACGGCGTTGGCTGTTTCGCGCGACCACAAGACACCATCGGTCTCGAAGGGCCGCGTGAACGCAAGGACATCAATGATTCCACGGTCGTGCGACGCTTGTCCGCGCGCACGCCCGCCGAAACGGTGGCACTGACCAACGCGATTCAGCGATGGATGATCAACGAGACGCGACTTGGAATTCCTACGCTGTTTCATGAAGAAGGCCTGCATGGTTTTCAGGGCCGCTACGCGACATCGTTTCCACAGTCGGTTGCGCTCGCCAGTACCTTTGATCCGGCACTGATCGAGCAGGTATATGCGGTGACTGCTCGGGAAATTCGCGTACGCGGTGTGCATCACGTGTTGTCGCCGGTTGTCGATGTGGCGCTGGACCCGCGCTGGGGGCGCATTGAGGAGACTTTTGGCGAAGACCCGTATCTGGTGAGTCGCATGGGTGTTGCGGCCGTACGAGGGTTTCAAGGCGACGGCACTCGGGCACAGATCCCGGATGACAAAGTACTGACGACGCTGAAACACATGACCGGCCATGGCCAGCCCGAGTCAGGCATGAACATCGGGCCAGCGTATCTGCCAGAGCGATTTCTGCGTGAAGTGTTTTTGCCACCGTTCGAAGCGGCGATCAAAGAAGCGCAGGCCGCGAGTGTGATGGCGAGCTACAACGAAATCGATGGTATTCCGTCGCACGCCAACGAATGGTTGCTGAACACGCTCCTGCGCGACGAGTGGGGTTTCGATGGGGTCGTCGTCGCTGATTACTTTGCGATCAATGAGCTCGAGCGACGCCATCGTATCGTGTCTTCCATCGCCGAAGCCGGCGCACTGTCGTTGCGCTCGGGTGTCGACGTCGAACTGCCGGATGGCGTTGCGTTCTATGCGATGAAAGCGCAGATCGAAGCGGGCGAGCTGGACGAGGCGCTTGTCGATCAAGCGGTCACCCGCATGTTACGCCTGAAGCAGCGCGGCGGCGTGTTCGACGATCCTTACGCGGATCCCGCTGAGGCGGATCGCGTCACCGGCGATGCCGCGGCACGTGCGCTGGCGCGCACGGCGGCGCAACGGGCAGCTGTGCTGGTGAAGAATGAGCGTTCCACACTGCCGCTTTCAACGGACGGACTGCAGCGGATTGCGGTTATCGGCCCCAATGCCGATGTGACGGTGTTGGGAGGCTATTCCGACGAGCCACGTCAGACGGTCAGCATACTGGCAGGGCTCGAGGCGGCCGTCGGCGATGTGGTCGATATTGTGCATGCGCCGGGTGTGCGGCTGACCAACAACCGGTCGTGGTGGGACGACGACGTGACACTCGCGGACGTCGCTCAGAATCGCGAGTTGATCCAGCAGGCGGTAGCGGTGGCAAAGGATGCGGACCTCGTTATTCTCGCTGTTGGCGGTGATGAGTCGACGTCGCGGGAGGCCTGGTCAGAAACGCATCTGGGTGATCGTGATGACAT
>JBCCBP010000034.1:0-38118 GCA_039033995.1 Pseudomonadota bacterium | reverse complement strand
TTTTCTATTTTTTGTATTTTTATAGTATTTTTTGCTAATGCAGAACATTCAGCTCATTGGTGAGTCGCCCGTTTTTCTCGCAATGCTCGAACATGTGTCACGCGCGGCGCTTGTGGCGAGGCCCGTTCTGGTAATTGGCGAGCGCGGCACGGGCAAGGAATTAATCGCCGGCCGGCTGCACTTTTTGTCCGAACGCTGGGAACAGCCGCTGATCAAAGTGAATTGCGCGGCGTTGACCGAGAGCATCCTCGAGTCCGAGTTATTCGGTCACGAAGCCGGCGCGTTTACTGGCGCCAACCGGCAGCACCCGGGGCATTTCGAGCGCGCCGACGGCGGCACGCTGATCCTGGATGAACTCGGCACCGTATCGATGCGTGTGCAGGAGAAAATTCTGCGCGTGATCGAATATGGCGAGTTCGAAAGAGTTGGCGGCAGTGAAACGCTGAATGTCGACGTACGCCTGGTGGCTGCGACCAACGAAGATTTGCCAGCCCGCGTCAACAAAGGGACGTTCCGCGCGGATCTGCTCGATCGGTTGGCCTTTGATGTCATCACGGTGCCGCCGCTACGTGAACGGGCTGAGGACATTCTGCCGCTAGCACATAGCTTCGCTGTCAACATGTGCGCTGAGCTTCGTCGCGACCATTTTCCGGGGTTTCACTCACGGGCCGCGTCAACACTGCTGCAGCACTCGTGGCTCGGCAACGTCCGTGAACTTAAGAATGCCGTCGAGCGCTCGGTCTATCGTCAGGAAGACAGCGAAGAACTGGTCGATGACATCATCTTCGATGCTTTCGACTCACCATTCCGACTGGTCAGTGAGCCGCCGACACCCGCGAGCACCGTTGCGCCGCAACCCGGCAAAGCCCTGCTGTTACCGTGCAATCTGAAACGCGAACGCGACGCGTTCGAGCGTCGCTATGTCGAGCAAGCGCTGGAGCGCGCCAACTTCAATCAGAAAACAGCAGCCGGCCTGCTGGCGCTTTCATACCACCAGTTTCGATCAAGAATGAAGAAGCTGAATGTCAGCGCCAAACCGGATGCGAACACACGACTTGATGCGCGACGACGTGAAGCTCAGGTGCGGAAACGGCGAAAATAGATCGCGCCAGCCAATAGCGCAGCAGCCACCGCGAAACCGCCCCACAAGGCCGGAGTCGTCAGAAACTGCACCGGCGCCACCAGTTCCAGTACATTGACTTCGCCACGTGTGAGTAACTCGACCAGCTCATTGTCATCGACCTGACTGATATCAAACCCACTCGGTGCGGTGAACGCAGCGGGTACGCCGGCACTGAAACGATGACCGATCATATTCAGAATCGTGCCCTGGCGGAGCACAATACCCTCGAGCATGATCAATACAATCCACGGCACAAACACCCAGATCAATACCGAGCGTTTGGCGAATGCCGAGCAGAATAGGAACCACGCGATGACCGGCGCAAACCACAACGAGCCTGCCAATAGGAAATACCCAAACAGTACCCAGGTTTGCACAAACGGCAGTGGCCCCAACAGCAACTCCACCGGGTTGCCGCTGCCCAGCAGAATTGCGATAGAAGCAAGCGCGAGCAGAATGACCTGTGTCACCAACATCACGAGCATCGTGACGACCGGCGCAGCGATGACCGCGGTCAGGAATTTCGAGATGACCGTCTCAGTATCAGTGACGGGCAGAGACCGCCAGAACAAGATGCTGCGGTCTTGGCGCTCGGCGTACAGCGCATCGATGCTGTAGAAAAAAATGACGGCAACCAACGCCAGGTTGAGCATGCCAAACGGCACACCGACCAGTGCGGCACCGCCAGCCAGTGATGCCGGAGCGCCGGTCAATTCCAACGCAGCGACTGCAGCATTGAACGACGAGCCCGTAAACACCATGACGAAGAACGATAAGATGAATCCGAACACGATCAATGCAGCGACGACGAACGGCGTCACATACAACGCCTTGTGCTCCCAAAGCTCGCGGCGCAACAACATCGGCATCTGCTGGATCATGCGGCACGCTCCCTCGAAATTCTCGCCACAAACAAATCGGCCAACCCTGGTGTGCGCACCTCGCCAAGCTCCTTCAAACGGTCTCTGGGCGTGCCCGCGAACGTAAATACGGTTTGACCAAACACGCTGCGCTCTGCAATCGGTGTCAAAGCGCGTGCAGCGGCGGCGTGTTCGGCGGTCGCCATCAACTCGGTGTACTGCTCGCCGATCGACTCCAGTGACTCATTGAGCACGAGCTTGCCATCGTCGATGAACATGACATCGGTCAGGATATTCTCGATCTCCTCGACCTGGTGCGTCGTGATAATGATGGTGCGATCTTCGTTGAAATAGTCGCTTAGCAGTTCTGAATAGAACGATTTTCTAAACAGAATATCGAGACCCAGCGTCGGCTCATCGAGAATCAGCAGCTCGGCGTCGATAGCCATGATGATCGATAAATGCAGTTGTGCGACCATACCCTTCGACAACGCTTTTACTTTGGCGTTGGGTTGGATTTTTGTCTGCCGCAACGCAGCCTGAGCATCACTTAGCACAAATTTCGGGTGCACCGTGGCGACGTAATCGAGCAACCGCGCTACCGTGATCCACTTTGGCAATACCGCGACATCAGCAACATAGCTCACCGAATTCATCAGCGCCTGGCGTTCGCGGAATGGATCGTGACCGCACACACGCAGAGTACCGTTGCAGCTTGTTAAACCCAGAACGGCCTGCAGTAGTGTGGTTTTACCCGCGCCGTTCGGACCAATCAGCCCAACGATACGGCCTCGCTCGATATCAAAGCTGACATCGTCTACGGCGCGCACGTCTCCAAAGTGTTTACTGACGCCCCGCGCTTCAATCAAAGCTGCCATTGGTTGCTATCCCCTCGCGTGCAGCGGCTATTCGTCGTGGCCGTTGGCCAGCAACTCGGCGGGATCTAACTCCAGACGCTGGATCGTCGCCAGCACGTCCGGCCACTGATCTCGCAGAAACCGTTCTTTTTCATCATTCAGCAATTTTTCACGGACACCGGGCAGGACATACATGCCGCGGCCGCGTTTCTTCTCAACCAGTTCCTCGTCTACCAGTTCCTGGTAGCCCTTCAGGACTGTCAGAGGGTTGAGACGGTATTCAGCAGCGACATTGCGCACGGACGGCAGTGGGTCACCATCGGTCAGGACACCTTCCAGTAACATCGCAACAACGCGGTCGCGCAACTGCCGATAAATCGGCACATCATCATTCCATTTAGGGTCCATCAGGCTCCAATCATTCGCTGTCGTCTCACTATCAGCACCCATAGGAGAGCGATTACTGACCGGCGATCACGATGGCTACTGCATCGTGGGGTTCGTCTGCGTCTGTAGCCGACTCGCTGGCAATCAACGCGACGGTAAACATCGCGAGCAGTGCCAGTGCCACAACGCCGCTCCATGCGTTGCCGCGATGCTCTCGAGCCCGCGTCATGTTGTGATCCGGCGTTTCCTTAAGGTACATGATCTCCTGCCTCTGCGTTAGTGTTGTACCATACTATAACACCAATACTCAGAAACGCAATATTCGCTTGGACGCGATCGCGACGGACGAATGCTGCGATGCAACAACCGCGGTCCTGTGAGATAATGTGAAAATAACCGGGACAGTCTTTAATCATAAGGGACACACAATGAAAGCACCTGTTCGCGTCGCCATCACCGGCGCAGCTGGCCAGATCGGCTATCAACTCGCATTTCGTATCGCATCTGGGCAGATGCTCGGCGCCGACCAACCTGTCATTTTGCAATTGCTGGAGATCACGCCTGCACTCGACGCCTTAAAGGGTGTGGTCATGGAGCTGGATGACTGCGCGTTCGGTACACTCGCTGGCGTCGTAGCCACCGATGATGCTGAGGTCGCGTTCAAGGACGCTGAGTACGCGTTGCTGGTTGGCGCCCGTCCGCGCGGACCGGGTATGGAGCGCAAGGACTTGCTCGAGGCGAATGCCAAAATCTTCTCGGCGCAGGGCCAGGCGATGAACAACGTCGCCGATCGCAATATCAAGGTGCTCGTTGTCGGCAACCCGGCGAATACCAACGCGTTGATCGCTCAGGCCAACGCGCCGGATCTGAACGCCGCCAACTTCACGGCAATGACCCGCCTCGATCACAACCGCGCCATCGCGCAACTGGCCGCGAAAACCGGCAAGCACGTCAGCGACGTGCGCAACATGACCATCTGGGGAAACCACTCGGCGACACAGTATCCAGATATCACGCATACGACCGTAGCGGGCAGCTCCGCGCCGGATCTCGTCGACAGCGACTGGGTCAGCAACGATTTTATCCCGACCGTGCAACAACGCGGCGCAGCCATCATAAAGGCGCGTGGTGCCTCGTCCGCCGCTTCCGCTGCATCCGCGGCCATCGATCACATGCACGACTGGGCGCTGGGCAGCGCCAGCGATAGCTGGATCAGCATGGCGGTACCCGCGGATGGCAGCTATGGCATCGAGCCGGGCATCATTTATTCATTCCCGGTCAAATGTGCCGATGGTCAATACGAGATCATTCGCGAACTCGAAGTGACCGAAGCAAGCCGCAAACTGATGGATGCCACCGAAGCAGAGCTTCGCGAAGAGCGCGCGGCCATCGAATCGCTGCTGAGTTAAGACGGAGAACGCCGTGCTGGATTTCATTTTTGGATTGTTCTGGTTTGTGCTGCTGTTTGGTGGCGCGCTGACGTTGGCCTACAAACGCGTCGATTTGAAGACGGCGACGATCGCGGCCGTTGCAGCAGTCGCAGCGTATCAGCTGTTTGGCGACGGCTACGGGTTTGTCATGCTCGTCCTGTGGCTGATCGTGGTGACAATGGTCGTCCTGAACTTCGATGACTTCCGTCGCGACCAAATCACCCGCCGCATGCTGAACGTCTACAAGACGATGTTGCCGCAGATGTCGGACACCGAACGCGAAGCACTCGAAGCTGGCAGCGTGTGGTGGGACGGAGAACTGTTCACCGGCTTGCCAAACTGGGACCGTCTGATGCGGATGCCGGCGCCCCGATTAACCGACGAAGAACAGGCGTTCATCGACGGGCCCACCGAAACACTGTGCCGCATGCTCGATGATTGGCAGATCAGCCACGAGCTCGGCGACATGCCACCTGAAATTTGGGCTTACATCAAGGAACATCGCTTCTTCGCGATGATTATTCCGAAAGAGTACGGCGGACTGGAATTCTCGCCCTATGCGAACGCGCTGATCCTCAAAAAACTGTCGACTCGCTGCACCGTCGCTGCATCGACCATCGGCGTTCCGAACTCACTGGGTCCCGCCGAATTGCTGCTGCACTACGGTACCGATGCACAGAAGCAGCGCTATCTGCCGGGGCTCGCATCTGGCGACGAGATTCCGTGTTTCGCATTGACCTCGCCGCAAGCCGGTTCCGATGCGGCAGCATTGATCGACTCGGGCGTAGTCTGCAAGGGAATGTGGGAAGGCGAAGAGATCATCGGCATCAAACTGAACTGGAACAAGCGCTACATTACGCTTGCGCCCATCGCGACCGTGTTGGGTCTAGCGTTCAAGCTGCGCGATCCGGATAACCTGATCGGCGATGTCGACGACTATGGTATTACCGCGGCGCTCGTTCCGACCAACACGCCTGGCGTCGTACACGGCCGTCGCCATCTGCCGCTGAACGTGCCGTTCCAGAATGGCCCGACCAGCGGTAAGGATGTCTTCGTGCCGCTCGACTACATCATCGGCGGGCCCGAAATGGCAGGTAAAGGCTGGAAGATGCTCGTTGAGCTGCTCTCTGTGGGTCGTGCGATCACGCTGCCATCCAGTGGCGCAGGTGGCGGCCAGGCCGCAACCTTCGCGACCGGTGCCTATGCCCGTATCCGCCGCCAGTTCCATTTGCCCATCGGACAATTCGAAGGCGTTGGCGAGGCGATCGCTCGCATGGCGGGTAATACCTACATCATGAATGCAGCTGTTGACGTGACAGCCGGCGCGATCACCGAAGGTGAAAAGCCTGCTGTCCCATCTGCCGTATTAAAATACCACTGCACGGAGCTCGCGCGGAAAGTCGCGAATGACGCCATGGATGTACAAGGCGGCAAAGGCGTGATGATGGGACCGCGCAATTATCTCGGCAGAGGCTACATGGCACTGCCGATCGCGATCACCGTTGAAGGTGCGAACATTCTGACCCGTTCGCTAATCATCTTCGGCCAGGGTGCGATTCGGTGTCATCCGTTCGTCTTGCGTGAGCTGCATGCGGCGCAGGACGACGATGAAGATCGCGGTTTGATCGAGTTCGACAAGGCGTTGTTTGGCCATATCGGCTACGCGATCAGCAACGCCGCACGCGCATTTGTATTGGCACTGACGCACGCGAAGTTTAGCGACGTGCCGGTGCAGTCATCGACGTCACGCTACTTCCAGAACATTAATCGCTACAGCGCAGCGTTTGCACTGACGGCTGACTTCGCGATGCTGACATTGGGCGGCAAGCTGAAAATCAAGGAGCGCCTGTCGGCGCGACTGGGCGATGTATTCAGCTACATGTATCTCGCCAGCACCGTTCTAAAGCACTACGAAAACCAGGGCCGCCAACCGCAGGACTTACCATTGGTTGAGTGGTCGGTCCGGACACTCATGTACGAGGCTCAGGAGCAGCTCCACAGCTTCCTGCAGAACTTCCCGAACCGTCCCGTTGCTTGGTTGCTGCGTGCGCTGATCTTCCCGCGCGGACGCACCTACTCGGCACCGTCTGATCGCATTTCTCAGGATATCGTCGAGCTGATGATCAATCCGACGGGCGCACGCGATCGCCTGTGCGGCGAAGTCTACCGCGAACAACAACCGGGCAACCCACTCGGTATGTTGCAGGCCGCGCTTGAGCAGACGGTGACTGTCCAGCCGCTGCAGCGCCGGCTGCGCGATGCTGAGAAGAAAGGCACGTTGAAGTCCGATTATCTGCCACATCAAATCGAGGAGGCGCTTGATCTGGGGCTGATGGACAAGCAAGAGGCCGCGTTGCTCACGGAGTACCATGCTGCCGTCGCTGAGCTGATCGCTGTCGATGATTTCGATACCAGCGAGATCGGGCAGCAAGCCCGCAAGCCCGCGGCGCGTAAAAAAGCAGCATCGAAAAAGAAAACGACCAAAAAGAAAGTCGTGCGCAAAAAGACGACCAAAAAGAAAACCAGCAAAGCCACTGAGAAGGACGCAAGCTGAGTAGACGCGTTGTTTATGAAGTCAGCCTGAGTATCCCCGAGCGCGACAGCGAAGCGCTTGGGGATTGGCTGCCTGTGCATGTCGATGACATGCTGGCATTGCCAGGCTTTATCGAAGCGCATCGCTTCGACCCCGCTCCTACGCAAGATGACCGCGTCGTGCACACGGTGCAATACGTCTTGTCCGATCAGCAGGCGCTGGATCAATACCTGGAAGAACATGCAGAGCGCATGCGCGCACCGGGCCTGGCGCTATTTGGTGACGACCTGCGGAGCACCCGTCAGGTTCGTGCGATGGAAACACGCAGCGAGACGACGACAGCGAATTGCCTCAATTGTGGCGTCGAGATCTCCGGTCAGTATTGCTGGAACTGTGGCCAGCGCAGCAACACCCGCCTGATCAGCCTGTTCGAACTCATTCGAGACGCCTTCGGTGATATGTTCGAGCTGGACTCGCGTCTATGGCGCACACTGATCCCACTCGCGATACGCCCCGGCTACCTGACCGCCGAATACCTGCGCGGGCGTCGCGCCCGTTACATGCCCCCGTTTCGCATGTATCTGGTGATGAGCTTCATCTTCTTCCTGCTCACCACCGCCTTCACAGAGAGCAGTGCGATCGATGAATCGGTCAATGATGAAGTCCGTATCACCGGGCTTTCCATCAACGGTGATGGGGTCAATCTGCGCGTCGGTGACGGTGACGACGATGATGACGACAGTCAAGACACAGCCGGTGAGGCAGGCCTAACGAACGACAACGCGCTGCCGGGCGATCAGGATGCGTCAGCTGATGATGAGGACGACATACCGTGTGAAGCCGATTTCGACGAAATCGGAATGCCGTGGCTGAACCGTTACATCACCGAGCGGCGCGCCGAAGCGATCTGTGACCACATCAAGGATGACAATGGGCAGCGTTTCACCGAGCGGTTTACGCAGAACCTCGCGGTTGGCGCTTTGGCGCTGCTCCCTTTGCTCGCCATGCTGCTGAAATTTTTGTACCCACTGTCGCGTCGGTACTACGTCGAGCATCTGCTGATGCTGGTGCACTATCACAGCTTCCTGTTTTTCGCCGCCTCGATCCTGTTCAGCTACAACAGCCTGCTATCGCTGACAGCGGCACCCAGCTGGCTTTACATCATTCCTAACCTGTTGATTGGGCTTTATATTCCGATCTATTTATACAAGGCGCTGCGCAATGTCTATCAGCAGGGGCGACTGATCACGCTCTTCAAGTACGTTCTGCTCTTTGCTGGCTATCTCACCGCCGTCGTTATCATTATTGTGACAATGGTGTTGTACATCTTCGCCACCTATTGATGCCGCGAGGCTTGTAGGCGCCGTGTCACAGGCCTACAATGCCAGCGGGGATAGAAATTATGTCGGCCTCCTGCCCGAAAGCCGCGTTGGGCAGCGCCACTACCAGTCAGCGTAGAATGACCATGACAAACATTGGAATCAGTGGGCTCGCGGCCTACGTGCCACCTTATCGCGTAAAACTCGACGAATGGTGCGAGTGGACAGACCAGCAATGGTCGAAAATCAGCGCCGTCGTTGGCCACAGCTTCCGAATGCGTGGGCACGAGCACAGCGTCTACACCATGGCTGCGACCGCAGTCCTGCGACTCATCGACCAATACGACATCGATCCGGATAGCGTTCGCTTTCTGGGGCTCGGTACCGAATCGAGCCTCGACAATTCCGCGGGTGCTGTCATCGTCAAAGGCATGGTCGATGCAGCGCTGGAAAAACGCGGCAAGCCTGCGCTGTCGCGGGCTTGCGAAGTACCTGAGTTCAAACACGCTTGTCTCGGCGGCGTTTACGCGATGAAAAGCGCGATTCGCGCGCTGGCCTTCGACGGGCGTGGTAGCAAAGCTATTGTTGTCTGTGCGGATATCGCGGAATACCAACGCGGGAGCAGCGGCGAACCCACACAGGGCGCTGGCGCTATCGCAATGCTGCTCGAAGAAGACCCGAAGCTCGCCACCGTCGATCTGATTAACAGCGGCAGCGCGTCAGACTACCGCATCATGGACTTCCGCAAGCCAATGCTGCGCTTCTGTGGTCAGGACCGCAGCGAATCGCATCAGGTGCAGGATTTCCCGGTCTTCAACGGCAAGTATTCGACCACCTGCTACATCGACGAGACACTCCATGCACTCGCCGATATGTATCGTCGCCGCGGCATCGACCCGGCAACACATTTGCAGTCGGTAAAACACCTGTTCATGCATCGTCCGTATCGACGTATGCCGGAAAATGGTTTCTCGGTTGCCTGGTTCTGGGCGCTCGCCAACAGCGACTCGGACGGCGAAGCGCGCTTGCGCGAGTACGCAGCACTCGCCGAAATGGATGGCGACGCGCTGGTCGCTGAGCTACGCGCGGACCACACCATTGCATCTCTCGCCAGTGCGGAACATCTCAACGACGACGCGATGCCATTGACGATGGCGCTGGTGCGCCTGTTCCGCCGTATGCCCGATTTTGCAGATACCGTCGAAAGCAAGCTGGCACTCGGCAGCGAAGGCATGCGCGACCTCGGCAACCTGTACACAGCGGCGCTACCGGCATGGATGGCATCCGGCTTCGAAGAGGCACTGCGCGACGACATCGATCTGACCGGACAAGAAATCCTGACCCTCGGTTATGGCAGCGGCGACGCAGCGGAAGTGATTCCAATGTATGTCGCACCTGGTTGGCGTGAGGCCACCCGCAAAATGCGATTTACCGAAGCGTTGGAGCAACCGATCGATATCACTCGCGACCAGTACGAAGCGCTGCACGACGGTCGACGTGCGCTGGGCTTACCGGCGTCCAATGGTGGCGAGTTCTTTATCGCAGACGTCGGCCGCAAGACCGATCACAAGTTCCAGGATATCGGCATCGAGTACTACAAGTATCGCGCCTGATTTTCTCACAGCCACCGGCTAGCTGTGCTGTCCACGGTGTCGGCAAACCTACTCCGGTGATTCTATCGGCGCCGTCAGTGATTCGATGTTGTCAGCATACTCGCGGCGTAACTTCGCCCACTCCATCTTGAACCACGGCGTTAACGTGTCGGGATCTTCGGCGAGCCATCGGTCGACGGCTTCGGGGGCGAGGAATTGCCAGTCGTCGACCTCCGTGCGGTTCGGTCGCACGTCGTCTTTCAGTCGGCCCACATACACCGAGCACATTTCGTGTTCGCTACCCGCGCTGCCAAAGCTCGCCTGATAACTGAACTTGTAGACAAATTCGAGATCGGCGTGACAACCGAGTTCCTGATGCAGGCGACGATGCGTTGCGTCGTCCATTGCTTCCCCACGACGCGGATGAGAGCAGCAACTGTTGGACCAGTATCCACCCCACAAACGCTTGTCGGCTGCGCGCTGCTGCAACAACACTTCGCCGGCATCGTTAAACACGAACAACGAAAAAGCGCGGTGCAAAATGCCGTCACCGTTATGGCAATCGGCTTTCGGCAGATAGCCAGTCACCTCATCCTGCTCATTGACGAGCACGAGCTCCTCGGCATCGAAAGAAACGACAGGGTCCGCTGGCTCGGCTGCAGCAACATCGATCACCCGTGCCTCGTACCGCGCCTGACGAAGCGCCGTTGCGACTTGCTCTGCGTTGCCATCGCACAGCGCGATGACCGAACCGCCACCGCCAGCACCGGTCAACTTCGCACCGAGTGCGCCGGCATCGCGGGCGATGTGCACCATCTTTTCGAGTTCCGGATGACTAACGCCAATCGCATTCAACAGTCCGTGGCACAGATTCAGGCTGTCGCCGAGCGACCGCCAGTCTGCTGATTGCAGCGCGGCGAGGCAGGCCGACACTTCCGCATCGATCTGGTCGAACGTCGCATCGAATGCCGCCGGGCGTCGCTCGCGGCGCTCGGCAACCCGGGCGACCAAATCCGACGTCACGCCTTTAATACCACTAAATGCGATCACCAGATGCAGTGGCTCGGCGATCGCGATGTCCTGGGTCTTCGCGGTCGAGCGCGGTGAGAACAATAACGGTGCCGCGAAGGTCGCGAGCGTATTGTCGACGCCCGATGGGGTGCCGTGCGCGAGCTTCTCGCAGGCAAACGCCATCTCATTGACCTCGGCCGGTGACAAATTCAAGCCGGTGAGTTTCGCCATCGCCCGAATCAGCACGACGGCGAGCGCCGCCGAGCCACCGAGGCCAGCCGCGAACGGGATCTGGCACGACACATCGATATGACCGTTCGGCATATCAATCGCGGCGAGCGACAGGATCGTATCAACCAACATGCCGAGCGGACTGCGATGATCCGCATCGTCGCTGGCGTCATACTGTAATTGCCAATCATCGACGCGAATCGTTAACGGTGTCTTGCTACTGAACACTTCAGCGCGAAGCGCTCGCGGTATTGGCAAGCCAAGTGCGCGACGGCCGTAAACCACGGCGTGCTCACCGGCCAGAATTAGTTTGGCCGCACTGCTCACTTCGCCGATCAATTCACGCGGCGGATAGGCCGGCGAACGCAGACGCAGCTCTTCGATCAACTCACGTGCACGCCAAGTCTTGACCACGCCTTCTGCCGTCATTGCCGCCACGACCGGCTCGACCTCTGAATCCTGCGCGCCCGCCTGAATCGCCACGCTGCGTGCGTGCAATGCCATATGGCCCCGCTGGATACCGTCGGTGGCCAACGCTTTTAGCGCTGAGAAGTTCTGCGCGAGACCGACAACGCAGGCGATTTCATCAAGCTCGCGCGATCGTTCTACGCCCGCCAGTCGCAGACTCAGCTTGGCCACCGGATTGACCCGCACAGAGCCACCGACGATGCCGAGTTTGATCGGCAGCAACAGCTCACCACACAAATCGCCCTGCTCGTTGGCTGTCCAGCGTGTCAGTGACCGATAGCGGCCGCTGCGTGCTGCCCATGCGTGGGCACTAGCTTCGACGGCGCGCCAATCGTTGCCGGTCGCCACCACCAGTGCATCGATGCCGTTCATGATGCCTTTGTTGTGCGTCGTCGCGCGGTGCACGTCGAGTTCAGCGAACTCGTTGGCGGCAATGATGCCATCACAAATCGACCGTGCCTGTTCTTCGTCGGCATGCAATGTCGACAGCGGCAGGCGCATGCGTGCGCGCACCAGCGCTTTGTCCGCCAGGTTGGAAAGAATGCGCAAATGTGGACGGGCACCCGCGATAGACGCCACCATCGGCGCCACCTGTTCGCAGATCGTGTTGATCAGATTCGCGCCCATCGCATCACAGGTGTCGATCAGCAAATGCACAATAATCATGTGTCCGCCGCCGGCACGCTGATAGCTGAATTGCTGCATGCCGCGCACGCCGCCACCGCGTTTGATCAGATTCGGATGCACCGCATTGGCCGCATCGACGATACGTTGCTCGGCATCCGCCAGCGCCGCCAGCGACGCGTCCGGGTCTTCGCTATCGAGTAACTGGATCTGCCCGATCATCAGGCCATCGTCGCTGTCGACCTCGAAACCACCGACCGCACGCGCCAGTTTCGCAGCGGAGGACAAGGCGGCGACGATGGAAGGCTCTTCGACGACCATCGGTATCAGTCGCTCCTGCCCATTGATACGGAAATTGAGCGCCACAGCAAACGGCAGGCCGGCGACACCAATGACATTTTCAATCAGATGTTCCGCTGTTCCGCGATCCAGTGTGATATCGCCGCTGCTGAGCGCCGCATAATCGTTGGTGGACAGTTCACCCGCCTCGTGTAGTGCCGCCAATCGATCGCTGATCGCCAAACGATAAAACCCGGAGAATACCGACGTCATGATGCCCCCTCATCCGTCTGCCAACTGCGTGTCGGGCGTGTGATGCCAAGCGCTGTGTCGAGCACCGCGCTCTCTTTGCCCGTGACCTGACTGACAAACGCTGCCAACGCTTCCGGATCATCGGAAAGCGCAAGACCCAGATCGCCGCCACCAGCGCCAACCGGCTTGTACAGAACGCCAGCCGGTGCCTCGGCCTGAAGCAGCGCCGCATGGCCGCCTGCTGTGTAGCCAAGTCCGCCAACCGAATCGATGGCCAACATGTGTTGCGTCAGTTCACGCATAACCTCAATTATCGCTGCTGCATCGCCGCCGCGCCACACATTCGCCAAGCCCTGTGTCGCGGCGATCATCGCGTTGAGCAACCGCTCTGCATCGGCGTCTGTCTCGAGCCATGCGTCAAACCGCTTGATGTGCGATACCGTCGGCGCGGCCGTCGACAGTGTCAGTACGGTGGCGTGCAACGATGCGGGCCATGGCAGTGTCGTCAGCTTGTTGCGGCCATCGTTACGCTGGAAGGACACCACGCCGCCCTGTTGTACAGCATAGATATCCGCACCGCTGCCATGTCCACCCTGGAAGGCGCGATGTGCGTTCAATGCACTACGCCTGACTTCCGGATCGCCATTAAAGCGCGCCAGCACCTCTGCAAGCGCCACTGACGCCGCAGCACTGGAGCCGAGCCCGAGTTTGCGATCACCGTTGTAGAACGCACTGGTATCAAGACTCAAGCTGACCGGTTTGCGCGGCGGAAACTCCTCGATCACCGCGACCGGCAGACGCAACGCAGCGGCGCTGTCGCCGCTGATGTCTGTCACCCGCGCGCGCGCGTCGACCGCAAACCGATAGGTGCCATCACGGAATCCCACGGTGCGAAGGCAATGGTCCGGATCGCTGTGTCGGCGCAATGTGGCTTCACAGACTTGTGTTGTGCTGGCGAGCATGGCGACGCCACCACGCAGCACCGCATATTCGCCGGCCAGCATGATTTTGCCCGGCACCGTCACTCGCAGTGGCTGCGGCACTAGTTGGGCCCCTGACTCAGAATGCGCGCACCTTTGCCTAAACCGGTCCGCAGAATTCGCTGTACACCATTGATCGAAGCGAGCTCATCCGCCACTGCCGATGCATGCTCCGGCAAACACACAGCCTTGACCTGTGGCCCGGCATCGATGGTGAAAAACACGCCGGTGCCCGACGCGCGCAAGGCGTGTACGGCATGCATACACGCCACTGTCGCCGAATTCCAATACAGCATCGCCGGGCGCGTCGCCTGCATGACGGCATGCATTTTCAGGCAACTGTGTTCACTAATGTTCGCGAGCCGCTCGAAATCTCGCTGCGCAATCGCGCCGGCTGCCGCCGCCATGTCGGCCTCGTGAGTTTCGATCCACGCGGGATAGAATGGCGACGTCTGTTTGCTCGTGCGCATGCCTTCGGTGGAGCCGACCGTCTTGCGTTGTTCGCTGGTAATCGCGACAACAACCTCGAGAGGAAAATCCGCTGCGGCGCATAGTTCGGTGACTGTGATGTCGTCGTCGATCCCGGTCGGCTTGTCGAGTCGTACGAAGCCCCCGAACAGCGATCGAGCAGCGGAGCCCGAGCCACGCCCAGCCTGTTGTGCCAGCGTCGGCGTGCTATGCCCGCCGTGCAGCAATGCATCCACTGCGACTACCAGTGCTGCGAACCCCGATGCGGAACTCGCGAGCCCGGCGGCGGTGGGAAAATCATTGAAAGACGTCACGGCAAGCGTTGGCCGGTCGGCGCCGTAGAAGTGATCAAGGAAGCCGAACAAGCGCGCTGACATGGCCGGCTCGGGCGACTCGTTCAGCGAGAAATGATCGCCGGATTCGGCAAGAGCGACCGTCGTGCGGGTCGCTAACGCATCGAGCGTGATAGAAATCGACCCCACATCGGGCAGGTTACGCTCGCCGTCGGCCTTGCCCCAATACTTGACGAGCGCGATATTCGGATGCGCGATGGCGGTCACGGCGGATTTTGTCGGTTCAGAGGCTGTCAAATGAGGTGTCCAACGCGCAAAATAGTCGCCTAGCGAATCGACTGGATTTTGCCCTGTATGTCTTTTGAATCTTCTATTCCGGATTATATCGCCCGCGTTGATTCTGTGCTGGCCGATACACTGCCACCGGCTTCCGAATCGCCGGCCCAACTGCACGAAGCCATGCGCTACGCCACGCTGAATGGCGGCAAACGCATACGTCCGCTATTGGTTTACGCGACCGGTGAGTTGCTCGGTGTCGACAAGGACCTGCTCGATGCCCCCGCGATCGCGGTAGAGCTGATTCACGCGTTTTCACTGGTTCACGACGATCTACCGGCGATGGATGATGATGATCTACGGCGCGGCAAACCGACCGTACATCGCCGTTTTGATGAAGCGACAGCCATCCTCGCGGCCGATGCACTGCAGCCGCTGGCATTTGAGGTGCTCGCGAACGCCCGCGTCGATCATGCGCCGGCGCAGTTGCGCATGGTGCAATCGCTCGCTCGCGCCTGCGGCTCACTGGGCATGACGGGTGGCCAGGCGATCGATATCGAATCGGAAGGCAAGACGATCAGCGGTGACCTGCTGCGCAAGATGTTTGCGCAGAAAACCGGCGCCCTGATCACCGCCGCCTGCGACATGGCCACCGCCGTCGCACCGGCGCTTGAGGCCCGCGACCGACAACGCATCCTCGACTTTTCCGATTGCCTCGGGCTCGCGTTTCAGATCCGCGATGACATTCTCGATATCGAGGGCGATACCGACACGATCGGTAAGCCGGCTGGATCTGATGTGTTACACGACAAAGCGACCTGGCCTGCCATCTTCGGCGTCGAGCGGGCCAAGGCGGATTGCGACCAACTCTACGCCGAAGGCCTGCAGCATCTTGATCACTTTGGCGCGGCCGCGGATCCTCTGCGGGTCATGGCGAGATTGATCGTGCGTCGCCACGACTGAAGACACCAATGCCCCGAGAGCGCGCGATATTGCACGTCGACATGGATGCCTTCTTCGCATCTGTCGAGCAACGCGACAACCCGGCTCTGAAAGGCAAGCCGGTATTGGTGGGCGGCACAGAGAACCGCGGCGTCGTGGCCGCGGCGAGCTACGAAGCCAGACGTTTCGGAGTGCGCTCCGCGATGCCGATACGTGAGGCGCTGCAACGCTGTCCCGAAGCAATCTGCGTACGCTCCAGCATGGATCGTTACCAACAGGTGTCGCGGCAAGTCTTCGAAATTTTCCGGAGCGTCACGCCGGATGTGGAAGGGTTGTCTGTGGACGAGGCGTTTCTCGACGTCAGCGCCAGCCGCGACCTGTTCGGTACGCCGGTGACCATTGCACACCATCTGAAGCAACAGATTCTGGCGCAAACGCAATTGACGGCGTCGGTCGGTGTCGCCACCAACAAACTGGTCGCCAAGATTGCATCAGACCTCGACAAACCGAACGGCTTGACCGTGATAGAACATGGCGAGGAAGCGACCCGGCTCGCCGGTTTGCCGGCCGCTGTGCTGCCTGGCATCGGACCGCGTATGCAAACACGGTTGAAAGCCGTCGGTATCGTCAGCATCCGCGACCTGCAGCAGGCCAGCGACAAACAACTGGAGCAACTATTCGGCCGTTTTGCGGGGCGTGTCCGGGAACGCGCTTTCGGTCGTGACGCGAGACCGGTGATCGCCTGGCGCGAAGAGAAATCTGTCAGCAGCGAGAACACGTTTCGCGAGGACTTGCGCAATGAGCGTGAGATGCACAACGCGCTGCGCCGCCTTAGCGACAAAACCGGCGAACGGCTCCGCAGTAAGCAGCTACTGGCCGGTGTCGTCCAGATCAAGATTCGGCGCAGCGATTTCGTGACAGCCACCCGTCAGATATCGCTGGCGCAACCGAGCAATGTGACGAAACTTATCTTTGATGCGGCCGTCCAACTATTGAGCGAGTGGCGGCAAGAACAACCGGATGCCGCGATTCGCCTGCTCGGTGTCGGCACCGCGAAACTGACCAGCGATCAGCAACTCAACCTGTTCGGCGAGATGTCGCGGGAAGACAGCGGACGGGTGGACCGTACCGTCGATGCGGTCCGCGAGCGATTCAGTGATTTGGGTCGCGCTGCATTGCAGCCCGCCAGCACGCTGGATCGCTCCGATTCGGACAGTGAGTGACGGCGATCCGCGTGGACAGGTAGACTAACGCACTATTCATCACAATTAGCCAGCATGTATCTCGACTTTTTTGGCCTGCACGAGCGGCCGTTCACGATCACACCGGATCCGCGCTATCTGTTCATGAGCGAGCGGCACGCAGAGGCGCTCGCGCATCTGATCTACGGGGTGACTGAGAGCGACGGCTTCATCGTACTGACCGGCGAGGTCGGCACCGGCAAGACGACGCTGGTCCGCAGCCTGCTGCAAAAAATGCCGGAAGAAGCCGACGTGGCGCTGGTACTCAATCCAGAGCTCACCGCTCTCGAGTTTCTAAACGCGATCATCTCCGAGCTCGGTATCGAGATGCCCGAAGACGCCAATAGTCCTTTGGCACTCACAGACGCGCTCAACCAGTATTTGCTGGAAGCGCACGGTCGCGGTCGACGCACCATTGCCGTCGTCGACGAAGCGCAGAATCTGTCCGCTGAGGTGCTCGAACAGATCCGCTTGCTGACCAACCTCGAAACGACGCGCAATAAATTGCTGCAGATCGTGCTGATCGGACAACCCGAGCTGCGCGAGTTGCTGGCGCGTAACGATCTGCGCCAACTGGCTCAGCGCATTACCGCCCGCTATCACCTGTTGCCACTGAACGAAAAAGAGGCCGGTGAATACCTGGACCACCGACTGGCTGTGGCCGGCGCACTGCGACCGATAATGAACAAGCGCGCCAAAAAACGCATCCATCAACTGGCGTCCGGTATCCCGCGACTGATGAATCTGATTAGCGATCGCGCACTGCTCGGCGCATGGAGCCGGGAGCAGGCCGAGGTCGATCATAAGCTGGTGGATGCGGCCGCCGCCGAAGTCTTCGGACAATCTCCGGTCGCCGCCAAGACGCAGCGCTCATTGCCGACGCGCTGGATCGCAGCGGTGGCGGGCGTATTGATCGTCGCATCAGCCATACTGATCTGGCGACAATTCTCGATAGCACCAGAGCCTGTCAAACCGACGCCCGTCGCCATCGAGCGCACGCCGATTGTTGTCCCGCAGGAGCCGGCGATCGAAGCGATCCGCCAACCGGAAACGACGCTGCACGACTGGCTGCAACAACATCGTGACCAGACAGGCAATCAGGACGCATTCGCGCGTTTGTTCGCATTGTGGGACAAACCTTTTCGCACTGGCGCTGCTGGTGCCTGCGAGCAAGCACGCGCGCACGCCCTGCGTTGCGTAGCGGATCGCACATCGCTGGCAGAACTGCTGTTGCTCGATCGCCCGGCGATCATCACACTCCGAGATCGTAACGGCGAAGCGCATCAAGCGGTGTTGACCGCTGCCAATGACGACCATCTTTGGTTACAGGCGGGCACGGCGGAGCACCGTATCGATGCCGGCGAACTCAGTCGATATTGGTATGGAGAGTCATTGCTGTTCTGGCAACCACCCAACAACGAGGTAACCGCGCTGCGCGCTGGCGTGCGCGGCGTCGGTGTGCTGTGGCTACGGCAAAGTCTGACCGCGATTCTGGGTCAGCCGATGACACCGCTGGATTCGGAGCTGTTCGACCAGACACTCGAAGCCTATGTGCGGGACTACCAACGGCAGCGTTTGTTAAAAGTAGACGGCCTGGTCGGGCAGCGTACACAGATGATGATGATTCGTGACCTCGGCCTGGATGATGTGCCAAGCCTGTCGCGTCGCGCCGATACGATGACGACCACGATGACTGCGGAGTCGCGCTGATGTCTCTGATACTGGATGCACTGCGCAAATCGGATGATCAACACGCCGAACACCGGGCTCCGACCGTCGCCGGAGCGCCCGGCAGTCCTCAGCCGACCGGAACGCCTCGCTGGTTATGGCCGGTTGTTGCGCTGCTGGCGGTCAATGCGATCGCTCTGGTGTGGGTGTTGATGCGAACCACCGACGCACCCAACGACATTGCTGCGACACCGGTGGAGCGTCCCGTAGCGGAGACTGCTGCGCCCATAACCACAACGCTAGAAAGCGCGAGCTTACCGGTCGAACGAGCCGCCGTGCGTTCGCTGCTGGAGGAGACCATCGACGAGGCACGCGAGCAGCGGCGCACCACAACGCCGGTTGTCTCACCGGCGAGCGCGACAACGGACCCGACACCCGTCGATACCGATGCTGCGCCGGCATCCGTACCGAGACAGGCAACGAATACCCTCAGTGAGCCGGCGACACCGGTGTATGACCCGATTAGTGCGACGCAGCAATTCCAGTGGCCGCTGCTGTCGATGGAGCTACATGTGTTCTCCAGTGACCCAGGCGGACGATTCGGGTTTATCAACGGCCAGAAAGTGGTTGAAGGCTCAACGTTATCGGAAGGCCCGCGTGTGCTGGAAGTCACGCGACAAGGTATCATTCTCGAGTATCGAGCGAAGCGCCTGCTGTTGACGCCGTAACCGGCGTCTATCGCAGCACACAAGCGCCGGCCGGTTTTGGGGGGTATGTATGCAGTTTCTTGATGGCGAGGCGATGCGTCTCGCACTTCGCAATGGTGTCCAACGTGTGATCAAAAGCCAGGATGGCTTGAACCGGATCAACGTCTTCCCGGTCGCCGACGGCGATACGGGAACCAATCTCGCGCTGACAATGGGTGCGATGGGGCAGGTTCTGCAAAAGGACGACGCCCTGCCTTTACATAAACTGCTGGCACGTGCTGCCGATGCTTTGCTCGATGGCGCACGCGGCAACTCCGGCGCGATCATGGCGCAGTTTTTCCAGGGTGTCAGCGACAAAGCAGCGGAGCTCACGCGCTTTAGCGCACAGACGTTCTGCGACGCGGTGTTGGCCGGGAGTGCCTATGCGCGCGATGCGATCGCAGAGCCGCGCGAGGGCACCATTCTGTCGGTGATCGATGCCTTTGCTGACCATCTCACCGAACGGGTACGGGGATCGGCTGTCGTCGACTTCCCGACCTTGCTGGGCGATGGCCTGAAAGCCGCTAACAAGGCCCTCAACGCAACGACCAACCAGCTCGCCGAACTCCGCAAGGCTGATGTCGTCGACGCTGGCGCCAAAGGCTTTGTGCACCTGCTCGAGGGTATGCTCGCCTACGTACGCGACGGCGAAACGATCGAGGCGATCGACTTGCCCGCCGATCTGCCGGATGCACCGATGGCCGGCGACGAAGTCGATCTTGAATATCGCTTCTGTACCGAGTGCATTGTGTCCGGGGACGATATCGACCGTCGCAAACTGCGCGAGCAGCTCTCCGCGATGGGCGGCAGCCTGGTCCTCGCCGGTTCGCGCTTCAAAGCCAAGATTCATATTCATGTGAACGAGCCGGAACAGGTCTTCGCGCTGGCTCGCGATTATGGTCTGGTCAGCGGTGAAAAAGCCGATGACATGCACAAGCAGCAGCACACGACGCATGGCGACGGACGACAGGTTGCGATCATCACGGATAGCGCTGCCGACATTACCGACGAAGACATGGAAGCGCTGGACATCCATATGGTGCCGTTGCGCGTGCAATTCGGCGAGCAAGGGTTCCTCGACAAATTGAGTATCAGTCAGTCCGAGTTCTTCGATATGCTGCAGCGCAATCCGCACCATCCGACCACGTCACAGCCTTCGCCCGGCGACTTCAGGCGTCAGTATCAATTTCTGGCGAGCCATTTCGACGATGTGCTGGCGATCAGCTTGTCGTCAAAGGTCAGCGGTACGATGTCCGCTGCACAAAACGCAGCAGGTCGGGTCGCCGCGAACGGCACGGTGCACGTCATCGATTCGCGTAATGCCTCACTCGGTCAGGGGTTGATCGTCAAATACGCCGCCGAACTGGCGCAGGCCGGCGAAGATCTCGCCACGATTCAAGATGCGGTCAATCGCGCTGTCGACAACACACAGACGCTCGCGCTGGTCAAAGATCTGACCTACGCGGTGCGCGGCGGGCGTGTGCCGGCATCGCGCAAGATGATTGCGGATTGGCTCAACATTAATCCGGTGTTGCGCACCAAGCCGGATGGCTCGGTGTCGTCGGGCGGCATGATTCTCGGCAAGAGCAACCGCTTGCCGAAGTTCGTGCGCTATATCGTTCGGCAGATTGATCCTGAGCAAACGTATCGACTGGCGTTCGGTCATGCCAACTGCGAAGACGATGCACTGGCACTGCAGGAGCAGCTCGTCTCCGCGCTGCCGCATGTGCAGGACAGTTATTGCACCGATGTTTGTTCCGCGTTTGGTGTGCACGGCGGCCCGGGCCTCATTGTCGTTGGTCTGATGCGAGTGAGTTGACCGAGCGTATTAGTCGTGAGATTCGACGGACTGTGGCTCGATTAGGCGGGGGTCTTCATTGCGCGCATTGTTCACGGTCTTCGCGACAGGCCAGCAGGTCAGATTGTCGGCGTAGACTTCCGCATTGAGATCACGCAAAGCAGGCGGGTTATCGCCATCACCAGCCAACCAGTGTTCGGTGGCCACATCATCCAGCATGACCGGCATGCGATGATGGAGATGTTCAATCGAACCTGACGACGGCATGGTCAGTACGCTGAAGGTTTCGATGCTCGCTTGCTCGTCTCGCCAGGACTCCCAGATGCCTGCCATGGCGATCGGCGCGCCATCTTCGCGCGAGATGTAATACGGCTGTTTGCCACCCGTCTCAGCGATCCACTCGTAGTAGCCATCCGCGGGTACCAGGCAGCGACGACTTGCGAATGCTTTGCGATACGCGGGTTTCTCCGCCACCGTCTCACTGCGTGCATTGATCATGCGGGCCGCCATCTTGCGATCTTTCGCCCAGAACGGCACTAAGCCCCAGCGCATCATCGCCAATTCGCGCTGGCCCGTCTGGTCGAGCCGGACAACAGCCGCCAGATCGGTCGGCGCGATGTTGTACTGCGCGAGAATGCCAGCGTCCGGCAATGTCACGCCGAACAGGTCGTTAACGGCTTCTGCAGCGGAGTAAAAAGCGAAGCGGCCGCACATGATCTACTCGCGAATACCGACGCCACGATTCATCAGGATGACACACACCGAGAACAATAGCGCCACGAAGAACAATACCAACAAATACGCGGTCACGATCGGAATATCAGACTGGCCAAGCACGCCGTAACGGAATGCATTGACCATGTACAGGATTGGGTTGGCCATCGACACCTTCTGCCAGAACTCAGGCAGCAACGAGATCGAGTAAAACACACCGCCGAGATAGGTGAGCGGCGTCAGCACGAAGGTCGGAATAATCGAAATGTCATCGAACTTTCTTGCGAACATCGCATTGATGAATCCAGCCAGCGAAAACACAACGGAAGTCAGCACAACCATCGAGAACATAATCAATGGGTGCGCGATGGTGAGTTTAGTGAATGCGAGTGCCACGATCGCGACGAGACTGCCGACCATCAACCCCCGCACAACGCCGCCTGCGACATGCCCGAGCACGATAATCGAGTTGGGCACCGGAGAGACCAGCATCTCCTCGATGTGGCGCGCGAACTTCGCGCCAAAAAAGGACGACACGACATTGCCGTAGGAATTGGTGATGACCGACATCATGATGAGTCCCGGTGCGATGAACTGCATGTAGCTGTAGCCATCCATCGTGCCAATGCGGCTGCCGATCAGCGTGCCGAAAATCAGGAAATACAGCGTCATCGTAATCGCCGGCGGCACGATCGTCTGCACCCAGATACGAATGACGCGCAGATACTCCTTGCGTACGATCGTGCAGAACGCGACCCAGTTGTTGTGGGCAATCGTTGGTTCGCTCATGCTTGTGCTGCCTTACGTTTTTTGTCGTCGACAAGGCTCATGAACAATTCTTCCAGACGATTGGATTTGTTGCGCATGGACTGAACGGTGATGCCTTGCTCGGCCAGAAGGGCAAACATCGCGTTGAGGTTCTGCTCACGTGTCATCGCTACCTCAACATCGCCATCGGGTCGCAGCTCCACATCGAAACCTGCCAGCTGCGGCGCCGCTTGCAACGCCTCAGCGGGCGAGAGCACAAACACCTCGCGTTGCAGCTTGCGCAGCAATGCGTTCATCGAAGTGTTTTCGACAATCTCACCGTGATCAATAATCGCAATGTTCCGACACAGCGACTCGGCCTCTTCAAGATAGTGTGTCGTCAGGATGATTGTCGTGCCGTTTTCATTGATCTCACGCAGGAACGTCCACATCGAGCGACGAATCTCGATATCCACGCCCGCCGTCGGCTCATCAAGGATGAGTAGGCGCGGCTCGTGGACAAGGGCCCGAGCGATCATCAGGCGGCGCTTCATGCCACCCGACAGATTGCGCGAGATATCATCGCGCCGATCCCACAAGCTCAGCTGCTTCAGGTATTTCTCGGCGCGTTGCAGTGCGAGCTTGCGCGGAATTCCGTAGTAGCCGGCCTGGTTGATCAGTGTATTTAACACTTTGTCAAACAGGTTGAGATTAATCTCCTGTGGGACCAAACCGATACAACGTTTGGCGGATGCAAGATCGCGGTCAATGTCATGACCAAATACGGCAACTCGACCGGATGATTTGGTCACCAGCGACGTCATGATACCGATGGTCGTGGTCTTACCCGCGCCGTTTGGCCCAAGCAATGCGTAGAAATCGCCTTCCGCGACATCAAAGTCGATACCACGTAGAGCGATATTGCCGTTCGGGTAGGTCTTGGTCAGACCCTGGATACTCAGTGCATGCATCCCGCCATTGTACCGCGATCCGGCGCGCGCCGAAGTGTCAGTAGCGCACAGGCAGGGCGGATGACGTGGGTGATTCGGCATCCACCCTGCGGGATCGCGGCAGACCACGCGACAATAGCGTCGAAACCGGCCGCCGCTTGGCCTGACGTGCCCGGGATAGGATGAGCTGCAGTCCAGACGGTCCAAGGCTCTCTTTTTGTAGTCGAGAAGCGCGTTGCAGCTGCACCAGATCCTGCCAATAGCCGGGCACGTCGATCAGTCGAGCCTGTAAACCGACTCGATGTGCATCCGACAACAGCTCGACGAGTGACTGCGCCGAAATTTTTGCAATGTCGCCCTGGTTCATACCACTGATCATTGCGGCCAACAGGGGGGAGTCATGACAAAGCTGCCAGATTAACCCCAACGTCATTGTCGTGAGCTCTCTGACACCATCCTGCACCGGGTCCAGCCAACCGGCCACTGGGACAGCGGTGTTGTCATTGCGGGCAGTCACCCGATACAGCAGAAAAGGCAGTGTGCTGCACGTGGATTGCCACCGCTCGGTCTGTTGTTGCAGTGCGGCGACGATATCGGGACTGAGTTCGAGTTCGCCACGTTCTGCTGTGATCAGCAATAAACTCAGAAACCGCTGATTCAAAGGGCCCAATTCGAGAAAACACCGGTGGGGCCGAGTTATCGGATCGCTCATAAAGTCTCCTTTTTATTTATTTGGTCTAAAAAACCCTTATTAGACGGGTTAGTTATACGCTAAAGTAGCCTTCAATGCCGGTATATGTTTATTTTTACTCAATGATGGCAGATTCGGGAGGAATCGATGAACAAACGCTACAGAACCGAGCGCGCCAAAATTGATCTCGCGCTAACGATGATCGCTCGAGAGGCACGCACCAGTACCATCAAATGCTGCACCGGGCTGTCCGACGATCGTATCCGACGCCTGTGCACCCAATACTTCAGTACACGCGACGGTCGATCGGTAAGACGAAGACGCGGCAAGTCGCCGCATCAGATCGCGAAATTCGTCAAGAATGCGGAACATCAACTGCAAGCCACCACCATCATGCATCTACTGATCACCGCGGGCCTGCTCAGGGTCACCGCGGACGGCACCTTGCAAGGCAACTGGCTGACTGTCGATGTCGATATCGGCCAACAGTTTTGCGACGTCTATGATTTGTATCAGCTGGTTCACAGCAAACCGTTATTCGGTTTCGAATGGGGCTGGAACCTGATGCAGGCACTCGGACGAGACGAAGCACTGGCGATGGCGCATTGTGATCGCTGCGAGGTGGAGTATCTGCATGATCGCTATTCGCTCGACTTTCATATCTGTCCCGCCTGCGAAATTCGCACTGAGCGCCGCCGCCGGCCAGGCGCGCGCCAATACGCAACAGGCGGCTCATGATCCGTTTTCGAAAACAGGCGATTTCCTCTACACTTGCGGCGTGGCTCAAGACCACACATAACAATTCGGGAGAGGAAACAAATGTTTGCAGAGTTCAAAAAATTTGCCATGCGTGGCAACGTCGTCGATATGGCGGTCGGTATCATCATCGGCGCCGCGTTCGGCAAGATTGTCAGCTCGTTCGTAAAGGACGTCATCATGCCGCCGATCGGCATGATCATGGGCAATGTCGATTTCGGCGATTTGGCGGTCAAAATTGGGGAGACCGCCGAAGGCGAGGCGATCAACATCGCATACGGCACGTTCATCAACACGGTGATCGATTTTCTGATCGTCGCTTTCGCTATCTTCATGGCGGTACGCGTCATGAACAAGCTGAAGAAGCAGGAAGAGGAAGCGCCAGCTGCGCCACCAGAGCCTTCTGCGGAAGAAAAACTGTTGACGGAAATTCGCGACCTGTTGCAAAAACAGAACTAGTCGCAACCGGTCTCAGGAAATCAGGCATGGTGTCGGCAACACCGACACCATGCCTTTTTGCTGGCCAAAGGGATTTGTCATGTGCCTTGTACTGCTGAGCTGGAAGAAGCACAACCAACTACCATTAATCGTCGCTGCCAATCGCGACGAGCAATTCGGCCGCGATGCCAGTCCGATCGACTGGTGGGAGGACCAACCGGACATCATTGGTGGCCGGGACCTGCAAGCCGGCGGCACCTGGCTCGCGTTCAGTCGACACAGCCGCTTTGGCATCATCACCAACTTCCGTGACCCGGTGCAGTCCGTCGCCGGCAAAAGTCGCGGTGAACTCATTCCGCTCTGGTTATCCGGGCAACACAATGCTCGGGATTTTCAGGCACTGATGGAAGCGAACGAGGCAGACTACGCAGGTTTCAACCTGCTCTATGGCGACCGAGAGTCGCTCTATTATTTTTCCAACCGGAGCACAGTCAGCGGCCCGCTACCTGCCGGTTTCTATGCGCTAAGCAATGCAGCGCTCGACGCCGCCTGGCCTAAAATGAATGACGGCAGCGCGTTTATTGCTGACGCCGTACGCGATAACGATGTCAGCCCCGACCGCTTCGCGAAATTTCTTCGCAACACGACGCCCGCACCCGATGCGGCGTTGCCACAGCCCTTCCTGCCCATTGAGCTGCGCCGCACCCTTTCAGCACCATTTATCGTCGGTGATGTTTACGGCACGCGTTGCTCTACAGTGGCGACGGTGAGTACCACAGGCGCGGTGCATTTGTATGAGCAGTACTACGCGCCAGGCGGCGAGCCGACAAACGCGTCGCAACTCGCGTTCAAACTCAACTCAGCGCCAGGCGAGAAATAAGCCAGGCGCGCAGCGCGATGATCTCCTGCATACACACCGAGTGCGGCATCGGATAAGTCTGCCACTGTACCTGATACCCAAGTGTCTCAATAAAACGGCGCGAATCGTCTGCCAGCGATAGCGGTAGCACCGGATCCTGCTCACCATGCGCCATGATGATCGGCAGGTCGTGACGCCCCGCATGCTCTGCCGCGATCGTGTCCTGTAACGGCAAATACGTCGACAGCGCCATGATACCGGCGATCGGTAGCGGGGTAGTAAGCCCCGTGAATAGCGCGATAGCACCGCCCTGCGAAAAACCGGACAGGACAATGCGCTCAGCGGCAATCCCCTGGTCGATCTGTTCTTGTGCCAGCGCCAACATCAAAGTGCTGCTGGCGCGAATGCCTTCTTCATCCTGTGTCGCGGTGCGATCGAGGCCAAGAATATCGAACCAGGCCGGCATGGCCATACCGCCATTGATGGTCACCGGCCGAGCTTCGGCGTGCGGGAATATAAAACGGATCGCGGCGCTGTCCGGCAAATTCATCTCCGCGACGATTGGCTCAAAGTCGTGCCCATCGGCACCGAGCCCATGGAACAGAATGACGGCCGCATCCGGATTGGGGGCGGTCTCGATGATCACAAGAGAAGGCATGGCAAACGTCCGGCAGTTTTGACTGCGGCGCAGCATAACGTATTTCACTCTTGCATTGTTATGCGCAAATAATTAATATTATGCGCATGCCTATTGATACCCAACAACAAGAAGAACGTCGCGCCGCGATACGACAGGTGCTGCGACAGCATTCGATCAGGACGCAATCGATGCTCGCCGAGCATCTGCAAAGACTTGGCCACCATGTCACTCAGTCCAGCATCAGCCGCGATCTGCGCGAGCTGCACGTCATCAAGGATCCGGATGGCTACCGGCTGGTGCACGACTACGACGAGCCAGCCGGTGATGGCAGCCTCGAGTTTATTAAGCGAGTCACAGCAGCCGGACCCAATTTATTGGTCATCCATACCGCGATCGGCGCTGCCGGTCGCGTCGCCTTCGAACTGGATCGCGCCGACTGGCCCGAAATCGTCGGCACGATCTCCGGCGATGACACGATCTTCGTCGCCACGACCGGACACGTCGCCAATCGTCGCTTGCTGGCGCGCTTGCCACAACCTCAGTCGGAGTCGCAGGAATGAGTGAACATGACACGATATTGCTCGCCTATTCCGGCGGGCTCGATACCTCTTTCTGTATCCCGTGGCTGAAGGAAACGCATGGCTGTGAGGTGGTCACCGTTACTGTGGATACCGGTGGCATCGACGCACAAGCCGCGGAAGACCTGAAAACGCGCGCACTGGCGCTCGGGGCGACTGAGCACCGTATCGTCGATGCTCGCGCACAGTTTTTTGATGACGTACTGCGCTTCCTGATTGCCGGCAACGTCAAACGAGGGCAGCGCTATCCGCTTTGCGTCGGCGCCGAACGCGGTGTGCAAGCGGCAGCAATGGCACGGGTTGCGAGGGAATCCGGCGCGACCTGCATCGCGCACGGTTGTACCGCGGCCGGCAACGATCAGGTCCGGTTCGAGATCGCATTGAACGCGCTTGCGCCCAATGCTGAAGTGCTGGCGCCGGTGCGCGACAACCACTGGATTCGCGAGCAACAGCTCGCCTTCCTGCGCGAGCGCAACCTGCCATTGCCACCCGCCGGTGCGGATTACTCTATCAATCGCGGACTGTGGGGCATTACGATCGGCGGTCAGGAGACGCTGACCAGCGCACGCAGTATCCCTGAATCTGCGTGGGTGCTGTCGTCCGGCGCATTACATGCGCAACGTCCGGCCGCGTCGCACACGCTGTCATTCAATGCCGGCATTCCGGTCGCACTGGACGGTCAGACCCACGACCCGGTCGCGATTATCGAAGCGCTCGAGGTGCTCGGCGCAGGCTTCGCGATTGGTCGTGGCATTCATCTTGGCGACACGATTCTTGGCACCAAGGGACGAGTAGCTTTCGAGGCACCGGCAGCCGAGATCCTGATCGAAACGCATCGAGAACTGGAGAAGTTGACACTCAGTGGACTGCAGTTGCGCATCAAGGAACAAGTCGCGCAGAGCTACGGCGATTTTGTTCATGAGGGCAAACAACTGGACCCGGCGTGCCGTGACATCGAAGCACTGCTCGCCAGCTCGCAGCAACGCGTCACCGGCGATGTGCATTTCGAACTGACGCCCGGCCGCCTGTTCATCACCGGTGTCGAATCCGACGTGTCGTTACTATCCGCCACCAAGGGCATCTATGGAGAAGCTGCTGGCGAGTGGAGCGCGGCAGATGCTCGCGGCTATTCCAGAATCCTGTCACTACCAGGCATTCTGCAGAGTCGTGTGGAGTCGGTAGATTGAGCAGTCGCAGCGTATTCGTCGACAAAATCGCGTCGCTCGCCCAGCACCAGAATCTTGGCCGAGAAGTCCGCCTCTCCGACGACATTGTCTGCGAGGAAGGTGTGCTGGTCGCTATCGAGATTCTGAATAACAAGGCGCGTTACAACACGCTCGAGCTGACCAGCGGTCGGATGGCGACGCTGAACCGCGGCGACATCGTTGTTGGCGCACTCGGGCACCGCAAGGCACTGTTCGGATATTCGGGCTCGCTACCAACCTCGCTCGAACGCGGTGACACGATCCAGATGTTGAATATCGGTGGCGTTATGGGTCACTGTGATTCGGCCAATCCGGATCTCGGCCAGCCATTCGACTGTCGCGTACTCGGCATGGTGCTCGATTTCCCCTATCTCGGCGAACGCATCGGTGTACCCGCACGAGCAGGTCAGCAGCCTTTGCCCGATATCTCGGAACCTTTGCCGGAGTCAGTCCCGGTCGTCGCGTTGGCAGGTACTTGCATGGATTCCGGCAAGACGGCGGCCGCCTGCGCGATCGTCGCACGACTGCGCGCCAATGGCCTGCGCGTCGCTGCTTGCAAAGCTACTGGCGTGTCGTTGCGCCGCGATATTCTCGCGATGGAAGACGCCGGAGCATTCAGTTCCAAGTTGTTTGCTGATTTTGGCGTCATGACCACCACGGCAGCGAATGGGCCGGCATTGACGCGCGCATTGCTCGCCACACTGGCGTCCGACAAGCCCGATGTCATTGTCATGGAATTGGGTGATGGCTTGCTCGGCACTTATGGTGTCGACGCAATTCTCGCTGACGACTGGGTTCGCAAAGCGCTGACTAGCGTCGTGTTGTGTGCGAATGACCCGGTAGCCGCATGGGGTGGCATCAAGATTCTCCGCGAGCAATACGAGCTGGAGCCGGCCGTCGTAACCGGACCCGCGACCGATAATGCTGTCGGTACCGATCTTATTCGCGAACAACTCGATGTCGCGGCATTTAATGCACTGACGCAAGCCGTCTCGCTGGGCGATTGTGTCTTTGCGAGCCTCGGGAAAACGACATGACGACGCCGGCGATTGTGCTCGGTGCGGGCGGCTATGTGGGCGCGGAGTTTCTGCGACTGACCGCGCAGCACAGCCAATTGACGCTCGTGGCAGCGGTCTCTGACCAGTTCGCCGGGCAACCGATTTCGGCCGTCTTCCAGCATCTGCGCGACCAAAGCCTGGCGCAGACTTTTGTGGCGCGCGACGAAGTCACTGCGCTGGTAACGTCGCATCCAACACTCGCCGTATTTTGCGCCGCACCACACGGCGCTGCCGCTGGCTTATTGGATGACATGATGCACGCGGCAGACGCGGCTGGTACCCGATTACATATCGTCGATGCATCCGCCGATTTCCGTTTCGCCGATGGCGAGCGCTACGCGAAGATCTATGGTCAGGTGCATGGCGCACCACATCGACTGGCCGCGTTCACCAGTGCGGTTCCCGAACTTGCCAAATCCAGCAACAACCACCACGTCGCTCATCCCGGATGTTTCGCGACGGCAATGCAATTGGCAATAGCGCCATTGCTCGCAGCGAACCTGGTCGAAACTCGATTCTTCGCAAACGGCATCACCGGCGCTACCGGTGCCGGCAAGACGCCCATCGCAACGACCCATACGCCGGAGCGCCATAGCAATCTATTTGCCTACAAACCTCTCGCACATCGCCACGCACCGGAGGTGGTGAATCACTTGGAAGCGGCAACCGGCACACGTCCCAAGCTGCATTTCACGCCGCATTCGGGACCGTTTTCGCGTGGTATTCACATGACTGTCAACGGCACAGCGCGCGCACCGCTCACGTTGGACGAGCTGCGCGATACGGCGACGCGGTTCTACGCAGACGCCCCGTTCGTGCGTGTGGTCGATGGCATGCCAAGACTCAAATCGGTCGTCGGCAGCAATTATGCGGATATTGGCCTCGCGACCGACGGCGAGGCGATCACGGTTTGTGTCGTTATCGACAACCTGCTGAAAGGCGCCGCCGGCGGCAGCATGCAATGGATGAATCGGTTGCTATCTTTCGCCGAGACTGACGGTCTCGGTCAATCTGCGGTGGGTTGGACATGAATACGCGTGCCATCGAAGCGCAGTACACGCTGCCGGTCTACCCGCAACTTGATTTTGTGCCGGTCTCTGGCAGCGGTGCCAGTCTTCGCGATGCCAACGGCCGTGAAGTCCTTGACCTTTATGGTGGACATGCGGTCGCCGCACTCGGCTACGACCACCCGGCGCTGCTCCAGGCAGTCACCCAACAACTGGAAACGCTGCCTTTTCAAAGCAACATCGTTGCCAATCCGATTCGCGCGACAGCGGCGCAGGCACTAGTGCAGTTTTCACCGTCACATTTGAGCCATGCGTTCTTTGTGAACAGCGGCGCTGAGGCGAATGAAAATGCTTTGCGCCTGGCCTTCAAGAAACCGGGAGGCCGGCATGTCGTGGCCGTCGAGTATGGATTCCATGGGCGCACGACGGCAGCGGCTGCCGTCACCTGGGGTGCGCGCGACAAGTGGTATGCCTTCCCCGGCGCACCGTTCGAGGTTAGTTTCGTGCCGCGTGACGACCTCGCCGCGGCGCGCAGCGCCTGTCGCCCCGATACCGCTGCCGTTATCGTGGAGCCGGTGCAGGGCGTCGCGGGCGCGTTCGACTTGCAACCGGAATTCTTACAGGCGCTGGCCGCCTCTGCGCGGGAGCACGGCGCACTGTTTATCGCCGACGAAGTGCAATGCGGCATGGGTCGTACCGGTCTGCCATTCGCGATTACTCACGCTGGCGTTGAAGCCGATATCGTCACTGCGGCGAAGTCACTCGGCGGCGGTGTTGCCTGCGGCGCTGTCCTGACGACCGACGCTATTGCGGCCAAATGCCACGCAGGCGATCTGGGTACAACATTCGGTGGTGGACCACTCGCAGCAGCAGCTATTCAAGCGGTCATTCAGACCATCATCAACGAAAACCTGATGGACAATGCACGCGAACGCGCAGCGCAGATCCGAGCGGAGTGTGTCGTTGGTCCGGTCACCGCCATCCAGGGCAAGGGTATGCTGTTGGGGCTGCGTTGCCGACCGCCGGCACGCGAGGTCCGCGACGGACTGCTCGCTGCAGACATTCTCACGGGCTTGAGTGCCGACCCGCACGTACTGCGTTTGTTGCCGCCGCTCAACCTGCACCCTAATCATATCGACCAACTCAAGACCGCGCTGCTCGCGCTGCCCAATGGAAACGCTTAAATGCTGAAGTTCAATCATCTCTCCGATTTTTCTCATGACGAAATCAGTGCACTCGTCGCACTCGCCAGCAGGCTCGATAGCCAGCCGGAGCCTCAGGCACTCGCCGGCAAAGTGTTGTCACTGTTGTTTCTCAGTCCGTCGTTGCGCACGCTCGCATCGTTTCAGGCGGCGATGACGCGACTCGGTGGGGGTGCGTTCGTCATTTCGCCAGACATGTCGATCCACGGACTCGAGTCCCGGCATGGCATCGTCATGGACGGCAGCGCCGCCGAGCACATTCGCGAGGCGATACCGGTGTTGGCGTCGTATGGCGATGCCATTGGCATTCGCGCATTCGCCGAACGTAAGAATCTGGCCGATGATATCGCCGAAAGCGCATTCTCGGAACTGACCAGCCTGATCACCACGCCGTGGATCAATATGGAATCGGCGATGAGCCATCCCTGTCAGAGCCTCGCTGACTGGAAAACGCTCGATGATCTTCAAGTGCCAGCCAATGCCGGCAAGTTTGTGCTGAGCTGGGCGTGGCACCCGAAGGCCCTGCCGCTTGCGGTACCTGCCAGCACGTTACACATGGCGGCAATGCGCGGCATGGATGTCACCGTGTTGCGGCCGGAAGGCTTCGCGCTACCCGAACCCATCATGCAACAGGCACGGGATGCAGCAGCAACGGCAGGTGGCAGTGTGCAAGAAACCAGCGAACGCGGCGAAGCGCTGGAAGGTGCACAGATTATTTATGCCAAGAGCTGGTCATCAACGGCGCACTACGGCGACAAGCTGGGCGACGAAGCCGCACGTGCCGAACTGACCGATTGGTGTGTCGATGAGCAGTGGTTCGCCCCCGCCGCGGACAACGCTCGTTTTATGCATTGCCTGCCGGTACGCCGCGGTGTTGTGGTCGCGGACGAGATACTCGACGGTCCGCGCAGTGCCGTGATCCCACAGGCTCGCAATCGCATGCTCGCGCAAATGGCGGTGCTCTACGACATGCTTGGAGCCGGCAAATGAGCAACCACAACGAAAGGGCGATTGTTGTCTCAGCGCTCAAACATGCCGCGCCGTATATCCGTCTGTTCAAAAAGAAAGTGTTTGTACTGAAAGCCGGCGGCGAAGTATTCGCCGATGCAGCAACAACGCGCCAGTTGATGACCCAGGTCGGCATCTTGCACCAGGTCGGTATTCGTATCGTGTTAGTGCATGGCGGCGGGCCACAATCGACGGCGCTAGCGAGCGCGCTCGGTGTCGACAGCCAGTTTATTGAAGGCAGACGGGTCACCGATGAGGCGTCACTGAACGTATCGGCGATGGTCTTGAACGGGCAGATCAACACTCGCATCCTGGCGGCGTGTCGCGACCTCGATGTACCGGCTGTCGGCATCAGCGGTGTCGACGCCGGACTGATCAAGGCGCATCGACGCCCCCCGGTGGAGACCGAGAAGGGGCAGGTCGACTATGGCCATGTCGGCGACATCGACTCCGTCGATGCCGACATCCTGCGCAAACAACTCGACAACGGCCTGATGCCGGTTGTCAGCCCGCTGTCAGCCGATGCGCAGGGTGAATTACTGAATATCAATGCCGATACCGTCGCCGCAGCCTTGGCGGCCGAACTTGGTGCAGAAAAGTTAATCCTCGCGACATCGGCCGCCGGCATCCTCAGTGACATCAATGACCCGGGGTCGCTCGTCAGCTATATCGATCGCAAGGGACTCGCTGCCATGAAAGCCGTCGGTCAATTGGCGGACGGCATGTTGCCAAAAGCGGCCGCGATCGAAGCGGCGCTGCAACAAGGCGTGAAACGCGTGCATATCATCTCGCACCGCGTCGAGGACAGCCTGTTGCTGGAGGTGTTTACCAATGAAGGCACCGGCACGTTGGTCGTCAACGATATCGACGCACTGACACCCGCCGAACAACACAGCGGCATCAGCGCATGACCCGGCTTTGGGAAAAGGGCACCAGTCTCGATGACCGAGTACTGCGTTATACCGCCGGCGAAGACCATCTGCTCGACGCGCGGCTGGTGGCTTACGACGCGCGTGCCTCGGCGGCCCATGCGACGATGCTGGCGGCCCAGGGATTGCTGACGGACGCGGATGCCAGCGCCATCGTCGATGGACTGCATGCACTAGCCGCAGAACATGCGGACGGACAATGGCACATCGCGCTCGAAGAAGAAGATGTGCACACCGCACTGGAGTCGCGACTGACAAAACGCATTGGTGAGGCGGGCAAACGTCTTCACCTCGGGCGGTCACGCAACGATCAGGTGTTGGCTGCGTTGCGATTGTATCTTCGTGATGCGCTCGACCACCTGGGCCAACAAACCCAGGCGTTGATCGGCGCCTTATTTGAATTGGCCGGACGCGAGGCCGAAACAGCACTGCCGGGCTACACCCATATGCAGCAGGCGATGCCATCCAGCGTGCCGCTATGGGCCGGTGGCTTTGCAAGCTGCCTGCAAGACAACATCGACGGTCTCACCGCGGCGAAGCGGCGCGTCAATCTGTCACCACTCGGCAGCGCGGCTGGTTACGGAACACCCGGTGTCGACATCGATCGCGAACATACCGCGCAGGCGCTCGAGTTCGATGCCGTGCAACAACCGGTCACAGCGGTGCAGTTGGCACGCGGCAAGGCTGAGGCACAGGTCTGCTTTGAGATCACGCTGCTATTGGGCGACTGTGCGCGGCTTGCGAGCGATCTCTTGTTGTTCTACACGCAGGAGTTCGCGTATGTCAGTCTGCCGGACTCCCTGACGACCGGCTCGTCGATCATGCCGCAGAAGCGTAACCCTGATGTACTCGAGCTGGTCCGAGCAGCGCCCGCAACCGCTCAGGCCTGTCTGGCCGAATGCCTTTCGTTGACGCAGAAACTTACCTCCGGTTATCACCGTGATCTGCAGCGACTGAAAGCGCCGTTGTTTCGCGCGATCGACCTGGCCGACGACACACTCGCGATCATGCAGCCAATGCTCGCGGGTGTTCGCTTTCGACCCGAGAACATTAACCCCCATGACGGCATCCATGCCGCGGAACGCGCCAACAGACTGGTGGTCGAGCAAGGCTTGAGTTTTCGCGAAGCCTATCGGCAGGTCGCCGCCGGTTATGCGCAGGGCGACGGATGACGCGCTTGTCGGTATAGTCTGGCGACCGCCACGCACGGGAGCGACAGATGATCTGGTTCAACGACAATATGCCAACACTCGAGGCCTTGAACCAAAGCAACAGCCGCTGTCTCGTCGATCATATCGGCATCGAGTTTATCGCGATTGATGATGACAGCTTAACCGCCCGCATGCCGGTCGACGAACGTACACGACAGCCCTACGGCATTCTGCACTGTGGTGCGTCGGTCGTGCTCGCCGAGACCATCGGCAGTATGGGGTCTGCGATGTGCGTCGATCTGGCGCGCTATCGAGTCGTCGGCCTCGACATCAATGCGAACCATATTCGCGCCGTCTCCAGCGGCTTTGTAACGGCCACGGCCAGCGCCCTGCACATCGGCCGGCGCACACATGTCTGGAGCATTCGACAGGTAGATGAGAACGACCGTTTGACCTGTGTATCGCGACTGACCATGGCCATTATCGACGGTCAAGCCTGATGCTACGCCGCCTGCCGTGGTTACTTGTCCTGCTATGCGCCGCTTGCGGGCAGAGTGGTGATTTGTTTCTGCCACCGGACGGCAGCGGCGAAACCATCAACACACCAGCGGTGATTCCCGCTGATTCAGAAACAGAAGACGACGAAGATGACGAAGAAACTCCTGCTCGTTGATGGCTCCTCGTATTTGTTCCGTGCATTTCACGCACTGCCACCGCTAACGAATAGCAAGGGTGAACCCACGGGCGCTATCCACGGCGTGCTGAACATGTTGAACAAGCTGGTGCGCGAGGAACAGCCCGACTATATCGGGGTGGTCTTCGATGCCTCCGGCAAAACGTTCCGCGACGAACTGTTTCCCGACTACAAAGCACAGCGTCCACCCATGCCGGACGACTTACGTTGTCAGATCCAACCCATTCTCGACATCGTCCGTGCGATGGGCTTGCCATTGTTGCAGATCAAAGGAGTCGAGGCCGACGATGTCATCGGCACGCTCGCGCGTCAGGCGACGGAGTCCAGTATCGATACGCTGGTCTCCACCGGCGACAAGGATATGGCGCAGATCGTCAACGAGCGCGTCACGTTGATCAACACCATGAGCAATACGCTGTTGGATCGCCAGGGCGTCAAAGACAAATTCGATGTCTGGCCGGAACAGATTATCGACTATCTGGCATTGGTAGGCGATACCTCGGACAACATCCCTGGCGTACCGAAGGTCGGCGCAAAGACAGCAGCCAAGTGGCTTGGCCTGTATCCGGATGCCGAGACGATCATCGCAAAAGCCGACGAAATCAAAGGCAAGGTCGGCGAAAGTCTGCGCGACAACATCGAGCAACTGGAAATGTCGCGGACGCTCGCTACGATCAAGCTCGATGTTGAACTGGACGCGGCACCGGCGAATCTGGTGGCCGATGCCGCAGATGTCCCGATGCTGCGCGAGCTGTACAGTCGCTGGGAACTGAACACCCTGCTCCGACAGCTGGACGAAGCATCGGACGAGGCTGCCAGCGAACCAGTAACCGCGGCACCGGCTGGCGAATATCATACGATTCTCGACCGCGATACCTTTGACCAATGGTTCACTAAAGTTCAGCAAGCGGATTTGGTCGCGCTGGACACTGAAACGACGAGCCTCGATTACATGAGCGCTGAGGTGGTCGGTATCAGCATGGCAATTGAAGCTGGCGAAGCGATTTATGTACCCCTTACGCACGACTACCCCGACGCGCCGGCGCAACTGGACCGCGATGAGATTCTGGCGACCATGCGCCCTTGGCTGGAAGACGCCGACCGCGCCAAGGTCGGTCATCACCTGAAATACGATGCACACATTTTTGCCCGCTACGGCATTACGTTACGCGGCATGCAGCATGATTCGATGCTGCAATCCTACGTACTCGATTCAACGGCCAGCCGGCACGATATGGACTCACTGGCACGTCATTATCTCGGCCGCGAAACGACCAAATACGAAACAGTCGCAGGTAAAGGTGCCAAGCAACTCACCTTCAATCAGGTCCCGCTGGAAACCGCATCACCTTATGCCGCCGAAGACGCCGACATCACATTGCAGTTGCACAAGCACTTGAGCGACAAGCTGGCCGCTATCCCCGCGCTTGAATCCGTGTATTGCGATATCGAGCAGCCGCTTGTATCCGTTTTGCTTGAGATGGAAGAACTCGGTGTCCGCGTCGATGCCGATCTGTTGCATAAGCAGAGTGGCGAGCTGCAGCAAAAAATGGCGGCACTGGAAACCGAGGCACACGAAATCGCCGGGCGTGCATTCAATCTCGGTTCACCGAAACAGCTCACAGAGATATTATTTGAAGAGCAAGGCCTGCCGGTGCTACGCAAGACGCCGAAGGGTGCACCATCGACAGCCGAGGACGTATTGTCTGAGCTTGCCGGCGACTACGACCTGCCACGTGTCATTCTTGAATATCGTAGCGTCTCAAAACTGAAGAGCACGTACACCGACAAATTGCCGACGCTGATCGCTGCGGACGGGCGTATTCACACGTCCTATCACCAGGCGGTAGCCGCGACGGGGCGGTTGTCGTCGTCCGATCCAAACCTGCAGAACATTCCGATTCGCACAGCAGAAGGACGTCGTATCCGTCAGGCCTTCGTGCCAGCCGATGGCTATACGCTGCTGGCCGCGGACTACTCACAGATCGAACTGAGGATCATGGCCCATCTGTCCGGTGACAACAGTCTACTGCAGGCGTTTGCCGACGATGCCGATGTACACCGCGCGACAGCGGCCGAAGTGTTCGGCGTGGCACTGGACGACGTATCGCCA
>JBCCBP010000033.1:0-41547 GCA_039033995.1 Pseudomonadota bacterium | reverse complement strand
GTCGATGACGAGCAGTCGCTGCGGGAAGTCTTGGGCACGCTGCTGGAGCGGGACGGCCACAATGTCGTGGTCGCCGAAGATGTTCAGTCGGCGATCACCCGCTGCGAACAGCACCAACTCGACCTGGCTAGCGTTGGTATATTAAAGCGCAAAATCAATTAGGACACATTTATGTCCGTTTCCGAACATAAAAAGAATGCAGCCATCGCGGCACTCGAGTATCTCGACCGCGGCGTGGGCACGCTAGGCATTGGCACGGGGTCTACAGTCAACGCGTTAATTCCTGCGCTGGCCGCCAAAAAGGACCTCTTCGAGACGGTCGTGTCGAGCTCAGAGCAAAGTACGCAATTACTGGAGCAAGCCGGCATTACTGTGAGCGACCTTAATACCGCTGGCACAGTCGATCTCTATATTGACGGCGCGGACGAAATCACCAAGCACTTCTACCTCGTCAAAGGCGGTGGCGGCGCGCTGACCAGAGAGAAAATACTCGCGGCAGCTGCAAGACGCTTCGTGTGTATCGCCGACGAGTCGAAACTGGTCGGCATGCTCGGCAGTTTTCCATTGCCGATCGAAGTCATTCCGATGGCGCGCTCTTATGTGAGCCGACAGATCATAAAGATGCGTGGACAGCCAGTCTGGCGGGAAAATTTTGTCACCGATAACGGCAACGAGATTATCGACGTACACAATCTCCAAATCCCGAATCCTCTCGAGATGGAAACACGGCTCAATCAGATCGCTGGTGTCGTTACCGTAGGCATTTTTGCGCATCGTGGTGCAGATATCGTGCTGCTAGGGCATGATGGCGGTGTACGCTTGATGCAGCGCTAGCCTGGCTGGGCGTAGCTGGTCGACTTATCTCAAACGATGACGCGACACAGAATTAACACCGATAAAAAAACCGCCGAAAGGCGGTTTTCTTGTGAACCGTTTGCGGTTCGGTTCCGGGTGAGCTGCCGAGCATTGCCGGGCAGCCTCCCAAAACTGTAGGGCTAGCGCTTCGAGAACTGTGTCGCGCGACGCGCTTTGCGCAGACCCACTTTTTTCCGTTCTACTTCACGTGCGTCGCGAGTCACAAAGCCCGCTTTGCGCAGGTCGGGACGCAGGCTTTCATCGTATGCCATCAGCGCGCGCGTAACTCCGTGGCGAATCGCCCCGGCCTGGCCAGTGGTGCCACCGCCCGTGACGCTGACAGTAATATCGAACGTATCGACGCGTTCGGTCAGCTCCAGTGGCTGGCGCACGATCATACGTGCTGTTTCGCGGCCAAAAAAATCGTCCAACGGTTTGTTGTTGACGGTGATGGCGCCTGATCCAGGACGCAGATATACGCGTGCTGTCGATGTTTTACGTCGGCCGGTACCGTAGTAGCTAGCTGCTGTCATTGTGTCACTCTTACTGAGAGGGCCTTATCAGCCCGTCGTTAATTTTTAGCTGGCGATGTCCAGCACTGCGGGCTGCTGCGCCTCATGTGTGTGCTCAGGGCCTGCGAACACTTTCAACTTGCGGAACATCTGACGTCCCAGCGTGTTTTTCGGCAGCATGCCCTTGACCGCTTGCTCAATCACTCGCTCGGGTGCTTTCTGCAGCAGCTTCTCCAGGGAAATACTCTTCAAGCTACCAATGTAACCCGTGTGATGGTGATACATCTTATCGGTGAGCTTGTTACCGGTAACGCGCACTTTCTCGGCGTTGACAACAACAATGTAGTCGCCTGTGTCTACGTGCGGGGTGTATTCCGGCTTGTGCTTGCCGCGCAGGCGCAACGCAATCTCTGTTGCGAGGCGTCCTAGCGTCTTGCCAGCAGCGTCAACGACAAACCAATCGCGGGTAACCTCTGCCGGTTTTGCTGAAAAAGTTTTCATGCTTGTTCTCTAATGTTTGGTGCGGACGTATCAAACGACGGCCCGCATCCCTCACCGAATTCTCACTATCATCGCCGTCAGCACGCTGCCTGCTTGCCCTGCTAATACGCAAAACACTTTTTGCATCAACGATTTAGCGGACTTCAAAACACGGAAAAGCCGAAGAAATGACCACGGTTTTTCCTCGCCCACTCGACGAAAGGCCGCAAATTGTAGGCGGCAGACGCCCATTATGCAAGGGTTTTCACACAATAGGCGCCTCGGGTGCTGCCCTAGAAAGCGTATTCGAGAGAAATGGCTGTGAACGTATCGCGTTTCTCGCTACCGACGGGTACATCCGAGTTGTAACGCACTCGATACGAGGCCACTAAAGCCAGGTCTTCAAACAAGCGTGCTTTGATCGCGAGCAATGACTGCGCGGCCGTGTTCTCTTCGCCACTTTCAACCGAAAAGGCTGCGTTGAACTCGCTGGTTTCTGAGAACACGTACTTATAGTCGGTGGCAGCACGCAGAATCGTATCGCTCTCGCTGGTGCCATCTCGCAGATCAGACTGGCGAGCACCTGCACCCAGCTCAGCGTTCCACTCCATGGTGTCATTGCTGAGCAACACACGCCCGTAACCGACCGCCTGTGTGGTTTGCTGGTCATAACCAGAGAACTTGTCTTTGTCCCAACGGGCCTGACCGAACAGGTAGCTTGCATCATTGATCGACCATTCGGCACGTGCGCCGGCCGCATAGGCTTCGGCGGTGCTTTCGCCTTCGACTTCTGCACCCAGCGCCAGCGCGTCAACCGTATACGTCCAGCGGTCACGCACCCAGGCAAGCTCAGCACCTGCGTTAACGCTGGAACTCTCGCTGTTACCACTGGTACTCAGAAACCCGAGTGTCGCCTTTCCGGTGAATTCATCCTGTGCGACAGCGCTCAAGCTAACGCCCATTGCGACGATACTAAGAAACGCGAGTCCTTTAATCTTCAAGCTCATGTCTAACTCCAAACTTGGCTCTCACAAATCAGCCGCGGATTATGCCTATTGCAACGCAGCATTTCAGGCTTATTATTAGTTTTTTACAGTCTTTGGCGAAAAATCATGCGCGACGATTCAGCAAATCCGCTCGAACGATTAATGGCCAGCGCCGACAACGCCCTGCGCACGCTTTTCGTGCGCGAGCCACAGCCGGCCCGACCAACGCCCGCGACAGCCAGTGCAGCCAGTCTTCCAGAAGAACAACGCAAGACCGCGGCCGCACTGATGCGGGTCAACCACGCCGGCGAGGTCGCCGCTCAGGGTCTGTATCAAGGACACGCGCTGGTCGCGCGCAGCCAAGAGATGCATGACCATCTGCAACATGCAGCGGAAGAAGAATATGACCATCTCGCCTGGTGTCATGATCGTTTGCGCGAGCTGGATGCGCGACCGAGTCTGCTAAACCCCGCCTGGTACGCAGGCGCGTACGTCATTGGAGCGGCTAGCGCCCTCGCGGGCGACAAGTGGGGTCTCGGTTTTATCGACGAAACAGAGCGTCAGGTTGCCGAGCATCTGGAAGGTCACCTGCAGCGCCTGCCGGCCACCGATCTGCGCAGCCGCCAAATCCTCGGCACGATGAAAGCAGAAGAGGAAGCGCATGGTAAGGATGCGAGAGACGCAGGAGCGGCGCCGTTACCCACCGCTGTTAAAGGCATCATGCGCGCCGCCGCTGCTGTCATGAAAGCAGGCGCGTATCGGATTTAAGGCCGATTCCGGTCTACAGAGTGCCGATTGCCTGCAAAACAGGGTAGACTTAACATATAACGATAATCGAATTTTCGGTGGAGGATCATGCGGATGGCGACCAATGCAACAAAACCCTTGAGCGAGGTTCCGGCAATTAACCGGTTCCTGAGCTATTGCCGGGTCAGAACCGTGCCATCCAAGACTGTCATGATTCACGCGGGCGACCTGCCCGATATTCTGTATTACATTGTCGATGGTTCCGTCGAGGTCATGATCGAAGACGAGGACGGCAACGAGATGGTGCTCGCGTACCTGAATAAGGGCCAATTCTTTGGCGAAATGGGTTTGTTCTACGAACAGCCGACCCGCAGCGCCTGGGTGCGAACACGCACCGAGAGTGAGATCGCCGAAATGACGTACCCACGTTTTCGCCAGATCGCCAGTGAAAGCCCGGGGCTTGTTTTCGAACTCGCGACCCAGCTCGCAACACGCCTCGACCGTACCAATCGCAAACTTGGCGACCTGGCATTCGTGGATGTCACCGGCCGTGTCGCGCACGCGATCATGGATTTGTGCAACGAGCCCGATGCCATGACGCATCCGGATGGTATGCAGATCAAGGTGAGTCGTCAGGAATTATCGCGTCTCGTCGGTTGTAGTCGTGAGATGGCCGGACGCGTTTTGAAAGTGCTCGAGGAACAGGGCCTGGTCAGCGCCAGTGGCAAGACCATCGTCGTGTTCGGTGCGCGTCCGAAACGCAAAATCTGACAGCAGGTCGACCAGCTAATGCATCGCCGGCGGTTGCTCGTTCAGCCGCCGGAGATTTTCGTTCGCATAGCGGCAATCGTGGCAGCGTAGTCTTCACTGCCGAAAATCGCAGACCCAGCAACAAACGTATCGGCGCCAGCCGCTGCTACCTCAGCGATATTGCTGACCTTCACACCACCATCCACTTCCAGCCGAATTTCCAAACCACTGTCATCGATCCGTTGTCTGCAGTGTCTGAGTTTGTCCAGCGCCGCCGGGATAAACGACTGTCCGCCGAAACCCGGGTTAACCGACATGATGAGGATCAGATCCAGTTTGTCGAGCACGTGGTCGAGCCAATGCAACGGTGTTGCCGGGCTGAACACTAATCCAGCCTGACAACCCAGATCGCGGATCAGGGCCAATGATCGATCCACATGACGGGAGCTCTCAGGGTGGATCGAGATGACCGAAGCGCCGGCCTTCGCAAACATTGGAATCAACGCATCGACAGGCTCTACCATCAGGTGCACGTCAATCGGCGCAGTCACCCCATGGTCGCGAAGCGCCTGGCAAACCATGGGCCCAATCGTCAGGTTGGGCACAAAGTGGTTGTCCATGACATCGAAATGGACCCAGTCCGCCCCTGCCGCCAGCACCGCATTGACATCCTCGCCGAGGCGCGCGAAGTTGGCGGACAAGATAGAAGGAGCAATAATCGGCGCTGTCATGATGGCTTTCCTGTAGTCGCTATTTAAAACCGCGCCGCGTGCGCAGCAATTCGTAAGCTTCGCGAATCTCACGCGTCTTGCGGCTGGCTTTTTCGAGCTCGGCCGGATCGCTGACCTGCCCGGCCAATTTGTCGGGATGATACCGATTTGTTAACCGACGGTAAGCTGTTTTTATCTGCTTATCGGACGCATCTGGACCCAGACCAAGCAATACGTAAGCCCGGTCGACCTCATTGCCTTGCGGTTTACGGGACTGCGAACGCTGCCCACCGAATCGTCGGTCTATACGAATGGCCGCTTCGAGCTGAGCCAACTCAACCCGGGAGATGTCGAACATCTGGCATACCTGCCAGATAATGCGTCTTTCTTGCTGACTCGCCTCATCCTTGATGAGCAGGATCGGTAACAATAGTTGCACCAGCTGGCGACCAATCGCATGAGGGTCCAACGCCTGTCCACGCAACATCTCGAGATCGTCGGCCGCGTTGTAGCGGCCATCTTTACCGGTGTTAAACCATTCCATCGCCTGCCGCGTATTGTCGCCATCGAGATCCAGCGCATGCATCGCCGTACGCGCGAGCCGAATCTCATCCTCCGATACGCGCCCATCGGCTTTGGCCACATGCCCCATCAGTCGAAAGGCCACTGCCACAAAGGCACGAGGTCGTCGCGCCGACGCGTACTTGGCATAGCCGCGATCAAACTGATGGCCGAGCAACAGCCCGAACAAAACGACGGGCCATTTGCCGGTGACGAGCCCAGCCAGACCACCGATTACCTTGCCGAGCACATTCATCGTGCGGCGTCCGTGTTTTTGGCTTGCGTCAGGCGCTCCATGTGCGCATTATCCCAGCTTTCCTGATTCAGGGTCGAACAATGCCGCCGGACACCCTCCTGCATTCGGATATTCAGGGCCTCGAATTACTTGCCCGTGGCAAGGTACGCGACATCTATGCCATCGATGATTCGCTCTTGGCGATTGTAACAACGGACAGGCTGTCCGCGTTTGATGTCGTTATGCCGGATCCGGTGCCGGGCAAAGGCATCGTGTTGACGCAGCTATCGCGATTCTGGTTCGATCAGTTCAAGGATTTGGTGGCGAACCATATCACCCGTCACACGTTGGCGGACGTTACCGGTCTAGCCTCAATCCCGCAGGCGCTCGAGGACCGCACGATGATCGTCAAGCGGCTGCGACCTTTGCCAATGGAGGCCGTCGCGCGCGGCTACCTGATAGGGTCCGGTTGGAAAGACTATCAACGCGATGGCACTGTCTGCGGCCACGATCTGCCCCCAGACCTTGGCTTGGCGGACGCCCTGCCCGCACCGCTGTTCACCCCCGCGACTAAAGCGGAGTTTGGGGAACATGATGAGAACATCAGCCGTGAACAACTGGCTGACTTGATCGGCGCCACGCTCGCAACCCAGGTGGAAGCGCTCACCTTGGAAATTTACCAACGTGGCGCCGTACACGCACGCGAGCGGGGCATCATCATCGCCGACACCAAACTCGAATTCGGCCTGGACGAACAGGGTCAGCTGCATCTGATCGACGAAGTGCTGACACCGGACTCATCACGATTCTGGCCAGTCGCGAGCTACGCAGCGGGAACGAGCCCGAACAGTTTCGATAAGCAATTTGTGCGCGACTATCTCGAAACCCTGAACTGGGACAAAACAGCACCTGGCCCGTCACTCCCGGAGGAGGTCATCCGCGGGACGGCAGAGCGCTATCAACTCGCGTTTGATTTGCTCACTGGCCCTGAGGCCTGATCCTGATCCAGCCATGCGCTGACGATCGCTTTCAGGGCAACCAACCCGTCGGTCAATGCCGCTGGGCCTGGCTGCAAAATCAGTGGTGACTTGATCTCGAACAATTGACCGTTTTTCACTGCGGGAACAGTTTGCCATCCTGGCCTTTCGGCGACGCGTTCCGGTCGGAATTTCTTGCCACACCAGGAGCCGATAATGATATCGGGCGCGGCATCGATAACCTCGCGCGGCTCCGCAATAATGCGATCCTTGGCCAGCGAGCACCGAGCGCGTTCGACGAAGCAGTCCTGCCCACCCGCAATGTAGACGAGCTCGGAGACCCATTGAATCCCGCTGATCAATGGGTCATCCCACTCTTCAAAATAAACACGCGGCCGACGCTCGGGCTGCACGGGCTTCAAATTATCTGCGAGTGAGCGCGCATAGGCTTGCGCCTTTTGCTCGCAGCCGATCATGCCGCCCAGAACGCGAATCATCTGCAGGATGCCCGCGACCGATCGATGATTAAATACCTTCACTGTCACACCGGCCTGAATCAACGCAGCAGCAATGTCCGATTGAATATCAGAAAAACCGAGAACAAGATCCGGTTCGAGCGCCAGAATCTTATCGATCTTGGCGCTGACAAACGCCGATACCTTCGGTTTTTCCTTACGCGCTTTTGCCGGTCGCACGGTGAACCCGGATATGCCAACGATGCGCCAATCCTCTTCGAGCGCATACAAGGTCTCAGTGGTCTCTTCGGTGAGACAAACGATACGTTCCGGGTAGGAATTTGCGCTGTAGTCCATTCGGATCAACCCTGAAACCTGATAAATTGCTCGTATGCTGAGATTTCAACAAAAACTCAAAGAGCGTTTGTGGCACAGCGATATTGCCAAGGCTCCCCGCTATCAACAATGGCTGATCGGTATTTCACGCTATTTGTATGCGCTATCGCGGGACCTGTTCGGTGGCCAATTGTCGCTGCACGCGATGAGTCTTGTCTACTCGACCCTGCTCGCGACCGTGCCCTTGATCGCCTTCAGTTTCTCGGTACTAAAAGGCCTCAACCTGCATCTGCAACTGCAGCCCCTGCTTCTTGATCTGGTATCCCCTCTGGGGGAACAGGGCGTCACACTGACCAACGAAGTCATGTCGATGGTCGATAAAGTGAGCGGCGGCGTTCTGGGCGGGCTCAGTTTGTCGATCTTCTTGTACACCGCGGTGTCGATGGTGCAAAAGGTCGAAACGAGCTTTAACTACGTCTGGCATGTCAGCCAGCCACGCGGCATTGCCCGGCGCATTGTGGACTACGCGACGATCCTGCTCATCGGCCCTCTGGTGATGGCGCTTGCCCTCGCATCCCTCGCCTCGCTCGGCAATAACGAACTGGTTCAGACCGTCGCGGACTCATCGCTGGTCAGCCCGATCATGACGTTGATCAGTCGGGGCTTTCCTCTGTTCCTGGTCATTGTGCTGTTTACTGCTTTGTACAAATGGATGCCTAATACCCGCGTGCACTGGCTGGCCGCAGTGATCGGCGGTCTAACGGCTGGATGTTTGTGGGCTTTGGCAGGTTTTTATTTCAAAACGTTTGTGCTGTTTTCGACCCGTGCACTGATTATCTATGCGGGTTTTGCCATCGCAATCACGACGTTGATATGGCTGTACGCTAACTGGCTGATCCTGTTACTCGGCGCAAGACTGGCCTTTTACTTCCAGAACCGCGCCTATCTGTTGATCGGCCGGCATGACCCGTCTCTGTCGCATCGCACGCGGGAGGCACTCGCGCTCGACATCATGGCGATGGTCGCCACTGCGTTTCGTGACCGGCAAAGCGACATCACCACCCGATCATTGGCGCGCCGTCTGTCAATGCCGGGCATTGTTGTCGGCGCTGTCGTCGAGCAATTGGAAGCAGCACGGTTGATCGCAGCGACCGATACGGAGGAATTGATTCCAGCGATGGACATCCACGCTTTGCCGCTGAAGGAAATCGTGCGTGCGGTGCGGCATAGCGGCGACAGCGGTTTGGCCGCCAGTCCCAGGTGGTCGCAGTCGGTCGATGCGCTGGCCCGTCGGATCGATGAGCAGTTGGACAGCGCGATTGGCGATCAAACGCTGGGCGAATTTATTGCCGAAACCAACGACTAGCTGCCGGCGATCGTCATACCGTCCACCAGTATACTGCCGGTCTGAATCACGCTGCGTCGATCAACATCGTCTCCAATCGCGATCACCTGCTGGAACATGTCGCGCAGATTCCCGGCAATCGTGACTTCGCTGACCGGATAGGCAATCTCGCCATTCTCCACCCAAAAACCAGCGGCACCGCGGCTGTAATCGCCGGTCACCGGATTAACCCCCTGACCCATCAATTCGGTCACGAAGAAACCGCTACCCAACTCTCCGATCAGGGTGTCCCGGTCGCCAGCGGTCGATGTCACGAGCGCGTTGTGCACGCCGCCCGCGTTGCCCGTAGTTTGCATGCCGAGACGACGCGCAGAGTAGCTCGATAGCACCAGACCCTGCAGCACGCCGTCAGCGACGATGTTGCGGGTTTGGGTGGCGACACCTTCATTATCGTAGGTAGTGCTGCCGGGACCACCGAGCAACAACGGCGACTCATTGATGGTGACAAACGATGGGAATAGTTGTTCGCCAACTGCGTCAAGCAGGAAGCTCGCTTTGCGGTATTGCGCACCGCCGCTAATCGCCGACAGCAGATGACCAACCAGACTGCGCGCGATATCGGCGCGGAACAATACGGAAGCCGACTGGGTGGGCAGTTTACGTGGCTCAAGCCTTGCCACGGCGGCCTCGGCGGCGCTCGCGCCGACCGCTTCTGCTGAGCGCAGCCGAGCGGGGTCACGATCGCTTGTGTAATCGTAATCGCGCTGCATGCCATCGCCATCTCCGGCAATCACTGCACAACTGATCGAGTGGCTGGACCGATGCCGTCCCGCCTGGAAACCGTGGCTGTTGGCATACGCAGAATAACTCCGGTGAGAGCCAACGGACGCACCCTCGGAGTTGCTGATCGCAGCATGCGCGTCGAGCGCCTCAGCTTCGCAGCGCAAGGCAAGCGCTTGCATCTCCTCGACGCTGACCGGCCAGGTATGATCCAGCTGCAAATCGGGGAACTCGGTCGCCATCCGCTCGGCATCAGCGAGACCAGCCGCCTCGTCTGCTCCGGTCTGCGTCGCAATATAAAGCGCTTTGTCCACCGTCGCAGCGATGGCCTGCGGCGAAAAATCCGACGTGCTCGCCGAACCTTTGCGCTGTTGTCGATACACGGTGATGCCGAGACTCCGATCGTCCTGATACTCGATCGTCTCGATATCGCGCTGCCGCGCCGTCACCGAAATGCCGATGTCACGATGCATGCCGGCTTCGGCCTGATCCGCACCGCCTTGGGCGGCGCGCGCCAGCACATCCTGCAACAGCGTATCAAACGACGCCTCAAGCCCCCGTGGTAGCGACATACCCAATTCTGATTGTTTAACACTCATAGCCTGCAAGTTTACACGCCAGCGCCGATTGCCGGAACGCGCTCGTGCTATGCTCCGTTGCCGTTGCTCCAATACGATCACTGTGATGTCCGAAGAACGCCCCAGCAAATCGGCCCGAAAACGAGAAGCTCAGGCGATCCGTGCGATGGTCGATGAACTCGTCGCGCTGAAGCCGCAACAGTTGACCGGGCTCATCGACGAATCGCAAATCGTCGACGCCATCATCGACGCGCAAGCGATGAACAGTCACGGCGCGGCTCGACGTCAGAAGCAATACGTCGCGCGCCTGCTTCGTGAACGCGATGTCGCCAGTCTGCGCGATGGACTGGATCGACTCGCCGGAGACCCAGCGCGCGAAAAGCGACGGTTCAAAGCCGCCGAGCAATTGCGAGATCGCCTGCTCGCGGCAGAGCCACGCGAGCGTGAACAGTGGCTGGATGCACCCCACCTCGGCAACGATGAAGCACTCAGCGCAGCGCTGCAACAATATGACCAAGCCAGAGACGAGCGCGAGCGCAAGGCTGCCGCGAAAGCAGTGTTTCGCCGTGCACATGCGCTCCAGCCATAGCATCCGGTAGAATCGACGTATGCAAACCAAAGTCGCCATTATCATGGGCTCGCAGAGCGACTGGACGACCATGTCATCCGCCAGCGAGACGCTCAATACACTGCACATCGCGCACGACACGCGTATCGTGTCGGCGCACCGTACGCCGGATCTGCTGTTTTCGTTTTGTGAACAGGCGGCTGACCGCGGTATCGAGGTCATCATCGCAGGTGCTGGCGGTGCCGCGCACCTGCCAGGCATGGCCGCCGCAAAAACCGCATTGCCAGTGCTGGGTGTACCGGTTCAGTCAAAGGCCCTGAACGGCATGGACTCGCTGCTATCGATCGTGCAAATGCCGGCTGGTATCCCGGTGGGTACGCTCGCCATCGGAACCGCGGGTGCGACGAATGCCGCACTATTGGCGGCGGCGATTCTCGCACTGCACGACGCCGGTATCGCACAGCGACTGGCGGATTTCCGATCGCAGCAGACAGAGCGCGTGCTCAGCAATCCGCAACCGAAGGACGAGTGAATGACACACGTGGGCGTTATCGGCGGCGGTCAACTTGGCCGCATGCTCGGTCTGGCCGGCATTCCGCTCGGCATGCGCTTCAGTTTTCTTGATCCGGGGGACACACCCTGCGCCGCCGCTGTCGGCGACGTCGTCACCGCGGCCTTTGATGACACAAACGCGATTCGCGGCTTCGCGGACGCCTGCGATGTTGTGACTTTCGAGTTTGAAAACATCCCGGCCGACTTGCTGCTCGGCGACAGCAGCCTCGATGTTTTCCCGCCGGCCGCGGCACTCTACGCGGCACAAGAGCGCGCACGCGAAAAGACACTGTTCGAACAAGCGGGCATACCCGTCGCTCCCTGGCGTGCGGTTGACGATCAGGACATGCTCGACGCGGCAGTCGCGGACCTCGGTCTGCCGCTCATCGCGAAAACACGACGGCTCGGCTATGACGGCAAGGGTCAAAGCAGAATCCAAACCGCGCAAGATGCCGAGGGCCTCTTCGAGCGCATGGGGGGAGTCCCGTTACTGGTTGAGCGACTCGTACCGTTCGACCGCGAAGTCTCCATCATCGGCACACGCAATCGCGCCGGACAGACGGTGGTTTACCCGCTGACACAAAACGTACACGTCAACGGCATTTTGCATCGTAGCGAGACCGCCGCATTCGATGGACAGATCAAGCGTCAGGCAGTGCGACATTTTCGCGCGCTAGTCGACGCACTGGACTATGTCGGCACGCTCGCGATCGAGTTTTTCATCAAAGACGACTTGTTGCTCGGTAATGAGTTTGCGCCGCGTGTTCACAACTCCGGACACTGGACGCAAAACGGCGCGCCGTACAGCCAGTTCGAAAATCACTTGCGCGCCATTTGCGATCTGCCGCTGGGCGCCACGACGCACTGCCGACCGGCGGGCATGATCAATCTGGTCGGCCAGTCGATCGTCGCGACAGAGTTAGGCGGAGACAACGTGTTTCTGCACGACTACGACAAAGAAGAACGACCAGGCCGAAAAGTCGGGCATGTTAATGTCATCGCAGACCAACAGGACCAGGTGACCCGCGCGCTGGATGCGCTGGCCGCGCAAATCGCACGGTAGGCAGCGTCCGGCCGCTTGCGATCAGTGCCCCCCAATCAGCGATCGTTTGCCTTCGCTCAATCCATATTCGCTCATAGAACCGAGCACTGTCAGCGGGGTATATTCGCGGCGACGGGTACGGCATCGGGGCCATAGTCGTAAAATCTACCGACAGCGATTCCCCTTACCGATTTCGGTATACTGCCGCGATGGCTTACGACGAACACTTCAAACTGCAGGAAATGCCGTTCCGGCTCACTCCGGATCCGGATTTCGTGTATTGGAGCGACCAGCATCAGCGAGCAAAATCCTATCTGGAATCAACTATTTGGCTTGCTGATGGCTTTGTCATCCTGACCGGCGAAGTCGGCAGCGGAAAAACCACGCTGTTGCAGAGCTTTCTGAATGACCTGGAGGATGATGTTGACTATGCGCTGATTTCCCAGACGCAGTTGTCGCCGGAGGAGTTTCTTCAGGCCGTATTGGTCGAGTTCGGCTTCAAGCCATTCGGCAAGGGAAAGGCTGAACTACTCGATATGATGAACACCTTTCTTCTCGAGCGGTACAGCGAAGGGCGGCGAGTACTACTGATTATCGACGAAGCACAGAACCTGTCGCGTCGTGTGCTTGAAGAAATTCGCCTGATGAGTGGACTGGAGACACATAAGGAAAAAGTGCTGCGGATCATCATCGCAGGCCAGCCGGAGCTGCGCGACAAAATCAACCGTGACGATCTTCGACAACTCACGCAACGAGTGCGCCTGCGTTTTCATCTGGAACCGCTCAGCGAAGAAGAACAAGGCGCCTACATCAAACATCGTTTGGCGGTGGCTGGCGCGGAAGACCGGGATATCTTTGAAGACGACTGCTATCCGACGATTTTCAAATACACCGGTGGCGTCCCGCGACTCACAAATACACTGTGCGATACCGCACTGCTTTGCGCCTATGCCGACGAAGACCAGACAGTATCGTTGGCGCAACTGGACGCCGCGATCAAGGAACTCGGCTGGGATGCCTCAGGCACAGGCAGCTTCAAGGTGGATTCGACGTCGGACCAGCCGATCATTTACGCGCAACTCGAACTGCGTGAAAAAGATAAGCGCTGCGATGAGTTTAAGCTGACGCACGGGCGTATCGTGATCGGCAGAACGGAAGACAACGATATTACGATCGACTCGAAATTTGTGTCTCGTCATCACGCACAGATTTCAACGAGCGAAGAAACTTCGATCATCGAAGATCTGAACAGCACCAATGGTATGTTCATCGGCGCGAAGCGATTGAAAAAACGACGTTTGAAAGATGGTGATGTGATTGCTTTGGGCAATCACACTCTAATTTACAAAGATTTCAGAGACCCGGGCGCCGATATTCTGGAAGAAGAATAGCCCCGCTAGCCGCGGCTTACTGCAGTGTATCGTCCAAGTGCGACTGGCGGGCGCGGTAATCGCGTCGACGTAGCCACAGTACCAGACCACAAATCAAACACGCGACACCGAGCAACAAGAGCAGTGTCGGCCAATACCAATAGTCAAGGTACAGCGATAGTGCCAGCAGAGCAGCACCTGCTACCAGGTAAATATACGGGACCGATTCGTAGACCGGTTTTGACACCCACATAACCCCTCCCATCGGCATTGCGAGCCTACTAGCATACCGCTGAAGGCTCCAACCACCAAACGTAGGGGACCGGGTTAGTCTTTTTTGATGCCGATCAGGCGCAACAACCGGCTGCTGAGGGACTCTTCAAAACCCTCGACGCCATAGTCGACGTCCGGCTTGACGCCTTTCTCTCGCAGGCTTTTGGCAAACTCTCGGGCCGCTGGATCGAGATCGGTTTCTGTCAGCGTGTTATCGAATTGCATAATGATTCCCCTGAAATTGGGGACATTATGGTGATACGACGACGCCTCTGCAGTGATAGCGGTCACAATGGCTCACATTGCCACATGACATAAGCCTGACAGACTACGCGGTACCACCAACCGTGATGTTATCGATTTTGAGCGTCGGCTGGCCGACACCGACTGGCACGGACTGACCCTCCTTGCCGCAGACGCCGACTCCGGTATCGAGTCGCATGTCATCGCCGACCATGCTGACCTGATGCAACACCTCCGCGCCGCTGCCAATCAGCGTTGCACCTTTGACCGGGGCCGTCAGTTTTCCATCTTCGATGAGGTAGGCCTCACTAGCCGAAAACACGAATTTCCCGGACGTGATGTCGACCTGGCCGCCACCGAAATTCGGGGCATAAAGACCGCGTTTGACCGAAGCGATAATCTCACCCGGATCGTGTTCGCCATTGCGCATGTAGGTGTTTGTCATACGCGGCATAGGCAGATGGGCAAACGACTGTCGACGACCATTGCCGGTGCTGGACACGCCCATCAAGCGAGCATTCATCTTGTCCTGCATGTAACCCTTCAGGATGCCGTTCTCGATCAAAACGGTGCACTGGCTCGGCTGTCCCTCATCATCGATCGTCAGCGACCCGCGCCGATTAGCGATCGTCCCGTCGTCGACGATCGTGCAAAGCTTTGATGCAACCTGCTCGCCGATACGTCCGGAGAATACGGATGTGCCCTTGCGATTAAAATCACCTTCAAGGCCATGCCCTACCGCTTCATGCAATAAGACCGCCGGCCAGCCCGGACCAAGCACCACTGGCATCATACCGGCCGGTGCTGCCACCGCATCCAGCTGCACGATGGCCTGGCGCACTGCTTCCTCACCAAACTGGAACCCCAGGTCTTCATCAATAAACACGTCGAGCGGATAGCGACCACCACCGCCCGCGTAACCCTGTTCGCGTCTGCCCTGATGGTTCACGATGACCGACACGTTCAGCCGGACCAACGGGCGTGCATCGGCACTGAACATGCCGTCGCTGTCCGCAATCAGGATGTCGTCATGGTTAGCCGCGAGGCTGATCACGACCTGCTCGATTCTGGGGTCCAGTGCCCGAACACGGCTGTCGAGGGATTTCAATAATTCGGTTTTTTGCTGATCGGTGATTGCTGCCAGCGGGCTGTCAGCAGGATACAACGCCGGCGTCGACTGGCTGCGCAATACCGGCGCACTGACCTCCTGCCCCTGACGCGCGATTGCGCGAGCAGCATCAGCTGCACGCTGCAGAGCGGCACGACCCACGTCGTCCGAGTACGCAAATCCGGTTTTCTCGCCGCTGATCGCTCGCACACCAACGCCCTGATGACGCGAATAACCGGCATCTTTGACGACTCCGTCTTCCAGCGACCAGCTCTCACTCGATGAACGCTGAAAATACAGGTCAGCGTTATCAACCTGACGACTGAGGACGGCACCCAACGTATCCTGCAAGGCCGGCCGGTCGAGCTCATAAGTCTCCAGCAGCTGGGTCGTCAAACTGTGTTCCTGCGTCTTCTCTTGCATGTTACGAATGCACTCCGCTATGCCACCACCGGGCGGATCATCATACCAACGTGCGCCGCGTGCCGCGCGTTATCAATTTCCGCCGCTAACCAGACAGCCGGCCAGCTCAGCGGTCGCCGCGAACCGCGCGGAATCTGTCCGCTCAATGCTGGGTTCATCCCAGCCACCGTTGATTTGGTAAAACACCTCGGTCATACCTTGCAATGGCTTCTTGAAAATTTGACTGAACAACAGCAACGCGGCACCAACCTGTGGGCCAGCGACCACCGCACCAACGGCAGGCAAGGTATTGCCGACTTTGACGCTGACGACGGCGGTCTGGTTGTAGTTGCGCTTGTCGAGGCTCGCGCGTCCAATCAAGCCGACGTCCGCTGACGACCCTTGCAGATTGAGGTTACAGGTGTAGGCATCGCCATTGACGATACGAAATTCCCCCTCGATCAAATCGAAACTGAAACCCTTGCGGAATACATCCCGGAAATCGAGTGCGAGTCGCCGCGGCAGTTCCGCCACACTCATTAAACCGACCACGCGGCCTGCGCCCGGTTCCACGTCATCCAGCGTGCCATTGCTGATCGTCACGCGTGCTTCGCCGTCGAGCGATGCCAGAAACTCGCTGCTCGGCCCGCCACCCCAGGATACATCCACTTCGCTGGCCAGCTGATCCGCGTTGATGCCAGGCTGGTAACCCAAGCTTGCCATCATCGCTTTGACGTCGCTGCTTGTGATCGTCGCTTTGAGCCGCGTGCGCGAGCCGGTGGTCTCGACAGGATCCAGCAACCAATCGCCGCTTGCGGTGATGCCGAACGAAGACTTTTCCGTGTCGAACTGCTCGATCAGAACACCGTTGGCCACTTTCGTCACCGCCGCATCAAGACGACCAAACGACTTATTGCCAAGCCCGAACTCCTGCGCTTTGATACGCGCCGACGGAATCGTTGTGGGATCGCTGTCTCCGCTGGCTGAAGGGTCCGATTCGAGCAAACGCAACCGGTCCATATCGAGCCGGACGATGCTCGCCGGGTCGGACAGCGAGCGCGGCAGGATTATGTTACCGGCAACGGCTGGCGAATCGATATCGATCAGCCAATTCTCACGACTGGCTTGCAACGTGGCTCGCACATCGCGCAGTCGCTGACCAAACGCGTCGAACACGTCAACGCCCACCGCGATTGACTCGAGCTGCTCCGTAATGCCGGGACCCTCGTCGCTGCGAAGCGCTAACCAGTCGTCCAGCCGCAGACGATCAATCTCTCCATCGACAAACAAGCCAGGAACAATCGGCAACACCGCGTAACCGAATCCCAGATGCACCGTCGCTCGTTCCAGTTGCATCGGCCGTCCCGTGGTGCGGTTGAACAACGAGGCCATCGAGATGCCGCTGTCCATCGCCACATCCAGCTCGAGCCCCTGATCGATGACCACTACTTTGACTTGCGTCGAGCGGGTGTCAGCGGCGCTTTTGCCCGCAGGGTAAGGCATATCCAGTGCCAACCCTTCCAGACTGGTGCGGACATCGAGCGTCAGCGGTTGTCGAGGCCCGGGGGCATTGCCGGTTTTCGGCAAGCGCAGCACGGCACTATACGGCGCCTCACCGTCGATTCGACCCGGCAGCGGTACTTTCAGATCATCGACAAGCGCGGTAGCTGGTATCACGCCATCGATGTCGAGTTGCAACCCAAAGCCACTGTCCGGAGCAGCGGGTGCAAGGTCCATGCGAACCGGCCGATTAAATGAGCGCGCGGTCACGCCTTCTGCATAAACCCCTTTCCGATCGAGCGTGACACGGCCATCGATCGCTTCAGCACCGAATGGCAGGCCTTTGAATCCAACGCCCGCATCGGTTGTTTCGAACGCCGCATCGAGAGAGAACTCTCGAATGGCCTTCAGTGGGACGTCGAGTTGAATGGTGTAATCCGCTCGCCCTGATACTTCGAGGATATCGAAGACGTTACCGAACAAGCGACGAATGGGGCTATCGTCCGCGTAGCGGTACATCGATTCGAGACTCGCATTACCCGTCGTCAAAATCGACAGCGCGGCGGTTCGCAAATCGCGAAACTCAACTGCGCTATCTTTAAACGGAATGCCACCACTGACTCCGCTATTGGTATCGGTGTATAGCCTGAAGCCGTCCAGCCGCACTTCGGCATCAAGATCCGTGATCGAGGGCCATTGTCGGGCATATTGCATCGTGACATCCCGCGCGGAAGCACTGGCAGTGAACTCCCCCTCACCGTCTACAAACGGAAACTCCCGGAGATTTCCAACTAGCCGGAAACGACCGTTTTCAACACGGCCACCTTGCAGTGCGTTACTCAGCCAGCCCTGCAATTTGGGCGACAACACAGCGGTCGGCATGAGTCCACTCAAATCATCGATCTTTGTCATGGACCAGCGCGTGTCGATATCCACGACCAGACCGGAATCGTCGCTTGGAATCGTTAACTCCAGGGTCGTATCTTTCTGCAAAGGACCGCTGCTCAAGCGCACCGAATCGGAAACAACGTTGATACCCGTATCGTTGACGCGCCAGATAAGGACACCGTCCAATGCATCCAATACCACCGGCTGAGACGCGATCGCCGGGATGCGTAACGCCCCAGCGCGGCTGCGTAGTGTGACGCTGCCGGTGTCGGGACGAGCGCGCAGCGCGCCCGACAGATTGGCGAATCCTGGCACAGCGTCCAGAGGCGCCATACCGAGACCTTCAAAGTCGCTGGTCAATTCAAAGTCGGCCAGCCGCTCCGACAACGGTGCCGTCTCGTCAAACAACCAGTCCACAAAACCACTCGCTGTTGTGAACGTGCCCGCCACTTCGGTTTCGATCACTTTTTGCGCGAGATCATCCGGCAGAAAAGCTGCCAGATAGGGCACATCGTAAACGGTGACGTTGCTGGCCTCGAAACTAAAACGCGTGCCATCCGTGCGCGGCACCGCTTGCAAGCGGACCGTAGCTGGCGGCCAACGTCGGTCTGACACATTGACGACAAAGTCGTCGATTGCGCACAACCAGCCTTCGTCCTGCCGACTCCATTCCGCGCGCCCACTAACCGACGATTGTTGGTCGCCATCGGCTGGTACCCAGTCGCTGGCCTGCAATTGCACCGCCACGGATTGCAACGTAGCCGACGACCAGTGCCAGTCGGCCACAAAATCTGCGACACCGGCTTTCGGCAGTCGCCAGTCGGGTGGTAACACGCCGCGCATCAGCGCCGCTGATACGCGATCGATTTCGGCTGACGCGCGCCAGTCGCCGTTGATCAGTTGCTCGTTGGTGAGCCCCGTAACATCGCCCGCCGCCAACACTTTCGCTCGCAGACCGTCCTGACCCAGTTGACGAACATCCGCGTCGAAGCGCACGCGCTCGGCGGCGATGGATACGGCGGCATCGTCCAACGCCAAACTGACCGCCGAACGACCAGACGGGACATCACGATAGCGCAGCACCAGATCGGTGATGCTGATGTCGAGCGGCGCCAGATTGGCCAGCGCGCTACCGTTATCTTCGACACTGGACGTCTTACCAAGCGGCAGCAGAAACGACTGCAGTTGCCAGCCTTCATCGTCGCGATCTACCGCCAACGAGACGCCATCAACACCCAATCGACGTACGACAAGGCGCTGACTAAACACCAGATCGGTGACTGAAACACCCACGGTGAGCGTGCGTACGCTGGTCGGTTCAATCTGCTGCCCTGCGATGCGAGGCCCTACGACGAAGTCTCGGAATACGATTTCCGGGCCACGCAATCGCCAGCGCGCATCCAGCGACGAAAAGCTCACATCACCATCGATAGCGGCTGCGACCCGCGCCTGAATCTCATCACGATATTCCGGTAGCTGCGGCAAAGCGATGCGCAGCAAGCCCACACCGATTGCCAGCAACACAATGAGTGTCGCCACCAGGTAGGCGGAAAATTTGGCAATCTTTTTGAGCATAAACTGGCGGGCTTACATCAACACCACATCATATTGGTCAGGCGCGTACAGGCTCTCGCTCTGCAACCGCACCGTTTTTTCGGTCGACTCCGTGATCTCTGCCAATCCGGTCGACTCCTCATCGAGCATCAGCTCAATGACATCCTGATGCGCCAGTATCATCAGCTCATCAAAACTGAATTGGCGATGCTGACGCAGAATCTCTCTAAATATTTCATAGCATACGGTTTGTGGCGTCTTGACCGAACCACGCCCTTCACAGGTTGGACAAGCGATGCATAGGATATGTTCAAGACTTTCTCGGGTGCGCTTGCGCGTCATCTCGACCAACCCCAGCGGTGACACGGGCATGACCTGGTTTTTGGCCGGATCATTTGCCAGTGCCGCCTGCAGGGCATGCAACACTTTTTCTCGGTGCACAGGCTCGGCCATATCGATGAAATCGAGAATAATGATACCGCCTAGATTCCTGAGGCGAAGCTGTCGCGCAATCGCGACAGTGGCTTCGAGGTTGGTTCGGTACAGCGTGTCTTCAAGATTGCTGCTGCCAACAAAGGCGCCGGTATTGACGTCGACCGTCGTCATGGCCTCAGTCTGATCAAAAATCAGGTAGCCACCCGACTTCAGTGGGACTTTTCGCTCCAGCGCTTTACCGATGTCCTCTTCCACACCATAGAGATCGAAGATGGGTCTCCGGCCTGAATACAGCTCGATCTTCTCGGTCAGCTCCGGCAGAAAACTGCTCGCAAACTGGCGCATGCGCTCAAACTGAGTTTGTGAATCGACGCGAATGCGTTCGATGTCATCCTGGACCGTATCGCGCAAAATACGCAACGCCAATGCCAGGTCCTCATGGACGATTTTGCCAGGACTCACATTGCCTGCCTGTTTGCGAATGCCCTCCCATAGGCGATCCAGGAACATCATGTCCGCGCGCAATGCGTCGTAGCTGGCACCTTCTGCAGCCGTTCGCACGATGTAACCATTGGAGCTGTCAGGTGGCACGATCGATTCAAGAATGTCACGCAACCTTTGTCGCTCCTGCTCGTCTTCAATACGTGACGAGACGCCGAGCGATTCGCTCTTTGGCATCATGACAAGATAACGCGACGGCAACGTCACAAACGTCGTCAGTCGCGCACCTTTGGTGCCGAGCGGATCTTTCAGCACTTGCACCAGAATCTCTCCGCCCTCTGACACCAAATCGGTAATCGACAGAGCCGGCTTTGGCAGTATCACAGTCTCCCCGCTATCGTCGCCACCTCCGTCTGCGGGCTTGTAGATATCGGAAGCATGCAAAAATGCCGTACGCTCGAGACCGATATCGATAAACGCCGCTTGCATACCTGGCAGTACGCGACTCACCCGGCCCTTGTAGATATTGCCGACGATACCGCGTCGCGAAGCACGCTCGATGAATAGTTCCTGCAGAACGCCGTTCTCCACCAATGCGGCGCGCTGCTCACTCGGCGTAATGTTGATCAATAACTCATCGCGCATGATCGCTCTCCTGAAGCTACGGCCAGTCTTTCAATTGACCGAGCAACTCACTGGTTTCAAAAATCGGTAATCCCATCACGGCTGAGTGGCTACCCGAGAGGTGAGCCACAAACTGTGCACCGAGACCCTGAATCGCATAAGCACCGGCCTTGCCGCGTGGTTCGCCGGTTGCCCAGTAACGTCGTGCCTCGCTCTCCGAGACCTTCCGAAACGTCACCGCGGTGCTGACAACGGCAACGACCGGCGTATCACGCCAAGACACGCAAACACTGGTGTGGACCTCGTGTGTCGTAGCGCTCAACGCCGTCAGCATACGCACGGCATCCTCTTCGTCAGCGGGCTTTTCAAACGAGCGCTCGCCGATTGCGACGACGGTATCGCCGGCGATCACGGGCACAGCGCGTTGCATGCCCGCCTCCGAAAGTGTCGCCGCCTTCTCGAGCGCGAGTCGGCGCACATAGCGCTTCACAGGTTCGTCGTCTGCGCGTCTCTCTTCGATGTCCGCGCTGATTTGCTCTACCGCCAGACCGAGCAACTCGAGCAGCTGTTTGCGTCGTGGTGATGCCGACGCGAGTAACACGCTAGCGCCCGCTTCAATCACGATGATACGGATGATTGGTCATGATCGTATGCGCACGGTAAATCTGCTCCACCAGGACGACGCGTGCCAGTTCGTGCGGTAGCGTGAACGGCGCGACTGCCAGCAAGGTATCCGCACTTTGCCGCGTCTCTTCGCTGACACCATCGGCACCACCGATGACAAAGCTGACGGAAGCACCACTATCGAGATCGCGCTGCAACCACTGCGCGAACTGGCGGCTGGTCATCTGTCTACCACGCTCGTCGAGTAGCGCTCGCGTATGCTGCTTCGGGATACGTTGTTCGACGCGCTGCCACTCATCGGCCATACGCGCCGCACTATCGTTCTTGCGCGAAGGTGCAATGAGCTCGATGCTGAACCGCCAATGGCGTGGCATACGCTCACTGTAACGCGCAATCGCCTGCTCGACCCAGCGCGTCGGCTTACCGGCCACCGCGACGACCGACACACTCATGTGGCTTCTTGGTTGTCGCCTTTTGGCGGCGCGATGTCCCAGAGTTTCTCGAGATTATAAAACTCGCGAACCCGCGGCAGCATGACGTGTACGAGCGCGTCCTGCAGATCGACCAACACCCACTCTCCGTCGTTTTCACCTTCGATTCCGAGCGGTCGATGACCCGCCGCCTTCATATCATCGACGAGACTCAATGAGACCGAGCGAACGTGACGATCCGAAGTCCCGCTGGCGATAACCATGAAGTCCGTCATGCTGGTCAGTGCCCGCACATCGATCAGCGTGATATCTCTGGCTTTGGCATCTTCCAGCGCCGCTACCGCTTTTTCTGCTACCTGTTCAGGAGTCAACGTCATACTCTGGTGACCTTTGCAAATACTGTTTGCCCATTGCCCGGCGCGTACGCCTGCTATGCACTGGCGCTATCATAACAACCTGCCGAAGCCACGATGCGACGAACACTCTCCGGCATCAGATAACGCGGGTCGTGGCCCGCCCGAATGAGGCGTCGAATGCTGGTTGATGAGATCTCAAGCTGCGTCACTTCATGGATATAGATCGCACCAGCCAGCGCTTTATGCAGGTCGGCGATCAGCTCGGTGCCTCGATCACGCAATAGATCGCCGAGCGCACCATCAACCGGCGCCTGCCATCCTGGCCGATGCGCTACGATGATGTGCGCCAGCCGAAAAATCTCTCGCCATTGATACCATTTGGGCAAACTCAGAAAGGCATCCATACCGACGATCAGACATAGCGGATGCGCGGGAAGATCCTCTCGCAACGAACGCAGTGTATCGACGGTGTAGGACAGCCCGGGACGCCGAATCTCGCGATCATCCACCACAAAGCCAGGCTCCGACACCACGGCGCTTTGTACCATCTCCAGACGCACCTCGGCAGGTGCCTCGGGTGTGGCACGGTGCGGCGGATTGCCGCACGGCATAAATCGCACTTCGTGCAATTCAAGCCCGTGGAGCAATTCGTAGGCACTACGCAGATGCCCGATATGCACCGGATCGAAGGTACCGCCAAATATGCCAATCGGTCCCGCCAGCTCTGTCATGCGGCTAACAAACCGTCCGTTTTGCCGGTCGCGATCAACGTGACGATGCGCAGAATCAACTGCCATGGGTCTTCGCCGCTCATACCCTTCGCAGCGCGATCGGCACGTTCGCAAAGCGTCAATAAGTAACCCGACGACTTGCCATCGAGAACACCGACCGCCCGGGCAACTAGCGGTTGCCGTTTTTGCCAGACTCTGGCGGCGCGGATCGCCGCATTAGCCGTTGCGCCGGCGTCGATCTGCTCCCGCAGCGCGGCCAGCTGTCTCGCTTCCCGCGCCAGCGCCCAAAGCATCATGACGGGAACAACCCCTTCCCGACGCAGGCCACCGACCATGCGCAGCGCACGCGCCGTGCGGCCCGCCAGCGCCTCATCGACCAGCAAGAACACATCGTAGCGCGCGCTGTCCGCAACCGCGGTGTCAATATCCTCTGCAGTGATCGCGCTGCCCTCGTGAAGCAGCGCCAGTTTATCGATCTCCTGTTGTGCCGCCAGCAGATTGCCCTCGACGCGACGCGCCAACTGCAACACCGCATCGCGGTCGGCCTGTAGGCCTGCGCGTTGCATTCGGGTCTGAATCCAACCTGGCAGATCTCGCGCTTCAACCGGCCAGACTCGAACAACCGCGCCGACTGCGTCAATCGCTTTAACCCATTTCGATGACATCGCGCTACCGTCGAGCTTTGGGGCACTCACGATCAACAGGTTGTCATCGCCAGGCATCGACAGAAATTCGCTGATCGCCTCGCTGCCAGGCCGGCCGGGTTTTCCCGTCGGTAAGCGGAGATCGATGATTTTGCGGTCACTGAACAGGGAGAGGCTTTGCGCCGCGACCGTCAGTTGTGACCAGTCAAAGCCGCGCTCCGCGACCAGCAAATCGCGAGTTTCAAACCCTTGCCGCCGGGCAGCAGCACGCAATAGGTCAAGCGTTTCGCCGACAATCAGCGCTTCATCACCACAAACCAGATAAGCCGGTAACAGAGATTTCGCAGTTTCGCGCTCGACTTGTTCAGGACGTAACTTCAAAGGTCAATCAACCGCGCTCAGGGCTCGAGGGCGATGCTCTCGGCTTCCAGCAGCGATACGAGACCGTCGTACAGCGGGTAAAAACGTTGCCCGTCACGACTAACTAGGCCTCCGGATAGCGAGCGCGACAGGACATCCCCCCGCACATTACTGACATTGCCGTCAGCAATACCCGCATTCAGTGTGGCAATCAGTGACGAATCGGCCTTGCGCAGGTCTTGATGCGTGACCGGACAAACCGCGATATCCAGCAATTTCTCGTTCATGGACGTATTTTCCTCACAATTGATGCTGTTCGCCAGTTATTCGAGCAACGTTGGTTAGCAACCTGAAGTGTAATATTATATCGTTCTAGTCATCGTACGAGCGCAGACCGCGTCATGCTCAACGTCAATACACATTCGAGAACCGACCTCGCCGGCATCATCCTGTCGATGGCCTGTCTGGTGCACTGCGTCGTGCTGACCATCGCTGTTTTGCTCGGTTCTGTGGGCGGCGCACTGTCGTTGAGCAGCGATTTCGTGCATCAACTGATGCTGCTCGTCGTCGTGCCGGTCAGCGGTCTCGCATTGTATGGCGGCTGGGTGCGACATCGTCGTCGCGATGTCATGTTGCTCGGTGCGCTCGGCATCGGTCTGCTCGCCTTTGCCGCGTTCTTTGCGCACGACCACCTGGGACACGCCACAGATACGGGGATCACGGTAGTCGGCAGCGCGATGCTGGCGCTGGCGCATTGGAAAAACCGTGCTTGCGGCTGCACTGGTCAGACCAAGGCGGTCGCCTGAACCTACAACGCGCGAGCGTAAGGCCGGTTGTGCGGATGCACGTCGAAGTCGGCATCGATCCGCCGGCATTGCAGCAATAGTACCTGTGCGGCATCACGATCATCGCGCTCGGCCAAATGCGCGAATCGGTTCCGCGCCAGCGCAAGCGCCGGCGTTTTGTCTTCCCACTGAAACATCTCATTGATGAACCAGTCCCAGCCCGCATCGTCATCCGGGTTGTCGTCAAAGTAATGCTTAAGGCGCTGTAAGCCGGCGATGCGATTGTCCCGCGAAAAATACCCATACGCCTGATCGAGCACCTGCCGACGCTGACGTAGCAGCGCCGCGTTTTCGGCGTGTTGCTGACGATCTTCGCGACTCTTGCGCTCGACCGGGATACCCAGCGCCTCGTGGTGATGGAACAACGCGATGCCGGTTGCCACAAATACGGCCATGAGTGTCAGACAGCCGACCCAGACCGTCAGAAACGAGAAGGCAAAACCGCCCAGGCTGCGCAACACGGCGCCAAACAACGCCAGCACCAGCCACATCGCCAAAATACGGAGATAGTCACGGCCAAGCACACGAACGATGCGGATCAGTCCCGGCACTTGAAACATGACCCAAAAGCGTCTCGTCAGCGCAGCCACGGCGATGCCAGCGGGTGCCAACGGCGCCAGAATCAATACAAAGATCACCGCAACCGCATCGCCGAGGGTTTGCCACAGAAACACGCCAAGGACGTTAACCGCCAGCAAGCCAAACCAGGGTGCGAATGCCCAGGCGTTGCGGAAATAATCGAAAATCGCCGAATCGGGCACGGGCACCGCCTGGCCCAGCGCCAGTGATCGCGTGACGACGGTGGCGTATTTCAGCAATGCAGAAGTGGCGAATACGGCGACGAAAAAGCCGATCATCATCAGGAAGTGGGAGTTGATCAGCCCGAGCGCCCAGGTCAGGAGAATGGCCAACAAGCCGGTACAGAAAACCATCGCTGTATCCAACAGACAATCCGCAAGTCGACTCAGGAACTCTCGATTGGTCATTGCCGCAACACTCATCGCAGCGACCGATTTTCCGGCGCATCCGGCACCGGATCGTGACCGTGCCCGCCCCACGGATGACAACGACTCAGGCGTCGCATCGTCAGCCACAGGCCCTTGAAGACGCCGAATCGTTGCACCGCCTCAATGGCGTACTGCGAACAAGTTGGTTGATAGCGGCAATTGTTGCCGAGCACAGGCGAGATCAGCGCCTGATAACCGCGTAGCAGTATGCAGACGGCTCGAATATGCCAGGCGTGTTTAGACGGCTGCATCGCCCGACATATGTGCCGCTGTGGCACGAATGCGCTGCATCATCGCATGCAAACCGTTAGCGCGATTCTGGGAGAGATGTTTATCGAGTCCGAGCCCGGTGACGAACTGCGGCTCGTAGTCGACAATCGCCTGTGCCGATTGTCCATCGTATAAACGCATCAGCAGAGCGATCAGGCCAGACACGATAGCGGCATCGCTGATGGCACGAAAGTGCATCTGCTCGGCGTCTCCGCTCGCCTGCATCCAGACCTGCGATTGACACCCAGCGACCTTGTCGGCTTCGGCGCGTTCGTGTTCCGGATACGCCGGTAACTGGCGCCCGAGATCGATCAGATATTGATAGCGATCCATCCAGTTATCGAAGAAGCTGAATTCGTCGATGAGTTCCTGTTCGATATCGGCAATCGCGACGCTCACGTTAGGCATCCTCTGCTTGCGTACGACGCCAGGTGGTGCCGTCGGGGCCATCGCTGATCTGTACACCATCGGCCAGCAGCTGATCGCGAATCTCGTCAGCGCGCGCGTAGTTCTTTTCCGCCTTGGCGGCTGCGCGCTCTGCGATCGCCGCTTCAATAGCGGCGCTGTCGCTGTCACTCGCCCGCGATGCCGCAAACCAATCCTCTGCAGGACGCTGCAATAACCCGATGCACTTACCGCTTTCTCGCATGGCTGCCGCAACCGTTGCCGTTTCGGTTGCATCCTCGCTGCGATTCAGCGCGCGCGCCATATTGAATAGGGCCGCGAGTGCACGCGGCGTATTCAGATCGTCCTCAAGCTCGGCGAGAAAACCATCGACGAGCTTGCCAGCACGCGCCGCGTCGACGCTGGCGTTTTTTTCATCGGCTTTTTGCAGAGCACCGTACAATCGATCGAGCTTGCGTGTCGCATCCGGCAGTGTCGTCGACTGCCAGTCCAACGGCTGGCGATAGTGCGCAGACATCAATGCCAGCCGTATTGCCTCACCATCGGCCTCTTCGAGTAATTCACGCACGAGACGCACATTGCCGAGCGACTTCGACATTTTTTCGCTCTGCATATTCAGGAAACCGTTGTGCAGCCAGTAGTTTACAAACGGCGCACCACCATTCGCGCAGCAGCTTTGGGCAAGTTCGTTTTCATGGTGCGGAAACTGTAGATCTTGTCCGCCACCGTGGATATCGATCGTCTTGCCCAGGTGCGCGCGTATCATAGCCGAACATTCGAGGTGCCAACCGGGTCGACCGCGCCCCCATGGGCTATCCCAGCCGGGTGTGTCATCGTCCGACGGCTTCCACAGCACAAAATCAGCCGCGTGTTTCTTATAGGGCGCTACCTCGACGCGCGCGCCGGCGATCATCTCTCTGAGGTCACGTCCCGACAACGCGCCATAGTCGTCGAATTGCTCGATATTGAATAACACGTGGCCTTCTGCGGCGTAGGCGAAACCGCCCTCGATGAGCTCAGTGATCATCGTCTGCATTTCAGCGATATGCTCCGTCGCTCGCGGGGCGATGTCAGGCGGCTCCACGCCAAGCGCGCCCATATCGTCAAGATACGCCGCGGTGTACTCGTCAGTAATGTCGCGAATATCACGTCCGCTGTCGCGAGACGCCTGATTGATCTTGTCGTCGACGTCGGTGATGTTCCGCGCATAGACGACGTTGTAGCGACGCCGCAGCAGACGGGCAAGCACGTCGAAAACGACGGGCGGCCTTGCATTGCCGATGTGCGCATAGTTATAGACCGTCGGCCCACAAACGTACATCGTGACCCGATCCGGGTCGATCGGCACAAAATCACGCTTTTCGCCGTGGTAGGTGTCGTATAACTGCAAAGGCATCTTGAAACCGGTCTTATCGTTACCAAATCTGACCCGTCATTCTACCATGCGGACGGACTGCCACAGCAGGCTCGAAGCGCCGTATAATGAGCGCCGAACCCCGAAATTGAGGAGCATGTCCGCATGGCGGAACCGCATTTTGCTGCCCGTACCAGCATCGAACAGGTCGAGGAAGGCCACGAGCTGGCACCCAAATTTGACGACAACGGTCTGATTCCGGTTGTCACGACAGACTTTACGTCCGGTGAACTATTGATGCAGGGCTATATGAACGCCGAAGCGCTGCGACGCACTATCGAGACCGGCGAAGCGCATTACTATAGCCGTAGCCGCAAGCTGCTCTGGCACAAAGGCGCGAGCAGCGGTCTCGTGCAAACGGTGCGTGATTTGTTGATCGACGACGATCAGGATTGTGTCTGGCTGCGGGTCGATGTTGCCGGCGGCGGTGCGAGCTGCCACGTTGGCTATCGCTCGTGTTTCTACCGTAGCGTGCCGGTCGGTGAGGCGTACCAGGCTAGCGCCGAGGACGGCAAGGTAACGTTAACCTTCACCGAATCTGAGAAGGTCTTCGATCCGCTGGAAGTCTACGGCGACGTACCGAACCCAACGCAGCTCTAAGTGAGTCAACGACGAGCCCCGCAAGACACGGGGCTCACCAATCGCCCAACGCGCTTAGAAACTGTAACCGAGCGTAAAGGTCACGCCGACTTGTTTGTTAGGCTGTTCTTCGTCGTCGCGTAACTCGCAAGGGAGATTCAACTCAATCTCTGCATCCAGGGATGCCGACACTTCAGCATCATTTATCTCGAGCTGGCGTTCGCTAGGCATTACTCGGCTGGGTTTGCCATCGACAGCAGACCTGCCTTTGGTCGAGTGGTTGTCACCGCCGACTTCGAGCGCCGCCGCCTGCAGACCATACGTCCCCCCCTGATATTCATCACCGCTGTCCCAGGTTAGATGCTCTCGGGTGTTTCGCCGATTAAACCGGAAATTGCCGCTCGCGCTGTCGTCGGAAAATCCGCTGCTGACCGCACCGGACACACTTGCATCGACATAGACTTCCATATCCGTCGGCAAATCTTCACTGTCACCAACAACGTTGACAGTGACTGGACCGACCAACGACCCGTTGGCCGCAACGATCGTACCAATGGGTAGGCCGGAGCGGAATGAATCGAAGTCCGCGGACACATCGATCTGCACGTTGCCGCATTGTCGACTGCTGAAAAAGATATCCCCGGTCAGCTGACCATTGGCAGCTTGAGCGGAGGCTGAAATCCCCGGTACATTCAGGCCCGCGCTAGCGCTGCCCTCACCCGATTGATCGTCCGTCTCAAACACGGCTCGCGCGTCCTGACCCGGGGCCTGCAAGATGCCGTTGACCGATACGCGGGCACGCGCCTCGTTAATCGTCTCCTGTGTTGGCACATCGCTCGTGACATTCACGTCGAACACGTCGTCGACCTGAAACACGGTGCCCTCGAACAACCGGCTCGTGGCAAATGCCGTCCAGCTGACCGTGCCGACATCGGCTTCGACCGGCAGCCAGTCCCATTCGAAAACCGTTTGACCATCCTCTGCGGTAAAGCGAATAAACTCTTCAAGCGTTGTGCCGCTACCGGCGCCGTCGACCTGATAGACGACCACTTCGTCGATTTGATACACGCCCAGGAAGTTTGCAGGGTTCAGTGTCAGTGAAAAACGGACAGGATCACCGGCCACAGGCTCCAGTGGCGCAAGCGTTGTGACACCGGTGGGAGAATTTGCAATGTCAGCCAGCGTTTTATCGAAATTCAGCAACGCGAACACGTCAAATATCTCCGCCTGCTGTAACAGGATGATCGAAGGCAACACAAACAGCATCGGCGGAGCCGCAAAATTCTGATAGGGGTATTCGATGGTGCGTTTGACGTAAGCATCGATCTTCGCATCCGCTTTGTAGTTATCGTCACGCGCCTGAAATTCTGCGGACGCGGAATCGAGCGATGCACGTACACCACCCTGCAGGTGATCCATCAGTTTGTAGATACCGGCCGTAATGCCAACCCCAATCCCGGCCCGAGGCGCGATAAAGCCTTCGACATCAAGTTTCACGGTACGCGCGGCAAAATCATTGTTGCCGTCATCCACAAGTTCATACGAGATAGTGAGGTCGTCGGTATTCACCTCGATATCGAGTGGCGCCTCCAGTGTCACATCGCCGATATCCAGATCGTCGTAGCCTACTTGCATCGAGATCGTGACTGGCATCGTGCCATCGATATTGGCGCGCCCGCCGAACAGCGACAAATCGCCCTCCAGCGTGAAGCCGACGCCCATCGGGATTGAAACGACCAACAACGATCGCTGCCAAAACGGCGCCTTGAGAATCTTCTTACATGACAGCTTGGCGTTGAGTGTCGGCGTCCAGTCGATGTATCCGTCGAACATGACATCGAACTCGACATTGATGGCCACACTGCCACTCTCGAGCAAGCCCGCCTCGGCGCCCTCTTCGAACGTGATATTGACATCCCGATACTCGAGTTCCGTGTCGAGATTGGTGGTGATACCGGCAGGATTGCTATCCACGTCCGCCTTGCACTGGAAATCCTGGGAAATACTCGTCGAAAACTGACTATCGAATAGCGTCGTCAACAGCCCCTCGTAGTCGGTAATTTCGGTGGGAATACCGCGCGAGTCCGTTTCGGATTGCGAGCCGACCACTTCTGCACCCGTCTTGGTGCTACTCGAGGGCGGCGCAACCGGCACGATGAAGGATTCCGGCTCGATCAAATCATCTTGCGTCATCGTGACGCTCATACGTCCATTTTCCAGCAGCGGCCCAATCATCCCGGCGCTGACATCGAGCGTTTGTATGCCATCGACCTCGCTGACGGCCGTCACTGTGCCTGCCAGGCTCATATCACTCAGAATGATGCCATCGCCAACAGCAATCGCGTCGATGCCACTGACCAGGATGCGGCTCGTGAATGTCGCATCTTCGCGGTAGTCGACAATCAGTGTGTCTGCCTGCAGGGTGTTCTTGTCAATCACAACAACATCGCTTTTTACGTCGGCAACGGTAACATCCACGCGCAATTCGAGCGGCTCTCCCGTCACGGTGTCGCTGCCCGCGACCGTCGCCGTGACCCTGGCGCTGCCGATGGCCAAGGCCGTCAGATTCCCCAGTGAATCGACGGCGACGACGTCCGGTGCACCACTGGCCCAGGTGACGGTCGCGCTACGCGCTGCTCCGGACGCGTCTGTCATCGAAAGATTGACCGCCACTGTTTCACCGATAGTTGGCATGAAGAACAGCGTTTGATCGGCACTCACTTCGGCAACACGTGGTGTCGGTGTGGGTGATGTGGCGACAGAACTACCACTCGACCCACCATCGTCAAGGCAGCCGGACAACACCATGAGAAGAATGAGCGATCCACATAAACGAACGAAAACGAGAATCGAAGGCATGACGCGACTCCTGACTTGAATGAAGAACCGCTACGCTAAGTGTCTTCGTTTGGAATCGCTTGAGTTGTCTTTGAGTTTTTTGAAAGTCATTTTTTTCAATGACTTGCATAACATTCTACTCGACGGCCCGCATCGTTTCAGACATTGAGACACCAGCAGAGATGACGGAAGGGCAGCGCGTTACGAGCGTCTACGCTGGCCGCTAGCGGTCTGCGCTGTCGAGCGCGTAGTAGTTTGGAATCGTCCGCTCACCCGCCGCCGCATCGCGGGCGAACCAGTCGAGCCATGCCTGATGTTCGGGCGTCCACGCATCACCAATGTCTGCCCGCACAGCTTCGGCAATTTGCACCGCACTGGCCAATTCACCGACCGCATGAGCTGCGCTGGCAGAAATAAGCACGTAGGGCTGGCGCGGATCGCTCCATTCGTTGTCCAGCCGTTCCTGAATCAACGGCGTCGCGTTATCCACATCGCCGATCGATAACAACCCAAGCGCTAACATGGCACTGGCATACGATCGTGCGTACGCATAATCCGAGGCACCGTCGTAGGCCTGTCGCGCGAGTGTCACACCCTGCTCCAGCCGGCCGCGTGCCATCTCAATCCCGGACAACTCGGCCGTGACCAGCAGCCCACCTTCCACATCGCCGAGTTTATTCGACAGCTCACGTACCTGTTCAAAGCACGGCGTAGCTTCTGAGTACTTGCCCTGCGTCTTGAGAACTGCACACAGCGCATAATCGACATACGATAAAAACGTATCGGCGCCCTGGCTGCGAAACGCTACCGAGGCATCGCGATATCGCGCGAGCGCGGCATCCAGATCGCCCTGCGCGTAGTAGGCGTTACCAATGTTAAAACTGTTCTGAGCCGCCCGCAGCCTGTGCCCTGACGCCTCAAACACCTTGGCTGCAGCCGTATAACGCTGCAAAGCCTCTGCATTCTGACCGAGCGACTGCAACGTTGCGGCACTATTCATCAACGCTGTTGCCGCGCCCACCTCATCGCCCGCCTCGAGTGCGATCTCCCGCATCTCATCGGCGAGCGAAACAGCTAGCGCCAGATTGCCTTGCTCATGGGCGACGTTAGAGCGCACTTTGGCAGTAAACGCGCGCATCGCGAGATCATCAGCAGGTGTCGAATCAAGCAGCGCCACCGCCTCATCGAAGCGCGCTGTGTGTGCATAGACGTCCGCCAGATACAACTCGGCCCAGCGATAGTCAGGCTGCGCCTTTAGCGCCAGCGTGAGGTATTGTTCGGCCGCCTCGAATCGACGTGCCAGCACGGCATTAACGCCAAGCGCGAAGTTTTGGTTGGCGACACGGTCCTCGACATACATTGATTGCAACGCCGGGCGCTCTGGGCGCACCGGTACAATCGATGTGACGAGTTCCCGCGACGCACGGCCAGCCGACTGCAGGATATCGCCACCCTCGATCCGACGGTATTGACCACTTTCCGTCGCGGTAATCACCCGGAAATCGATCGCTGTTTCGCCGTTATCGTCGACCACCAGGCGACTGTCGATCAGATGCGAACAACCGAACGCATCACAAACACGATCAAACATCGCGGCGGCTGCGTCCTGACGCTCAAAGCTGATCTGCGAAAGCCCGCTGACTGTGGCACTGACATCCTGAACTTGCAGGCCGTTGAAGCGCTGCAACTCGGTGGTCAGCAGCGACATGACACCGTACTCTGCCCACGCGTCCCGGTCGTCACCGGTCTCAACAACCAAGGGCAAAACAACCGCCCTGACCGAGCCAACCGGTTCGGGGAACAAATAGGGCCGCACCGCGAACACGACACCAATGGTCGATAACAAGGCGAGTGTCAGCACTACAAGTCGGCGATATCGTAATCTCCCGGCGCGCGATACAGGCGCTACCGTATCAGGCGGCTCTGCGCAATCTTCAACGGTCACCGCGGGATTCCATCGAAAGCCGCGATTGCGGACGGTCTGGATGTAGCGCTGCACTTGCGCGTTATCGCCGAGCATCTGACGGGTATCAGATACCAGTCGCGACAACGACCAGTCGGAGACATCCTGATCGGGCCAAAGACGGGCGACCAGGTCGTCTTTATCGACAACGGCATTGTCGGCATCAATCAACAGCAACAACAATCCAACGGATCGCGCGGGCATATCCAACAACACCCCGTCACGGCGCACCTCGACACGCTCGCGATCGATCACGTGCTGATCAAACGCAAGCAAGTGGGACTCTGTGTCGGTCTTTGGCTGGTCGGTCATTCTTGTTGTCGGAGTCTTCGCGCCCGTGACTGAACAAATACTCGCACGAAACCGACAATCTCACCAAACACAAAAAAGGCCGGACGCAGAGGTCCGGCCTGTTCGCTTTTTGCTGTCGATGTCGAGTCAGTTACCGACCATAGACTTCGGATAGTCGCTGACCATATCCGCCCCACCAAGCGGTTTGTTCTGGCCCTGGTGGCAGGTCGAGCAATAAGCCTTCGGCGCATCCCCACTCGGACCGAGGCGATTATCCGGATAGACCGGCTGCAACGGATCGAGATACTCGGTATTCAAGCCACTCACCATACGGATGCCATGCCACGCTTTGACGCGCTGCGGCGGGCTCTCTTCCCACGATGCGAAAGCACGCGAGTTATGGCAGAACGTACAGTTCACGCCGAGCGAGTCCGACATGTGCATCATCAATGCGTAAGTCCACTCGGTGTCCTTGATCGTGTTCTGTTCATACTGCGCACTGGCAGTCTTGCCGATGACCCGAATGTCATCATAACCACCCATCAGGAATCGCGTCATCGGGTCGCCAGGCAACGACGAATACGCCGCAGTCTCCGACGCCATATTCTGGCCGTAGAGATTGCCCGCATACGGCGATGAGCGATCCGCCGCCGGATCGGCGGCAAACCAGATGTACTCCGGTACATTGTTACCGCGGTGACAGGTATAGCAATTGACACCCGCACCACCGACATGATCGTTCCAGTTCTGATTCACATGCTGCGTCATTTGCAGCATGCGTCGCGATACGACTTTGGTGTACATACTGTCGTCAGCCAGATTCTGCAGGTTGTGACAGTAACCGCAGCCCTGCTCTGGCGAGACCCATTGGGTGATGGCGGTCATCGTACGCGTGAACTCGCCGACCGATAGATCACCGAGCACCTGTACGTTCTGATAAATCTCGCCTGCCTTCGGACCAGCGGACGCAGCAGCCGGTAACGCCGGCGGCATGCTGTTGTCCGCCTGCGGCAGGCGCGGGTTATTTAGCGTGCCCATCGCTGTGCCGCGGAATCCAATCTGTTCCGACTCAATCGGCGGACGCTCACCACAAGCGGCCAACATCGCGATTAGACCCAGCGATATCAGGATTGTCTTGAACTGTTTCATTATTGTCCTCCCATGGCCGGATCACTTACCGGTTCCCATGAAGTCGGATATGCAGGCGCCAAGCCATGCTCGACACCCCACAGATACCAGTTATCGACCACGGTACCCGTCAGAAGAATGCCGATCCCGCCCGTCAATGGGCAGAGCACTGCAAACCACCACGCCCACCGGTGAATTGACTCCATGCTCGCGTTGAAGCCCATCGTCCAGCGCCAGAACAAGGCACCGCGTTCGGAGGCGGTGCCGCGATCAACAATCTGCTCGATCTCGCGGTGGGCGCCATAGCGGTCTGTCGCGAGGATCGTCGCGCCGTGCATCGCGAATAACAGAGCCGAGCCATACAGGAATGCGATCGACAGCATGTGGAATGGGTTGTAGAACAAGTTGCCATAGCGAATCGAGAACGCTGCCGTCCAATCAAGGTGCGGGAATATTCCGAATGGAACCGCTTCTGCCCAGGTGCCGAGGAATATTGGACGGAACAAGCCCAGTACAAGATAGAGCCAAATTGCGGCGAGGAACGCCCAGGCCACGTGCGTACCCATACCAAGCGCTCTGGCGCGGCGGTACATGCGCAGCCACCATAGCAGGATCGACAAAGTCAGGAAGAAGCCAGCTAACAACCACCAGCCACCTTCATTAAGTGGTGGAATGCCGAGTCCATATTCGGCGGCAGGCGGCTCCAGTGCCAGCCAGGGCAACTGTCGCACAAACTCAATTGGATCCCAGCCGACCGAAGCCAGCATATTGATACCGATGATCTCGAACGCGATAAACCCGAACAGTAGCGACAGTAAGCCAAGCCCGCCGAGGTAGAACGGTCCGATTTGCGCATCGCCAATCTTGCCGGCCCAGTAATTGATGACACCACCGGAGCGTTGCCAGGTTTTATCTTCCAGCGGCACACCGGGATCGATCTCACCGTGAACCTGAATGCGCGTGAAGATGTTTTGATATTCAGCCATGATGCATGACTCCCTTTAACTCCAGATCGGTAGCGCGAGCCACCAGTTCCACCATTCAGGCCAGCCGCGGGTCCAGAACGGACCGCTGATGACGATACACACCGCACTCCAGAACCCTGAGCTCAATGCCAGGAACAGACCAAAGCGGTGAATACCCAGCGAACCGATCGAATAGCCGATCGTGTCGCGGAAGAATGAGTTTTCGTGCTCTGCCGTTTTGACGCGCTCCCCTTTTTTGGGGTTAGTCGCAGACAGAATGGCCGCACCGTGCAAGGCCAGCGCCAGCGTCGTCGTAAAGAAGAACGTGACCGCCAGCATGTGCGCTGGGTTGTAGTGGAAGTGCAAATACTGGTAGCCGGTATTCGACACCCAATCCAGGTGACTCATGATGCCGTACGGAAAACCATGACCCCATGCACCCATCAGCAGTGGTCGAATCACGACCAAGGTGACATAGGCGAAAATCGCGACGGCGAACGCAAACGGCACGTGATAGCCAATGCCAAGCTTGCGACAGATTTCAACTTCCCTGAGCGCCCAGCTCGAGAACGCACCGATTGCACACAGGGTAATGATCTGCCACAGACCACCCTCTTTCAGGGGCGCCAGCGCAAGACCGTAACTCAGGTCAGGCGGCGCAATGTTGATTTGCCAGACATTCCAGGTCCCGCCCAACGCAGCACCGTAGAAGATCAAAGCTGTCCCGAGCAACGCGAAGAACGCGCCAAATACGCCGAAGAAACCAACGTAGAACGGCCCAACCCAAAAATCGAAAAGATCGCCGCCGATCAGCGTCCCACCCTTGATTCGATATTTCTTTTCGAAACTTAACATCGACATTTTATTTTTCCTCCGCGCCTTAACCGGCCACCCTGGTTACAGCCGTGTGTTCGCGGCACCTCAGCAAATAAGAAAAACCCGGCCACTCTCTAGTGACTGCTTTCCAACTTTCGCCAGAGAACAGCCGGGCTTGGTCCCGTCCTGTCAGACGAACGAATCGAGCACAGACGACGCACGTGCGACGGACTGTGTTTGATCGAGCTCGATGACAGACGCGCTGGGGCCTTCGATCCAGTTGAAGCGATCCGTAGACAGCAACAAGAAGTGGATAAAAAACGCCAGTACAGCCAGGAAAGCAGCCATTGCAATCAACGATCTGCGAGGATCGAACAGTAACCATATTTTCCACATAGTATTGTCTCCCTATCCCAACAGAGTCGTAGCTACAGTAGCTACCGTGTTTACGGTGTCATGGAGTGCCGCATCGTACCCACCGGTACCCGGAAACCATGAACGCCACGACCAAACCAGGAAGTGCGCGATCACCGCGATTACGACGTAAATCAGAGCACTGCCCACAAACAGGCTGTGGTACTCCTTTGCGCCTCTTTCAGTTAGCCCAGACATAGAGCCTCCCGTGTTGTCGACCACACCACGAATACAAGATCCGCAATATGACCTTCGTTACCGTGCACAATCCCGCACGGCGGGGATATCCACCACTTTCAAATTGAAAGCGGTAAATTTCCAGATCACACCGAGAGGGCTATCGCCGCGGCAGTTTTCGCGGCGATCAACGCTTCTCGGTAAGCTGATCGATAGCCACTACGGCCCGGCGGCCATGGCTGCCAACGCCATCCGGACAATCGTGCGACCACGGCGACCGGCAAAGTGCCGACAAAACAAATCGCAGCGAGCAAACGGAAATGCGTTTGGTTCTCCTGCGTTGTTCTTGCGCTGTGTGTGACTGTTCTCATCCTTACTCTCCCGTTGCCTGTGCCCCGAAATCAGGCGGCTGCGTGTCGCGTTTTCTTGCAAACACGCTCAATATCTTCTGACTCAACTGTGCGCGAACCACGCGCTCTAGCGTCCGCATCAACTGCGTCACGCAATTTCTTGGCAGCCGAAATACGCACCAGTATCGGTTGCGCTTCGATCACCGCATCAAATGCGGTTTTCGCGTCTTCGGTCCAGATTGTCTGGTTGTCGACGCGCGCGGGTGTTTGTTCAACATCATCCAGCTGAACCCCGAGCGGCAGGATATGGAACAGCGCATCGAAGAGCGCGTTACAGACTTCCTGCACCACATAGGTGGCCCCGCTGTAACCCATAAACGGTGTGCCCGTGTGGCGGCGGATGACCGCGCCAGGAAATGAAGCGGGAATATACGTCGCGCTGGATCCGATCTCCGACAAATACATACGTTCGTTGTAACTGCCAAACATCACCAACGGCGTTTTCTCGCGAATCATCTCGCGCACATGCTGGTTGTCCGGCTTAACGCCCGCCGAACGAGACACGGCAAACGTGCACGGAAGACCAAGATCGTTCTCAAGAAAATTTCTGAGTCCCCGCGCGTAAGTCTCGTTGGCGACGATCGCAAAACTGGCTGTGGTGTAGAAATCCTGCGTAACAGATCGCCACAAATCCCATAACGGCTTGATCGTCGTATGCTTCTCTCTCTCGATGAAAGGCTCCGGATCAAGGTCCAGCAAACTGCCGAGCTCACGCAGAAACGCAGTCGTGCTATGCAGACCGATCGGGGCTTGCAGGTATGGCCGTTCCAGGGTCTCGCAGAGCAGACGCCCGAACTCGCGATACATGCAGATGTTCACATCGGCATCCGGCAGATTCTTGATATCCGACAAATGCGAGGTCAGCGGGAAAATCATGTTGATCTCCGCGCCGATACCTTCGACCAAGCGTTCGATTTCAGCCAAGTCCGATGGCATGTTGAAATGACCATAGGCGGGCCCGATGATATTCACACGGGGCTTGGCACCTTCAGGCCGTTTGCGCGGAGCGCGGACTTTCTTCGGACCAAATTCGGTCCACAACCAATTGAGTGCACGGTCGGCACTCTGCCATTGGTCTTCATCAATAGTACGTGGCAGGAAGCGCCGGATGCCGGTGCCTTCGGGGGTGACACCGCCACCAATCATCTCGGCGATCGATCCAGTCACAACAACACTGGGTTGATCAGGATGCAGCGCTTCATGCGCACGTTTCATGGCCCCTTCCGTTCCTAGCTGACCTAACTCCTCTTCGCCGAGACCGGTAACCACAATGGGTAGCTCGTGCGGTGGCAGGCCGTCTGTGTAATGCAGGACGGAAGTGACAGGCAGATTCTCGCAGCCGACCGGGCCGTCGATAATGACTTGCAGGCCTTTGACGGCGGTAAAAATATATACCGCTCCCCAATAGCCGCCTGCGCGATCATGATCGAGTACCAACATCAGACTATGGACTCCGCCACATCTTTTTTCACGACACGCCGTTTCTTGGGCGCGGGTGGAAGTTTCGGGGTATCGCGCCAAACACCGCTCGTGTGTCCGCTGCCAACGCCCTCAAAAAATTCTTTCATGTCGTCGAAGCGCGCTTGCTGCGCGATCGCCGCATTGATCATTGCCGCCAGCGACGCCGGACCCGGCATACCCATCAGCGGCCTCGCAGAAATCAGGTTTGTGAAATACAAAGCCGGGATTGCGCGCTCTTTCGCTGCCTGTACGACTGGTGTGGTGCCAATCGCAAGCTCCGGCTTGTACTCGGCGATTGCAGCAAGGTCCTGCTCGAGCGACGCGCGAAACTGAACCTGCACACCTTTCGCTTCCAACCATTCGCGATCGTTGTCGGACCACTTCGTGCGGGGGCAGGCACTGCCGACGTAGCGCACATCGGCACCACATTCGACCAACAAACGAGCAACCAACAACTCGGAACCCTCATAGCCCGACAGCGTGATCCGCCCGTTGATCGGTGCGTCCGCGACGGCGCCCGCCATTGCCGGCAGTAACGCATTCTTGGCTTGGGTGATTTTGGATTCACTCACGCCATACGCCTGACCGATGTCGGTTAGCCACCGCGAACATCCTTCGCGACCGATGGGTGCGGAGCCCACAATTTTTCGACCTGCCGCTTCAAATTCACGCACAGATGCGGTGTAGAACGGATGGATAGCCGCAACCACCTGGCAATTCAACGCTGCGTAAAGCTCGCGCCATTCGCGCGTCGGGACTACCGGACCCGCCGCCAAGCCCAGCGGCCTCAGCATATGGTCGATACTGATCGGGTCTGCTGGGAACATCTCACCGAGCAGCGCCACCCGCGGCAAATCGTCGGCGACCTGTTCACGCGGCGCCGCAACGGGACCCAACTCTGCCTCGGTGCGCGCATAACGCAGCATGGCGCCAGCGAGAACATCCTTGGCTTCTGCGTGCGTCGGCACGCCAAAACCAGGTACGTCGATGCCGATAATGCGTACACCGTTGATTTCTTTCGGCAGCATCTGTAGCGGCACACCTGAAGCGGTCGGTACGCACAGATTGGTAACGACAACAGCGTCGTAGTGCTCCGGATCGGCTACCTGCTCTACCGCTTCACGAATATCTTCGTAGAGCTTGCCCGTAACCAGCGTCTCAGAATTGAAGGGTACATAGCCGACCGTGCGACGTGCGCCATAAAAGTGCGATGTAAATGTCAGTCCGTACACGCAGCACGCCGAGCCGGAGAGGATAGTCGCGGTGCGACGCATCCGTAACCCAACGCGCAGTGAGCCGAACGCCGGACACATGCTTTGCGGCTGATCGTGCGGACCAACTGGATAGTCTGCTGCATAGCGATCAAGCACTTCCTGTTTGCCAGCTTTAGCCGCGGCATCACGCAATTCGTCTTTCGCGTGGCAACCTTGTGCAGCTTGTTTGTCGGGTGTGTCTGACATTGGATGTAAGCCTCTAAACCGCGTCGTAGATCACTTCGAGAGATTCTTTTGGTGTAAAACTCGCACCGCGCATGTCTTCAGCGGACGCAGGCTCCAGCACATAGTCCCGGCCGGTTTCTTCGGAAGAAAACAAACCCAGCAAACCGTCCTGATCTAATGGCATCGGTTGCTGTGGCGGCGCATCAGCAACCTGCTGCGCAAGGCCTTCGAAAATTGACGCCCATTGACCGCCTGGCTTGCCAACAATCTCGTAGTTGGCACTTTTACGACGAATGTCTTCATCGGCAGGAATCGCTGCCAACACAGGGATGCCAACCGCCTCTGCAAATGCAGCGGCCTCGCCGGTACCGTCATCTTTGTCGATCGCCATACCGGCGACACCGACATTGCCACCGAGCTTGCGGAAGTACTCGACCGCGGAGCAGACATTATTGGCGACATACAATGACTGCAGATCATTCGAGCCGACCACAATCACCTTCTGGCACATGTCTCGTGCGATCGGCAAGCCGAACCCACCGCACACTACGTCGCCGAGGAAGTCGAGCAGCACATAGTCGAAGCACAAAAGCCGGAACCGGCTGCGGAGCCTGTTCGCCCATGGTAGCAGACATTTTAAATGACACCCTGAAGTCAATGGGCAAGGTAGTT
>JBCCBP010000032.1:0-41577 GCA_039033995.1 Pseudomonadota bacterium | reverse complement strand
GCCTGCACGTTGCCACCGAAGGTGCCCACCGCTTTCGATGGCCAACCACTGAACTGAACGGCGGGCCATCCCTCAAACTGCAGACGTACACGGTCACCCGGTTCCACAAGTACGATATCCCGGCCACTGATAAACAACTCAATGGCGTGTTCTACGTCGTCCGGTACAAACGTCGCCAACGGCTCTCCGGCACTGACGAACGTGGCTGCGTCGCCACCGTTCACCGACAGAATAACGCCATTGCGTGGTGCGCGAACGGTCTGCACCGACAACCGCGAGATATTGATTTCGACGCGGTTAAGCTCCGCCGCTGCTTCGGCCACAGACGCGCGCATATTCTCGACACGAATACGCGCCTGCTCAGCACTGCGCTGTGACTCCAGACCCTGCTCGAACAACTCCTGCATGCGCTTTTTGTCGATCTCAGCTGTTCTCAGGTTTTGTCTTGCTGCCTCGAGCTTTGCATCGACCTGTGCACGCTCGGCGTTGAGCCGCTCCAGCAGTTGTGGGTCGTTGTCGACGATCTTTACGATCGGGTCACCAATCGCAACATACATGCCATCCTGTACGAACCACTCCTCGATCCGACCAGATACCAAGGCATTGATGTCTTGTAAGCGATCATTGGGGTTCAGTGCCGTGACCCGACCCATGCCAGAGGTCGTTTGTACCCAAGGTACAAAAGCCAGAAACAGTGCAACAGCAATCACGCTGAAAATCAGCATGCGCGCGACCGTACGCGCGATGCGCGGCACGCCAAGCTGACTGAGTGTCTTGAACGACTCCTGATGACGATTGATATCAGGCATTGTTCGCTCCCGTCGGGCTACCGTCGAGCAGCAAGCCACGCGCCGCCGCGCGCTGCGCATAGTGGCGCTCAAAAGCCTCGGCATCAGTAAAGACCTTCTGCTGACTGCGCCCCATGTACAGGAAGTGGCTGAACTGGTCGTTCGGTTGACGGTTCGAGAAGTAGATCACTGTCGTCTGGTGACAATCGCGCATCGCTTCCAGCGCCCGCTGCAGTACGGCATCCGGCAAGATGTCGCACATCTGACTGAGCAATAACAGACGCGGTTTGGCGATAACCGCAGACGCGAGCTTCAGTTGCATCATCTCGCCCGGTGAAAGCGGCCAGCCGGACGGCGCTGTCTTGCTATCCAGACCGTTGTCGAGGTGAGCAATCACCGGCTCCAGCCCGACCAATTCAACCGCTTCGAGAATTTCCTTCGAACCGACATCGTCACCACTCAGCTGCAAAAATTTACGGATCGACATTTCATGCGCGTTCGGCCTATCGAGCACCATCACTTCATGACGCAGCGCATGCGCCTGCATGCCGTTGATGTCGGTACCGCCGACGGTAATGTAGCCCGAACTCGGCACGGCGTGTCGCTTCAAAAAATGAGAAAACAGTCGCTGCACGGCGTGGCTGGGAGCTCTGGCATAAACGGTGGACTCCGGCGGCAGCTCAAACGAGAATCGCGCCTCGATACCACGGGCGGTGCCACGTGCGTTGGCGAGCACGACCGTTGAGCCTTTCACATGTTCGTCATCGCCCGCTGGATTTTCCTGCTCGATGTCATAAAAGAAGCTGAGCTCCTCGACTGCCGCGCACAAATCGTAGAAGTACGCCATGTAGGTCCCGAGTTGCGACAAACCATAGAAGACGGCGGACAAAACGAGTTCTGCTGCAACCAGTTGCCCGATCGACAACTGATCATTGATCACCAACCAACCACCGAGCCCGAGCAGACTGGAACCGGCCAGCGCGTAGAGCAAGAAGAACGCGATGGCTTGCGAAAAGTAGTGGCCGAAATGCAGTTTGTGTTTGTCGATGTAGTCAGCGGTCACCTCGTCGGTGCGACGGAGCGCTTCATCGATGTGTCGTCGGGTCTTGAAGTAGCCGTTGGATGAGGCCAGACCTTCCAGCCAGGCAGCCGCGGCGTGTTTTTTGTGCGACATGGTCATCGCGCTCTTGATCGCACGTCGACCCCACACCAGCCAAATTAGCCAGATCAACAGGATCATGACCACATTGAACGCCAGAAACATCGGGTGGTAGGCGGATGTCAGTGCGAAGCCAACCGCTGCCTGTAACAGAATTGAGAATCCGCCCACCAGCAGGTACGGAATTCGCTTCATGACGATGATGATGTCGAAGTAGCGGTTGAATAACGGCCCTTTGCCACTGTCCTCAAAAAACGGGTTCAACGCATATACCGCGCGTAGCGAAATCTCGGATACCATCCGCGCGTAGAAACGACGACCGAACACATCCACAAGATGCAACCGCAACGCATTCAGCAGACCAGCGGCACACAGCAACAGAAACAGTGTGACAGATAAGATCACCAACGGAGCAGCCAGGCCGGTGTTGATGATCGAGTTGATCAGCATCTGTACAGAGATCGGCGTCGCCAATGACAACAGGCTGATGCCGATTCCGTATATGATGGCTAAACCGTAAAACTTGTTCTCGGGACCGAGAATCGTTGTGAAAAAACGGGCCAGCTCTGGCAGCGTGCGTTGTTTGGCCAGACCTTGTTCTTCCATGCTAAGCCTCGTTCAAAGAATAGGGTGTCCACGAAGCAAGACAGTGGCTTCGCTTATCAAATTTACAATATTGAGACAAACATTAGAATGACAAGCCATGTCGAACCTATTGAATTCTTGTCTAGTTTTCTGACGCTGCCAGCGGTTTGTTACGAGAAAACCAGACCAGACGGGGCCTCCGCACCGACCTTGATCGCATTTAACGATGATCTGGCCGCCGATCTGGGTTTACGACCAAATGCGCTCGAACTTCAACAAAAATTAAACGTGTTCAGTGGAAACGCGCTACCACCGAGCGCAAAACCGGTCGCCATGGCCTACGCAGGCCATCAATTTGGTCATTTCAGCCCACAGTTAGGTGATGGGCGAGCGCATTTGATCGGGGAATTGGACAATGCGGCGGGTCAGCGGTTCGATATCCAGCTTAAAGGCAGTGGTCGCACGCCGTTTTCACGCGGCGGTGATGGTCGCTCTGCGCTAGGGCCAGTACTTCGTGAATACCTGGTAAGCGAGGCGATGCATAAGCTGGGCGTTCCGACCACGCGCGCGCTGGCAGCCATTGCGACCGGTGAGCGCGTGATTCGTGAAACACCGGAACCGGGCGGTATTCTGACGCGGGTCGCGGCGAGCCACCTGCGTATCGGCACGCTGCAATTCTTCGCAGCGAGAGGCGCTACCGACGTCGTTGCCGCGTTGGTCAGTTTTGCGTTGCAGCGTCATTACCCGGACACCGATAGCGACAGTGACGCACTGCGCCTGTTCACAGCCGTTGTCGATCGTCAGGCAAAACTCGTCGCACACTGGATGTCACTTGGGTTTATTCACGGCGTGATGAACACCGACAACATGTCGCTGTCTGGCGAGACGATCGATTATGGCCCCTGCGCGTTTCTCGACGAGTATCGCGCCGACAAAGTATTCAGCGCCATCGATCGCGGCGGACGTTATGCCTACTCGCAGCAACCCTTGGTCGCACAATGGAATCTTGCGCGGCTCGCCGAGTGTCTGTTGCTACTCGACGATCGCCAGGCGTTGTTTGAAGAGGTGTTGGGCACATTTCGACTGCAGTGCCAGACGCATTTCGTCGAGCGGATGCAACGCAAACTGGGGCTCGCAGCAGTGACGTCAAACGACTCCAGCCTGATCGACGACTGGCTGGCCATGATGGAAGCGGAGTCAGCCGACTTCACTGTGACCTTTCGCGAACTCGCCGATGCGCTGGAGCGCGATACGCCCGCCAGCGACCATCCTGTCTATCTGCGTTGGTGGCAACGGGTCACCGAACAAGACGCATCCAGATTGTCCGTCGTCCGATCATTGCGCGCCACCAACCCGGCCGTCATTCCAAGGAATCACCAAATCGAGGCGGTTATCCAGGCGGCCTACCAGGGAGACTATGCACCATTCCACCGTCTGCACGATGTGCTGCGAACGCCTTTCGAAGCAACAGAGGCATCGCGTCGATTTGAGACGTCGCCTACAGATTCCGAGCGCGTGCGACAGACGTTTTGCGGCACCTGAAGCGCTACACTGTTTTTCGATGCGTTATGCTATTCGTGTGTGTAACTGCTAATGGATAAACGAGGACCTGAGTCATGAGCCATGCCCCGATCCTGCCTGACCACTACAAGCCCACGCATGACGAGGCAGCGCGGCAGGATTTTGTGGGCGCGCTGAAGGGCTACCTGAATGGGCCATTGGAGCATCAGCTCGGCGAACACTACGAACACAACATTCGCCCCGACTTCGAGCGCCAACACGGCCGTCAACCCACCAACCGTGAAGATGGCTGGCGGGCGCTTGGCGACGACCCGTTGTTTCAGCTGTGGGGGGCGAGCGTCTACGCATCGCAGGACCTCATGTGGGAGACGGTCGATTTAACCTGTCAGCGTGTACTCCCGGCATTTGAACAGCGGTGGTCTGCAGTGACCAAGAATCCCGTCGGCAGTCTGTCACTGAACCCGGCTTTGGCCCTGCCTGAACCGATCCGAAGTACAGAGATTCATCGACAACCCGGGGGGTATTTTTCCGAGGCGGGCGGAGGCCTGCTCTGTGGCCTGCGTTATTTCGGCACGGTCGAGTTGTATCGCAATGCAAAAGGCCTCGCCACGGGAGCACCGCCTGGCGCACCCGGCATCGGTTTGTTCGTGCTGGCGGCAGTGCAAAAACGCTTCGGAGACATCACGCCAGAACATATTCTGGATCTCGGCTGTGGCAGCGGGACGGAAACGCTCGCGTACAAGATGCGGTTCCCGGACGCTCGCATCAATGGCGTCGACTTATCGGCACCGCTACTTCGATTCGCGCACTTGTGGGCTGAGGACGCAGGACTAGAACTGCATTTCAAACAAGCTGACGCGCGGGACACGGGATTGCCGGCAGACTCACAAGACCTGATCGTATCCAACATCCTGTTTCACGAGACACGGGCGGATATTGTTGGCGACATCCTGCGCGAGGCATACCGCCTGCTCGCGCCTGGCGGCATTCTGCTGAATGTCGATACCGCGTATCAGCCAGATCAAATCCCTATTCCCAAACAAGTCACCAACGACTGGCAGGTAATCAATAATGGTGAGCCGTTCTGGACCGGTTTCGCCGATATGAATATGCGAGAAGAATTACTGCGGGCTGGATTCGACGAACCCACGGTATTTGCAGACTATGACCCGCTCGGCAGTGGCTACTTCCATGTATTCGGCGGGCAAAAAAAGGCGGACGACACATGACCACAAGCAACGACGCCAACCCACAACGTCTCGCCAAACCTGAGCAACTCACCACGCTCACCCAGGATCAACTGGTGACGGCGATTCTGCGATTGACGATGGAGGTCAGTGTCTTGCGGGATCGCCTGCACACTCATGAAACAATGTTGTCGGCGAATGGACTGCTGACGACCGAGGCCGTCGACCAGTTCGAGCCGGACACCGCCAACAAGGCAACACGCGCCGCAGCTCGCCAGCAACTGATCGCCCAGATTCTCGGGGACCTGCAGCGCTAGCACACGTTGCCCAGCGTTAACCGGCGTACATTGGGCATCGGTCCCGGCAAACGGTATGCTTGCGCCCTCTATTTTTCGCTCGGGGATTCGCTGTGACCACTGCCTATTTGCATCGCTGCATGATCGGACTGATCCTGATGACGCTTGCCGCCTGCTCACCGACAACAACAGAAGAGACGTCAGCCGCTGTCGAGACAACAGAAGCCAACGCCACACCGGCGCTAGCCGACACTGGCCCGCAGCCCGGAAAGGACTATCAGTCCTACGCTAACATCGACGACTACGTCGGCATGCATCTCACGCTAGACATCAATGCCGACTTTGAAAGCCGTCAAGTTGCCGGTCAAGCCACGATTGAGTTCAACCGCAAAACGGACAAGAACCCAGTCATGATTCTCGACACACGCGATCTGACCATCAATAGCGTGCAAGCGGGTAGCGGCAACACAACCACAGCAGTTGACTTTGAATTGGGCGAATCCGATCCGCTGCTTGGCGCACCTTTACGTATCTCGCTGCCGGCAGACGCCAACCGCGTTATCATCGACTATGCGACCTCGCCGGACGCCTCGGGTTTGCAATGGCTGACGCCGGCGCAAACCGCGGGCAAACAACACCCATTCCTGTTCAGCCAGGCGCAGCCAACCCATGCGCGCAGTTTTGTGCCATTGCAGGACACGCCCGCAGTACGCATCACCTACAGTGCTACGGTCACTGTGCCAACCGAATTGCGCGCAGTGATGAGCGCCAACAATACGCCGCGAAGAAGCGATGACGGTGTGTATCGGTTCCGTATGCCCCAGCCTATCCCGTCCTATCTGCTCGCGATCGCTGTTGGTGACCTGCAGTTCCAAGCGATGGGCGAGCGCACGGGCGTGTACGCCGAAGCTTCCATTCTCGCTGCCGCCGCTCGTGAGTTTGAAGACACGGAGTCGATGCTCGAAGCGACCGAGCAGGCATTCGGGCCATATCAGTGGGACCGTTATGATTTGCTGATCCTGCCACCGAGCTTCCCGTTCGGCGGCATGGAAAACCCGCGCCTCAGCTTCATTACGCCAACCGTGATTGCGGGTGACAAAAGCCTCGTCGCATTGATCGCGCACGAGTTGGCGCACTCGTGGTCAGGCAATCTTGTCACCAACGCGAGCTGGCGAGATTTGTGGCTGAATGAGGGTTTCACCACTTACCTGACGAACCGCATCATGCAATTCGTCTACGGTGACGATCGTTATCGCATGGAGATGGCGCTCGGTTACGCTGATCTTGAGGGATCGCTCGAGTCGCTGCCGGAAGCGGATCAGATTCTCGCCTTGGACATCCGCAACCGCGACCCGGACGAAGCATTTTCCGATATCCCTTACGAGAAGGGCGCCCTGTTCTTGTATGAGCTTGAGCAAACGATCGGACGAGAAGACTTCGACGCCTTCCTATTCGACTACTTTCGAGAATTTCAGTTCAAGAGCCTGCATACCGAGGCATTCCTTGGATATCTCGACGCGACCCTGTTGAAAACGCATGCTGATGTTCTGGATCGCGCGCGGATCCTCGAATGGATTTACCAACCCGGCCTACCGGAGGACGCACCGAGCCCGCGCTCAGATGCTTTCACCATTGTCGATACAGCGCGGAGTGCATGGCTGGACGGCGACAGCGATGCCCGCGAACTCGATACCGGTCGCTGGACGTATCATCAATGGAAACACTTTTTAGACGGCATGCCCAAAGAGCTCTCACAAGAGCAACTCAGCACATTGGATGAGGCCTTTGACCTGACCGCGTCCACTAACAATGAAATCGCATTCAGCTGGCTTCGCATTGCAATCCGTAACGGCTATGCGCCAGCAGACGCGCGTCTGGATGACTTTCTGACCAGTATCGGCCGGAACAAATTCCTACGACCGCTCTATCAGGACCTCGTCGACGCCGGGCAACAGCAGCGTGCGCAGACTATTTTTGAGCGTGCAAAGCCGGGCTACCATCCACTGACCGTTCGGCGCAACGCGCAGATTGTTTACGCTGACCCATCGTCAGACTGACAATGCGCAGCGGCGGCCGGCGGTGTCCACACTGAAGCCGTCCGGTCGACGCACCTTCCCCGCATTCGCACCCTAGGCCGCGGATCGCAGTCCTGAAAAACTCGTAAAGTGAGCGGCAGAATTGTCGCTAACGAGTATATCTGGACAAGCGACAGTGGGCGCGCGTGGAACAAGACTCAAATAAACAGCAACAGCCGTCCTGGTGGCGCGAAGCCACGGAGCTCACAGCGTTCGCGGCCTCGATGTGGCTCGCGATTTTTTTGTCTTTTCGCTGGGGCGTCGCGACCAATCAGGTGGTCGCCATATGGCCAGCCGCCGGTATCGGTGCCTGGGTGGCGATACGCTATGGATGGAAAGCGTTTCCTGCCATTTTTATCTCGCACCTCGGTTACTCGCTGTCGCATCAAGATGGCCTAACCGTATTTGCCCTGGTCACCAATGGCGGTAACGCCGTTGCCTATTGTCTCGCTGGCCATCTCTTCCGGCAGTTGGGTTACACGAGCCATGCCTTGCGCACCGTCAGCGGAATGTTCGCATTTACTACCGTCGTCGCTGGAGGCCTCAGCATTGTCTCGGCTGTGGTCGGCACGTTGATGATTCACCTCTCGTTCGGTGTGACAGGAGTTGCGGTGTTTGAGGTGGCCTGGCGCTGGTTCTTCTCGGACTTCACCGCCGTCATGGTGATCACACCCATTTTTCTGGCTATGTATCGCGAGGATAACCAATCACTGGGCGACGTCATTCGCGACACGGTACTGCAGGCCAGAAAGCCCACACTACCGGTCATGTGTTTGATCGCTACCTTGCAAATCGCGACCTACGTGATGCCGAAGGGACTCGGACAGTACCCGATCGTATTGCTGACAATGCCATTTTGTATCTGGCTGGCGCTAAAGGCCCAAGCGCGCGCGGCGCTGGTACTGCTGCCGACGGTCATCATCGCATCGTTGACGATCACACTGCTTGCCGTCGGTGATGCCTCCACCTCGACGTTTCTCGCTGTTCAGCTCTACGGCGTCGTTGCGATGTGTACTTCGTTAGCGCTGTATGCCACCGCACGAGAGAAACAATCGCTGCTGCAACGTCTGGCCGACGAAGCAGCCCAACTGGAATCCAAGGTGGAGGTGCGTACCAGCGAACTGAAAACACAAGCTGAAACGGATGCTCTAACCAGGCTCGCCAATCGCCGGCTGTTCGAAAAACGCTTACAGCAAATCTTCGAGCAACCGCCTGACGACCGCCGCGAACACTTTCTGCTGTTCATGGATTTGGACCAGTTCAAGATTGTCAACGATACGTCGGGACATGCTGCCGGCGACGAACTGCTGCGCGTGGTAGCGGACTTGCTGCGCAAGAGTGTGCGTGGCGACGACCTGATCGGTCGCCTCGGTGGCGATGAGTTCGCCATCATTCTCAAAGACTGTCCCCAACGTATTGCCGAGGACATCGCCGAGACGATTCGCGGTCTGATTGAGGAGTTGCGCTTCCGATGGGAAAACGAAACGTACAAGATCGGCGTCAGCATCGGCGTGGCACGCCTCGACGCGACGGTGACTTCTGCTGAAGATGCTCAGCAGATCGCTGATGCGGCCTGCTATGCCGCCAAGAACAATGGCCGCAACCGAGTCCATCTCGCCCACAGCGAGGACAGCAACGTGGTCGCCCAGCGTGGCGAGGTACGGTGGGCACAGCGACTGACTGACGCGATGGAACACGACCGTTTCACGCTCTACGGCCAACGCATCAAACCAGTACAGCTAGTCGAAGGAACACCCGATCACATCGAAGTGCTGGTGCGACTGCGCGACCCGGAGAAAAAGCGTTTGGTGCCGCCAGGTGCGTTCTTACCAGCTGCGGAACGCTACGGATTGTCGACCAAACTGGATGAGTGGGTGGTGCGAAACCTGTTGCGCACGCTCTATCTGCATCAGTCGTTCGACGCGAAACGCAAGCAGTACTGGATCAACCTGTCCGGCAGCAGCGTCGGCAATGACAAGTTTGTCGACTTTCTGATCGCCTCAATGAACAACTCTCCCGTCGAGCCGGGGCTGATCAACTTTGAAATTACCGAGACGGCAGTGATTCGGAACCTGAATGAAGCTGGTCGGTTGATGGGCAAATTGCACGACATGGGCTGCAAATTTGCACTGGATGACTTCGGTACCGGGTTATCGTCGTTTTCACACCTCAAGAAACTACCCGTCGACTATCTCAAGATCGATGGCACATTCATCCGCAATATTCTCGACGATCGAATCGACCAGATATTTGTGCAGTCTATTATTGATATCGCGCACTCCATGGGCATCAAGGCTGTCGCGGAATATGTCGAGAATGAGGATATTGAGGCGCTGGTGACAAAAATGGGAGCAGACTTCGTGCAGGGCCATGCGATTAACCAACCGAAACTACTGACGCCGGAATTTCCGTCTTTGGACTTATTGAACAGGAGCGTCGGATGAGTGTCGCTAGTGCTGCCAGCCAACAGGGTGCCGCCGACATTATCGGCCAGGTCAACATGTTGCCACCGTTGCCCGCGGTCGCCCTGCAGATTATCGACAAGCTGGGCGATGAATATGTGGATGGAAACGTGATCGCCGATGTGGTCGCCAAGGATCCCGCCATTGCGGGGCGCTTGATCGGCCTTGCCAATTCGGCATTCTTTGGGCTGACCAACCCGGCCACGGAGATGCGCGATGTCGTGAATCGCGTATTAGGGGCGGATTCAGTACGTACGCTGGCGTTTGCGCTGGCTACCCAGCAAGCATTCGACACCAGCCGCTGTGCGGCGTTTGATACAGAGGCGTTCTGGACACACTCTTTGCGTGCCGCCGCCTATTGCAAACGACTCGCGGCGGTGCTCCCCGATATCTCCGCAGACGCCAGAAACTCAGCGTTTATTTTCGGCTTGTGTCACTCCCTCGGGTTGTTGGTATTGGCCGTACTTGAACCCGAAAAGCTGAACAAAGTCTTCGAGACCGCCGACGCGTTCGACTACCCGGCGATCAATAACGACACTCAAGCGTGTTTCGGCGTGAGTCTCGAAGTATTGACTGCCACGTTGGCGCACCACTGGAAAATGCCAGACCTGATCGTTGAGGTCTATGACAGCTACGCCAGTAGTGACGGTGAGGCGACATCAACGACGGCCGAAGTGCTGCGAACCGCTGTCGAGGCGACCTTGCTGGATGCGGCAGACGACAAGTCTGAACCTTACGCAGTGGAGTCGCGGAAAACGCTGGTGCATCGTACGGCGGCGTATTTCGATCTTGAGGATACCGTGATCGAAATCGCGTTGGCACTCAACGATGCCGAAGCGTTAAAAGTGGCCCAGAGCGCGGCCGCGATGAGTGGCGTCTAAGTATCAGCGCAAAGTGTTACGGCGGATCAAGCCGCGCTTCGATAATCTTTGCTGCCGGCCTTATAGGCGACAAACTCGGAGATCGGGTGCGTCGCTATGCAGTAGTCGTCAAGGCCGAATTCGTCAGCGTGTGCGGCCATGACATCCATGAAGTGCGTGGCGACCTCCGGGGATATCACGGAACGCACCACAGCATATTCGTCATGAATTCTGGCATCACCAACGTGCTCATCATCCTCGGCAGCAGAAACAAAGTGCGCATGGGTCGAATTGAGCCCACTGGCACCGCAGTCAATCACGATATCGTTCAGTACCTGAGACTGGGATTGCCGCACAATCGCTGTGAGGCAAAGATTCGCAGGTTCGGTGGCCAAGCCGTCGACCTTCAATTGACACGTCGCCTCATAGTCCTCGCCGTGATCCGTGCCAGCACGATCGCGCCAGTGTGTATGACCGGCCAGATTGTCGATAGCATCGATGATCTGCTGCATATTGGCTGCGTGCCTGGCTGATGTGTATTCGCTGGCAAGGTTGAACAACCCCTTGGCCACGGGCAGTCGGTAGATCAAACCTCGCCCCGGCTTCTCGAATTGTCCGGCACGTGCCATCGCATTGAATACAGCGGACGCGACGCCGGTCTCGGCAAGCACCAGTTGCACATCTTGCGTGTGCTCCTTCGTGATTCGCAACCAGCCAATACGATCGCGCAGACCACGTCCTTCCGCCAGCGAGATGATCGGCCCATGAGCGCCTGCCGCGACCGCCGCGCGAGCGACCTGATCGCTCAGCCCGGAGCCCACTACACAGAAAATTGCAGTGAGCGGCTGTGTGATGTTTTCGATATCGACGTCGTAAGCATTCTGCACTCTGGGCCATGCGCTAAATCGTGGCCCCAACAACGAGCGCTGACAACGCACGGCGAAGACAGCGCCCGTCGCCTGTTTATCGAGGCGGCCGTAGCGTGCGATAGAGGCAAGGGTGTTATCGAGCGCTGGCGCCGGTACAACCATCTGAAAAATCGTCCGCATTGGCGTTACCGGCGGCATCCAGCGGGTCAACCAGTTGTTGCGCAGCAATGTCGTGCGCGCGCGCCAACTGAACGCGGTCAGGTTCTGCGTGACAACCGCACGTTCGGCAACCGATCTGGCGGCGCCATTGGGCAATACAGCGGTTAGCAAAAACCTGTCTTGCGGTGGGTGACTGCTCATGCGTTGGGCTCCAGGTTGTCAAGGTGGCTGACGACGATCGTGTCCGTCGGCGGATCAAGGTCTTCGTTGCGTTGTTGGTGCTGGGTATACAGACCGACGCTGAGCACCGACAGGATGGGTCCGACAGAGGCCAACGCCAGGATGCCAAAACCATCGGAGACGCCTGGTACATTGGCACCGACACCCAAGCCCATTGCCAGCACCAGCGGGACCGTGATGGGCCCCGTCGTCACCCCCGCACTGTCCCAGCCGAAGTTGACGAAATTGTTAGGTGATATCAGGGTCAGGACCAAAACGGCGCAGTAGGCTGGCGCCAACAACGACATCAATGACAACGCGAAAGTGATCTTTGCGATGCCAGCAGCAATACCCACACCGACGCCAAACGCCACGCTTTGCATCAACAGCCGCTTGCGAAACGAGCCTGCGGTGATTTGTTCAACCGTGGTGCCCAGTGCATTCAATGCAGGCTCCGCTAACGTTGCGCCGTAGCCCAGGAAAAAAGCAAAGCCGATAGCAAGACATTTTCCGACGTTTTCGGACAACATCGGCGCATGCAGATATTCACCACCCCACGGTACGATCTCTGCGAACGCCACTGGGATATTCGCGCCGAGCTGACCACCCAATGGTGTCAAGCCAAGCGCGATACCGAGACCGAACAGCGCCATCCCGATCAGTGAGAAGCTGATACCGACCCCTAAATCGTTATCCTCGTCGACTGGTTGACGCAACAACTTGAGAACAACAAACAGAAAAAGGCATAGCGGCACTATCGCTCGCAACGCGTCAACCGCCGCTGTGGCAAGAGCGTCTGCAAGGGACGTATTGGGGTCCCACGTGTCTTCGGCAAGCATCGGAACGTCATCCGGTCGCGGCTTGGTCAGCACAATACTGACTTCGCGCAGCACTAGCTGGCCGTCGATTAAATTGGCTGTGCCACCTGAATAGCTGACACGAAAATGGTCAGGTAGGCTTCCGGAATGCAAGTAGCGCTGCAGATCGGCCTCTACCAGAGACTCATACTGTGGCTCGGCGACGGCCTGATGGACAGTGGCGCCCGCTACCGGCCGCTCTGATCTATCCGTCACAACGTAATTGGCGCCACCATAGTAGTCGTCCTTCACGTAATGCATGCCCGCTAGTAGCAGTACCGCGAGAATCGGAAACAAGGAAGCAAGGGTCACGATGCCGAAACCGGAATGAGTACCCGAGCCACTGCCGCTAGTAACGACACGACACACACCGATCCCCAAAGCCAACACCAACGGCACCGTGACGGGCCCAGTCGTCACCGCACCGCAATCCCAGGCCAGGCCCAGAACATCATTCAATATCGGGATTCGGCTGTAGACCACGGAGACGACAAGCAGGCCCAGGACACCCGGTACTGCCAACGCCTTGAGTGGCCAGGCGTAGAAGAAACGCAGAATACCAAGCAGCACAGCGAGACCGACGCCAACTCCAACCGCGGCAACGAGTTGACCGGAAAAGTCGTTTAACAGGCTATACAGCAACGGCGCATCGACCGCCGACACATTGCTGCCGGCAGCTTTCAATACCGCGATCGCCGGTTCTGCAAACGTCGCGCCGATCCCCAGCAAGAACGCGAACAACAGAATCCACGCCATCTTGGTGCGTGCGGGAAGTACGCTGCCGATGATCTCGCCAAGCGGCATCAGACCTAACCGCAGACCCTCCATGAAAAACATGAGACCCAGCGCGACGGTAAAAATACCTAGCGCAATCATGCCGGCGAATACCAACGGCAGGCGCAACACCAGCACCTGAAACAGGGCCAGATAGACGACGATGAACCAGATTCCGGAAAGCTGTGCCGCAAAATTACGTTTCACGTAGGGCCAAAGCAGCCGGAACTTGTCCCGCACACTGAGGTATTCGCGCGGGTGGCGTCGTTGTATCAGATTGTCTGAGCCCGGTATGACCTCGTTCACAAGTTTCTCCTGTTATTACCGGCTAGCGGCTCAGTTGCTCGAAACTTAAGATGTCCCGCTATCTCATTGTTTCATAATGGATACTCAAGCATCTGGGCGGGCAGCAACGATGCCCGTATCGCCAATCAGTGACCACAACATGTGCCAGCCTGACCAACAACCCAGATTCGAAATCGCTTTACAAAAATATATCAAAGTGATATCAATTTAATATCAAACGATAAAAAGGAGAACGTGATGAATGCTATTCACGAAAAACAATTCAAGGCGCTATCTGGCTGGATGCCGCTTCTGCTGATACTCGGCATGATCGTCGGAGTCGTGTTGTGCTTCGCCGCGCGGCTACCACTGCCTGCGGTGTTATTGATCGGGGCTGCGTTTATTCTCGGCTTCGGCTTTGTAGCGATTGCGCCCAATGATGCCCGCGTTCTCCTGCTTTTCGGTGAGTACAAGGGCTCTATTATCGAGTCTGGCTTCTTCTGGGTTAACCCGTTCTTCTCCAAGAAGAAAATCTCTCTTCGCGTCCGCAACTTTGAAACCGGCGCCGTCACGATGCCGCAGAAGAAGAACTCTAGCGGTACCGTCGTACAGGAAAAAACGCGAACCGCTGGGCGCCCATCCAAGGTGAACGATAAAGACGGTAACCCGATCGAAATCTCAGCGGTTGTTGTCTGGAAGGTGGTCGACACCGCGGAGGCGATGTTTGAAGTCGACGATTACGAGGATTACGTGGCAGTGCAAAGCGAGGCGGCACTGCGCAACCTGGCGAGCCGCTACGCCTACGACGGTGCAGATGACGAGGAATCCTTGCGTGGCAACACGACACAGGTTGGTGAAGAGCTGCGCAAGGATATTCAGGAACGTTTGGGCAAGGCCGGCGTCGAGGCGATCGAAGCGCGCATCAGCCATCTTGCCTACGCCGCCGAGATTGCTGCTGCGATGTTACAACGCCAGCAAGCCAGCGCTGTTGTGTCAGCACGCACGAAAATCGTTGAAGGTGCCGTCGGTATGGTGCAGATGGCACTGGATGAGCTGAAGGAACAGGGTATCGTCGAGTTAGATGACGAGCGTCGCGCTGCGATGGTTTCGAATCTGCTGGTCGTCCTCTGTAGCGACAAGCATACGCAACCCGTCGTCAATACGGGTTCGCTGTACAGCTGACAGACCCCATGAAACCCGCGATGGTTAACACGCAACGGGCAACGGACCTGCCCCTCGGTGGCGAGGGGTAGGTCATGGCACGTAGTTCATTTCTGCTGCGCACGGATCAGGCTACGCTGGATGCTCTGAAGCGCTGGGCAGCCGACGACTTACGCAGCGTGAATGGTCAGCTCGAATTCATCATCCGCAAAGCGCTGCGAGACGCAGGCCGTGACCCGAAAGCCCGAGACGACGACGCTCAACGATAGCGTCGGCAACGCAAGCCCAGCGTAATAGCAAACAATCCAAGCAGCATCGGGCCGATAGCACCACCCCCGCCGCCGTCATCGGAAGACCCAGTGATCGGGTTCGGGCCACTACCGCTGTTACCACCGCCTGAGCTGCCGCCAGATCCAGCGGCATTGACGGTGACTGTGCCGATCGCCGCGTCGTTGGACGCGTCTGTATCTGCTTCAGCCGCCGCTACCGTCACGCGATAACCCTGGCTACCGGTCGCCGTGCCGGTGACGGTGACGTCAATCGTGCTCGTAGCGTTTGCTGCCAGAGCGCTGGCCTCGCACTGAAGCGTGCCGTCGCCCGCCACCGTACAGGCACCGATCGACCAGTCCGCGCTGTCAATCCGCAGGCCGGCATCCGGCTCGATACGCACGATAATGTCCGACGCATTAATAGACGTACGATTCTCCACAGCGGGGCTAATGGTCGCTTGCGCGTCGACCTCGATCGTTGCTGCGCTAGCCGGTATGGCCCGCAAATCGACGGCGGGCAATACCGTCACTGAATCGGTAGCCTCGTTGTTGAATCGGTTGTCATCAAGATCTGCGCTCACAATCGCCGTGAACACCTGAGCGCCGACGGCATCGGCCGTGAAATCGAGCGTTACGGTTGCACCGCTGCCTGCTGCCAGCGAACCGAACGAGCAAGACACACCACTCGCACCGCTGCTGCAGGACCCGGTTGTCGTCGTCACACCCGAGAATGTCACCCCACCAGGGATTGTGATGTCGGCGCTGGCATTGCTCACCGGCTCGGTGCCATTGCTATTGATGTCGAAATCGACCGTGCCTGCGGCGCCCAGCAAAACCTGGGCGCTCGGCGCACCCGCATTGACGGTGACGTCCCGGCTCTGCAGCGCAGAGATGCATGATGCGTCAGCGATTTCGTTGTTAATTTGTTCGAGGCTGCAGTTTGAGAATTGATCGCTGCCATTGATGCTCGGCGACATCAGAAAACCGCGCGGCGTCGATTCGCACGCCGAATCAGCCTCGTCATCATGCGGCGCGCCAAAATTGTGACCAAACTCATGCGCCGCAATCAGCGAATCGGTGGTGGTCGTACGAGTCGCTTGTGTTAGGCCAGCGCTAAAGCGACTACTGCACAAGCCACCGCGGTACGCGATGCCGGCGGTCGTGCCATCCAAATCTCGCCCGGTGAACAAGTGGCTCAGGCCATTTTGGTTTTGCGATGGCGTATTGCGGCGATAGTTACCCAGCTCACCCAGCAAATCGCTGGCGTCGGTTGTTTCTGAGAAGGGATCGCCACCGTTTGGGAATTGATCGAAGCGAGCAACGGTCATCTGCACGCCAATTTGCTCGCTAAAGATACCGTCTACGATATTCATGCGAGCAAGAACGGCGGCCTCCGTATTGCTGCCATTGTCGATGCTGAAAATCTCATCCGCCGTCACTGCGATAGTAATCTCGCGCGTGGCACCCGCCGCGCGTTCAGGAACCACGTTGTCGCCAATAACAGCGGCAAAAGCCTGACCATGTTCGGCATGGTTGTGAGCAGGGTCACCGCAGCCGATGGCACCACGGGCGATGTGCAGATCGGCTAATTTGAAGATCTTTGCTCCACCCTGCTCTGTCTTCTCAAGCGCATAAAAATCTGCACCATCAAACAACATGCCTTCCGGTTGCCCATCAGCAACGACGAGCCGTGCCCACGAATTGGGCATACCCTTGATAGTGCCCGTGAAGACTCCGTAGTTTTTCGGGGAAGCGGCGTCGCCGAGCATTTGCCGCACCAGCGCGCGGTTCGGTTGCAGCACTACGTCGAATCGCCGACCCAGCGCCTCAAACTGAAGCTCGCTGAGTCCGCTGGACTGGAACGCACCGTCAGGTTTAGCGGCATAGGCGGCTGACTCACTGCTGATCCATTGCAAGTTATCCAATGGCTCGCTGTACGTGATGGTGAAATCGCTGGCGCTCGAAAGGCTCGTTAGGGTTAACGAGATAAAACCGATGAATGCATGGATTGGACGACGCATGGAGAGCGCTCCTGCAAGTTTCTGGAATAGGTTCAGCTAATCAGTTCTACTGACCTGCCTCAACCGACAATTCGTCGTATTTTGGCGACTTAGATGCGCTTTAGGCCGAAATTGTGCACCAGTGCACAGTTTCGACTGTGCGATTCGACACGGCGTTAAACTCGCGGGGCGATGACACGGCAAACCTAGGACGCTTTCATATTTAGTCCACCTACGCCGCCGAGTGTTCCGCAATCGGTCCGCGATTGAGATCGCCTTGGACAACGTGGCGGGCGCGAGCCACTGCGCGAGCGCTGCGACGACACGGGCGAAGAAACCCGATATCACCAACAATTACAATAACTTGGACCCGAGATGATAGCGTCGTCCGTGAATCGCACGAGAAAGCGCGCACGATAGCGACACCACTGACGCGCCAGGCCCCGCTTGTAAATCGCAAAAAACACCTTATTTCCCCGACTAAACAGATGAATCTGGTGGCGCGCGCTGGTATCCTTCGCGCCCATCAGTGGAATAGCGCGGCGGGCACAGGCTCGGAGCGGCGCTTTTTTTCGTTCGCGTGAAATCGCGAACGATACATCGACACTGAACAACGTTTACGCCCACAGTCTCGATCGCCACGGTGCGATGGGGTTTGTGATACCCCAAAAAGTCAGAGAACAGATCATGACAGACCTTAGCAAGTACAGAAACATTGGTATCTTCGCGCACGTCGACGCCGGTAAAACGACGACGACCGAGCGTATCCTAAAACTCACCGGCAAGATCCATAAAATCGGTGAAGTGCATGACGGTGCGGCGACGACTGATTTCATGGATCAGGAGCAAGAGCGCGGTATTACGATTCAGTCTGCGGCCACCACGTGCACGTGGGACGACCACCGTCTGAACATCATTGATACCCCCGGTCACGTTGACTTCACGATTGAAGTGTATCGCTCGCTGAAAGTACTCGACGGTGGTGTGGGTGTGTTCTGTGGTTCCGGCGGCGTTGAACCGCAGTCAGAAACCAACTGGCGCTATGCGAATGAGTCCAAAGTCGCTCGCTTGATTTTCGTCAACAAACTCGACCGTTTAGGCGCTGATTTTTATCGTGTCGTCAAGCAGGTCGAAGACGTGTTGGCGGCGACCCCGCTTGTCATGACGTTACCGATCGGCACAGAAGATGACTTCGTCGGTGTTGTGGATCTCATGACTGAGAAGGCGTGGATCTGGGATGACTCTGGTGATCCGACCAAATACGAGATTACCGACGTGCCAGCAGATTTGGCCGACAAGGTCGCTGAATACCGCGAGAAAATGGTCGAGACTGCCGTGGAGCAGGACGACGATCTGATGGAAGCCTATCTCGAAGGCAACGAGCCATCGATCGAAGACCTGAAGCGTTGCATCCGCAAGGGTACGCGCGATCTGGCGTTCTTCCCGACATTCTGTGGATCTGCGTTCAAGAACAAGGGCGTTCAGAACGTGCTGAACGGTGTCGTCGATTATCTGCCGAGCCCGACGGAAGTGAACCCGCAGCCGGAAGTTGACCTGGAAGGTAACGAGACCGGCGGCTTCGCTGTGGTCGATCCCGACAAGCCGCTACGCGCGCTGGCGTTCAAGATCATGGACGACCGTTATGGGGCACTGACATTCACGCGAATCTACTCTGGCAAACTGAACAAAGGTCAGAACGTACTGAACACGTACACCGGCAAGACTGAACGCATTGGTCGTATCGTCGAAATGCACGCCGATTCGCGTGAAGAGCTCGAGTCTGCACAAGCGGGTGACATCGTCGCGCTGCTCGGCATGAAGAATACGCAGACCGGTCATACGTTGTGTGACCCTAACGACCCTGCGACCCTTGAGCCGATGGTCTTCCCGGACCCCGTGATCTCAATCGCCATTTCGCCGAAAGACAAGGCGGGTATGGAGAAAATGGGTGTCGCACTGAACAAGATGATCCAGGAGGATCCATCGTTCAGCGTGGAAACCGATGAGGAATCGGGCGAAACGATCATCAAGGGCATGGGTGAGCTTCATCTCGATATTAAAGTCGACATCCTGAAGCGTACCCACGGCGTTGAAGTGGTCATGGGTAAACCGCAGGTGGCCTACCGCGAGACGATCACGCAGTTGGTCGAAGACACCTACACGCACAAAAAGCAGACAGGTGGCTCCGGTCAGTACGGCAAGATCGACTACGTCATCGAGCCGGGCGAAACCAACAGTGGTTACGAGTTCGAATCAAAGGTCACGGGTGGTAACGTACCGCGCGAATACTGGCCGGCGATCGACAAGGCGTTCAAGGCCAGCATGGCTGAGGGCACACTGGCTGGCTTCCCGCTGCTGGATGTGAAAGTCACGTTGATGGACGGCGCTTATCACGCGGTCGACTCTTCGGCGATGGCGTTTGAGCTGGCCGCCAAGGCCGCTTATCGCCAGACGATTCCGAAAGCCGGTCCGCAACTGCTGGAGCAGATCATGAAGGTCGACGTCTTCACACCGGAAGATCACGTGGGTGACGTCATCGGTGATTTGAACCGTCGTCGCGGCATGATCAACGGTCAGGAGCCGGGTACCACGGGTGTCCGCGTCAAGGCCGATTGCCCGCTGTCCGAGATGTTCGGCTACATCGGCGATCTGCGTACCATGACCTCTGGTCGTGGCCAGTTCTCGATGGAGTTCAGCCACTATGCGCCGTGTCCGGCTAACGTAGCAGAAGTCGTTATCAAGGAAACGCGAGAGCGCAAAGCCAGCTAAGACTGACATCTTCGACGCAAAAGCTAAGGCCGGGCTGGTTCGTCAGCTCGGCCTTTTATGTGCCGGGGCTTGGGGCCCGTTTTCGTCGGCGCGCTTTAAACAGGATCACACCGATCGCACATAGCACAATCGATGTCAGCATAAAGCCGACGGTTGCAGCGTCTCGCGCGTGTGCCGACGGCACAACACCCAGTACCACGGCAATCACAAAGCACACTCTTAGCAGTCCGTAGATCAATAGGCAGATCGCCCAGACCCTGGTCACGGCGGCTCGGAAGCCACCTCCCAACCACCAACCAAATGCAACGACTAAGACAGCGCTCGCAGCAAAAGCGGCCGGAAACCAGGCGTCGAGCGCATAAAATTCCAACCCGCGCCAAACAAAAGGCAATAGCGACAACACCAGCAACGCTACAGTATTTCGGTTGTAAATCTGAGGATTATTCATTCGCCGACCGCCAGAGTCGCCATGACATCGCCAACCATCAGCGTTACGCGAGCAAGGAATGCATAGTCGAGCGTATCAGCCGTGTCGGTGCGCGAATGGTAGTGGGGACTGCGATCTCCCGTGACGACCTCCTCGCCGATGCACACCGCATCTAGGCCGGAATCACGGAAGGGGATGTGATCCGATGAATTGTATTTGACCGATGTAACGCCAAGGCCGTGCGCGATTGCTGCCGCCTGGTAGTGAACGGTCAAAGCAACGTTGGACGCATCGATCTCCACATGACGATCACCGTCCCCGTCCCAACCAAGCATGTCCAAATTGTGCATCGAGTGTATTCGGTCACCGCGCTCGTTTAAAAATCTAAGAAAAGCCAGGCTACCAGCGCTGATGTCATCTTCTTCCTGATCAAAAAACACGAATACGAAACGCAGGCTGCGTCGCTCCATGGCGGCTAGTCGCTGCGCAATCTGCATGACGGCAGAAACGCCGGACGCGTTGTCATCGGCACCGGGGCTGTCTGCGACCGTATCGTAGTGCGCGCCAACGACGACCGTTGCCGCCTCTTTCTCTGTTGCGGGCAAATCAAGATAGACGTTCTCACCGCGCATTGGCGGCAACAATAGATCAAGTATAGCCACCGCATTGCGATGTGCGTAACGTTGCGATTGCGGCGTCAGACCAGCGTCAAGCAGCGCCTGCTTTAGAAAAATCGCCGCAGTGCGTCGCTCGCGTTTCGTGCTACGAGCCTGTGACGTTGCAAGTTCCGAAGAACTCTCAAGCAAGACAAACGCGGAGACAAACTGTCTATGAGCTGCTGCCGAACGGTCGACGCTGTCCTGAGCCAGGATTGACCCCGAGACAAGCAGGGAAGTGGCCAAAATCAATCGTCGGTACATAAAGCTACTCAGCTATCGTAAGGACTGACAAAAGTGGTGCAAATCATCGAAACTACGATTCTACGACGCAGAGCCTCACGTAGCGTACTGCGTTACGCCACGCTATCCGATGACAACCCTAGACAACAAGTTGAATTTGCTTAGTCAACAGATTAGCGTTATACCAACTACTTACTCAGCAATGAGCAAGCACTGACTTGCGTCATCTGGTCGGTTTTGAGCAAGCCATGGACTGGCACCGGAATATTGCTAAACACGGGGGCTAATCGAATCCTGTGAGAGCGCAGAAGGACACCATACTGGAAGGCAAGAGCCCGAGGCAGGCCTACACGCTCGGGCTGGCGCTCATTGCTGTGCTTGTCACACTGCAGTTCATTGGGTTGCGCTTCGCTGCTAGCCAACAGCAGCTGTCTGCTGCAGAGATCAACCTTTCTGGTCGACAGCGGATGCTGTCGCAGCGTATCGCATGGATGATGTCGGAGCTCAATAACGAGGTCGGCTACGATACAGCGACCTCGATACGCCGCAGGCTGGCAGCCTGTACCGATTTGATGGCGCGTTCTCACAATGCCCTGCAACGTCGTTCGCTGGAGGAGATTCAGTCGGCGCTGGCGAGTGGCTCTTTTTGTCTTGGCGATCCGCAAACCAAACAGCTGACGCAAATCGATGATCTGACTGAAGTAACCGAGCCTACGTTGCTCGCGGCATTCCTGCAGTCGGCCTGGGACGTTGCCAACGACAAGGAACAACCTGCCGAGACTGAGCTCAGTTTTTCGATAGGACCGGTGTCCGCGCTGCTGCAGCGACTTAACGCGGAAACACTGAGCGCACAAAAAACCTCTACGTCTCATCTGTCTACAATACTGGCCCTTAACTGGGCACTCATATTGGCACTGGTGTTGGGTGAGTTGTTTCTGATTTTCCGGCCCATGGCACGCACCGTCGACAGTACGCTGCGAAAACTCAGCGACGCGAATGACGAACTCAGCAATAGCGAGAAACGTCTTAAGGATTTCGCGACAACGGGAGCCCATCAGTTCTGGGAGACGGACCAGCTGCACAGGTTCACCTGGATCGAAACATCTGACCCGGTTACCGACACGCGCCCACAGGAAATCAATATCGGCCGCGAGCCTTGGCGTATCCACCGCGTCGACACTTCAGACGGAGACTGGGCTAGCCTGCGCGACGCGATGCTCGCGCATGAGCCATTCATGAGCTTCGAGTACTCGATGACCGACGGCGCTGGCAACCAGACGCGCTGGCGCTCGCACGGCAAGCCGATATTTTCGGAGCGGGGTGAGTTTCTTGGTTATCGTGGCACTAGCCAAGAGATCACTCGAGAGTTCGATATCGCGAATCAGCATCGACGCTCGGAACGCATGCGAGCCATCGGTCAGCTTTCGGCGGGTGTCGCCCACGACTTCAATAACATCCTTGCGATCATTCAAGCGAATGCCGAGCTATCCGTCCCCGATGCGACTTCCTCGAGACTCCAAGAGTCCTTGCAAGAAATCATCGCGGCGACTGAACAAGCCAGCGCACTCACATCCCGCTTACTGTCATTTGGCCGGATCCAACGGCTCTCACGTGAGCCGATCGAACTTCAGCCCTTCATCGCCGACCTCGCACGTCTGTTCGATCGTACGCTTGGAGAGAACTTCTCGATCCGAATACAGCACCATGACGCGTCGCTTTGGGTTATGACAGACCGCCACCAACTGGAGGACGCCTGTTTGAATCTGGCGCTCAACGCACGTGATGCAGGAGAAAGCGGCACGCTGGTCGTCAGCACCGATGTGGTCGATGCATCCATGCTGCTGCCGGGCAGTACACTCAGCGAGATAAGCAGACAATATGTCCAGATCACATTTTCTGACAAAGGCTGCGGTATGTCAGAAGCGGTCAAGGACCAAATTTTTGAGCCTTTTTTTACCACCAAGGAATCTCAAGGCTCAGGACTCGGGCTCAGCATGGTTTATGGTTTCGTGCGGCAATCGGATGGCCTTATTCAGGTCGAGAGCAGTCCAGGCGTTGGTACAGACATTCATTTGTTTTTACCGCGACACACATCGACCAAGACAGCGCAGGCACAGGTGGCAGGCTCCACGATGTCAGTTGATACAGCCGATTGGGCGGGCATGCACGCGCTGCTAGTTGAGGATAATTTCGCGGTCAGCAAAGCGATTCGAAAACAGCTTAGCTCGCTCGGGTTTATTGTCGAGCACGCCAGCACCGGCGCAGAAGCGCTGGATTGCCTGCAGGCAGGCCGACATTTCGACATCGTGATACTGGATATCCTACTGCGCGGAGGATTGGACGGTATCGAGGTTTACGAGCAAATGATCAAGATCGAGCCATCGCTAAAAGCCTTGTTCTGCTCTGGGTTTGCGGGCAAAGAGACCACGGACAACAGGGACCATGGTGTGCCCGGCGAGCTCTTGAGAAAACCGTTCGGTATGACAGCTCTCAAGAGCGCGTTGCACCGCGTGCTCGACCCACACAGCGCCGACTCAACAAACAAGACGTTCAACTCGAGCTGATAAGCCAGTCACTAGAATCAGAGTGACTGATACTGCCGCGCAAAGTTACCAATGACGTTCGACTAGTCCTCGATGTTCGCTGGCACACCGATCGTCATTGCACTATCGCCTTTGCGAATGGGCGGACCCATCTGGCCGTAAATACCGTAACCGTCAATGGGTGATCGCAGCACCTCGACGACCTGGCCCCGATAGTTGCGAATTTCACCGATGACCTCCCCCTGCATGACCGGACCACCTCGCCGCGTTGGATACCAGAATCCACTATGCCCGGCCTTCACAGCTTTGGAACTCTCAAACGTGCGCGGTTGCGGAAACGTGGAGACCTTGTTCTGCAACACGCCTAACGATGCCAGTGCGTTTTTAATACCGTCGACTAACCGCTGGACGTGCGCCTCATCGCGACTGCCATTCTGGCCAATCTCGATCAGAATGGTCGGCAGGCCTTGCGCTACCGCCTGACGATTCAGCGAACGCCCGTTGTCGATTTGCTCCTGCGTGAACATCGCATAGCGAACCACATTCGGAAATCCGATCGCCTTGGCCGCCGCCAACGCCGTTGGATAGTCGGTCGCCAACGGCCCGCCCCAGGCGCCAACGAATGGCTCCAACCACTCCGCGCCATCGCCACTATGCACGTCAAACACAAAGTCAGCAGACGCGATCAGCTCGGTCGACAATACGTGTGCGATGCGTTCGGTTTGCGTCCCGTCCACTTTGCCGGGGAATGAGCGATTCAGATTCTTGCGGTCGTTTGGATTAACAAACACCGAACGATCTTCAAAAGCCGGGATATGCGCAACGCGGACAATAATAAAATTACCGGTCATGGTTTCGAGCGACAAGGATTCTGCCAAGCGATCTGCGGCAAGCATCGGCGCGAACTCATAACCGTGCACACCCGCCACCATTAACGCGGTCGGCCCGTCAGCAGCGCCCCGCAATATTGTCACTGGAATAAACGTCGCCGCATCCGTTTCGCCAGCGGGCACATCAAAGCTCACATCGACACGCTCGCCTGGTGCAACGCGTACGCCGGCGATGGTATCGCTACCCTCTTCAGCGACGGCACAGCCGCTCACCGCGATGAGCGCCAAGATCATTAGCCCTGTTCTCAAGAGTGCCATCGATGGTAGCTACCTCGGTTCAAATTCAGGTAACTCGCTGAGCGCTTCCTGATTAAACGGCATCTGCTTAAAGAGTTTTTCGTAGTAGTACCGACGCAACGCAGCATGGAAATCACGTACCTGCTGTTCGTAGCCCAACGTCGCACGCGCATCAGTGCCCGCGAGTCGCTGCAGTAATCGCTCGAGCAATGCTGGCGGGGCCAACCAGGCTGCGACATTCGCCATCTGATCGCGACGCATGCGACCAGACCGGTAGGCCTGCGACAACGCTTCCACTTTCTGATCTCCGACTTGCTGGAAGGCGTAGTACCACTTCCACTCGAACCCGCCGTCACGGTGCGGCACGTAGGCGTCTTCGGCATACTCCGGGTGTCGCTCGATGAAGGGCTCCATCGTGGCGGATTCGGGCAGATCCCATGCATCATTTACAGCCTCGCGCTGCGTCAGCAATATCTCGGAACCGGCAGGTAACGCGACGGCCGTATCGATCACGATGCGCGCACCGGTCGGCACGACGATAGCCAGTAGTGCCCAGACGCCGATCAGTGATGCCAGAATATAGCCTGACGATTCTTCGACGCTTGAGAAGCGATACGCAACCACAGACCAAAACAAGACATACACCAGCACCAAACCGCTGGCAGCCGCAAGCGTTGCCATGGCAGTTTCGCTGATAACGCCACCCACGATAAGCGGCACGATCGCGGCGATGAACAACGCGACACCCCGCACTAGCACACGCACCCGCCACAAACGCCCCGCAGCGCCCGCTGTGGCCTCCAGCAAGTTGTGACGACCGGCGCTACGCTCACTCGAGCGCAGGTCATACAGCAGCGCAATCAGGACCAGGGGCAATACGAACGCGGCGAAGAACGAGAAATCGAAACGACCAATCAAAGCAAACACGGGGTTACCCGCGTCACGCTCGTAGATTTGCCCTTCCAGCGCCAGCATGCGAACACGATGTTTCCACGGCGCGCTGTCACGCTGCCCAAGCGCGGCATACGCAAAATTACTCGGCGGATCATAAGCGAGATGAAAGCTGTAGTAGGCGGCGCTGCCCCAGTCGGTCTGATGCGATAATGCGTCTTCCCGGTCTGCAGTGTCAGCGATAAGCAGCCGATCAAGTGTCGCGCGTTGATAACGCACCTCGGACAACCCGCCGACAACAGCCACCGATGACAAGACCAGCGTAAACAACAGTGCTACCAATACAGCACGATCGCGCAGCATGAAGCGTATCTCTCGCACCACCGCGTGACTGGCACTCATGGCTTGAGCCTTCGACCGGATATCCAAACACCGGCAATCAACAGGAGCAACCAGGCCGTCAACATCGTCAATGTAGGCACCGCTTTTTGCCATCGTTCGCTGAGCGTGGCCGGGGTGAAGCGATACTCGTCCAACACAGCCCAGGTATCGCTGCTGACGCGCGCACGCTGGCCGTCCTCTTCACTCTTGTTGCGGTTTATGTCGAGGGTGTAATCGAGGTCCTCGGCATGCGCCTTGTTCAGACCCTGCACGAAGTCGAAGCGAAGCGCTTCTGTCTCGCGCAAGAAGCGATGGTAATGACTGATATCCGTGCCCGCGATCACGCGCGACGAAAAGCCGACCGCGAGTGCCGGCGATAACCAACCGATGCGCGCAAGTCGTTGCGACTGGTTGGCTTCGACTGTCATGCGTTCCTCGGCGTAGCGATTCATCGTCTCGGTGAGCTCGGCTTCTGAATAGGCGGCCACCACGCCACGTAGATTCACCGGCAGGTCCGCCGGGTCTGAGACATCGTACTGCGCAAACAGATTATCGCGCAGCCGTGCGAACGCCGGATCGTTCGCGTTATGGCCATCACCCAGTTTTCTGAGATCCGTTAGCAGTCGCAGATCGGATTCGATCTTGCCGACATGCGCGGTCGAACGCGCCTCAGCATCGACCGCGATCGAAGGTACCAATAGGCACGTCACGAGCCAGGTCGCGGTCAACGCGACCAGTACGGACGAGCGTTTTTGTAAAACCGCAGACACCACAATCGTAAACGCAGCCCATACCCCCAGATAGATAAGGTAGGTAGCCGTGATGGTGAGGCCCGCCGCAGCCGATTCCGAGATAGCGGCAGTGACTAGCAACGGCAGCAGCAACAACAAGGTCAGTAAGACCAATGCCATCAGCTTCCCAACGAGCAACGCGGGGCCACTGACGCCTTGTAACATGAGAGTCGCCAACGTTGATGACTCACGCTCACGAACGACCGCCCCGAAGCCGACAAGTATCAGCAACAGCGGCGCAAGCAGCTGATACACCCGCGCGGGTGAGAGCCATGCCAGGCCGCCAAAATCTGCGCTTGCCGTAGCGTCGTCAAAAGACGCACTGTTCTGGCGATGACCTTCCAAAAAGATCGACTGGCCAGTCACAGCATCCAAACCTGGGTCGATAACCGCTAGTGGCGCCGGCGCTCGGAACGCATAGTGACCATAGTGCACCATTCGATGCGGATGTCGGTCCGGCTGGGACAAAAATGTCTCTTCGGACTCAGCCTGATAGGCGTTGCGGTTGTGCTCATCCTCATGGGCCTGTAAGCCCGTCAGTACGCCAGCGGTCACCAGCAGCACGGTGAACAAGGCAATGGCCCAGATGGCGAGACGCGATCGCATCCAGTAGCGCCACTCATCGGCGGCGACGGTCACCCAGGTCATGCCGCTTCGTCCTTGCCCGCGAACGCGCCATGAACACTTTCGGTATCGATACGGCCGTTCTCCGGTGCGCTGAATTCACCGACCAGACGGCCGCGGCGCAACAGCGCAATGCGGTCGGCGACCTGGCAAGCGCCGTAGACATCGTGGGTCACCATCAAAATGGTTTTTCCCTTCTTAGCCAGCGCGCGAACCAGGTCATGAAATTCATCGATCGCAATCGGATCGAGACCGGACGTCGGCTCGTCCAACAGTAAAATGTCTGTGTCACGCAATAATGCGAGCGCAATCGCGACTTTTTGGCGCATACCTTTGGAGTAACCCTGCAGCGTCTGATCACGCGCTTCCTCAGCGAGCGAGACCTGATTCAAGGCTGCCTCGATGGCGGCCGGGTCGGCTACGGTTTTGGAAAGGTCGAGAAAATAACGCAGGTTCTCACGTGCATTCAGATGCTCATACAACGAAGCCGCCTCGGGCAGATAGGCGATCGATGCCCGCGCTTGCGCAAGATCGTCGCTGACCGGCTTGTCGCTGACCAACACACGACCACCTGCCGGTTTCAAGAAGCCCAAAAACGTCAACAACGTTGTGGACTTGCCCGCGCCGTTACCACCCAACAAGGCAAATACACTGCCAGCTTCAACGGCGAAGCTGACCTCATCGAGGACCGATTTTCCGCCGCGCAATACGGACAAACTCTCTGCGACTAACTTTGACGCTGTCATGCGTTTTCTCCCCGGATCGCTTGCTGACGCCGGCATGCTCAAACCATTCGCCAGACATGGGTACGTGCTATCAGATGATCAGTAGCGCTACCGCAAGACGCTGGTCCGCCGACCCATCCTGCGTAACGCAAGAATTTGAGACAGCGAACTTAGAATATTGATGTTGATTTGCAATAGGCGAGTCGCCTATGATGACGTTATAACATTACATTCCATCGGCATCAATGGCGCGTATGTGGAGCCCGTGGCGACAGAACGTGGGTCTCAATAGATAGCCCAGGGTTTGCATTGCCGCGTCGAGGCGCCCCAAAGCCTCAATCGCACGCTTGTTATGCATGGCAGCTGATTGCTAGCCGATGTTTGGGTTGAGCCCGGTGCTCCTTGCCGTTACCCGTTGAACGGCTTCTAACGCTTTCTGATCCCCTCTCAGACAGCGTACCTGAGAGCCGAAGTATGGTTTTACCAGTACCATGCCTCGGCTTTTTTTTGCCTGGCGCTAGCGGCGTCGCTTGCGTAACTGATTGTTCTCGCGCCGCTCACTCACGATACGCTTCTTGGTCGCTGCCCACGAGCAAATCGGGCATTCCTCCAACTCATGGAACCGGGCAGGACAATACTCGCGCCCGAAGAAAATAATTTGCAGGTGCAGCTTGTTCCACAGCGACTCAGGGAATACGCGCTTCAGATCGCGCTCTGTTTTCACGACATTCGAACCATCCGACAGGCCCCATCGAGCCGCCAGGCGATGGATATGCGTATCCACAGGAAATGCCGGCACGCCAAACGCTTGCGACATGACTACCGCGGCTGTCTTGTGCCCCACGCCGGGTAGCGCTTCCAGTGCCTCGAAGGTATCCGGCACGTCACCACCATCGGCCACCAGCATGTTCGCCAATGCGTGAATATTCTTGGCCTTCGTGGGCGCCAATCCGAGCTGGCGAATACACCCGAGAATCGTATTCACCGACAACTTCGCCATCGCCGCGGGGGTTGATGCCTTGGCAAACAGTGCGGGCGTGACTTCGTTGACCTTCTTGTCGGTCGTCTGCGCCGATAGCAATACCGCGATGAGCAACTCGAAACTGTTCGTGTGGTCCAGCGGGACCGGCGTCTCGGGATACAAGTCTTCGAGTATCGTCACGATACGCTCGGCTTTTTCACTGCGTTTCATTGCGTAAAGGCCCCTGGAGCTGTACTGACGGCTTTATGCTTTGACAGCATATAGCCTGATCTCACAAACATATCACTCGCACTGACATGAGCGAACGACAATGGATACTACAGTGCAAGCAGATTGAAGCCACGTACAATTGTTGCCTTCGCTGTTTGCTAGACTTCACGCCCAACAAGACACACGAGAACCGCGATGGGACGCTGGCGACCGCCACAACCGAAAGGCTCACCGTATATCACCACGGCCGGCTTCGAACGCCTGCAGAAAGAGCTCGATACACTCTGGTTACGACGGCGCGATGTCGTCGCGGCGTTGTCGGCGGCAGCCGCAGAGGGTGATCGTTCCGAGAACGCTGAGTACATTTATCGCAAAAAGGAACTGGGCGGTATCGATCGACGTATCCGGTTTCTGCAAAAGCGCTTGCCCGAACTGAATGTCGTCAAGCAAACGTCAATGGGGTCGCAGATTTTTTTTGGCGCGACGGTCACGGTCGAAGACGATCATGGCGCGGAGCGTACCGTGCGGATTGTTGGCCCAGACGAGACGGACGGCAAACGCGGCGATATCAGCATGGATTCACCGCTGGCGAAAGCACTGATGAAAAAGTCGGTCGACGACGAGGTCTCGATCACCGTTGCTGGTGAGCTGACGCGCTACGTGATCACCGACGTGCGCTATCAATAGGCCACGAGCGACAACGGTATTCTGGCGCCGCTATCTTCGTGCACGCGCCAACAAGTCCACCAGTTCGTTAAACTTCTCTCGTTGCGTCGTGGCGTCACCCGACGCTATAGCGGATTCCACACAGGTACGGCTATGGTTTTCGAGGATCGCATCTTCAACGCGTGCCAGCGCTGATTTCACTGCCTGAGTTTGTGCCAACACGTCGAGGCAATAGCGATCGTCTTCGATCATTCCCTTGATACCTCGGATCTGACCTTCAACGCGACTTAGACGCGCAATTAGTGCCGACTTTTTCATGTGGATTGTTACCTTGACTGATACCCCATGGGGGTATAATCATGAGCGGTATGAACAAAGTCAAATCTCCCTCAACGTCGCGCCGTGAGTTCATGGCGCGCTGTTCAGCGATGGTCGCACTGCAAGCGTCGCTGCCGGTCTGGGCACGCAGCTCAGCGGCCGCGCAACTGGCCGGTCTTGCGCCCGATTCGACAGACGCACTAGCGCTGCGTGTTAGTGCCGCCAAGCAGCAGGTTGACGGTCGTCGCGGCAAGGCCGTGTTGGTCAACGGCCAGCTACCCGCGCCACTGTTACGCTGGCGTGAAGGGCAAGATGTCAGGATACACGTCAACAATACGCTGGGCGTGGATACGTCCATTCACTGGCACGGCATCCTGTTGCCGTTTCAGATGGATGGCGTACCGGGGGTTTCGTTCCCCGGCATTGTGCCCGGCTCGACGTTCACCTACCAATTTCCGGTCAAACAGGCCGGGACATACTGGTATCACAGCCATTCTGGCCTGCAGGAACAGGTCGGCCACTACGGACCCATCATTATTGACCCGGCGGGCAAAGACCCAATCCAGTATGACCGCGAGCACGTCGTGTTGCTCTCGGATTGGACGTTCGAAGACCCGCATCGAGTGTTCGCCAAGCTCAAGAAAATGAGTGACAACTATAATTTTCAGCAACGCACGGTCGGCGACTTTTTCGAAGAAGCGGAGCAAGACGGGCTGGATCGGACACTCTCCGCGCGCATGATGTGGGGTGCCATGCGCATGAATCCGACCGACATCGCGGACGTCACCGGCGCAACCTATACGTATCTCACAAACGGACATAGCCCCAGTGAAAACTGGACGGGCTTGTTCACTCCCGGCGAACGCGTTCGCCTGCGTTTTATCAACGCGTCTGCTATGAGCATTTTCAATGTTCGTGTCCCGGGCCTGCCCATGAAGGTTGTTCAGGCAGATGGCTTGAATGTGAAACCCGTCGAAACCGATGAGTTTCAGATCGGCACCGCCGAGACGTTCGATGTCATCGTTCACCCTCACCATGATCAGGCCTACACGGTGTTTGCAGAGAGCAACGACCGCAGCGGTTTCGCACGCGCAACTCTGGCGCCGCGGTCGGGTATGCGTGCTGACGTACCGGCGCTGCGGCCGCGGCCGACGCTCACCATGAAAGATATGGCAATGCGTCATGGTGATCATGACGGCATGAGTCATGACTCCACGGATCACGGGTCGATGGATCACAGCGCGATGGGCCACGGCGCAACGAACGAGAAATCCATGGATAACGCGTCGATGGATCACAGCGCGATGGGTCACGGCGCGACGAATGAGAAACCGATGGACCACAGCGCGATGGGCCACGACGCAACGAATGAGAAACCGATGGATCACGCGTCGATGGGTCACGCGTCCATCGATCACGGCGCGACTCAGCAGGCCGACAACACAGTGTCGCCCCCACAGCGACAGGCCCATCCACACCCGAAAGGTCCCGGTGTTGTCGGACTCGCCGAAAACCCAGTGAACCGTTTATCGGAGAGGCCAGCGGGATTGGAAAACGAACCACATCGCGTACTGGTCTATACCGATCTAGAGTCGCTCGAAAAGAACCCGGACACTCGAGACCCTGAGCGGGAGATCGAACTGCACCTGACTAGCAATATGGAACGTTACATGTGGTCGTTTGACGGGCAGAAATTCTCTGAAGTTCGCGAACCCATCGTTTTCCATAAGGGCGAGCGCCTCCGGCTCACGCTGGTTAACGACACGATGATGCCGCATCCGATTCACATGCATGGCATGTTCTTCGACGTGGTCACCGCGGAGCACGCCCACAAACCACGCAAGCACACCATCGTCGTGAAACCCGGCGAGAAGATGTCCATCGACATTACGGCGGACGCCCTTGGCGATTGGGCATTCCACTGCCATCTGCTCTACCACATGCATGCGGGCATGATGCGCGTGGTTTCGGTGCGCGATCACGGCATGCACGCATGATGAGAAGCTCAATTATCTGGGTACTCTTGTCGTTGTCGCTGTCGTCGGCGGCCACCGCGCAATACGCGGCTGACCAGTATTTCGACCCGAACGAAATGGCAGCAGCCCGCGAAGCGCTCTGGAGCGGGCATGGCAACCAGATCAACGCACTGGTCTTGGGTGAGCGCTTTGAGCACCGCTCGGCGGGTGGAAATCCGATACTGGTTTGGGAAGGCCAAGGCTGGGTCGGTAACGATGACCACAAACTCTGGATCAAGACAGAGGGCGAATACGAAACCGCGGACAGTCGGTTCGAACACGCCGAACTACAGGCGCTCTATAGCCGCGCCATCAGCCCATTCTGGGATATACAGCTCGGGTTACGGCATGACTTTGAGCCTGACCCAACGCGTTCTTACCTGACGGTAGGCGTACAAGGGCTGGCACGCTATTGGTTCGAAATCGATGCACAGCTCTTTCTCAGTGATCAGGGCGATCTATCCGCCAGACTCGAGGCGGAGTACGAGCTTCGCCTCACGCAACGTCTGATCCTGCAACCGAGACTGGAGATTAACAGCGCATTCTCGGACGATACAGATCGCAACCTCGACGCAGGATTATCTTCGGTGGATGCCGGGTTGCGTTTACGCTACGAGTTTCGGCGGACGATCGCGCCATACCTCGGGCTTAGCTGGAACCGAGTCTACGGCAGAGAAGCCGACCTGCTCAGATCCAACAACGAAGACCCCGGCGAGATCTCAGTTCTTGCTGGCGTCCGCTTCTGGTACTAGTCGGGCATCAACTCGGGTGACAAAGCCGGCCGTCGCCCCGACGGCGCCTCCGAATAATTCTTGGCGAGATAGTCGAGTATTTGCGACTCGATAGCCGGTGGAATCGGCCAGAGGTTTTGCGAAGCCTGCATCCAGCGAATCGTTTTTAACCAGTATTTGCGATCACCTCGCTGCGAAGTCACCAGCTTGTACGAATGACAGGAGCCGCACATCCCCATCACCAGCTCCCAATGCTCGTCGATGATGAGACCGGTGGCTTCGTCGACCTGAGACCCAGCGTGTGCTGTCAGAGAACTCATCAGCAAAAAGAGAGCGAACCAACGCCGCATCAGACGACTCGCACGGCAATTCGGTGACAGGCGTTGTTCAGATAGCCTTTCGGATTCCAGCCCGGCACTAACATCGGCTGACAGACGCCCGCAGCATCGGTCGCGCGCGCCCAGATTTCGTAATAACCCGTCGCACCGAATTCCAGTGGCGCGCTGAAGTGCTGCCACGCAAATCGATTCACAGGCTCGCTCAACGTGGCGCGTTGCCAGGTTGCGCCGAAGTCCATGCTGATATCGACGCGCTCGACGGCATGCTCCCCCGCCCATGCATGACCGCGGATCTCGAGCGGCTTGTCGCTATCCAGCGTGACGCCGGATTCTGGGAACGTGATCAGAGATTTCACAGGCATCGATTCGATGATGCACATCGCATCGCCGGCGACACTGCTGCCCGGCGCGACCGGCTTACAGGGCACACGATACGACGGCGCTGCCATTTTGGCGCCGTCGTGCACGCGATCGCGAATTATCAATGAAGTCAACCACTTGCCGGATACCGACCCCGGGTAACCACCGGCAACCAATCGCAGCGGTGCGCCATGGATCAACGGTATTGGCTCGTCATTCATCGCGAACGCGAGCAAGGTCTCCGGCTGCATTGCTTTTGCAATGGGTATTCCACGCGAGATGGGCTGCTTGTTCGTGTCGCCCGATAGATGCGTATCTGCACCTCGATAACCGACGTATTCGGCGGCATCGGTGACGCCACAGTCTTCCAACACATCGGCAAGGCGCACGCCGGTCCATTCCGGACACGCAATCGCGCCGGTAGTCCACTGATTGCCACTGGCGCGCGGACGAAATTCAGCGCGGCCATTGCCACCGCATTCCAACTGTAGCTGAAGCGTTACAGGCTGATAGCGACGCTTCAGTTCGGCGACGGTCAGAGTCATCGGTTTGCTGCACGCCTCACCGCTGATCTCCACCGCCCAATCATCTGGATTGCCGATGTCGACGGGCGGATTGCCATTGTTGCGCACGAACATGCGATGACTGGGCGTGATCTTGTCATCCAGCAAGTGTGCTGGCGTTTCGATGTTAATCGGCCGATCGTTCAATACTTGCAGGTCGGCTTTCTGCAGGCTCGACAGCAATGAGCCGTCATCGGCCAACGACACGACCGGCACGAGTCCGGCAGGGATCCAGCGTGCGTGCGGTACGGCCATGCCCAACGCGCGCCAACTCGCGGACGCACCGATACCCGCCAAAAAGCCGCGCCGACCGAGATCAGGCTTAGTCATTGGCGAATGCCTTCAACACCTCGCGCGTCAGGTCCCAACGATCGAAGCCCTGATTACCATAGTCGAGCCCGCGCCGCACGATGACAAGACTGTGTGACGGCACGACAATGACATATTGGCCACGATTACCTGCGGTCGCAAACGCATCGCGTGGCACGTCGTCACGATCATCTGGCACCAGCCAGAACTGACCACCGTAAAAGTTGCCGTGATGCGCCGTCGACGGCGCAGGCGTACGTGCAAACTCGAGCCAGTCAGACGACAGAAAGCGTTTGCCTTGCCAGACGCCATCCTGCAACAGAAACAGTCCAAAGCGCGCGAGATCACGCGCGTTCGTATACACCTGACTACTCAAGATAAAATCACCGAATCGGTCGGTGCTGAGCAATGTCGAATGCATGCCAAGCGGCGCCAGCAGCGACTCATAGGGGAACGTCAGGTATTGATCACCCAATACGTTCTTCATCGCCAACACAGCCAGCAGCGTATCGTAGTTTTCGTAATCCCAAAACGCGCCAGGTTCACGAATCAAACCGCGCGCTCGCGCACCGTCAGCCGAGCTGGCACCGGCCCAATACGCAAGCCCGGAGCCCGTTGCATATTCGCGATTGAAACTATCGACCGGCTCAAGCCCACTCGACATCTGCAGGACATCACGCAGTCGAATGCCACGCCGTGGATCAACTTCGGACGCCTCGATCGCAGGCAACCATTCAATCGGCAATGGTGCATCGAGCGACAGCTTGTCGCGATCGACCAGCATCCCGATCAACACGGCGGCGATACTTTTGGCTGTCGACCAGGTACGCGTACGCGTGTCTTTGTCGAAACCCGACGCGTAACGCTCGTGCACGATTTGTCCGTCGTGAACGACCAGCAGGCTTATCGTGACTTGCTCTTTTGTCGGCCGATCGAATGTCCAATTGGAGGCCGCAGCGAGTGCCGCTGCGTCGATGTTAGTCGGCAGCGGACGGGGCGATACGACATCACCCATAGGCCATGGCGTAGTCGCAGGATCATAGGCCGGGGCAGCGATCGGGTTGCGCGGCAACGCATCGATGTCGGCATCCGTCTGATCCGGCGCCATGACGACACAGCCGATGCCATCGCGAAAAACGGCGCGCGCGGGGTAAGCGGTATTCGCGCCGACGAGGACCCGCTTTTCTTGCTGATCGATCTGGATATCAGGCATCCCGCTCAGCGTGTTCGGCGACGGCCCTCGCGAATACCGCAATTCGTCGCGAACGACTGCCTCCAGCGGCCGATCGGATGTGAATAGTCCATTGCAGGTCAACACAGCTGCAACACCATTGCCGATCAGCGCGCGGTTAGCAGCGAAATAGTCATAGTCCTGTGCAGCCGCAGTGACACACAACAACGACGCTAGCGCTACGCCAGCTTTGCGCATCAGGCGCGAACGACCGACGCGATGGTCAATGCCTCATCGGCAAGACGTGTGATGACATCGTATTGACCGGTGCTGACAGCATCCGCCGGCGTGAGCCAACTACCGCCGCAAGCAAGCACCGCCGGCAATGACAGATATTCGGCCAGGTTGCCTGCGCTGACGCCGCCGGTCGGCATGAACCTCATGTGCCGGAACACGCTCGAGAGCGCTTTCAACGCGGGTACACCGCCAGCGATTGAGGCGGGAAAAAACTTAACGATATCGAGCCCGAGGTTGCTCGCACACGTCAATTCGGTCGGTGTCATGATGCCGGGCAACAGCGGAACATCCGCCTGTTTGGCGACATCGAGCACGCCCTCATCGAACCCCGGAGAGACGATAAACTTGGAACCGGCCGCCACAGCTTCTTTAGCCTGGCCGGGTGCAATGACCGTGCCCGCGCCGACGATAGCTTCCGGCACCTGTTCGGCAATAGCCTGGATGCCAGCGAGTGAGTTATCGGTCCGCAACACAACCTCGATGACGGTCAGTCCGCCAGCCGCCAGTGCTCGCGCAATAGCCACTGCCGTATCCGGGTCGGCCGTTTGCACCAGTGGCACCACAGGTGCGGATTCCAGTTTCGAAATAAGCTCCGACATGTTGTTCTCTTACTGTTGTCCCGTTCCGAATCATACTGCAATCTGCGGTGGCCTTGCTCTTTTCATCACACGCGTTTTGCCGTAGCTTCGGCGCACGGGTTTGTCCGGGGGGAGACAATATGGCGGCCAGTAATCTGGGGCTCACAATCGGCAGTTGCGTGTTTTTCATGGCGCTGGTGGCGTTCGTGTCGTACCAGAAAACGAAGGGCGAGGTCGATACCAAGGACGGCTATTTTCTCGCCGGGCGCGGCCTGACTGGCATCTTCATCGCAGGCTCCATGTTGCTGACCAACCTGTCGGCGGAGCAACTGATCGGCCTGAACGGCTCTGCTTACGGTTTCAACATGAGCAGCATGGCCTGGGAGGTCACAGCCGCTTTCGCCACCATTTGCATGGCACTGATCTTTCTGCCGCGCTATCTGGCAGGTGCGTTCACGACGCTACCGGAGTTTCTGAAGTCCCGCTTCGATGACGACGTACGTCGCATGTCCGTGGTGTTGTTCATGGTGGGTTACGGATTGGTAACCATCCCCTCCGTGCTCTATTCAGGCTCGATCGCTGTGCTGCAGTTATTCGATGTGCCAACGCTGCTCGATGTCAGTTACAGCGTAGGGCTTGTCATTACCATTGTCGTGATCGGCTGTATTGGTGCAGTCTACGCTGTGTTCGGCGGCCTGAAAGCGGTCGCTGTCTCCGACACGCTGAACGGCATTGGCCTGTTGATTATCGGTGTACTGGTACCCGTACTGGGTCTCGCCGCACTGGGTGACGGTAGCGTCAGTGCGGGCCTTGATGTCATCACCAGCACGGACACACACAAGCTTAACGCGATTGGTGGCCCAAGCGACCCCACGCCGTTTGCGACGCTGTTCACGGGAATGATATTCGCCAACTTGTTCTACTGGTGTACCAACCAGTACGTTATCCAGCGCACGCTAGGTGCCGCCAATCTAGCGGAAGGCCAAAAAGGCGTGCTGCTCTCGGGCTTCTTCAAGATCCTCGTACCGTTCATGATGATGATTCCGGGAGTGATTGCTTACCACCTGTATGGCAGTGAGCTCGCCAGCATCGACCTCGCCTACCCGCGTCTGATTCGCGATGTGTTGCCCGTCGCGATGTCGGGTTTCTTCCTCGCGGTTTTGCTTGGTGCGGTATTCAGCTCATTCAACTCGCTGCTGAACAGCGCGGCGACGCTGTTCTGCCTCGATGTCTATGCGCCGATGCAGAAAACACCACCATCGGATGCCAGCATGGTGCGCGTCGCCAAAATCGCCAGCGTGGTCATCGCACTGTTCTCATTTGTCGTCGCGCCGCTGCTGCAGTTCGCGCCAGAAGGACTCTGGCAGATCATTCGTATCTTTACCGGCTTCTACAACATTCCGGTGGTCGTCATCGTGATTGTCGGTCTGTTTACCCAACGCGTCCCGGCCATCGGTGCGAAGCTTGTTATCGTGTTCCATGTCATCGCATATGGACTCGCCAAGTTTGTCTTCGATGACATTATCACGCTGCATTTCCTGCATCTGTACGCCGTTCTATTCGGCATCGAGGTGGGCATCATGCTGATCGCAGGCAAGCTGCGCCCGCGTGAGACTGCGTGGCAGTACACCCGCAAGGACCTGGTAGATCTGACGCCCTGGCGGTTTGCGATCCCGTCGGCCATCACGCTGTTTTCAGCCGTTGTTTTCCTTTATCTGTTGTTTTCCCCCATCGGTCTTGTGAACGGCATTCAAAGCCTCTTTTGGGGGCTGTGTGGCGTGCTTGCGCTCTCGAATATCGTGATCTGGAGCCTCTTCATTCGCGCTAAGCGTGCTGCCTAGACGGCGTGTTGTACGAAAACGACACTTGCAGCTCGAAATACAAACGTTTGCATTCTTGTCATCTCAGGCGTAAAACTAGCGTCGGGGTAATTAACAGGAGCTAGACATGCGTCTATCACGGGGGGTAGCACTCGCTGCAATTTCAGCGAGCGCACTGCAATGGGGCATTTCCACGCCCGCATACGGACAATCCGTCCTTGAAGAAATCATCGTCACCGCACAGAAGCGCGAAGAAAGCCTGACCGACGTACCGGTCGCGGTCTCCGTGCTGGGTGAGGAAACGATCGAGGCCGCTTTCGCAAACAATCTCGAGGACCTGCAGGCGCTGGTGCCGTCTGTCAGCTTCCGCACCGGTAACACGACGCGAAACAGCGCGCTGACCGTGCGCGGCATCGGCACGATCTCGTTTAGTATCGCTGCCGAGCCGAGCGTATCGACTGTCGTCGATAACGTCGTCCTCGGGCGTTCCGGACAGGCTTTCGGCGATCTCTACGATCTCGAACGCGTCGAGGTACTAAGAGGCCCACAAGGCACGCTGTTCGGCAAGAACGCATCTGCTGGTGTCGTGAACATCACCACGAAAAAGCCAAGTGACCAGCTCGAAGGCTACCTGAGTGGTACGTTTTTTCAGGACAATGAGACCATCCTGCGTGCCCGTGTATCCGGCCCGCTCACCGACGATTTGCGCGGCAGCGTAACGGTCTTGAGCAGTGAGTTCGATGGTTATATTCGTAACGTGTTCAATAACGAAACAGTCAACGGTTACGATCGCCAGGGCGTCCGCGCGATGCTCGACTACGATGTTTCTGATCGCACCAATGTGCTATTCATCTTCGAGGACTACAACGCCGATAACGACTGTTGTGCCGACTTGGAAGCACGGCCGAGCGGCCGCAACCCCAATTCGGAAGCGGTACCCAGCGGCAATGGTCTCGACCTGAATCAACGCCTGATCGATCACGATTTCGAAACCCGCACACTCGACTCGACAACGGCATTCTCCGTTCAGATCGAACATGAGTACGACAACTTTGTTCTGACGTCGATCACGGCACAACGTACCTGGAACAATACGGAATTCCGTGAAGGTGATTTCACCTCCATCGCAGGCGATAGCAACCTGCCGGTCTTCGGCGTACCGTTCCAGCTGCACGATGTGGGCCCGCAGGAATGGCGGCAGTTCTCACAAGAGGTGCGCCTGGCTTCGAATACGGACAGCGCATTGCAGTACCAGCTCGGATTGTTCTACTGGAACATTGACTCCGAACGAAACTTTACGCGTGACGCAAGCTGCCAGAACAATAATGGTCAGTTGGACGCGGCGATTGCCAACCATCTCGAGTTCACGCTCGGCTTGCCGAACACGGCTCAAGATGTTGCAGACTTTATCGCGGCCAACAATATCACTTGTAATGCCAACGATATTGTCGCGGCTACCGGTTTCATGAATACCGAGTTCGACAACTTCGCTGTATTCGGTGATGGTAACTACGCCATTAACGATACCGTGCGGCTATTGTTCGGCTTGCGTTACACGCGCGACGAAGTGTCGTTCAACCATAACCGTGTGAATCTCGACGAATTCGGTCGACGCGGTGTCGGTGTTCGGCCACGCTTCTCGGACGGTAACAACCAGTTCGATACCAACCTGTCCGGTAGCACCGACGACACCAATGTGTCCGGACGCATCGGTGCACAATGGGACGTGACTGATTCAACGATGGTCTATGCGACGTACAGCACCGGCTACAAAGGCCCGGCGTTTAACGTGTTCTACAACATGGACGATGACGACATCAATCCGATTCTGGCTGAGGAATCCGACTCTATCGAAGTCGGCGTCAAATATAACGCGCCATGGGGTATCGTGAGCTTTGCGGCCTACGACACGCAGATCGAGAACTTCCAGGCCAACGACTTTGACGATTCGGATGGCACGACGATCACGGGCTTCACGAATGGTGGCGATGTCGACACGTCCGGTTTCGAGCTCGATTTCATCGTCCAGCCCACCGACAATCTGTCGCTGAGCGGTGGCTTTGCCATTTCGGATGCTGAGTCTACGACGGGAGCACCGTTGCCATTTGCGCCGGACACCAAGTACTCGGTGGCCGGTCAATACGAATGGCCGTTGGCCAGTGGGGCACGCTGGCAGGCAAACGCGTCGTATGTGTACACCGATGAAATCCTCTCGGGCAATATTGGTCAGACGGATGCGGTACCGTTCCTGCTCCCCGACTACGCCATTCTCAACGCGAGCTTCGGCTACCACAGTGCGGATGAGCGATTGAGTGTCACACTGATCGGCAAGAACCTCACTGACGAGCAATTTGCGACCACGTTCTCTGGCGACGGTTTCCGTTACCAGATTCCGCGCGCCGCAGATCGTTATTGGGGCATCAACGTCAAAACGAGCTTTTGATCAAACGTCGGCGGGCCGCCCAAACCCGGGCGGCCCGTCGACGCTCTGAGGATTAACTTCGGCCCCGGAATCG
>JBCCBP010000031.1:0-41843 GCA_039033995.1 Pseudomonadota bacterium | reverse complement strand
GCAGCAACAGGATGCGTTTGGAGAAGTGTGAGGCGATACCACGCATGCAGGGCCCTGGTCGTTATCTGACCAGTCGCATCGTAGCCGCGACGGCACCCGGATCGATGCGCACCACACTGTCCGCGCCGAACAACTGAACCAGTTGGTCACTCTTTGGAAACTGCTCAGGGTCGCTGAACACTTTATCCACCATGTCGCCGAGCTGCTGCACGCGATCTTCCGGGAAATCCTTGTGAATCATCATTACCAGCGACAGCACCTCGCCGGTCTCGAACACCGTTTCCAGTTTCGAGTTGATTTGAGGGTTCAGCGCCGCGGCGTTGATGAGTTCATTGCGCGTCACCAGTGCCGCGTCCGTCTTGCCGAAAAACAGATCGATGATGGCCGCCTGGCTCGATGAGGGTGCGACAATATCGGCGAAAAATGATGCAGAGTTCGGCAGCTTGGATGCTTCCAGCGCGCGATCGAGCATCAACATGCCGGTGCTATGACTGCCGATCACGGATAGCCGCTTGTTGCGCAGTGAAGCGAGTGTATTCGCAGACTCATCTCGCCGGTCATTGCGGGTCAGCAATAGGTAGCGATCAAAAGGGGTCCCGTTCATGATCGTCGTGAAAAAATCATGCTCGCTGCTGTGCGCCATCAACTCACGACACTCGATTAAAATACAGAATGCGGCATCCAGCTGACCATTCTTGTAGGCGGTCAGCATTTCTGCGTACGTGTCATAAACATGAATATCAGCAGCTTCATCGATTTCTCGTAGTAGCTCATTGAATAGCAGGCCGGTCGTAATCTCGATGTCGAGACGATCCGCCTCAAACATCGCTTTGGTATAGCCGCCCACCCGCATCACATTGGCGGCGTGCTCGGCCGCCGCGGCACAGGAAAGCGACAATGCAAGCAAAGCTCCTATCAATCTCATCGATAGTCTCCCGACAGCACACGCAAGGTCGACTGGGTGAGCAAGACGTCGCGCTTCGCATCTAGCAGGTCGACTTCAGCCAGTGCATGGAACAGTTGCGCCTCGATGCGTTCCTGCACACTGTCGTGGTCACTCGGACGCCCTCTCGAAGCCAGATCGCGAAGGCTACGCGCGGTGTTAACCGCGTCGCGTGCAATCGCCAGCCGTGACAGTTGCCCCGCGAGCTGCGAGCGCAACGCGCGATACTGCGTCGTCAAACCGGTTTCAGCAAAGTCCCGCTGTGCCTGCAGTGCACGCTGATGGCTCTCGTGGCGGCGAATCTTGGCGCGCAAACCGCCGCCATCGTAAATCGGCACTTGTACATTGAGACTTACCGACCAGCCGTCTTCATTGGCTGCGGTGTTCAGACCACCGTCGAAATCGTTATCAAACTGCTGGTAGTTGCCGAGCAGGGCGACGACGGGTTTACGATCACCAATGGCCATGCGCACATCGCTGCGAGCGATAGCAATGGCCGCGTCGAGTTGCTGAAGGTTTGGGTGTTCGGTGACGGAATACGCCAGCTGCTCTGCTTCGGTTACAGACAATGCCAATGCAGTTGTCGGGTCCTCCAGCGTGTCTTGTTCCGATACAGCCGCGAGTTCGTTCAGCGCCACGTTAGCGGCCTGCAGGCCGCCGCGCACCTGAGCGGCGATGCCGGATAACTTCTGCTGCGCGAGCGTCGCCCGTAACGCGTCTTTCGTGGTCAAAGACATCGACCCGCCCTGCAGTAGAGCGTTTGTCAAAACGGCCAAAGTGTCCATCTCTGCACTCGCACGTTCGGCGATACGCAACACCTGTTCGGCGTGCCAGCGCGTTATGTAGCGTTCGTGTGTTGCCGCTACGATGCTGCGCTCTGCGAGCGCCAGTGCTTGTTGTGAGGCGACGCCTGCCATCGTGGCTTTTTCTCGACCGGCCTTGCGCCGTCCGCCGGCATACAACAGGTAGCTCGCCTCCAGTCGCCCGACCATCGTGTCGCGGCCAAACAGCTCGAGATCCTGGCTTGGGATGGATATTGGTATCGGTACCGGTGCCAACCCTTCGAGCGCCAGGTTGATCGCAGGCTGCTGAAACGTGTAGGGCTCGTCAATACGGCGTGCACTAAAGGCGAGGTTGATGTCCGGTAGGAAGGCAGCGTTTGCTTCGGCGAGCGCGTGCTTCGCGGCATCCTGCTGCGCCCGTGCGGCACTGATGCGCTGATCGAGATTCAGCGCCTGGTCGACGGCCAGCGTAAGACTGACCGAATCAGCATGACTGGCGTTGCTGACACTAATGGCGACCAGTGCCAGCATTGCGGCGCAGTTACGACGATGGAGCATGATGAAGCCACCTCGGTTTCTTTGTTATCCCAAAGACAGCGGCATGGTTGAGCGCAACTTGAGTGTCGCCGACCGGTTTGACGGAACCGCTCACAGATTGTCCATCCGCGGGCTAAGCTGCGACGACCATTGGGTGCATCGGACCAGAATGCGTTTCGATATCGAACGGTGTTGTGCACGAAGTTCAACGGAAATTCAGCAGCTTGGCCGTATACTCATGGCATGGATATTTATGCCTTGATGGGACTGCTGGCGTTGGTGCTGGTCCTGACAGTATTTATCGGCGCGATCTGTGGCCTTATTGCGATTCGGCAAGTCGGGCGCCTGCGCCGCGAGACCTTCGATCTGCAGCAGCGCATCGACTGGCTGGTGCGTAAGGCACAGTCGCCGCCGGGTGAGTCGTCGGCCTTCACGCCAACGGGTCGTGTCGATGCGGCCGATGTTGAGTCGTTAGAGCGTCAGTCGACCGTTGAGGATGTGCCGCAGCCTGAGGCTGTCGCGAAACCCGTGGAGTGGCGGCGAGGCTGGTCTGCGGCTGACCCGGTCGTGCATGCCACGCCAGTCAACCCGCCAGCGGCAGCAGAGCCGTCCCGCGTTGATGCCTGGTTTACTCATCTGGTCAGTCATTGGATGACCTGGCTCGGTGGTGGCTGCGTGGCACTGGCCGGTATCTTTATGGTGCGCTACTCGATGGACCGCGGTTGGCTCGGACCGCTTGCGCGTATTCTTCTGGCGCTGCTGACCGGCGCCGGCTTATTGACGACGGCTGAGTTTTTCAGGCGCCGGCATGGCGGCACACAGCCAGCGCTTGCGGCGCTGGCCGGTGCGGGTTCTATCACGTTGTATGGTGCGCTACTGGCGGCGATGCGCTTGTACGATCTGATTCAGCCTGGCACCGCTTTTATTCTGATGGCGATTGTCGCGGTCGGAACGATGGCAATGGCGCTATTGCATGGTCCCTTGCTGGCGGCGTTCGGCATTCTGGGGGCGTATCTCGTGCCGGTGCTGGTGTCGACCGGCAGCGGTGCGATTAACACCGCGCTCATCTACTCGCTGATCGTATCGTTGAGTGCGCTGTTGCTGTTACGGCATGTGTATCGCGCGTGGCTCTGGTGGGGGTTTGTCATTGGCGCTATAAGCTGGTGGCTACTCTCTCTCGACTTCGCTGTCGCAGATATCACGCGAAGTCTGTATCTCGTTGCGCTCGCCTATTTGGTTGCTGCAGTGCCCTATGCCGACTGGCTACTCAGAACGGATCAACCGCTCGCGGAGGCCGGTTATTCGCCCCGCGAACTGCTGCGCGCCCTCAAGGCGCCAGAGCGAAGCGCGGCGGCCACCCTCGTTGTGTTGGCACTGGCTTCTGGCGCGTCGATCCTTGCCGCCGCCGACACATCGGCACCGTGGTTGCTCGGATTGCCTTTCTTTGCATTCAGCTTGTGGCTGGCGCGCACGCGCGAGGTGACGTTTGCGTTGCCTTGGGCTTCGTTGCTGGTCACCGTTGGCGCCTGGTTGCTGGCTTATGTGCAGCCTGTCGAGCGTGGTTATGCGCTCGCATCACTGGAGGCGGGTTCTGCCATGCCATTTATGTGGTATTTGCTCAGTTTCGCCGGTGTCGCGGCGGCTGGCGCGATCTGGTTGTTTGCCTTGGGCCGGCGTGCGCCGGTCTGGGCATCGTTGGCTGCGCTGGGACCGATGTTGCTGGTCACGCTCGCTTATCTGCTGAATGCGCGTCCTGAGACCGATGCATTCTGGGGTCTTGCGACGGCGGTCCTTGGGTTAGCCTATCTGACGCTGGCCGCGTCGACGATTCGTCGCTCAAGTGCTGCATCCCTCGTTGTCTGGTTATTCATCGGTGGCCATTTCGGCCTTGGTATTGCAGCGGCAATGGTCTTCGAGTCAGCGAGCCTAACGCTCGCTATCGCGGCTCAGGTGCTCTCCCTCGCTTGGGTCATCCGCACATTTGAGCTGCCGACGCTCGGCTGGCTATTGAAGCTGGTTGTACTGATCGTTATTGCGCGTCTGACATTCAATCCGTGGCTGCCGGAGTATCCAGTTGGCGTGCATTGGTCGCTTTGGACGTACGGCGGCTCGGCCTTGCTGACGGGGTTGGCGGCGTATTGGTTGCGTCAGTATCCGAAGCTCGCCCGTTGGGCTGAGGGCGCCGCGCTGCACCTACTGGTGCTGACGATCTGGTCGGAAGTGCGTTACCAACTCTACGATGGTTCTGTGTATGCCAACACGTTTAGTTTTGCTGAGGCGACGCTGACGCAGGCGCTGGCCGCTGTGATGGCGCTGGTGTATCACTATCGTGCAGCGGTTAGTCAATCACTGGCATGGTTGTACCGTCTCTACGCGCGTGTTCTGGTCGTCGCAGCGCTCGTTGTCTACGGCGTGCTGGTGCTTAATTTGTTGAGCAGCAACGCCTGGCTCACCGACGCGGTCGGTACTACACCGATTGCCAATGTGCTGTTGCCCGCATTCGGTTTGCCGATCTTGCTTGGACTCGCCTTTGCGCGCTGGTTCACCGCTCAGTTTCGACAGGTTGCGTTGGGCTACAGTGCGCTCGCCGGACTGATCTTCGTATCGCTACAGGTGCGGCATTTGTGGACCGGCACTGTTGCTCTCGACGCGCCACCAATCGCGGGCGGAGAGCTTTACACCTATTCTGCCGTCTGGCTCGTGATTGCGATCACGACACTGCTGGCGGGTAGCTGGCGATTGGGACCGACTGTGTACAAAGCCGGCCTTGCATTGCTTGCCATCGTCATTGGCAAGCTGTTTCTGGTCGATCTCTCGGACCTGGATGGCCTGTTGCGTGTCGCGTCATTCATGGGGCTGGGCTTAAGCTTGCTCGGTGTCGCTTATCTACATCAGCGGCTGGGTGGATCTACACAACCGGCGGAGCCGGAACCGGGATAGTTTGTCGGCCAATGACAGTCTTTGAGTAGGACCGGTGCCGCCTGCGTTGCCGGACTGGCAGACGTTCTGACGACGGAGGGAGACCGATGAGCAGACACGTATTGTTTGCGATTCATGGTATGGGTACCCACGACGCCACCTGGGCAACCCCGGGCGTGCAGGTACTACGCGCCGCTTTCCGTGAGTACCTGGCGACCAGCACACTGGTTTTCGATGATGTCTTCGAAATTGTGCCGTTGGTCTATGACGATAGGCTGCAATCGATCCGTCAACGCGCTAACGCCGATTTTGCAGCGTTCAAGGCCGCCTTGCTCGCTCAGCACGATCCTGCAACGGACAACGTGACGCGCGAATCGCTGCAAATTCAACTCGACAAATACGAATCATCGCTTGGCCTGGCCGGTGATGAATTCACCTTCACGCATCTACTCGATGTGATCTTGTACCGGTTTTCCAATACCACCCGTATGGCGATTGATGTGTCGGTGGCCGAGCAATTGACGGACAGGCTGAAACAGCCCCACTTGAGTTGGTCTGTCATGGCACACTCGCTGGGGTCATCCGTGATTCACAATACCCTTAATAGCCTGTACAACACGGGACTGCGCAACGATGCCGGCGAGCTAATCGGTCCGCTGAGTGCCGTCGAATCGCGTTGCACGTCGCTCGCGATGATTGCCAATGTCAGTCGTGTGTTGCAACGCGAAGACGCCAAAGTGTATGAAACAGCGGTAGCGCCCGGTTCTGCGCTCGCCGGGCGCTTGTGCGCGTTTTATCTGAATGTACGCCACAAGTTGGATCCGTTCACCAAGCCGAAACCGTTTAATCCGGATTTATGGCCGGACGCCAATACATTCAGCCGTGAGCGCTACCAGCACATTCGCCCGTCACATATTGCCTTCAAAGAAGACGAACTGGATCGTGTGCACGCCTTCGATCATTACCTGCTGAATCCGCGTGTACACGTGCCAATTTTTCGCTCGATACTCGGCCGCGATATCGTCGGCGACGACGAATATCGGACGGCCAAGTCACGATTCGACACCGAGATTGAGCGGGCAACTATCGCCCGTATCAGAGACAGGTTGGAGTCGCGCCTGCCAGGGCCGACCGGTACCTGGCGCAGGTTGTTGTCGGTGATCAAGGGGTTCCTGGCATGAAAACGGTATCCCTGATTGCGCTAGTGGTCGCGGGTATGATCGCTATGCCGACAGCCGACGCGCAATGTGACTTTACGTCGGCAGAGAATTCGCAGGCGTATCTCGCACAGGTCACGCAGTTGCGAGGCCAGGGCTGTTTCGGCGGTGCGAATGATCAAGCGGAGGTGACACAACAGGTGACGCAACTGATTGGGGGTCTCGATCAGAATCCTGCGTCAGGAGCTACTCTGGATGAGTCGCGTGCGACGTTGCTTGAGGCGCTCCGCATTTTGGACGCACGCAATTCACAACATCTCGCGGGTGGCAGCGCGGGGTGGGATGCGTTGTCCCGCGAACTCAGTCGACAAATCAATCTGGTCGCGTTCGAGTTGCAGCAAGACGATGCGACGATCCCCGCAGCGCTTTGGATGCCTGGCAATCCACACGGATTTTTTGAATCGGCAAGTCTCGATTACTTGATCGATTACACGCCGCTGGTGGCGCGCGACTGCAGAGACAGCAACCTGACGACGGCATGCGCTGACACACTGGCCCGTGTCGGCGACCTAACTCGCTTGATGGCGCTCGGCTTCAACGTATTGAATCAGCCTGTGCGGACACAAATTGCCGAGATTAATGCGGCGGTGTCGCGGCTAGATGCAGAGTGGGACTACTATTTTGATGAGGCGCGTTCGCAGTACAGCTGGGAGCTGCTCGTCAATAATATGATCTACGACCCGCCGGGTGATGTGCTCGCCGGGCCGCCGAACGCTCAGCTGATCTTGTTTCATCCGACGATTGCGCTCGAATATGTTGGCAGTGGCCCACAAAACGAGGCGGCCTACGATACGGTCGGTATGGTCGAGTTGGTTGGATACAACAGCTGGCGCGGCAGCATGCCGCTAGGTGCATCGATTGTCGCGACCTATACCCCGGAAACTACGGGCGACCGTGTGGGGCTCGGCGTCATGCTGCACATTCAGCACAACTATTCGATTGGCGTGACCCGGCGCGATACAGGGCTCGGTGACGAAACAACCTGGTTGTTCAGTGTTGACCTGACCAAGTTGTTCCTGAGCAAAAGCCAGCAAATCCGCGAAGAGTTTCGCCTGGGAGAAGCTGCGCAGTAGCGGCTGCAGGATTGCATCATGAGCAAGAATATTGTTTTCGACTATCGTGCTCTGCGGTTACTGGTGGGCTTGATCGCGTTCGCGATTCCGTTCGCTGTGAGTCTGATTGCCCGGGAGTCGCTGACCTCGATTAGCGCGTCGTACCACACCGACGCACGCGATGCGTTTGTCGGGCTGTTGTTTATCGTCGGTGCATTCCTGTGGGCCTACAACGGCCATAATATCCGTCAGGGTCGTGCTAGCAAGGTCGCTTCGCTGGCTGCATTTCTGGTGGCGCTATATCCCACCGCCTGCGACGCCTGCGAGCCGGATATTGTCTCGATTGTGCACGTCAGTGCTGCAGCGGTATTGTTCACTATTCTTGCCTACTTTTGTCTTGGGCCGTTTCGCGAACACATCCGCAATGCGGGTGGTAAGGCGGGTCGACGCGACAATATCTATCTCGCGTGCGGCGTGGTCATGGTAGCGTCAATGATTGCGATCGGAATAGGCAATCTCCCACCGGTTAAGGAATTCGCAACTGGCATCCGCCTGACTTACTGGGGTGAGGCGGCCGCGCTCTGCGCATTTGGCGTGGCGTGGATTACAGCCGGTAAAGTCATTCCGTGGTTGGCTGATGACAAGGAAGCGCTGCACTTGTTTGCCCGCAAGGGTGGCTGACACCCCGCGGCCGGTGAGCAGACGGCTTGCGGCACGTGTCGGCGGCGTCTAGGCTCTGGATCTATTCGGAGTCGAGAGCAAAAACCCATGACGCTGACAACTTTTGAAGGTGCCGCAACACTGCTGGCGGCAGAAGGTCTGCCGACCGACGACTTGTCTACCATCGAGCCCGGTGACTGGCTGTGGCTCGGCGAGTCTGATCAACCGAACGCCGTGATTGCGTTGCAACGGTTGTCGGCGCCGATTGGCTTATTGCGTTCGCTGGCCGTTCGTGACAGTGAGCGTGGGCGTGGCTTCGGCGTCGCTTTGGTCGAGCGGCTCGAGAATCACGCGTCCACATCGGGTGTCCGCGAGCTTTATCTTTTGACAGAAACCGCTGAAGCGTTTTTTCTGCGCCGTGGCTACGACGTCATCGAACGCGAGCGGGTACCACCGGTCGTCAGATCCTGTCGGGAATTCAGCGAGCTTTGCCCCGCGTCTGCCGTCGTCATGGTTAAAGTGCTGGCCTCATCGCCGGCAGCGTGATCTTCTTGGGAAGACATAGTGGATCACGGCGCTATTGTCTGCCATGAACCGCAACGGAATGCGACCAACGGTCAGCGCTGCGGGCCCATACGGGACCTGGTTAGGGTACCATGCCGGGCCAAGGGCGAGCGGCTCACGTTCTTGCAGGACAAACCGGCGGAACGCGGAGCAACGGCGCTACGCTGAGATTGCCTTATTGAGTGCGGCAAAATGGCTAGCCACCTGCAGGGTTGCCGATGACGCACAGGTTGCCGCAACTGATTCAGGCCACATAATCGGAGGGCACCGTGGTTGAACAATCATCCGAATTCACCGTAATTCGTCCTCGCGAAAAGGACCTTGGGGAAATGACGGTGCGTCGTGTGTTACCCAGTGGGCGACAGCGCATGGTGGGTCCTTTCGTGTTCTTCGATCATATGGGTCCCGCGACGTTTCCGCCGGGTAAGGGCATTCAGGTGCGCCCGCATCCGCACATCGGCATCGCGACCATCACTTATCTGTTCGAAGGCGAGATTTTTCATCGGGACAGCCTAGGCTTCGCTCAGCCGATCCTGCCGGGTGCCGTTAACCTGATGACCGCCGGATCTGGCATTGTTCATTCGGAGCGCGCCGGTTCAGACCTGGACCGCGACGCGCGATTGCACGGTATTCAGTCGTGGATTGCGCTGCCCGATGATCAGCAGGAGATTCCACCGGCTTTTGCGCATACACCCGCCGATGAGCTTCCGGAGATTCGCGAGGAACACGCCACGGTGCGGGTTATCATGGGTGACTATGCGGGAGCACGTTCGCCGGTACAGTGTTATTCGGAAACACTGTACCTGGATGTCGAGCTGCAGGTGGAAGGCCGAATCTCTTTACCGGGTGGCGTAGCCGAGCGCGCGGTCTATGCGGCGACCGGGCAGGTTGCCATCGCTGGTCATTCATTGTCGGCGGGCGAAATGCTGCTGCTACCGGAAGCATCGGAGCTCGATGTCTTTGCCAGCGAACCGTCTCGCCTTTTGGTCATAGGTGGCGAACCGTTGGGCGAGCGACACATTTGGTGGAACTTCGTTTCCAACTCGCTGGCGCGCATAGAGCAGGCCAAGGAGCAATGGCGCGAGGGCGGTTTCGACCGCGTGCCGGGCGACGATGAGTTCATTCCCTTGCCGGACTAGCTGCGCCGCAAAATTTTGTGTGAGACGACAATGACGACGAAAATTTCTGTTGTAGCCCTGTTGTTAGTTACGCTGGCCGCTATCGCTTGGCAGGTCAACCGTGAACCGACTGAACCCCGGTCGCCGAGTGCTGCGACAGAGCAGGCTCCGGCTGCTACGAACCCGAACCCGAACCCGAAGCCGTTGTCTGCCGAAAACGACGCCAGTACGAGCGCGCCAGCCGACACGGTCGATATGTCTGTCGATCAGCTGGAGCTTGCACTGGCAGCCGCGATTGAGATGCGCGAACAGGCCGAAGCGGCGCTGGCCGACTCTGAGCAGGCGGTCGAGGAGCTGGAAGCCTATGTTGCGGAAATTGAAGCGCGGGGCGAAGACCCAGCAGACTATGCCGAGGAAGGCATGAAACGTTTCCAGCCGGCGTTCTTCGCCTATCAGGATGCAATCTCGGAGCTGGAGCAGGCGGAGTTGATCGAGTCGGAAGCGCGCAAGGCGCTGGCCGCCGCACGCAATCGCTGACGCGCCATCAAAAAAGCCCGCACCTCTACTGAGATGCGGGCCTTTCGAGACCTAACGGGTTTAACGTTACTCCGCCGGGCACAGTCCTGTGCGCAGGATGTCAGGTGTCTGGCCGGTTGAGCCACGTGTGTAGCGACAACCGTAGGCTGGATTGGCGACAGTGGCCGGGTCCAGCACGTCGTCGCCCGCCGGCTTGACGTCGGCCTCTACCCACAGAACAAGATCCTCAAACGTCTCGATCAGCTCTTGCGGAGAAAACTCGCAATGCCCGACCGCACGTGTGGCACGCTGCACGAGCAGGTCGGAGCGACCATGGTGCTGCGCCTCGCGCGCATAGATCTGTTGCATCTTGAACGGGACAAACAGGTCGCCGAGCGTATGCACACTCAACACCGGGATGCTGATACGACCGGTAATCTCCGGGACGCGCTGCAAACGCAGGAATCGATACGGATTCACGCGACGATCACGTGCGATGCGCAGTACGAACTCGTTCAACGCAGCCTCCGCCGAGTTGATGGCGGGGTCTCCGTCCAGTTGATACACCCGATGGGTGTTGTCAAACACATTGCCCGACAGCACGCCATCGACGGTGCCATCGCTGCCGGCGAAACTGAATAGCAGTGCCTGGAACGGCGCAAAGCCCTGATCGAAGATCGGCCGGTCTCCGCCCGAAATCACGCGCAACAGATCTTTCAGTCGTTCGCCTTGCGGCGTGAGCTCTGACGGAAAGCCCGCGCCATTGTTTGCAAACAAAGTGGCGATCGTCAGCGGCAGCGTTGTTTGTGCATAGTTGTCCGGCGCCGGGAACTGTGACTGCACGAGCGGGTTGATTTCTGCAGCGAGCGCTTCTGCACCGTAACTAAAGTCACCGAAGTAGTTGAAGAGTTCGGTGTCGCCCATCACGCCGCACAGTGGAGCCGCACCATCATATTTGATGCCGCCTGACAGCTTGCCAAGAAGGCGTACGAAGCGTCGGCAGAGTCGGCCACGCCGGCCTTCCGGGCATTCATAGTTCGGGAACATCTCAATAGCTGCGCCGGTGATATGACCGCCCATCGAGAAGCCGGTGATCAGCGTTTTGTCGGGTCGGCCGACCTCGCGCTTGAAGATACGCGCGAGGCGATTGGTCGACTCGACGCCGTCTTTCACGTCATAACAGTTCTTGGCATAGCTGGATGCAGCCCACGCATAACCGCGCGCTAGGAAGTACTCGCGCAACGGTGGGTTGTCGACGGTCAGCGGTACCAACGCACCAGTGGCTTCATCCGCGATGCAGCCGCGAAAACCATGGGCGTACATGACGAGATCACCATTCCAGTTGACCGGCACCTCGTAGCGATAGACAGCGCCCTTGTTATCGACGCCTTCTTTGAGCTCGGCCGTCAAGCCCGGTATCGGGTCGAATGGACCCGAATCGCCTATCGGAAATACCCGATCGTCTTGTGGTACGGATTGATTTCTGTTGCCTGCGAACGCCGAAGTGGCGAGCAGGGCTATCGCTGCAATACACAGCATCGCTCTTGTTAACATTTTTCTTACCCCCCAGGCATACGGATCGATGTGTCGTCCGTATGCATTAACCATAATGCCGCGTGATGCTTAGCTTCACCGCGCCGCGTCCAAATCATCATACCCCGTTGGCGCACCGGAGCAAGATGTCTCTCGTGCCGTCCCGTATATGGGCGGCGCTACCCCGTTGCAGGTAGCGAGCTCATCAGTCAATCTGCAAAACGCTGTCGGGGTGCCGGCCATCGACATAGCCCATGAAGACGTCGTGAATGTTGTAGCCCAGCAGTTGCCGTGCGCGCGGAGGCACTTCACGCGCGACCTTGGGCGGCACAGCCAACACCATGTTTTCGAGTTGACGCGCCCAACCCGGACAATACTGCGGTGTCACAATCAGGCGTCCTGCATCGGTTCGGTTGCCGCCACCGCGGTGCCAGAGCGTACCTTTGGCAATCATCAGTGAACCGGGGTTCAACGACACACTGACGGCATCATCGCGTGGCTGCAGATCGGCGTCTGCTGGCAATGTTCGTAATGATTGTGCATCTGTCGCAAACGCATCCGCGATGCGCAGCTCCTCATCGCCCCAATGGTGGCTGCCTGGAATCACCTCGGTTGCGCCATTATCGGCATGCGTCGCGTCAATCGCCCAAAACGTGCTGACTCCCAGGGCGGGTCGTGGTCGCGGCAATCGGATCTGCGCGTCATCATAGTGCCAGCCCTGTGCTGATTCGCCTGGTTGGAGGTCGATCGCGAGCAGCGCGGACAGCAGGCACGACTCGCCGAGTTCACGCTCGGCGAACCACAACGCCAACGGGTGGGTGACCAGCGGCGCAAAGACTTCGGGCGCTTTCGCCATCAGCGCATACACCCGATTGGTGTGAAAGCCCTCGAAATGATTACGCCCGAGATTGCGACAATGGGGTGTGATGGCGGCGCGGATTGCGTTTATTTGTTCGTCATCTAGCACGCGATCAAAGACGAGATAGCCATCGCGCTCGAAATCATCGAGCCACGCGTCGATCGGTCGATCACCGAGCCAAGGGGTCAACTCGGAGGTCGCGACCGGTGTCCCGGTAGCGTTGCTTTCGCTCATCTCACGCTTCCGCCATTTTGGTATTGCGCGCGTCTGCGGCGGCCCAGTCTTTCGGCAGCGCTTTCGCGGCCCACAGAAACGCGATGATCGAGACAACGTAGGGCACCGCGAGTGACGTGATAGCAAGACGCAACGCGTGAAGCTCACCGTGTTGCTCGGTCAATATCTGACTGAGCCATCCGACCCAGGACGGACCGCCGCCCAGTGCGATGATATTCAGGATCAGGAAAAACAGTGCAGTCGACATGGCCCGCATGTTAATCGGTGCCAGGGTTTGCGCAGCGGCGAAGCTTGGTCCGAGGTAGACCCCGGCCGCGATCAGGTAAACCGTTACCAGCGACAGATGCAGATACAGATTATCGACCCAAAACGCCGCCATCAGCGCCGGCACTCCGACGACCAGCGCAAGACCTGGCATCCATCCATACGCGCCAATATTCTTTTTCGCCAGTTTCTCTGTGATCAGTGCGCCGTAATAGGTTCCGATGCCATAGCCGATCAAGTGAATCAGTCCCAGCATCAACATCAACTCCCGAAATTTGCCGTTGCCGGCCAATGGCGAGTATTCGGGTTTGAAGCGCACGATGTAGTCGACGCCCCATAATGAGACGGCATAGCCACCAAAGCTGACCCAGGCTATTCCCATGCACATCGCCCACCAGCTTGGAATGCGCGCCAGCGTTGCGATCGACTCGCCAATCGCGACAGGCTTGAGCGCCGTCTTTGTGCCTTCCATCTGACCGCGCTTGGGTTCTTTGACGATCAGGCCGATCAGTGCTGCGAGCAAGACGCCAGCAATACCCAGCACGATCAACGTGCCGCGCCAGCCGAGTGAGCGCACGAGCAGGCCAGCCAGGATGTAGGAGAATGCAATGCCAATCGGAATGCCCAACGAGTAGAAGCCGAGCGCACTCGCTCGTTGCTCTTTCGGGTAGAGATCCGAGAGGATCGAGTGCGATGGCGGCGACCCGCCAGCTTCACCGATGCCGACGCCAATGCGCGCCAGCAGCATGGTAACGAAACTATTCGCCATGCCTGTCAGAGCAGTAAAGCCGCTCCAAACCGCAACGGAGACAGTGACAATGCGCGCGCGGCTGTAGCGATCGGCCAACCAGGCGATAGGAATGCCGACTGTGGTGTAAAGCAGCGCGAACGCAAAGCCTTTCAGCAGTCCGAGTTGCTGATCATCAAAGCCCAGGTCAGCCTTGATGCTCGGTGACAACGCGCCGAGGATCTGGCGATCGATAAAACTGAAGACATAGGCCAACGTCAGCAGGCAGAGCACGACGGTGCGATAACGTTTCGACTCACTCATTAATGGCTCTGACATGCTTCCCCCTGGCAGGTCTTGGCTTTCTTATTCTGCCAATCTACCGGGGACGACGGTCTCGCTCAACCGTACGGGTTTGACGAACTTCCAACAGGCGACGAATTTTGTTGTCTACGGTCGCAAAGCCGACAATTTTGCGTATGATATCTAGCAGGGGGAAAGGCTTGCCGCGGATATCTCGTTTCGACGTCAAGCTAGCTGCATGCGGGAGCGCAAGAGAGGCGTCGGCCTGTTGGCACACCTGACAGTCGAGCCAGTATGGATGGTTGCGACAGCTGTCCGCCGACTAGGAATGAGGTCGAATGCATGACTGAAGACACGCCAGGGGTCGGCGTAGAAATCTCGCCAGACAATAGCGAGACGGATATTGCCACGGACGGGTCGAACAGCCATCAGGAGCCGCCGCATAGCTTTCCCTTGATCGGTATCGGCGCGTCCGCCGGTGGCCTGGAATCGATCGAGCAGTTTTTTCGGGATCTGGATGATCAGGTGAATGCCGCATTCGTCGTGATCCAGCACTTGTCGCCTGACTTCAAGAGCTTCATGCCGGAAATCCTGTCAAAGAAGACGCGCCTGGAGACATTGACCGCGACTGACGGCATGCCTCTTCGTCCGAATTGCATCTACCTTATGCCGCCACGTATGAATATGGTGGTGAAGAACTACACGTTGCACCTGTCTAACATCGAAAGAACGCGTATTCCGAACAAGCCGATAGATCTCTTTTTTACGTCTTTGGCCCGCGATGCTGGTAAGGCCGCAACGGCAGTTGTGTTGTCAGGCACGGGTTCGGATGGCGCGTTTGGTATCAAGGAGGTACATCGGGCCGGTGGTCAGGTCTATGTGGAGTCGATGGTCAGCGCCAAGTTCGATGGCATGCCGAGTGCCGCGATCGCCACCGGCGTGGTGACTTCCGAAGGGACGCCACGGCAGATTGCCGCTGAGATTTTCGGTCTGGCTTTCGACGACGGTAAGCAGTCCATTACGATTCTCAAGAAAGAGTTGATGGGTAGTCGCGAGCGCGTGCAGATCTTCAACGCGATCGAGAGTCGTTACGGTGTCGATTTCGCACGCTACAAGATCGCAACCGTCAATCGACGTATCGACCGTAGGATGAGCGAACTTCATCTTGGAGGTATCGAACAATACTGGCAGTACATTCAAGATCATCCTCAAGAAGTCACGACACTGTATTACGAGATGTTGATTGGCGTGACCGACTTTTTCCGTGACTCTGAGGCATTTGATGAAATCCGGCGGGAGATCAGTCGCATTGTGGAAGTCAAGGAAGAGGGCGACGAGATTCGGCTATGGAGTGCTGGTTGCGCGTCCGGTGAGGAGATCTATTCGTTGGGGATGTTGTTTCTTGAGGAGATGAAGTCTCACGACAAGCAGCTCAACTTGAAGATTTTCGCTACCGATATCGATGATGAGATACTGGGGCGCGCCGCTACCGGGATCTATCAGGAAGAACAGATGACGTCGATCCCGGCTGAGCTACGACGTACCTACTTCACACAGCAATCCGGTGCTTGGAAAGTAGTTCCGTCGCTGCGCTCGCGCGTCGTGTTTGCTCGGCACAATGTCATGCATGATCCGCCCTTTACCAAGCTGGATATGATCGTTTGTCGGAATCTGTTGATATATCTGGATAACGAAACGCAGAAGCAAGTTCTGAGCTTGTTTTACTTTAGCCTCAACCCGAATGGCGTGCTATTCCTTGGTCCGAGCGAGTCGCTCGGAAAATACGAGTCGGGATACGACACCATACATACCAAATGGAAAATATTTTCGAAATCGAGTCAGTCGCTGCCATCTACCGAAATCGGTGGCGCCCCTGCAGTTCAACGCGAGTTTCCGATTGTTGCCAATCCACTGCGTGCCTCTTCACAGTCGCGAGGTAGTATTTCGCGCGCGAACTCCGACGACGCTTACCAGGCTCTTCTTGAGCAGTTTGTTCCGCCAAGCTTATTGATCGACGAGAATCAGAACTTGATTCATGTCTATGGCGAGCTGCCGTTACAACTTTCATTTAAATCGGGCAGGGTCAGCAATAGTCTGCGTTCGTTTCTTGACGAGAACCTCTGTACCGCCATTTCAGTGTGTGTGCAACGGGCGAAGCGAGATCGATCGCCGGTCGAATATACGAGATTCAAAATGCGCGGTGACTCGAATAGGCTTCTCGATTTTAAGGTGACGCCGGTGCTACCGCGTGGTCGCGAGCATGTCAGTTTTTTTCTAGTGAGCCTAAATTATCGTGATTCGCAAGCGCTCAACCGAATTTCTCAGGATGCGGTTGTTGATGATAAATCCTTGGATCTTGAGCAAGTATCTGTGCTTGAGGAAGAGCTGCAGAACACCAAGGAACATCTTCAAGCCACCATTGAAGAATTAGAAACGACGAATGAGGAACTGCAATCAACTAATGAAGAGCTACTGGCTTCGAATGAACAATTGCAGTCGACTAACGAAGAGCTACATTCGGTAAACGAGGAGCTTCACACCGTGAACTCCGAGTATCAAGCCAAGATAACGGAGCTGAATCAGCTGTCGATTGATGAAGAGCATCTGTTTTCGAATACCGGTGTAGGCATGATTTTTGTCGATCAGAATCTCCGAATCCGTAAATTCACGCCGGCTGCCGCCGAGTTGTTTAGCTTGCTCACGCAAGATCTCGGGCGGCCATTCGAGCATCTTACTCATGAGTTTATTGATGTCGATTTTCTTGCATTAATAAATGCATCACTTAGTGAGCAGCAAAAAGTTGAGCATGAGCTTCGCACCAAGGACGATGACCCGTACATTGCTCAAATCTTGCCCTATCACAATAGCCAAGGTGCAGAAGACGGCGTTGTGCTCTCATTTGTTAGCATAAGAGCGATAAGAGAGGCTGAGCGTTTGTACCAACGAATTGTTCAGGATTCACCGATTGGTGTCGTTGGTCTGAACGAGGATCATCGAATCGTATCGGTGAATGAGTCGTTGTTGCACTTGCTAGGTTACGACGCAGACACTTTGGAACATCAAGCGTTCAGCTTGTTGCTTGCAAATGATGATGGACACCCACTGCGCGCGGCTTTAAGTCAGCTAAGGAACTCTGATGGCAATGAGTTTCGATTCAAGAATATCGCTTGTGACATCAAGCATCGCACCGGACGAGATGTTCACGTCGATGTCAGTATCCGCCAGTTGCCTACGCCCGACGGGTTAATCACCCACCTGTATGTTATGGATACAACCGAGAGGCAGGAGTATTTGACGGCGCTGGAGACCCACCGCGATACGCTGGAGAAGCAAGTGTTGTCGCGCACTGCAGAATTGGCGAAGCGTAATGAAGAGTACGAAGATCTTTACGAAAATGCGCCCGATATGCATGCATCGGTAGATGCCAAGACCTCCCAGATCATTCAGTGCAACCAGCGTATGGTTGCGATGACTGGTTACCCCAAGGTTGAACTGCTTGGGAAAGAGGTATTCGAGCTCTACAGCGAGGACAGTAGAGAGGAAGCCCGTGCCGCTTTCAATGAGTTCGTCCGCAGCGGAACGGTTAGGTCACGCGAGCTTATTATTCTTACTAGATCTGGTGAACGGATACCGGTGTTGCTCAATGTTGAAGCAGTACGAAATGACGACGGAGAGATCGTTCGCAGTCGTTCCACCTGGACGGATGTCAGCGATGTCTACTATTTGCAAAGAGAAAACACGACCTTCTTGTTGGCTACGCAAGGTTCTGAGATTGGGATTTGGGATTGGGACTTGCAGACCGGTGATCAAGTCTGGTCTGCCAAGTTCTATGAGTTGTTGGGTTACGTTGACGCAACGGCGCCGGTGCTCGATTTTCACTCCGACATTGCGCATCCAAACGACAAGCCACAATTGGAGCAGTGTTTCGAGGCTCATATAAATGGGAGCAAGCCGAGCATCGATATCCACGTTCGACTTCGGACGAATACTAGCGGATACCGCTGGTTTCGATTGCAAGGCAGGGCCGCCCGTGATGGTACGGACAAGGCCATACGCATTGTGGGTTCCGCTCGTGACGTCCACGATGCAGTCACGGCTCAAGTTGAGTTGAAACGACAAGCTGACGTGCTCACTTTTATAACAGAGCAAACCAATGACGGATGGTGGGACTGGAGTGTGCAGACCGACTACGAGTATATGTCGGATCGATTTTGGCATACGTTCGGGGTAGATCCGGACACGATGCCGTCAAGTCCCTCCGCTTGGCAAAACCTCATTCACCCAGAGGACTTGGAAAGAACCCTGGACAATTTTAACAAGCATGTGGCAACCAGAGGCGCACACCCATATTTTCAGGAAGTTAGGTATCGGCACGCTGATGGTCACTGGGTAACGGTGCTTTGTCGGGGCCAGGTCATTGAGTGGGACGACAAGGATCAGCCAGTTCGAATGATTGGTGTGCACACCGATGTGACTCGGCTGAAGGAGCAAGAGGCCCGCTTGGAATCTGTCAATAAGGAACTGAGCTTTAGCAACGAGGAGCTGGAGCGGTTTGCGTATATCGCCTCACATGACCTCAAGGCGCCACTGCGCGGTATTTCCAATCTCGTTGAGTTCCTCAGAGAAGATATGGAGCCGCTGCTGGAGTCCGATCAGGAGGCAGCAGCGAAGGTCGACGAGCACATCGAGCGCTTGACCCGCCAAACGCAACGTATGCAAGGCCTCATTCGAGGGGTTCTTGAGTATTCGCGTCTCGATGGCATTGAGCCAAGCTCCGTGTCCGTCGACGTTGGGCAAATGCTTGGCGACATCGCGGCAGATCACCAGCTCGTTGTCGGTGAGGACTTGTTGTTGCCCGACGATCTGCCAACGATCATGACTGACCGCGTCAAGCTTGAGCAGGTGTTTGGCAATCTGATATCGAATGCGGCTAAGTTTCATCCTGCCCCCGAAGAGTTGAAGATCATCATCCGCTGTCAGCGCGAAGGTTCATGGCTGACTTTTTCTGTAGCCGACAATGGCGACGGCATCGACGCGCGCTATCATGAGCGCATTTTCGATATGTTCCAGACGCTGCACACGCGTGATAAATTCGAAAGTACTGGTGTTGGTTTGACAATGGTCAAGCGGATTGTTGGCCAGTTTGGCGGTACGGTGAATGTAGAGTCGATCGTTGGTGAAGGCGCTAAATTCAGTTTCACATGGCCGTTAAGTATCGAGACGTTACAGTGAACGCATTGGGCAATACAGTTTTGAACCCTGACTCGGGCGAGCCGCAGTACCTGCTAGTCGTCGAAGACGATGATCTTGATGTCGAGTTGATTCGACGTTGCATGAATGAGACCGAGCATCCAGCGACCATCGTACATGCGCCGCATGGGCAGGCTGCGCTCGATATTCTCTATTCGCCGGATTCGGAGTTGACTGACAAGCGGGTCGCGGTCACGATCGACCTCAACATGCCGCGTATGACCGGGCTTGAGCTGATCGAGAAGTTGCGTGCTGAAGCAACCTTCACCGGCTTGCCATTGTTTGTTTTTTCGGGTTCTGAGTTGGCGTCAGATATCGAGCGCGCCAAGTCGCTGAACGTGAATGGTTATGTGACCAAGCCGACCGGTTTACGCGACATGAAAGATGCCGTCGCCACACTGATGCGGTTCCTCCAACTGACCCACATTTCTCCTTACAAGCCGCCGGTATCCTGACCGCGCCAGGCACAAGTACGACACTCGGGAAGAATTCTTGGCTGTGCAACACATTCGCCTGAGTGCAGATATTGGCGGTACCTTTACAGACGTCGTCTTGCAGAAGGGTGATCATTGGTATACGACCAAATCGCTAACGACTTACACAGCGCCAGAAGAGGCGATTCTGACTGGACTAAGACAGGTCTGTAGCGAAGCGCAGGTCGACCCGGCGGATATCGCACAAGTGATTCATGGCACGACGCTGGCGACGAATACACTGATCGAGCGTAGTGGTGCGCGCACGGCGCTAATCACCACAGCAGGTTTTCGCGACGTGATCGAAATGCGTACGGAGTCGCGTTTCGAGCAGTATGATCTCAACCTGAAACTGCCAGCACCTCTGCTCGCAAGGCAGCACCGGTATACGGTTTCGGAGCGTATGAACGCCCATGGCCGGGTCCTGCGATCATTGGATGAAGCAGCGCTCCAACAATTGATCGACAGGCTCGCAGCGGCCGGTTACGAGAGCATAGCCGTTGGTTTCTTGCATGCCTACGCTAACCCTCAGCATGAGCAGCGTGTGCGCGACCTATTTGCCACGATGTTGCCCGATGTGCCGGTGTCACTGTCGAGCGAGGTGTCGCCTCAAATGCGCGAGTACGAGCGCTTTAACACGGTGGTTGCGAACGCCTATATAAAGCCTCTTATGCAGTCTTACCTGCAACGGCTCTCGGGTCGCCTGGCAGAGACAGGCTGCCAGTGCCCGGTCTTTTTGATGCACTCGGGTGGCGGTATTATCTCGCTCGCCGATGCTGCCGAGTTTCCGGTGCGGCTGGTTGAATCGGGTCCCGCCGGTGGCGCGGTTTTCGCGTCGCGTCTGGCGCAGCGCCACGCGATTCAACGCGCGTTGTCTTTCGATATGGGTGGAACGACGGCCAAGGTTTGTCTGGTCCGGGACGGGCGCGCAAACACCAGCCGAAGCTTTGAGGTTGCTCGTAGCTATCGGTTCAAGAAAGGGTCTGGTATGCCAATCTCGATTCCGGTGGTTGATATGGTTGAGATCGGTGCAGGCGGGGGAAGTCTGGCTACGGTCGATGCTATGCAACAGATTCGGGTGGGGCCGCGCTCCGCCGGATCCGAGCCAGGACCGGCCTGTTACCAGCGTGGTGGATCGGGTGCGGCCGTGACCGATGCGGATCTGGTGCTCGGTAAACTGGCGCCAGATCAGTTCGCCGGCGGCGCGATTCAGCTTTCGACACAAGCCGCGCAAGCTGCTCTGATGACGCATGTTGGCGATTCCCTTTCGCTCGCCCCAGAGGCCGCTGCATTCGGTGTCTGCGAGGTCGTCGATGAGAATATGGCGAACGCGGCACGTGTGCACGCAGTGGAAAATGGTGAAGATGTAGCCACGCTCACGCTAGTCGCTTTCGGGGGTGCGGCGCCATTGCATGCGGGTCGACTCTGCGAGAAGCTCGGGATCGAACGCTGGTTGGTACCTGCCCGCGCCGGCGTCGGTTCGGCGGTCGGATTCCTGATGGCGCCGTTTAGTTTCGAAGCGAGTCGAGGCGACTTCTCGCCGCTGTCCGCTCTCGTGCCATCGCAACTGCGATCATTATTGAGCACACTCAAAACGGACGCAGAAGCGTTCGTGCGTAGCTGTGGTGCGACGACCACTCGATTGTCTTTTACTGTTAGTGCGTACATGCGCTATCAGGGGCAGGGTTGGGAGGTGGCCGTGCTGCTCGACGAGGCATTCATCGCAAAAGCGGATCTCGCGCAACTGCAGTCCGAATTCGAGGCGAGTTATCAGCGCCGTTTTGGTCGCCTGGTCGAAGCACAGCCGATTGAGATAACCGGTTGGTCTGTGACCGCTGAGACGCCTGTGCCACCGCCCGCATTGGTGGCACCTGCTGCCAGCACATCGCGTTTGCAGGCTGAGCACCACCAGCCACTTTTCGATGCACGAAAGAAGACAAAGCAGGACGCCGGTCATTTCTGGTGGCAGGATCTATCGGCGGGCGATGTTGTAGACGGGCCTGCTGTCATTCTGGATCGCGAGACGACGATCGTGGTGCCTGACGGTCATCGTGCCGTACAGCAGACGGACGGCGCACTGAGCGTACACCGGGTGAGCGTAACGAAATGACGGATCGCTTCGACACAATCACCGGCCAGGTGCTGTGGAACCGCTTGCTCGCGATCGTCGAGGAGCAAGCGCAATCGCTCATCCGCACTGCGTTCTCGACGTCGGTACGCGAAGCGGGCGATCTGTCGGTCGGCATCTACGACGCAGCGGGTCAAATGCTTGCGCAAGCAGTGACAGGCACCCCTGGTCATGTCAACTCCATGGCCGCCGCGGTGCGTCACTTTATCGCTGCATTTGCCGAGTCGGAGTTACATGAGGGCGATGTTCTGATTACCAACGACCCCTGGCTTGGTACTGGACATCTGCATGACATCACGGTTGTCACGCCGCTGTTTCATGCCAATGCCGGTATCGGCTTCGTTGCGTGTACCGCGCACGTGGTCGATATTGGTGGGCGTGGCTTCAATGCCGAGGCGCACTCAGTCTTCGAAGAAGGCTTTCGAATACCGATTATGAAGCTCGTCTCGCGCGGGCAAATGAACGATTCGCTGATCGCGTTGCTGCGTACCAATGTGCGGGAGCCGGACCAGGTGGTGGGAGATGTGTATGCGCTGGTCGCCTGCAACCGGGTTGGGATTCAGCGGATACAAGGGGTGCTCAGCGAATACGAGCTCGATGATCTCAGGAATATTTCCGACTACATTCTGATTCGCTCGCGTGAAGCCACAGAAGCGGCGATTCGCGACCTGCCGAATGGCCAGGCAACTGCGATAATGACCATCGACGGATATACGCAGGCCATCAAGCTATGCGCGAATGTCGAGATCGACGGCAATAGTGTCACTTGCGATTTCGGCGGATCGTCGGCCGTTGATGGCAACGGGATTAATGTACCGCTGGTGTATACCCAGGCTTACGCGTGTTACGCATTGAAGTGTGCGATTGCGCCAGAGGTACCAAATAATCACGCGTCGCTCGCACCCTTCGTTGTGACAGCGCCACCGGGCACGATCGTGAATGCACAACATCCTGCGCCGGTCGCGTTACGCCACACGGTGGGCCAGATGTTACCCGACGCCATCTTCGGCGCGCTCGACCAGCTATTGCCAGACCGCCTCCCGGCAGAGGGCGCTGGCACACTATGCAATTTTCAAGTCTCGGTACGCGACCGGGAAAGCGGGCATGACGCGTCGGCGCGCGAGGTGCTGGTGTTCAATTCCGGCGGCACCGGCGCACGGCCTGAGGACGATGGATTGAGCGCCACCGCTTTTCCGTCGGGTGTCATGGCGATGCCGGTCGAGGCTTCGGAGCAGGCTGGCGCCGTTGTCATCTGGCAGAAAGAACTGCTACGCGATAGCGGTGGTCATGGCATGTATCGCGGTGGCTTGGGGCAACGTCTGGAGATCGGCGTCGAATCGGATTGTCGCTATGTGTTCTCAGCTATGTTCGACCGGGTACGTTTCCCGGCGCGCGGTCGTGCCGGAGGCGAGTCTGGCGGGGCGACGCAATTGGTGACCAGTGAGAGTGATGTGTTGCCAGGCAAATGCAAACTCAGTCTCGAGCCCGACGTGACGGTCGATATGCGGTTCGCAGGCGGTGGCGGCTACGGCGATCCGCTGGCCCGACGTCGAGAAGCAGTGATGAACGATTTGCTGCAGGACTATATCAGCGAGCGGGCTGCCCGCGAGGTGTATGCGCTCAGTGAAACAGATATCAATGCGGTCAATCAGGCGCGGCTGTCGGGTCGGCCACTGGCAACGACTCGGCGATAGCACGAAACAGCGCGAACGATTCGGCCTCCCGCCCACTATCGGGCCCTTCACGAACGCCGTACTCGCTATTCGCGGACAGCTTTACGATGACCGCATTAGTATCTCGGTTGATGTAAATAAACTGGTTGTAAACACCGATGCCCGAAAATTCACTGCCGTCGTCCTGGAGTAGCCACCACTGGTAGCCGTAGCCAAAGTCATTATCGCCAAGCGGGTCAGCGCTGGTTAGCAGGTGTGGCTCGGTGGCTGTGGTTGCGTCGAGCACCCATGATCTGGCCAACACCTGGCGTCCATGAGCAACCCCATAATTTCGGTACAGCTCACCAAGCTTGGCATAGTCGCGCGCCGTTGCATTCAAGCCGGCAAACACCATTTCCATGCCCTCGTCGTCGATCAACCAGGTGGCTTGTGACTCCGGGCGCAGGTGCCGCCAGAGTCGCGATTGCATGAAGTCAGACACGCTTTCGCCGGTGGCGGCGACCAGGAGCGTGCCCAGCGCCTGTGTGTCAGCCGAGTTATAGCGATTGACGGTGCCCGGCTCAAATTCTCGCTGCATCTGCGTCAGGAATTTGTCCAGCGAACCGCCGACGGCGAAAATTCTACCTAATCGATTGATGTCCGAGTTGAAATCGCCGTAGTCCTCGTTCCAGGCGGCGCCTGAGGACATCTGCAAGACATCGCGAATGCGAACGCCCTCATAAGCGGAGTCGACCAACCAGGGTACGTAGTCCGTTATCAGTTCATCGACTGACCGAATCAGCCCTTCCTGTACGGCGATACCAACGAGTGTGGCAACGAAACTCTTGGCGACCGACATCGATAGCCACGGCGTTTCACGACCGCCTGTCAGCCAGTAGCGCTCATAAACGATCTGGCCATCCTGCAATACGAGCAAGGCGGCAGTATCGGTCTGTTGTAGAAAACGCTGCGTGTCGCTTCGCCCGTCCTTGAAAGCAAAGGTGCCTGGCAGGTCGACACGGGTGTTGCCAGCGAGCGGCAGCGGGTTGTCGGCAGGCATCGCCGAGACAGGAAATAGATCGGCGACTCGATGGAAGTTCTCGTATTGCTCAGCGCCGGTAAACAAAGACGTCGCGAGCCTAAGCCGCTGGATCTCATCCGCGAAAAAGGTCAGCGCAATGATGACCGTGACGACGATCGCAGCGAGCAGCCCCAGAAAAAACTTTTTCATGCGTGCGTCCCCCATCGCTGCTCGCATTGCGACCGTATCATGATCGCTCACAGGATCGTAGGTCATGGCATTTTTATCGCGGGCCTGCCGCGAATCGCGTACGCTGGATGCACAAGCATATGGGAGTGCTTATGTCGTTAGCTTCAGTGATGGCCGCGCTTGGTGTGAGTCAGTGTGAGGTACGGCAGGCGACATCGGTTAGCGGTGGTGACTGTAGTGAGTCCTACCGCATCGAAACGAGTGAACGAACACTCTTTGTAAAGCTAAACCGTCCCGACCTTAAGCCCATGTTCGAAGCGGAGGCGCAAGCGCTACGGGCGATCGAGTCAACGCACACTGTCCGCGTGCCGCGTGTCTACCTCACCGGCGGTGACCATGCCGCCAGCTGGATTGTCCTGGAATGGCTTAATCTCACGCCAGGTGGTGAATGGGCGTCTGCACAACTTGGCGGCGAGTTGGCGCGTATGCATCGACATCGCAGCGAATTGTTTGGTTGGCATGCCGACAATTTCATCGGGCTTTCTCATCAACCCAATGCGGCGACTAGCAGTTGGCTCGAATTTTTCACCGACCAGCGACTGGGTGCGCAGCGTAAGCTGATTGCACGCCGTCCGGCCTTGTGTACGATGCTCGAGCCGCTGGATCGTCTGATCACGCAGATGCCGGCTTTGCTCGGTGATCATCATCCCGAACCATCGCTGCTGCACGGCGATCTGTGGTCTGGTAACTGGGCTGCAGTCGATGATGGTGTGGCTGTCATCTATGATCCGGCGAGTTACTACGGGGACCGCGAGACGGATCTCGCAATGACTCGACTTTTCGGTGGTTTTTCGCCGTCGTTTTAAGCGGCCTATGAAATCGAATGGCCGCTTCCGGTCGGCTATCAGGCGCGTGAGCCAATCTATCAGCTATATCATCTGTTGAACCACGCCAACCTGTTTGGCGATGGCTATGTGCAACAGGCGATTCGTATGATGCTAAAGATCCTTAATGGTGACGAGCGGCGTTGACTTGAGCGATAGGCATGTCTAATCGGAGTGAGACTGACGGCAACGCTCATGCCGTGCAAATGACGACGCGCTATGACGCATTGTGGCGCGAGTATTTGCCTGCCCTGCAGCAAGGGGATGTCCTCGTTGATCGTGCGTTGGCTGCCGCGGCCCCGGATCAGCGGCGCGGTCTGTCGTTGATCATCCGCCCCGCCCGACAAGTTTGTGCGCAAATCGATGCCGCCAGCCGCTTTTTCGCCAGCGACGAGTCGGGTGTCTGGCCCTACGCTGTCGAGCAGTTGCACGTGACTGCACTAACGCTGGTTAGCTGCCGCGCCGGCTTTTGCGCTCGGGATATCGATCTGCGGCCTTTGCTTGCAGCTCTGTCCCGTTCCATGCAAAGCATCGAGCCATTCGAAATCGTATTTCGTGGTATCACCGCAACAAACGAGGCGATTATGGCGCAAGGTTTCGCTGACGACAGCATCGTAGCGTCTCTGCGCGGCGCTATTTCAAGCGCTTGTGACCTGGTCGGACTCGCAGCCTTAAGGAACCAGCGCTATGACCACGTGACAGCCCATTGCACGATGCAGCGCTTCAGCGGACCGTTGCTGTCGCCTGCGGAATATTGCCAAAAATTGATGCGATATCGGTCCCGACAATTTGGCCAATCGCTTGTCAGTCGTTTGGTGCTGGTCGAAAACGACTGGTTTCACAGGCCTGACAGTGTCTTGGAGCTGGCGGAGCTGCCGTTGGCAGGGTCTTGATATCGCGGCTTATCGCATTGCCAAATTACACATTATTGGCCAAAACAAACATTCACTGTGGTCTTGCTTGAGCGTACCTTGGACGCGTTAATTTCTACACTGTGCGAACCGCGTTGTTGCAATCGAACAACAGGTTCAACGGCTTCACAGGATGTAGCGTTTTCAGTCCCAGCCGGGACGCTAAGGGGGTAAATATGAAGAGCCTGAATTGGGTGTTGGCCAGCGCGATCGCGCTCGCTCTGCCTGCAGCAGATGCTGTGGCGCAAAGCGATGAGCCAATTGAGGAAGTAGTAGTAACGGGTATCCGTGGCAGTCTTCAGCAATCGCTGGACCTGAAACGCGATGCCATTTCTGTTGTCGACGCGGTCTCGGCCGAAGATGTCGGCAAGTTCCCTGATACCAACGTGGCCGAAGCGCTGCAGCGGATCACGGGCGTCGCGATCGACCGCGCCGGCGGCGAAGGTCAGTTCATCACCGTGCGAGGTCTGGGACCGGAGTTTAACGCGGTTACGTTGAACGGTCGCCAGATCGCAACCGATAACGCGGGTCGTGAATTCTCGTTTGACGTCCTCGCGTCCGACATTATTCAGCGTGCGGAAGTCTACAAGACGTCTCAGGCAGATCTGTTGTCGGGCGGTATTGGCGCCAACGTCAACATCGTCACAGCACGTCCGTTTGATCGCCCCGGCACAAGCTTCAACGTGTCAGCGGCAGGCATTGTCGACAACCTGCGCGACGAAATCAGCCCCGATGTAACGGGCGTTGCATCATGGACCAACGACGATACGTCGCTTGGTTTCCTGTTCGGAGCGTCATATTCAGATCGTGCCAGCCAGCGTGACCGGGCATTCACCAACGGTTTCGCAGAGCGTAGCGGCGCGACGATTGTCGATGCACCAGAAGGCTCCACCGGTCTGACCGAGACCGGCTCCCTTGCGAGCGGCCGTGTGCAACAGCAGGCCGTGTTCAGCCGTGACATCCAGGATCGTGAGCGTTTGACGCTGAATGGTGCTGCACAATGGGCGCCGAACGATCGCTTGACGATCTCCGTCGATGCATTGTTCTCTGAGCTGGATATTCAGTCTCTCGACACACAGTTCTCTGGGTTCTTTAGCCCGCCTTTCATCGATCCAGTTGTTGATGCCAACGGCACGGTTGTGTCCTTCAGCCGTCCTGGTCAGGATTTTGCGGCGCGTAACCCGGACATCGCTGGCGCGGTCGGTTTGTCACAGAACGACAATGTCATCACGTCGAACAACCGAATCGCTGATACCTCGCTGGTCGGCGTTAACTTCGATTGGGCGGTTAACGATGCGCTGACATTGAAGTTTGATCTGTCAACATCCGAAGCGACACGTGACGGAACGAACCCATTTGTCGTAATTGGTGCGTTGGCGCCGACATCACCGCTGATCGAGTTGCCGAACGATGATGGCATTACCACCATCACCAACTTGAGCGGCTTGACCGATCCGTCTATTCAGCGTTTGCACTTTGTGAACGTCGAGCGTATCGAAGTCGATGACGATATCTTTCAGGGTCGTTTCGACGGTGACTGGCTGGTCGCGCGAGGTCCTCTGCAGTCGATCGGTTTCGGCTTCAGCTTCGCCAAACGCGACAAGAACCAGACCACGTTTAACAACTTCTCGCCGTCACAAGGTGGCAACATCTTCTGCGCATATTGTGGCTACAACGTCGCATCTCCGACCAACATTCTCTCGCCATTCTCTTTTGATGGTTTCCTGAGTGGTGTGTCCGGCGCGGGTCAGGTGCCAGGGCAAATCTTGCAGTTCTCATTTGCTGATGCATTCGCGACTCTGAATAGTGACGCCAACATCAACAACCCATTGCGTTTTGGTGCTACCAACACGACGTTGACGCCGGAACAGGCAGCCATCAACGCGGACTTGATTGCGCGTCGTAATGCCAGCAATTCCATCTACGGGTTCTATGATCCGGCGATCAACCCCGGCGCGAGCTTTGGAGTTGAGGAAGATACGACTGCGTTGTACATCAACACCGAGTGGGAAGGCGACTTCGATGGCACCATGCCGTGGTCTGCCCAGATTGGTTTCCGTATTGTGGAAACCTCGACATCCTCAGCTGGTGTTGACCAACCTGTTATCGCATTCCGCGAAACGCCAGGTGATACGCAGCTGTTGGTCGAATTTGGTCCGACGACACCGTTGACCGTCGAGAACGACTACATCAACTTCTTGCCATCTCTGAACTTCCGTTTGGAGCCGACTGAAGAGAGTGTGCTGCGTTTCGGTTACTCGGAGACGGTCACGCGTCCTACATTGACCGCGCTTGGTGTGAACAACACGTTCGGCGGTCGTTCGAATGCGCCGATTAGTGGCGGGGGTAACCCGTTCCTTGAGGCCTTCGAAGCAACCAACTACGACCTGTCCTTCGAATGGTATTTCGACGAAGTCACAGCGGTGTCGCTTGCGGCGTTCCACAAGGAGTTCGAGAACTTCCTGGAAGCACAGACTCTGCCGTCACCGCGTGAAATCATCTTCCCGGCTGGCAACGGCGGGCGTACCGAAGACGAGACGTTAGTTGTTGATTTCCAGGATACGCGTCAGCGCAATGGCGAAACCGGTAGCATCACGGGCTTCGAGTTCGCGGCACAGAAAACGTTCGATAATTTGCCAGGTATCTGGAGTGGTCTCGGTGCTTCATTCAATTACACCTATGTGACCAGCAACATCGATCGTGACCCGAACTCGGGTGCGTCGGACTGCGACTACAACGGCCTTTCACCGAACTCATACAACATCAGTGGTTTCTACGAGAATGATCGCTTCTCAGCACGTCTCGCTTACAACTACCGTGATGAGTTCCTGTTCCAGTGCTTCTCTAACTTCAGTGAGCCACGGAATCGTGAAGACTTCGGCCAGTTGGATCTGTCTGCGTCGTTCTACGTAACGGATACCATCCAGGTCTTCCTCGAGGCAATCAACATCACGGAAGAGGAAACACGTGACTTCTCTCGTTTCCAAAATCGTTTCCTGACTTACGAATCAACCGGTGCTCGCTACACCATTGGTGCACGAGCATCATTCTGATCGCGTAATGCTGACGGTGGTTGCAACCGCCGTCAGCAATTCGTAAGTTAGCGTCTTAGGGCGATGCAGACGCAGTGTCTGCATCGCCTTTTTTTCGGGGGCACACATGTTTGATTCTGTTCAACTCGGGGTGTTTATAGGCATCACGGCACTCATCGGTTTCTTGACCTATCTTCACTGCCGCAAAGCAGCAGCAGGGGAAAAAAGCTCTGGTCGGGATTACTTTCTCGCTAATGGCGGCCTGAAATGGTATTTCGTGGCCGGCTCAATCACGCTGACCAATCTGTCGACCGATCAACTGGTTGGCATGAATGGCAACCAGATGCTACTGCTCGCATGGTGGGAGTTTGCGGCTGTTTGCGGGTTGTTCATTCTAGCTTTTGTTTTCCTGCCGATTTATTACCGGAATGAATGCACGACGACCACCGAATTGTTGCAGAAGAAGTACGGCGACAAGAACATTCGAGCGTTGATCTCACTCCTGTTCATTCTTGGCAACTTGTTCATTTTTCTTCCGGTCGTCCTTTACGGCGGTTCTCTGTTCATGCTTTCGATGTTCGATGTGCAGATTTCGCTGATGTATGTTGCGATGACATTCGCGGCGGTCGGTGCGGCTTACGCGATTCTCGGTGGTCTACGCGCGGTTGCCGTTTCCGATACCTACAGCGGCGTATTGATACTGTCGCTCGCGCTATTGCTCGTATACCTGGCGCTCAAAGCGATCGACTTCGATCTGACAGGTGTTCCGGCCGAGCGTCTGACACTGATTGGCGACAATGATTCGCCTATTCCCTGGCACACCTTGTTGACCGGGATGATTTTTATTCAGATTTTCTACTGGAGCACGAACCAGACGATTACACAGCGCGCGATGGCGGCACCGTCGGTCAAGGAAGCGCGGAAAGGCGTGTTGGTGGCAGCGGCTATTCGCCTGATGATCGTGCCGATCATTGTCACTATCCCGGGCATCGTGGCGTTCAAACTCTATGGTGATATCAACGACGCGGCGTACGGTCGAATCGTCGGTGACTTGCTGCCGGTCTGGCTCTCCGGTGCTTTTGGCGCGGCAATCGCTGCTGCAGTGCTGACGACATTCAATAGTATTTTGAACGCATCGGCGGCGCTGTATGTCTGCGATATTCATGAGGCGTATTTCAAAAAGGTCCGTAACGTGCCGAAGCTAAGCGGCGTTGTGCAGATCGTTATGGTGCTTATCGGGTTGTCGATGGTGCCGGTGTACATGGCTGAAGAGAGCCTGATTAACATCCTGCAGGAGCGCTTCGGCTTCCTGTCGATGCCTATTCTGGGTTCGTTCATCGTGGCACTGGTGTTCCGTAACGTGGACGCACGCGCTGCCATTGCTGGCGTCATCGCAGGTGTCACCTTGTACGGCTATCTCACGCTGTCTCTGAAACCGTTCCACTACATTCACTGCATGTTTGTCACGCTGTTCTTCTGTATTGGGTTCTCTTTGCTCGTCAATCGACTGGTGTTTGGCCGACACGCCTCGTTTGCGACAAAGTCAGCGGATACAGTGCCGGCTAGCGGATAAGGACGTCTGATTTTTGCGGCGCCTTCGTGGATCGGAACCACGAGCGCCGGTGCGCCGCGTGTGACTAAAGCACACGGGCGACCTTGCGGGCGAAATTCCTAGTTCTCAGAGGTTCGAGAGCGATAGGTCCGTGGCGAACAGCCGACGATCTGGCTGAAGCGCTTACTGAAATGAAACTCGTCGCAGTAGGCTAGCTTCGAGGCAATTTCTTTCACCGAATATTTCGTCTGGGTCAGTAAGTCGCAGGCTTTCTGCATTTCGAGGGTGGCCCGATACCGCGCGGGTGGTATGCCATACAACTTTCTAAAGCGCTTGCGAAAGGACTCGTAGCCCATACACAGGTCCTCGGCTGCGGCCTGAGTAGAGTGTGTTCTGGCGATAGCCTGCTTGGCTTGCAGCAACCAGTCGTTTTCTTCGATGCGATCGCCACGTAGCGCGCGATGAATGTCGTGTAGCAACGACTGAACGCGGACAACCTCTGCTATGGAGCCCAGATTGGTGCTGTCTTCCTGTTCGCCGATGGCTTCCAGAAAACGGTCGCGCCAGTAGTCGATCGGGCGGAGCCGCCGAATTGGTCCGCCAACCTCGAGACACTGCTGTTGATGCCACAGGTCGAATACGGGGCCTTCGAAAATGATATAGACCTCATGCCAGTTCCGGCCCGTCCGCGGGCCGTAGCCATGGCGCATATTAGGTAGCAGCTGAATCAAGTCGCCTGATTCGATCGGCTGCTTACGGACGTTTTCGTCGGTGTAATAGCCGTCGCCGTCGAACACGTACACCAGTGAGTGCCTATTGAGAATCCGATTCGGTACCGGAACGCCGATGCCTCGCCTTGCGACGCCAGCGAGACTAATGCCCCCCAATGGCGACACGACCGGCTTGCGAATCAGGACTTTGCTGGTCTGCGGTAACATGCGGACAACGCTAGCAGAAGCTGCCAAAAGATACCAAGCCACGAACAACGTTCAGCACTGTGCGGCGCTAAAGAGTCTTCATGAACCGACGCTAACGCTCTATGGGTATCTACCGCGAATTTCGTCTTAGCCGGACGATGCTTGCTCGCAGTGACCACAGACCGCAGTCAAGCGCATCGGTGCGCGGCTTTGCCGCGCTAGCGGCGGTGTTGTTGATACTCATGGCAGCAAATGCCGCAGCCGAGTCCGTGCGCTGCGAAAAAGGAAGCGACTTTGCTAATCGCGTGCATGACCGCCAGTGGCAATTGGTTCGTCGGGCACCGGCGGGTGTGGGGCTGGAGGGGCAATTTGCCCGGATCAGCCGCTTTATCCGAATCGAAGGCCGGCTGCCGAGACAATCGAAAGGGACGGTGATGATGCGCTTGAATCTGGACGCTGCAGCATTCGGTGCGACGAACAGTATCCAGCTCAGAATTCGAGGCGATGGGGAAAGCTACCATTTCTCGATATTCACCGGGCTGACATTCAGGCAGCAGCCGATCTACTATTCCACCCGCTTTGAAACTGATGCCGATAATGGCTGGCAGGATGTTGTGATTCCGCTGGCCACCCTGAAGCCGAACGTATTCGGCCAGATAGTCAGAGCGCCACAACTCGACCGGCGTCGTATCAGAAACATTGCCGTCTCAATCTCGGGCAGTGACAAAGCGGCGTTCAGACTGGATATCGCGTCGATTTCAGCCTGCGCAGCGTGATCCGCTATGCTCGTTAGATGGATGTCTACGGAATCGACTACACGAGCACCCCGACCGCACGCAAACCTATCGTTTGCCTGCACGCCAAACTCACCGGGATGCGTCTGGTTGCGCACGCTGTTCTGAGACTTCCGACGCAGGAGGCGTTTGAACAGGCGCTGTTGACTCCCGGCCCTTGGGTCGCCGGTCTTGATTTTCCTTTTGGGCAGTCGCGCCGATTTATCGAGAACGCGTCATTGCCTGACGATTGGGCAGACTACGTCCGCTTCCTAGGTAGCAAGGATCGCCGCGTGTTTCGACGGTTGCTCGAGGACTACAAACGGGATCGCCCAGCCGGTGATAAACATCATCGCCGTCGTTGCGATCGGCTCACCCGGTCGCAAAGCCCGCAAACGCTCTATGGCACACCCGTTGGCCTGATGTTTCATGAGGGCGCACCGCGTTTGTTGAAGAGCGGTGTCGCCGTGCCATTGCACCGATGGGGTCAAGGCGATCGGATCGCGCTCGAGGCCTACCCCGGGTTCGTGGCGCGACAGCTGATTGGTCGCGACAGCTACAAGAGTGATACAAGCTCAAAGCAAAATCGTTCGCGATTGCGGGCGCGGCACAGTCTGTACGACCATTTAACAGGCCCATCTGGACGCGCGCTTTTCGGTCTTCACATAGCTGCACCCAAGGTCTTTTGTGATGATCCCACTGGCGATACTTTGGACGCGCTGATCTGTGCTGCACAGGCAGCCTGGGGTTGGCGTCGACATTCGATCAACTATGGCGCTCCCCCGGACTGGGACCCGTTGGAGGGGTGGATTAGTTCACCCGGTCTCGATAGCGGCTGACGGTTTCAACGGTGAGTATTGTTGTTTTCGCAGGTCTTGCTAGCATTACCGGTTTAGTCGCTCCGAAACCTTAATATGACTACGTTGTCGCTCGGAAAAGATCGCATTCGTTTCTTGCTATTGGAGGGTGTCCACGCCGCTGCACTCGAGGCTCTGGAAGCTGCCGGGTACAGCAATGTCGAATACCACAAGAAGGCACTGCCGCAGTCGGAGCTCGCCGAGTCGCTGGCTCAAGCCCACTTTGTAGGTATCCGCTCGCGCACACTGCTGACGGCTGACGTACTCGCCGAGGCACCCAAACTGATTGGTGTCGGTTGTTTTTGTATCGGCACCAACCAGGTCGATCTGGATGCCGCTGAAGCTCGTGGTATACCGGTGTTCAACGCACCCTTTTCGAATACACGCAGTGTTGCAGAGCTCGTGCTCGCCGAGATCATCATGCTCATGCGCGGCATACCTGCCAAGAACGCGGCAGCGCATCGCGGCGAATGGCTGAAGACTGCCGATGCATCCTACGAGGTGCGCGGAAAACGTTTGGGCATCATCGGCTACGGACATATCGGTACGCAGCTCAGTGTGCTCGCGGAAGCACTGGGCATGCAGGTGCGGTTCTATGACATCGAGCACAAGTTGCCGCTTGGCAATGCAGAGGCCAGAGATGACCTGCAAACCCTGTTGGCCGATAGCGATGCAGTGTCGCTGCATGTGCCATCGACGCCACTAACGCAACAGATGATCGGTCATCAGGAGCTTCAGCAAATGCAGTCCGGTGCCGTCCTGGTCAACGCATCGCGTGGCGACGTCGTTGATATCGATGCGCTGGATGCCGAATTGGCATCCGGGCATATCGGCGGTGCGGCACTCGATGTTTTTCCTATGGAACCCAAAGCCAACAGTGAACGCTTTGAGTCACCACTCTGTCGGCACGACAATGTGATCCTGACCCCGCACATCGGCGGCAGTACGCAGGAGGCGCAGCAGAATATTGCTGCTGAGGTAGCCAACAAACTGATTCGTTACAGTGACAATGGCACGACCGCATCCGCCGTCAACTTTCCGCAGGCGTCATTGCCGGACAATCTTGAGCACACGCGTATCTTGCACATTCATCGCAACGAGCCGGGCGTTTTGCAACGGATCAACCAGGTATTTTCGGCGCGTAAGATCAATATCGCTTCGCAGTATCTGCAGACCTCGCCGACGATCGGCTATGTCGTTATGGATGTCGCTGTCGATCAACCGGATGATCTGATGAGCGAGTTGAAGTCGGTGGAGGGTACGGTTCGCGCACGTGTGTTGCACGGATCAGTATCGTGACAGCACACGCGAACGCTCTCCAGGATATTCGCGAGGTCGTGGGCGCCGCTGGCGTCGTCGATGACCCGGTTGCGCAAAGCGCCTACCTGATCGATGAGCGACGGTTGTATGAGGGGCAGGCCGGACTGATCGTCCGACCCGGGTCGGTGGATGAAGTCGCCCGCGTACTCGCAATTTGTCATGACGCCAGGCTTGGTGTCGTGCCACAAGGCGGGAATACCGGCTATTGCGGTGGCGCGACCCCGACATCGGCAACACAGGTCGTTGTTTCTCTGTCTCGCTTGAATCGCGTTCGAGAGATCGACGCCGTGGGGCATACGATGACCGTGGATGCCGGTGTCGTGCTCGCGAATGCTCAGGCTGCCGCTGAACAAGCGGGGTTGCTCTTTCCGCTCAGTATGGGTTCAGAAGGCTCTTGCCAAATCGGCGGTAATTTGTCGACCAACGCGGGTGGTCTCGCCGTGTTGCGCTACGGCACCGCGCGAGAGCTGGTGCTGGGCTTGGAGGTCGTACTGCCAGACGGCCAGGTGATCAACGGGCTGACCGGCCTGCGCAAGGACAATACCGGCATCGATTTGAAAGCGATGTTTATGGGAGCGGAGGGTACGCTCGGCATTATCACGGGTGCCGTGGTCAAACTGTTTCCTGCTGCCCGCAGTACCGAGACTGCATGGCTCGCGGTAGACAGTACCCAAGCGGCCTGTGAGCTATTGGGACTGGCGCGCCAGATCAGTGGCGATAGTGTCTCTTCGTTCGAGTATGTCAGTCGCGCATCACTCGATCTTGTCGTTGCGCATGTCGACGGTGCAAAGTCGCCACTCGCTAACGATGCGCAGCACTTCGTCTTGATGGAGCTGACATCGGCTGCAAGTGACGACAGCCTTAGGGTACGCACCGAGGCCTTGATGGAGGCCGGTTTCGAACAAGGGCTCATCATCGATGGCGTACTGGCGGAATCGGGACCACAACGCAGTGCTTTGTGGCGCTTGCGTGAGTCGATTCCAGAAGCAGAAAAGCTGTATGGCGGCGCGGTCAAGCACGATATCTCGGTGCGCATTTCACGTATCCCTGAATACATGCAAACCGCAACCACGGCTTTTGACGATCTCGGTGCGCCGTATCATTCGGTCTACGGACACATCGGCGATGGCAATTTGCACTACAACTTGTTGCCGCCTGCTGACACATCAGAACGAACGGTATGGCAACGAACGTGGGCCAAGCGATTGTCTGCCAAAGTGCATCGTCTGGCCGCAGAGCTTGACGGTAGTTTCAGTGCCGAGCACGGGATCGGTCAGCTGAAGCGAGAGGACCTTGCTGAGTTTAAGGATCCTGTTGCATTGGCAGCCATGCGCGCCATCAAAAAAGCACTCGATCCGCACGGCATTATGAATCCGGGCAAGGTGCTTTAGCGACTCAAACAGATCTTGATTGTCGCGTTACGACCGCCATGTCTCTTGTATGGAATAGGTCTTCCCGGTTGTTCTCCTGATGTCAAAAAAAGAGACCGTCGCTGCGTTGCGCTACGCGGTGAACGAAAGTAACTCCTTGCACGCGTCGTACGTGGGCAGGCCTGATGTGGCTGCGTCCTACGAGCGTTTCATCGAGTTGCAGATGGCCTACTTTCTACCTCGCTACGATGACTTGCGTGATCGCCCGGGTTACTCTGAAGCGATCGATTTCGTCGTCAGCGATTTAACCGGTACGCGGATCGCGGGTCGTGACCGTGAACTTGAAAAAGTCGTGCCTCTGATGACACGTGTGTTGCCGGGCAAGGCACTCTCAGCACTCGCTACCGCGATGACGCTCAATGCCAGAATTCTGAAAATCAATCTCGGTATCGCAAGCATATTACGCTCGGCGATCGACAGCGGTAATTCTGTCAGTGAGCGTGACTACTGCGAAGCAAGCCGTCAGCACGCGTCCATCAGCGATTTTGATGAGCTGATTACGATGACACGGCAAGCCGGCGAAAGCCTCGCCAGAATTGTACGCCTGCCAATGATCGGCTCGTTGCTGAGGAGCATGCGCTTACCGGCCAGAATGGCAGGGGTGCTCGACCTGCACGAGTTCCTGGAACGTGGTCTTGCGACGTTTCTTGCTCTGGACGATGTGCCGCAATTTCTCGATATCATGGAGCAGCGAATGCGAGTCGTGTTTTCGCACGTGTTCGAAGCGCCCCTCGAGTCGCTCGACGCACAACCGATTTCATCAGCCTAGGCAGTCGCTGCCAGACGCGTGCCGTCGTCCGCAACCAGCGACGCGAGCACGCGCCGTGTGCCTTTGAACGGTCGCCGTCCATGCATGACCAGATAGTTATCGATCAATGCGATATCGCCGTCCTGCCACGGCAGATTGAAAGACAGCTCGTCAGCGATCGCGCTTGCGGTGTTCATGGCGCTCGACGGCATTGATGAGCCGTCGCCGAAGCCGATAGATTTCTCCGCATCAGACCAACCACGGAAGGCGGCGATCAGCTGATTGAAAAATACGCGTCGGCCGTCTTTGAGTTCGCGAATGGCGGGTAGCGTTGGTGTCGTCGCCCGCAGGCTGCCATCCTCCAGCCAGGCGTAGCTGTATCCGAGCTTGTTGAGCCGGGCCTCGGCGTCAGTACGTGTCCTGGCGTCCATCGTAGATCGCCAGCTTCGGCCTTGCCCGGACAGCGGGTTGTCCTCGTCAGGCATTGTGTTGGTATAACGCACACCGAGCCGTTCACAGTCGGCGACGAACTCGGGTTCGGCCTTGGTGAGCCGTTCCAGGAGAACATCCGATCGACACAACGGCGTCTCGCCATCCTGCTCTGCCGCCTTCTCGCAGCAAAAGAACAGGCGTGACGGAAACAACGGTGTCTGCGCCATTTCATGATGCAGAAAAATGGAGACATCCGGCGGCGCCTCGTTGGCGGTAAACACGAGCGGCGTTCGGTTAACACGAACTGCGTTGGACAGGGATTCCTTGTAGGTAAAGCTGTTCATGCCAAACGCTCGAATCGCGGCATCGAAATCGTTAGCGTCCTCTATCGGAAAGCCACGGAACAGGATGGCACCATGTCTGGAAAGCGCGTCAACCAGATCGTCGCGATTAGCGGTGATCCAGTCGGTGAAATCGGTGAGTGTCGCAGTTGGTGTGTCCGACGCGATAATTTTCGGGAACACCTCTTCGAACTGTTGCTGTGTATCGAGTGTAGCCGTGATGACTTGCAAGGCGGTCATGGCGAACTCCCTAGTCGTAGATAGCGTGGAAACGGTTGAACGCTTTTTCACAAAAGTTGGCAGGGTCGTTGAAGCGACGATTCTGGTTGAGCGCGGAGATCGCCTGCATGTCGTCATCGGTTAACGCGAAGTCAAACAATGCGATGTTTTCGATCAGGCGTTCGCGTCGCGTCGTCTTCGGAATAATCGCCGTGCCACGCTGAATGCCCCAACGCAAAACGATCTGTGCCGGCGTTCGCTGCAGACGCTCCGCGGCAGCAACGACGGGCGCTGCGGTCAGCACGGTGTCCTCTGCCGTCGCCATGTCGAGCGATACATATGACAGTGCGCCGAGCGGCGAAAATGCGGTCACCGCGACGTCGTAGTCGCTCGCCGTGCGGAGCAGATTGTCCTGCGTCAGAAATGGGTGGGCTTCGACTTGCAACATGGCCGGCTTGATGCGGGCGTAGGCCATCAGATCGTGAATCAGGGCACTGTTGTAATTGCAGACACCGATCTCCCGTACTAGTCCAGCGTCGACCAGCGACTCCATCGCCTCCCACGTTTCATGTAGCGGTACGTTGTCCAGTTGCATGCTCGGATTTGCGGATTCCGGATCGCGGAACCACTCGGCGGGATAGCGTTCGTCAAATGCCACAAATTGCAGTGCAATCGGAAAGTGAATGAGGTAGAGATCCAGGTAGTCGAGTCCCAAGTCTGTCAATGTGCGTTCGCAGGCGGCGCGGACATGCTCTTTACGGTGGTAGGTGTTCCATAGCTTGGAGGTGACCCAGAGATCGTCACGCGAGACGGTGCCTTGCTGCATGGCGTGACGGATGCCTTCGCCTGCTTCGCGTTCGTTGCCGTAGTCGGATGCGCTGTCGATATGCCGGTAGCCGATCTCGAGCGCCGTCGAGATGGCGTTTGCCGTATCTGGCTTGTCGATCTTCCAGATACCCAGGCCGACCGATGGCATGTCTGACTGGCCCACTTTGATTGTTGTCATTTGCTGTTGCTCCGTTATGCGCCCATGCGCGCAATATCGTTGTCGCGAAGCAACTGCTGTATATCGATGGCAGTGCCGCTGGCCACAGACGCCTGCGCGGCGCTGGCGACGATCACCGACCAGAGGCCTTCGCGTGGTGTGGCGGCGGTATTCGGATTGCCGCGTAGTCGCTCGACGAAAGCCTGATGCTCGAACCAGGTGGCGCCATGATGGCCGCTGGTCTCGACGGTATTCGTGTAACTGAGATCCGTGTGTCGCGTTGCGCCGTGCTCACCCAATTCAACAGTGATCGCCGAGCGGGCTGTCGCGCTGCGCTGAAAATCGAATGATTCGGTAGCGACGATCCGACCAAGATCGCCACACAGTGTCAGGTCTTCTTCAAAGTTCGGGCAAAACATGCATAGCGAGAAGGTCGCTTGGACACCGTTCGCGTAGTCGATAATGACACTGGCTAGATCATCGATGTCAGAGCCGTCGCCTGCGTAGTCGAAGTCTTTGTAATTGACCGCCTGTTGCGCGCTGGCATACACCCGAACCGGTGCCGCGCCGGCAAACAGGTTGATCAAATCAAAGTAGTGGCAGCACTTCTCGACCAGCGTCCCGCCACTGTAGTGTGCGAACTTGTTCCACTGCGATACCTTGTCGAGGAATGGTGGCCGGAATTCGCGCATCGCGATGCTACGAATTGTGCCGATGGTTTCGCGTTGCAAGGCTTCGTGTCGGGCTTCGACATAGGGCGCCTTGTAGCGGTACTGCAGACCGACCTGGATAAAGTTGTCGTAGTCTTCGGCGAGGTCGTGAATTTCGATAGCATCCGCGAGCGTCGTAGCCATCGGCTTCTCGAGGAATATCGCTTTGCCGCTCTTGATGGCCGTGCGTAGTACATCGATGTGGGAGTAGTTTGGTGTGCAGATGAATAGTGCGTCGACGGCAGGATCCATGCAGGCATCTTCCAGCGAGTCATAGCACTCGAGCGCGTCATCGCTGTAACGACGATACTCTTCTGCGGCGATCGTCATGCTGTGTCGTTGGGTATCAAAAATACCGTGGATCGCGATGCTGCCAATCAAGCTGGCGACGCGCATGTGTTCGAGCCCGATGGTGCCGGTACCGATCACGTTGGCGCGGTACGCCGGCGGCTCTGTGCGGTACAGGTAGCGGTCTTTGTCCGTAATGTGGCGCTGACCGCTGGCGGCTTCGAAAAAGCGCAGTCTTGGTTTTGTTGGTGTTGACATCCTGACCCCCTGTGCAGATCGCTGCACCACATCATAGTACGCCTGGCAATGCCGAAATACAAACGTTTGTATTTTGCCGTTAACACGTCTGCTAAGCTAGTTGCCTGATGCTTCAGGAGCTGGGCTTTTGGCGATAAGCGAGTCATCTCGAAAAAGGGTCACCATCAAAGACATCGCGCGAGCGGCGGGTGTTGATCCATCCACTGTGACACGAGCATTGCAAGGCAGTGAGCGGGTGCGATCTTCGACGCGCGAGCGTGTCAAAACTATCGCGGATGAAATGGGCTATGTGCCGAATATGGCGGCGCGCACGCTGGTCAAACGCAGTAGCGGTTTGATCGGTCTCGTGATTCCCGATATGACCAATCCGTTTTTCGCGGCGTTGGCACGCGGCATGGAAAATGAGGCCGCGAAGCACGACCTAAGGATCGTTATCAACGATACGCTCGGCGAGGAGGCTGCTGAGCGCGAAGCAATTCGATTGTTCCTCGAGCTGGAAGTGGATGGTCTGTTGGTGCCGATGGCGCGTTGCCCGCAGGACTACTATGAAGAATTGCAGACGCCGGTACCGGTGGTGCATATCAATCGGCCGGAAGCGCGGCATCATGTCAGCTGCGATCGCAGTCTTGGCAGCCTCGCGATCATGCAGCACCTGATCGATCTAGGGCACCGCCGTATCGGGTTCGTGCGGGGCCCGTCGCAACCCGGCGTTGAGCCCAAAATGCAGGCTTACCGACAGATGCTCGATCAACACGGCATCGACTACGAGCCCGATTGGATTTTCCGATTTGATGGCACCGTTGAAAGCAGTGCGCATACGGCAGACCGGTTATTGGCGTTGTCGCCGATGCCGACGGCCGTATTCGCCTGGAACGATGTCAGTGCGATCGGTTTGATTCACGCGCTACGAGAGCGTGGCCTGCGTGTTCCCGATGATATTTCTGTTGCGGGTCATGACAATATCCAGCTATCCGGACTCGTCACGCCGCCGCTGACAACGGTCGCCTGGCCGATGTATGAAATTGGTCAGCAGAGTGTCAGAAGTTTGCTCAGTATCGCGCGTGGGAACACGCCAAGAGAAGCTGCGATTCCGGCGCCGAAGTTAATCATCAGAGCGTCGACGGGCCGCCCCGGGTTTGGCTGCCCCCCCACGGTTGTTAAAAAGCTGGGTTTTACGGTGTTTGCCCCAAAACCAACGGCGGCGCGCCGACACAGGGAACGGAAACCCGCGCCCGAGAACGGGGG
>JBCCBP010000030.1:0-43402 GCA_039033995.1 Pseudomonadota bacterium | reverse complement strand
ACCGGCGCCGCCGGCACCGCGCTAGCCTTCGTCGGCGAACCCGCCAGCCATTGGCAATTCACCCATCCGGATCAGACGGCTGGTGCGCACCGCCGCTTGCCGATGCTTGACGGCTTCTCGATAGACCGGGTCGGTCACCATCGCCAGAAACGCGGATGCGGTCGGATAGCGTGCGATGAATGCCGTATCCCACTGCTCGTCGGCTGGTCCAATCAGTACATTCTCAGGCTTGCCACGCCAGATCAGCTCTCCACCGACCTTGGCAAACACCGGCGCGCTGGCAGCACCGTACCGTGCATAAGCCTTCCGACCACTTATGGTCTCACCATCGGGATACTCGGCCTGAGTATGAAAACTGACGAGATTCAGCATCATGACCGGTTCGTCGCGCGGCAGGTTCTTGAACTGCTCGAATTGCTCGCGATTAGGATCAACAAAGTTTGACATGGCCCCCTCCTGACAAAAATACACTACGCAGGCATGACACGGTGCAAGCGACTATCAGCCACCCGCACGCATCGACCACTAGTGTACTGCGGGATCCCCGGGCACCGCCGCGGGATTGAACAACCGGCTGACATCCACCGCATCGAGCGTACGTTTGGTGTTACAAAATTCACAAACGATCTCAATTTCGTTGTCACGCTCTGCGAGCAGGGCCATCGCGTCCGCCTCACCGAGCATCCTGACAGCACGCTCAGCGCGCTCGTCATCGCAACGACAGGCAAATGCGACCGGCGCCGCTGGCCACACAACAATATCGTCTTCCGCATAAATCTTCTGCAACAGATCCGTGGTGGCACCGCCGCGCAACTCGTCGAGCGTCAGCGTATCCGCGAGTAGGCACAGGCGATGCCAGTCATCTGCCACAAGATCTTCGACGTCTGGCAGACGCTGCAACATCAACGCCACAGCGTGGTCATTGTCGGCGAGCAACACGAAATGGGCCTGCAATTGCGCAGACTCTTCATAATAGGTTTTCAAATTCTCTGCCAGCGTTTCACCACCCAGCGCCACAATGCCACGATATTGATCCTTGGCGTCACGCGCATCGACGGTCAGCGACAGGTGGCCATCGCCCATCAATGCGGAGAAGCGGTCATTCCCTTCGCCAGACACCTCACCGGCCATGCCGCGAAACTGCGCGTGATCGTCGCATTGCACTATTAACATGGCGAGCGGACCCTGGCCTGCCAGCTGAATCGTCAACATGCCTTCAAATTTCATCGTGCTACCGATAGCAACAACGGCAGCGCTGGCCTGACCCAGCAGCGATGCCACGGCATCGTCGTAGTCGTGGCGCGCGCGCAGCGAGCGCCACTCGTCAGACAATTGCAGCAACACGCCGCGTACCGGTAAATCCTTGAACAGGAACCTCCGCAGTGCATCAGTCAAACGGTCATTGTCGTCGCGCAAAGCGTCAGTCATTCTGCAACTTCTCGCGCAACAAGCTGTTTACCTGGCCGGGGTTCGCTTTACCGCGACTCGCTTGCATGACCTGACCGACAAGGTAGCCGATCACTTTTTCTTTACCGTCACGGAACTGTTGTACCTGCTCCGGACTCGCCGCCAACACGTCGTCGACAATCTTGCCGATCGCGTCGCTGTCGGTGATTTGTTTCAGGCCTTGCGCTTCAATGATTTCATCCGCACTGCCCTCGCCAGCCCACATTGCCTCGAACACTTTCTTGGCCAGGTTGCCGGAAATCGTCTTGTCTTCGATACGCTGCAGCAAGCCGGCAAACTCTGGTGCCGCGACTGGACTGTGCGCGACTTCGAGGTCCGCCTTGTTCAATGCCCCGAGCAAAGTGCCAGTGATCCAGTTAGCAGCAAGCTGCGGTGATACCGATGACGCGCACGCTTCGAAGAAATCGGCCAGCGCACGCTGCGACGTCAATACCGTGGCATCCTCCGCGCGAACATCCAGTGTGGCCATGAAGCGCTCACGCCGCGCGGCCGGTAGTTCGGGTAAGGACGCGCGCACCGACTCAACGTACTCGTCACTCAATACGACCGGCAACAGATCCGGGTCCGGGAAGTAACGATAGTCATTGGCCTCTTCCTTGCTGCGCATCGCGCGAGTCTCGTCCGCATCAGCATCGTACAGACGCGTCTCCTGAACGACTTCGCCACCGGCCTCGAGAATGTCTGCCTGACGTTCCACTTCATAGTTGATCGCGCGCTCGATAAAACGAAACGAGTTCAGGTTTTTGATCTCAGCGCGCGTGCCCAGCGGCTCACCAGGTCGGCGGATCGACACGTTGGCATCGCACCGAAACGAACCTTCCTGCATGTTGCCGTCCGAGATACCGATATACCGAACGAGCTCATGGATCGTGCGCATGTAGCGAGCAGCCTCCGCCGCTGACGACAACTGCGGCTCCGACACGATCTCAAGCAACGGCGTACCCGCGCGATTCAGATCGATGCCACTTAGGTTCTGAAAGTTCTCATGCAACGATTTACCAGCGTCTTCCTCAAGGTGGGCGCGAGTCAGTTCCACGACCTTTGGCTCGCCGCTATCGCCTTCGATCACTACTTGTCCGCCCGCTACGATGGGCAGATCGAGTTGACTGATCTGGTAACCCTTTGGCAAGTCCGGGTAAAAGTAATTCTTGCGGGCAAAGACCGAATGCCGTGTGATATCGGCGTCGATTGCCAAACCAAACATCACTGCAAGCCGCACAGCCTCTTCGTTCAGCACCGGCAACACGCCCGGAAAGCCAAGATCAACGACGTTCGCCTGCGTATTGGGCGCTGCCCCGTAGGCGGTCGGTGCTGATGAGAAAATCTTGCTGTGAGTGGCGAGCTGCGCATGAATCTCAAGCCCGATGACGACTTCCCAGCTCATGCGTAGCCCTCCGGACACAGGCGGTGCCAATCACTGACCTGCTGATACTGATGCGCACAATGCAACATGCGCGCCTCTTCGAATGGCGGCGCGATGAGCTGTAGACCGACAGGCAATCCATCCACCAACCCACAAGGCACCGACATCGCGGGCAGACCTGCGAGGTTGGCACCGATGGTGTAGATGTCATTCAAATACATCGTGATCGGGTCGTCTGTTTTCTCGCCCAACGCAAACGCCGGTGTCGGCGTCGTTGGTCCCGCGATCAGATCGACTTCAGCAAACGCCTGCTGGAAGTCGGCACTGATCAGGCGGCGTACCTTTTGCGCTTTCAGGTAATAGGCATCGTAATAACCTGCCGACAGCACATAAGTGCCCGTCATGATGCGACGCTTCACTTCGGCACCAAAACCTTCGGCGCGAGAGCGCGTGTACAAATCCTGAAGATCGACCGGGTCTGCGACCCGATGACCAAACCGAATGCCATCAAAGCGGGATAAGTTTGACGAGCATTCCGCCGGAGCGACCACATAATACGTCGGCACCGACAAGCCGATGTTGCGAAGGGAGATGCGTTTGATCTGCGCACCCTGTTCGGCCAGTGCCTGCAACGCGCGCTCGACACACTCGCGATTCGCATCGTCGAGCCCTTCGCCCATGAATTCCTCGACCACGCCGATACGTAAGCCGGATACGGGATGATCAAGCGCGGATTGATAGTCATCGACCGAACGATCCACACTCGTCGAGTCTGCGGGATCGAACCCGGACATGACCCCGAGCATCAATGCAGCATCCTCGGCGCTGCGCGTGAGCGTGCCCGCCTGATCGAGGCTGCTGGCAAATGCGATCATGCCATATCGAGAGATGCGTCCATAAGTCGGCTTCAACCCCGTTAACCCGGTCAATGCAGCCGGCTGACGAATCGAACCTCCGGTATCAGTGCCAGTCGCCGCGCCAACCAGACGCGCAGCGACCGCGGCGGCAGAGCCACCAGAGGAGCCACCAGGCGACAAACTGTGACGCCACGGATTGTGAACATCACCAAAGTAGCTCGTCTCGTTGGAAGAGCCCATGGCGAATTCGTCCATGTTGGTCTTGCCAATCAGTACCGCACCAGCATCCGCCAACTGGCAAACAGCGGTGGCGGAATACGGCGGCACGAAGTTCTCGAGCATGCGGCTACCGCAAGTCGTACGTACCCCTTCCGTGCAAAAGATGTCCTTGTGCGCAATGGGCAGACCCGTCAATGGTCCCGCGCTGCCATCGGCAATTTTTCGGTCCGCGGCATCTGCTGCCTCCAGCGCCGCGTCGGCCTGAACGGTCACAAAACTATTCAGAGCACCGTCCATGCCCGCAATTCGGTCAAGGCTCGTCGTCACCAGGTCGCGCGAAGTGTATTCACCAGACACCAACCCGGCTCGCATTTCTGTCAGTGTCAGATCATGAAGCGCGGTCATTCAATGACCCTCGGGACCAGATACAGCCCTTCTTCAGCGTGGTTTGTCGTAGCTTGCAGACGCTCACGATCAATATTCGCGTCAGCCACGTCGACGCGCAGCCGCTGTGCCTGATCGAGCGGATGCGCCATTGGCGATACATCGTCGGTGTCGATGGACTGTAGCTGGGCCACAAACTCAACGATACTGCCGAGCTTAGCCGTGAAGTCGGCATGTTCGTCCTGTTCGAACCGGAGTCGAGACAAGACGGCCAGTTTGTCAATGTCGTCGCTAGTTACCGACATCGAAATCTCCTGTATTTGCTGTGGATGATCGCCAAAACGCGCGGCGACCGACAGATCGGCAAGAATACACTCAGCCTTGCCGATTGTCCCCCCCGTTGCTAGAGTTCACGGAATTTTTCGGGGCTGGACCCACAACACAATGTTCAAGAACCTTCTCGGGTATTTTTCCCACGATTTGTCCATCGATCTGGGCACCGCAAACACGCTGATTTACGTTCGGGGCGAGGGTATCGTTCTGGACGAACCGTCCGTGGTCGCGATCCGCGAAGAATTCGGCAGTGGCGGTCGACGCGTCGAGGCCGTGGGTCAGGACGCCAAGAACATGCTCGGCCGCACGCCTGGCAACATCACGGCTATTCGTCCGCTGAAAGACGGCGTAATCGCCGATTTCACCGTCACAGAGAAGATGCTGCAGACGTTCATTAAGAAGGTGCACGGCAATCGCTTTTTCACGCCGCGCTCGCGAGTGCTGATCTGTGTGCCGTACGGGTCGACGCAGGTCGAACGTCGCGCCATTCAGGAGTCCGCCGAGGGCGCCGGCGCCAGCAAAGTCATTTTGATTGCCGAACCGATGGCCGCCGCGATCGGCGCGGGTATGCCCGTGCATGAAGCGCGCGGTTCGATGGTACTCGACATCGGTGGCGGCACCTCGGAGGTCGCCGTCATTTCATTGAACGGTATTGTTTACGCGGCATCCGTCCGCGTCGGTGGTGATCGTTTTGATGAAGCGATCACAAACTACGTGCGGCGCAATTACGGCATCCTGATTGGGGAAGCAACGGCGGAACGCATTAAGCACGAGATCGGTTCTGCCTATCCGGGCGCCGAGGTGCTGGAGATTTCGGTCAAGGGTCGCAACCTGTCGGAAGGTGTGCCGCGCAGCTTTACGCTGAACAGCAATGAAATCCTCGAGGCTTTACAAGAACCGTTGCAAGGTATCGTTGGTGCGGTCAAGGAAGCGCTCGAACAAACGCCACCCGAACTGGGTGCCGATGTCGCTGAGCGCGGCATTGTCCTCACCGGCGGCGGCGCGATGTTGCGCGACCTCGACAAACTATTGATGGAAGAAACCGGGCTTCCGGTTGTGATCGCCGAAGACCCCCTCACCTGCGTAGCGCGTGGCGGTGGTCGCGCGCTTGAGCTTATGGACGAATACGGCCCGTCTGTTTTCGGCCTTAACTAAGGCCTGCGAACGCTATGCCAGCAGGCTCGAATGGCGTACATCGGCTCAGTCATGGCCGCGCACTCGGGCTGCGAACCTTCCTGCTTTCCCTCGCCTGTATCACGCTGATGATGCTCGACCTGCGTACCGACGTGGGCAAGCCGATTCGCAGCGTGCTGATGCAGATCACCTATCCGCTGCAGGCTGTCGCCGCATTGCCAGCCACGCTTGCCAACTGGAGCGGCGACTCGACCCGCTCGCGCGCGGAGCTCGCCTTAGAGAATGCGCGATTGAAGCGTGAGCGGCTGCTCGCCGATGCTCGTCTGCAACAACTGAACGTGATCATCGCAGAGAACGAACGTCTGCGCGCGATGCTCGACGCGCGACCGCGCCTCGGCACCGATGTGCAGGTCGCCCAGATTTTGGGAGTCGATGCCGATCGGTTTAGAAATCGTGTTGTCGTGAACAAGGGCGCCAGCGATGGCGTCGTCGCACAGCAGGCGATCATCGACGCGAACGGTATCGTCGGACAGATTGTGTCGGTCGGTCCGTATACCGCTAATGCGATGTTGATCAGCGACCCAGGGCACGCGATACAAGTCGAAGTCGTGCGCAATGGCCTGCGCACTGTCGCGTTCGGTGCGGGCGACAAAGACCAGCTCGAGATTCGATTCCTGCCGAATAATACGGACATCGTCGTTGGTGATTTGCTCGTGACGTCCAGTCTGGGCGGCGAGTTTCCGCCCGGCTATCCGGTCGCTGAAGTGACCGCCGTGGAGATCCGTCCGCGTCAGGAATTTGCCAAGGTGACTGCAACGCCAGTCGCGGCGTTGTCGCGGATGCGCGAAGTCCTGCTCCTTGCACCGCTCACCCCACCCGCCCCGGACGAGTCGAACGATGGCACCGAGTAGCCGCGAACGAACGTCTGTGGTCTATATCGCGCTGATCTTCGCGCTGGTGCTATCAGCAGTGCCGCTGCCGGAATTTCTGGCAGCGCATCGGCCTGATTGGGTGGCACTGGTTCTTTTGTACATGGCCATCTACACACCCGGGCACTGGTTGATGACCAGTGCGCTGATCGCCGGGCTGGTCATGGATGCCTTGTTTGGCGCACCGCTAGGCCAATACGCGCTGGCATTGATCGTCGCGTGCTATTTACCGCACAAATTGCATTTACGTCTGATGCTGGTGCCGATCTGGCAGGCAACGTTGACAGCACTGTTGTTCCTCGCTGTGTATCAATTTGTGTTGTTCTGGGTGAACGGTGCGACCAACAACGACATCGGGGCTGCGTTTCATCTTTGGCCCATCGTCAGTGCGATCATCGTCTGGCCGTTGACTTTGGTTATACTGGATACCGCGAGACTCGGGCGTCGCAAAAAGAGCTAGGCCGGACACTACGATGGCCAATTTGCAAGCAATCAAGGACACAGCCGCCGAACAACGGCTGTTTTTCGGTCGACTTCTACTCGCCCTGATCGGGGTACTGGTGGGCTGCGGCGTCGTGCTGGCGCGTCTGACACAACTGCAAGTCGTCGAGCATGAGCAATACGCGGCTCTGGCGCAAAGCAATCGCATACGCGTGGAGGCCGCGCCACCCACGCGCGGGTTGATCCTCGACCGCAACGGCGTCGTGCTCGCGCAAAACCTACCCGCCTACCAATTGGAGATGATTCCGGAGCAGGTACCGGACATGGATGCTGCGTTAGATGCGCTGCTGGCCGACGGTTTGCTCGACCCCGATCGCATCGAAGAAATTCGGGAACGCATCAGCCGGACCGCAAAATTCAATCCGGTCACACTGAAGTCGCGCATGAACGATCAGGAAATCGCCCGGTTTGCGATGCATAGACCTTATTTTCCCGGCATTGATATTCGCGCGCGTCTGATTCGCGATTACCCCCATGGCAAGCTGGCCGCGCATGTGATTGGCTATGTCGGCGGTCTTAGCCCGCAGGATCTGGCACGTATCGACCAGGCTAACTACGCAGGCACATCCCAGATCGGAAAGACCGGTATCGAACTGCACTACGAAAGCCTGCTGCATGGCACGGTCGGTCACAATCACGTGCAAACCACAGCCGACGGACGGGCGATTGCATCCGAAGTTCGCGATCAGCCGACGCCGGGTAAGAACATTTACCTGACGCTGGATCTGGAGCTGCAGCGGTTAGCGGAAATCCAACTCGATGGTCGCCGGGGCTCGATCGTCGCAATCGATCCTAACAATGGCGAAGTACTGGCGATGGCCAGTTCACCGGCCTACGACCCAAATAGTTTCGCACGCGGTATCAGTCAGCGTGACTACACCGCGTTACAGGAAAACCTGGACCGACCACTGTTCAATCGATCGATAGCGGGTCGCTACCCACCCGGCTCCACCATTAAGCCGATGCTGGGTTTCGGCGCATTGATCAGCGGCAGAACCAGTACGACTCGCACCATCAACTGCGAAGGCTTCTTCAGCTTGCCAGGCAGCACCCACCGTTATCGCGACTGGAAACCCGAGGGACACGGTCTCGTCGATTTACGTGATTCCATCGCGCAGTCATGCGACGTGTACTTTTATCAGTTGGCGCAGGACATGGACATTGACCTGATGCACGATCATCTCGTCAACTTCGGTCTGGGCAGCGTCACCGGCATCGAGATCCCGGGCGAAAAGAACGGCATCGTTCCATCACGCGACTGGAAGCGACAGAATTTTCAGCGGCGCGCCGACCGCGTGTGGTTTCCCGGCGAAACGGTCATCGCATCGATCGGGCAAGGCTATATGCTCGCAACGCCGCTGCAGCTCGCCCATGCCACCGCCACACTCAGCATGCGTGGCATCCGCATGCGCCCGCATCTGACAATGGCGGTCGGTGACGCACTCAACAACGACATGCTGCAAACCGAACCGGAGTCATTGCCGAGCATCCCCGGCGGCGGCGACGAACATACCTGGCAGCACATTATCGATGCGATGCAGGACGTGTTGCAGTCCCCACGGGGGTCCGCGTATGCAACGGGCGTCGGTGCGGACTACACGATTGCCGGCAAGTCGGGTACCGCGCAGGTGTTTACCGTCGCGCAGGAAGAGAAATATGACGATCTCGAGCTCGATGAGCGACTGAAAGATCACGCATTGTTTATCGCTTTCGCGCCGATCGAAGCACCGACGATCGCCGTCGCCGTCGTCATCGAGAATGGCAGTAGCGGCAGCTCCGTTGCAGCGCCGGTCGCCAAAGCGCTCACCGACCTCTGGCTGGCCCGCAGGGACCGGACACCATGATGTTCAAGGACACCACAGAGTTCCGACAGGCGGAAGGCACGCGCGCTACCCCGTGGCTTCAACGGCTACACCTCGACGGCCCGTTGTTGGCCGGTGTGCTGTTACTCGCCGGTTTCGGACTCATCGTTCTTTACAGCGCTTCCGGGCAAAACGTGGCGCAGGTGACGGCTCAGGCCGTGCGTCTGGCTGTCGCGATCGTGGCGATGGTGGTACTCGCACAGTTTCAGCCAGCGACCTATCGTCGCTGGGCCGTGGTTGGCTACGGACTCGGCCTCGCACTATTACTGATGGTGTTAATCGCTGGCGTTACCGGCAAAGGCGCCCAGCGTTGGATCTACATTGGCTTTCGCTTTCAGCCCTCCGAGATCATGAAAATTGCGGTCCCGCTGATGGCAGCCGCCTATTTGCACACGCGGCCGCTTCCCCCGAGCTTCCGGTCATTATTAATGCTGCTCGCCATTGTCGCCGCACCGGTATTGCTGATCGCGCGCCAACCCGACCTTGGCACCGCGATTCTGATCGGAGCGTCAGGCTGCATCGTCATCCTGCTCGCGGGCCTCAGGATACGCGTCATCCTGACGCTGGGCGGTCTATTGGCAGCGGCCCTGCCACTGATCTGGGCCAATATGCGCGAATACCAGAAACAGCGAGTCTTGACACTGATCGACCCTCAGAGCGACCCGTTGGGCGCGGGCTACAACATCATTCAGTCCAAAATTGCGATCGGCTCGGGCGGCCTGTTCGGAAAGGGCTGGACAAACGGCAGCCAGGGTCAGCTCGAATATCTGCCGGAACGCAATACCGACTTTATCTTTGCGGTTATCGGAGAGGAGTTCGGCTTGCTCGGACTCACAGCACTCATCGCTCTGTATCTGTTCGTGGTGGGGCGCGGCCTGTATATCGCCAGTCAGGCCGGCGACACGTTCACACGCCTGCTCGCCGGCAGCTTGTCGCTGACCTTCTTTATCTACGTTTTCGTCAATACGGCCATGGTCACGGGGCTGATACCCGTCGTCGGCGTACCGTTGCCGCTGATCAGCTACGGCGGCACGTCCATGGTGACCCTGATGGGCGCATTCGGTATTCTGATGTCGATCCATACCAGAAAACGCTTGTTGCCACGCTAAACTCCTGGAGAACCAGTCAATGCCCGCGATAATTCGACTTCTGACCGTCTCGTTCCTGTTGTGCCTCACCGCTACCACAGCAGTAGCACTCGATACTGAACGCGAGGATGTGCGCGACTTTATCGAAAACATGGTTAGCGAATACGACTTTGATGCGGCCACTTTGACCGCCGTTCTGCAGAGCGCAAAAAAACAGCAGAGCATCCTCGACGCGATCAGCCGGCCCGCGGAACGCAGCAAGCCTTGGCATGACTATCGCGGCATCTTTATCCAACAAAAGCGCATCGATGCCGGGGTAGCGTTCTGGAATGAACATGAAGCAACGATTGCGCGCATTAGCGAAGAAACCGGTGTGCCGGGCGAAATTCTGGTCGGTATCATTGGCGTCGAAACGTATTACGGACGCATTACGGGCAACTATCGTGTGTTGGATGCACTCGCCACTTTGGGATTCGATTACCCACCGCGTGCGAAGTTTTTTCGTAAAGAACTCGGACAGTTCCTGGTGCTGGCGCGCGAGGAACAAGTCGACATCGATACAGCACTTGGCTCGTATGCCGGTGCGATGGGGTCACCGCAGTTTATTCCGTCCAGCTATCGACATTACGCAGTGGATGCCGATGGTGACGGTCGACGCGATCTTTTCTCGAGCTGGGAAGACATCATCGGTAGCGTCGCCAACTATTTCGTCAAACATGGTTGGCGTGAAAACGGCGAAGTGGTCGCGAGCGCGACACTCGCGAGTACGTTCTCGGGTACGGTTCCAAAAAAGAATACGCTGAAGGCCAAGCAGACCATAGGCGAGTTGAGCGAGGAAGGCGTCGTATTCGCGACAGAACTTGCGACCGATGAGAAAGCAAAATTGATCGCCTTCGACGGCGCCGACGGTCCGCTTTACTACGTAGGCTTTCACAATTTCTACGTCATCACTCGCTACAATCGCAGCGCGATGTACGCAATGGCGGTGTGGCAATTGGGTACCGATATCGCCGCCGCACGCTCCGACAGCCTACGCGCTGCAGCACAATAAACATGACACGCGTTGGCTTGCTGTTGCTGGTCGGCTGTCTCAGCGGCTGTGCTTTTTCGACCGCCGGCGATGGGCCTCCCGCCCGCGATAAACGTATCCCGAATGCGGATGCGACACCACGACCGGAACCGCGCAGCGCATCGGGCAACCCGCCGTTCTATGAGGTTTACGGCATACGTTATTACGTCATGCAAGACGCAGCTGACTACCGCGAGCGCGGCGTCGCTAGTTGGTACGGCAAAAAATTTCATGGCCGTCCGACCTCTTCGGGAGAGCCTTTCGACATGCATGCGGTGAGTGCCGCGCACAAAACGCTACCGCTGCCGACCTGGGTGCGGGTCACTCACCTCGGCAACGGGCGTTCTATCGTATTGCGCGTCAATGACCGCGGCCCATTCGTCGACAACCGACTGATCGATTTGTCCTACGCCGCGGCACGCGAACTGGACCTGGTAGAAGCGGGCACGGGCCTCGTCGAAGTCGAGGCGATCCGTTTCGATGCTCCGAATGTCTCGGCGGACAGCGAGCGTGTGCCTGTCGCGCTGCTGTACATGCAGGTGGGCGCCTTTGGCGATCTGACCAATGCCACACGACTGCGGGATCGCGTTCGCGCGACAGTGGCACAAGACGTGTTTATTGCGTCAGATGAATCCAGGCGACAGCCCATCCACCGCGTTAGGGTTGGCCCCATTGCGTCAGTCACTGACTTCGACCGCATCAGCGACCAGCTTCGCGCACTCGGCATCGATGAAGTTCGCCTCGTCAACGACGACTAGGCGCCAAGCAGAAACTATCGATCCACCGCGCGGTCGAAGAACCGGTACGCGCTGCTTTGTGGGCAAAGCTATGAAATAATTGCGCGAATATCTGCAAAGGATCCTGAGCGCATGCATCCAAGACAAATCGCACGGTGGGCGAGCCTGATCGCGTTGTGCCTACTCGCCGGTCGACTGTCGGCGGCCGGCCTACCGATTCCCGCCCCACCCGCGTTGAATGCCAGCAGCTACATCGTACTGGATGCCGACAGCGGCCGCGTCGTGGCTGCAATGGCGCCCGATTTGCAGGTGGAACCGGCCAGTCTGACCAAATTGATGACCGCCTATGTCGTTTTTCAGGCACTAGCCGCTGAGCAAATCAAACTCACTGACATGGTTCCGATCAGCAATAAGGCGCACCGCACCGGCGGTTCTCGTATGTTCTTGGAACAAGGCAGCCAGGTCAGCGTCGAGGATTTATTGCAGGGCATGATTGTCCAGTCGGGTAACGACGCAAGCGTCGCGCTGGCCGAATACGTTGCCGGCACCGAGGATGTGTTCGCCAATCTGATGAACACGTTCGCCGCCGAACTCGGCATGTTATCGACCAACTTTCAGAATGCGACCGGGTTACCTGGTGACCAACACTACTCCACGGCGCGCGACATGGCGACACTGGCACACGCCATCATCAAGGAATTCCCGCAGTACTACGCGTGGTATAAACAAAAGTCCTTCACGTGGGGCGATATCAAGCAGGACAATCGCAACAAACTGCTTTGGCAAGACTCGAGCGTTGACGGCATGAAGACCGGCTACACCGAGGCGGCCGGCTATTGCCTCGTGTCGTCCGCGGTGCGTAACGACATGCGCCTGATCTCGGCGGTTATGGGCACGGCGAGCGCCAAGGCCCGAATCGATGCCAGCCAGTCTTTGCTCAACTATGGCTTCCGCTTTTACGAAACGCGTCAGTTGTATGCAGCAAATCAGGAAATCGACACGATGCGCGTTTGGAAAGGCGAGCAGGATCGCGCTGCACTCGGCGTTGCGGCACCGGTACACGTCACAGTGCCGCGCGGCTCGTGGGATTCTCTGGTGCCGACCGTCTCTGTACAACGCGACCTGTACGCCCCGATGGTTGCCAGCACCGAAGTTGGCGAACTACGGGTGATGTTGGACGGGGAAGTGCTGACCACCGCTCCGTTGATCGTATTGACCGATATCGCACGCGGCGGCCTATGGAAACGCATGACCGACGAAGTTGCTTTGTGGTTTGAGTAGCTCATGACGATAACCCAGCTGCCGTTTGCATGGCATGACGGTGACCTGAAGCCGCTGTCCGACGTTCATATATCGCCACTCGATCGCGGCTTCCTGTTCGGAGACGGCGTGTATGAGGTCATCCCCTACCCGGGCGGTCGGGCGGTCGGATTGCACGGCCATCTTAGACGCCTGCGCGACAGTCTCGCTGCCATCGACCTGCCACTGGTACAGGATGACGCGGCGTTGGAGGCTATTTTCGAGCAGGTAGTCAGCGCAAACGGCGGCGGCGGCCAGTCGTTGTATCTGCAGGTGTCTCGCGCTGGAGACACGCGGCGAAATCACGCGTTCCCCACCCAACAGATCAGCAGCTTGTTCGTCATGACACAGCCGCTGGCCCCGCTCGATATCGATCGCTACAAAACGGGGTTTCATGCCATCCTGGCACACGATACTCGTTGGCAACGCTGCGATATTAAATCCACATCGCTGCTGGCCAATGTGTTGGCGAAACAGGCCGCGGAAGATGCCGAGGCTATCGAGGCCATTCTGCATCGCGATGGTTTCATCACTGAAGGCTCGACCAGTGCGATTGCCTGTGTGGTCGACGGGGTCTTGATTGCGCCGCCACTCGACACCACATTACTCCCTAGTGTGACGCGCGATCTTGTATGGCGGCTCACAGAGCAAATGAACCTGCCAACACGCTGTGAACCGGTGCCTGTCGATACGCTGCTCGCGGCAAGTGAAGTCTGGCTGATGTCGAGCACAAAAGACGTCGCCCCCATCGTCAGCGTCGGTCCAACCCGAATCGGCAACGGCAGCCCCGGCCCAATCTGGCGCGAACTTTTTGATGCATTCCAGAGTACGAAGTACACGTTATGAGCGACAGCAAACAAACGCCCGAGTTTGAGATGGAGTTTCCGCAGCGCTTCGCCGTGAAAGCGATGGGCGAAGCGGGCAAGGATTTCGAATCTCATGTAACGGCATTGATCTTGAGCACCGCTGAACAAGACGTGCCGCTAGCGGTCGCGGCACGCGAGAGCAAGAACGGCAAATTTACATCGGTCACTGTCGACATCACCGCGACGAGTCGCCAACAACTCGACAACATCTATCAGGCACTGACCGACGATGATCGGGTTTTGATGGCCCTGTAATCGATGGCCGCCAACGAAACCCAATGGCTTGGCTTGCGCGACTACGAACCGGTCTGGCGCGAGATGCAGGCATTCACCGATACGCGAGACGACAGCACGGCGGACAAACTGTGGTTTTGCGAGCATCCGTCGGTGTTCACACTCGGCATGGCAGCAAGCCGGGAACACGTATTGGCACCGGGAGACATCCCACTGGTCGCGATCGATCGCGGTGGTCAGGTCACCTATCACGGGCCAGGCCAGTTGATGATCTACCCATTGGTCAACGTGCGACGTGCCAAACTGGGTGTGCGCGGACTTGTTTCCGGCCTGGAAAACGCGGTCATCGACTACTTAGCCTCACTCGATGTCGAGGCGGCTTCGCGCTGCGATGCCCCAGGTGTTTACGTCGATGGCAAAAAAATCGCCAGCATCGGCCTGCGTATCCGGCGCGGCTGCTGCTATCACGGTATGGCGTTCAATATCGACATGGATCTCGAACCTTTCCAGCGCATCAACCCGTGTGGATTTAGCAACCTCGAGGTTATCGACCTCCGTTCACTGGGTATCACGCAACGCACCGAAACTGTCGCTGCTGCGCTGACACCACGCCTCAATCAGGCGTTACAAACCGAGTTCAGCTTCCCCGCTGATATGCCCAAGCTTTCCATCGGCTAGTCCGCATAGCCTGTCTCTTCGAGATATTGCGCAAGCGTCTCGAGCCGATCTGGTGTACCCACATCAAACCACGCCTGTGCGATCTTGAAACCCGCCAGTGCGTCATTGTCCGCGGCCGCACGTAACCAGGGTACAACCGAGCATCGCTGTACGGTCCGCTCTGGGAAAAAGGCGGGCCGATAGGCGGCGATGCCACTAAAAGTCAGACCAGGGTTTGCCTTATTGATCACGCGGCCACGCACGAGATCAAAGTCGCCGCAGTCACGATATTGAGGATTCGCCACTAAACCCAATGCACCTTCACAATCGTCGAGGACATCAGACGGAGAGCCGGGCAACGCATAGTCGGTCCAAACGTCCGCATTGATCACCCAGAACGGCGCGTCGTCGAGCCAGTGCATCGCGCGCAGAATCGCCCCGCCAGTATCGAGCGTTGGGTAGCCCTCGGCGCTATAAATCACCTCAACGCCCCAGCGCGCGCCATCGCCGACATGGTCGATGATCTGCTCGCCGAGCCAGCCGAGATTGATCACGACGCGGGTGACCCCGGCTGACCTGAGACGCGCGAGGTGACAACCTAACAAGGTATCGCCCGCCACCTTGACGAGCGGCTTTGGCCGATGATCGGTCAGTGGACGCAATCGCTCACCGCGACCGGCACACAGGAGCAACGCCTGAGTCACGTAGCCAGTTCCGGCAGCACGCGCTCCTCGAGCAGCGTGGTTAACCACTCGAGCTCAGGGTAATGCGTACGCAGTGCAATGATGTAACCGACAGTACGGGGGATATCAGGCAGATATCCCCATTTGTTGTCGCGGTGAGCAAGACGCGCAAAGATCCCGGCGGCCTTCAGGTGGCGCTGCACACCCATCAGATCGAACCATCGAAGCCGCTGCGTGCTATCGACACCCTGGCCGTGCGGACTCAACGCGAGCCAGTCCTCGGCCAACGCGCGGACATCCGTCGGTGGAAGAGCGACGTAACAGTCGCGCAATAACGACACGAGATCGTAGGTATATGGACCGTACATCGCGTCCTGAAAGTCGATGATGGCGATAGAATCATCGTCGCGCACCATCAGGTTGCGCGAATGAAAGTCGCGGTGAACCAGCGTGCTCGGTTGACTGAGCGCGTTGCGCACCAGTATGTCCGTGACCATTCGCCAATTCGCCTGATCATCGCCCGACCACGGCAGCTTGAGGTGCTTGCCGATGAGCCATTCTTCAAACAACGCCATCTCGCGGCGCAGCAGCGCGTCGTCATAGGCCGGGTTTTCACGCGCTTGCAGATCACTCGCGCATTGCAACGTACGCAGCCAATGCATGGCCTCTGAATACAATGCGTCGCGCGCCTCGGGTGTGGCGCCAAGCGCCGTCAGCAGATCCGTACTACCCAGATCATCGAGCACCAGGAAGCCCTGTTCAAGGTCGCGATCATGGATCGTTGGTACCGGCACGCTCAGGGCTTGCATGAGTTCAGCAACGCGCACGAATGGCGCGCTGTCTTCTTTATCCGGTGGTGCATCCATGGCGATCAACGTGGCCGATCGGTCGGGCGTGCCCGCGTTGTCGAGTGTGATCCGAAAATAGCGCCGGAAGCTCGCGTCGGCCGAGGCCGGCTCAAGGGCCGTAATGGTGTAGCCAACATCATTCAGCCATTGCCGCAGCGCTAGCTGGCGCATATCGATGGCGTCGCTGTGCGAATTCATACGTCAATGGTAGCGCAGACCGAACCCTCGTAGGCACGGATCGGACCGCAGCGGGATACCTCAGAGCGACGGCCAGTACCGTGAATGCTAAGCATGCCGGAATATCGCTCATTCCACACGGAACCGTGCTCTTGATTTACAATCCAAGCTTCTGTGTTGGTGAGATCGGTGGATCCCATTCCAGTATTGCGTTACATCCTGTTGCTTTGCATTGCGGCGTCGCCGCTCGTCACCCTTGCAGAGAGTGACAGCGTAGCAGCAGACGGTACGCCGGCACTGTGTAAGGCGCCCCGATTTGCACAGGCCACGCTGCAGCCTGCGCCGCTGGATGATGGCCAGATCTCACTCGAGAGTGGTCGTGGCGAGTTAACGCTGGGCGGCGACGCCATGCTGAAAGACGGTGTGCGTGCCAGCAGCGCGGGCTATGCGATCGAGGCCGAGGAAGGTAGTTATAGTCGAGAACAGGGTGTGCTGGCGCTTATCGGAAATATCCGCTATACCGGCGCCGGGGCAGACATCGTTAGCCAACAGGCTATGCTCGACTATCTCTACGGCCGAATCGAATTCACCGAAGCCGAATTTGAACTCGGTCGAGGTGCCGCACGTGGCGCCGCCGGACTGCTGCGTATCGATCGCACGGGCAAAATTCGCCTCGAAGAAGTCGGTTACACATCGTGTCCAAGCATGGATGCGGATTGGATCATCCGCGCGAAGAAAATCCGTCTGGATACGGAAGCGGGCGTCGGCGAGGCACGCGGCATGTCGCTGAAGTTCAAGGGCGTTCCTATTCTGTACGCGCCCTATTTGTCATTTCCTATCAGTACACAACGAAAGACAGGCTTTCTGATTCCCGGCTTCGGACAATCGCAGCAAAACGGTATCGACATCCGTGCGCCCTGGTACTGGAACATCGCGCCAGCATTTGACGCCACGTTTACACCGCGAATACTGTCGCGACGCGGTGTACAACTCGATAGTCAGTTTCGCTACCTGACCGAGCGCAGTGCCGGCACGATCCGCGCCACTTACCTGCCAAGCGATAACATCCTCGATATCGACAGAACGTTGTTTGAATGGCAGAACCAGAGCAATTTCGCCAAACGTTGGCAGGGCTTCATCGATGTCACCGATGTGTCTGACACACGCTATCTTGAGGATCTCGGTGGCAGTCTGAGCAATGCCAGTGCGACCCACCTCAATCGCAGCGTCGGGCTACGCTACCGCGGCCCGTATACCCGGGCCGAGGCGCGCGTGACGCACTACCAAACCATTGACGCGCTGATCGACAACGCAAATCAACCCTATCGTCTGTTGCCATCGATTCGTGTAGACAGTGAATATGATCGGCTGCCCGGCGGATTGACGCTCGGCCTGCAGACGGAATTGACAGCCTTCGACCGCGACGTCGGCGTGACCGGGCAACGCTACCACGTGGCGCCATCGATCAGCTTGCCACTTGAACGGAATGGCTTTTATTTTCGGCCAAAACTGCAATGGCTCTACACACACTACAAGCTGGATGCTGACACTACGACCAGCGATACCACCCAGACCCGCAGTATGCCGACCGCGGAGTTCATGACCGGCGTGACACTGTTTCGCGATCTCGACCGCGGCAGAATTCGACAAACGCTGGAGCCGCATCTGTATTTCGTCCATGTGCCATTTCGCGACCAAACGGATCTACCGGTTTTTGACACGATTCAGCCCATCGCGAGTATTGAACAACTCTATCGAAGTAACCGTTTTATCGGCATCGACCGCATCGGAGACACCGACCAGGCGACGATTGGGATCACCACACGCCTGATCGATAATGCGGACGGGCGATCGATACTGACAGCGACGGTAGGACAGAGTCGGTATCTGTCTGAACAAGCGGTCACGCTGCCCGGCACCACCGACACGACCGGCAATTCGTCAGATTATATCGCGGAGCTGCGACTCAATGTCTGGGGTAACTGGAATATCGATCTGGCCCAGCAATGGAATAGCGAGACCAACAGCACCACAAAATCCGAGATCAGGCTGCAGTATCAGCCCGGGCGGGGTCGTATTCTGAATCTGGGCTACCGCTTCCGCCGTGACTCGATCGATCAGGGCGATGTCTCCTGGGTCTGGCCAATCGCGTCGCGCTGGAACATGGTTGGGCGCTATAATTATTCGTTTAGGGAAAAAACCTCCCTGGAACGGTTTGTCGGCCTTGAATACGAGAGCTGCTGCTGGGGCGTCAGCGTCGTATCCCGGCGGTTCATCAGCCGACGGGACGGTACCGCCGAATCCGCCATCATTATTCAATTGGAACTCAAGGGCCTAACCAGTGTCGGAGACTCCGTGGATTCGCTGCTGGAAAGCGGTATCCTTGGTTATCAGGCTCGCTAACGATTAAACGTCATGATCAAAAAGATTTCTCTTATTTTATGTCTTGTTCTCGCCAGTCACGCGGCGCATCCGCAGAGCGCAGATACCGGACAGTTACTCGACAAGATTGTCGCTGTCGTCAATGATGGCGTAGTGCTGCAAAGCGAGCTCGACAACCAAATCCGCACACTCGTACAACGACTTTCCGAGGCCAATCAGCAACTACCCCCGGAAGACGTGCTGAAGGATCAGATTCTCGAGCGACTGATTGTCAACCAGCTGCAACTACAACGTGCGGAACGCATGGGCATTCGCATTTCTGATGAGATGCTCAATAACTCGCTGGCAGAAGTCGCGCGGCGCAACAATATCGCATTCGCCCAGTTGCCACAGGCAATGGCGTCGCAGGGGCTGTCTTATGCCACCTACCGTCAGGATATGCGGGAGCAGATGATCATGGATCAGCTGCGCCAGGTCGAGGTTTTTCGTCGCATCAATGTGACGGATCGCGAGCTGCAACAGTGTCTGGCCAGAAACGAAGACAGTTTCGGTGCCAAAGCTGAGTTTAATCTTTCGCACATCCTGATCGGCGTGTCGGGATCAGCGACTGCTGACGAGTTCCGCAAAGCCGAAGAAAAGGCACTCGCATTGTTCGAGGCGCTTGAAAATGGCGCTGATTTTTCAGCACTCGCCATCGCCAACTCAGATAGCGAAACGAGTCTTGAAGGTGGCGAACTGGGCTGGCGCAGTGGCACCCAGATTCCGACCCTGTTTATCGATGCGGTGCGTGGCATGAAAGACGGTGACGTTTCCCGACCAATCCGCAGCGGCAGTGGTTACAATCTGATTCGCCTTAACGAAACTCGCGGTGTCACCGGACGCAGCGAAATCCAGCAGGTCAATGTCAGACACATTCTGATCACACCGAACGAGATTCTGGACGAGGCTGCTGCCCGTCAGAAACTGGAAGATATTCGCGCACGCATTGTCAATGGCGAAGACTTTGGCGATCTGGCAAAACTGAACTCCGACGACCCAGGTTCCGGAAACCTGGGGGGCGACCTTGGTTGGACCGAGTCAACGGTCTTCGTACCCGAGTTCACTGCGGTCGTCGACGAGCTGGCAGAAAACACGTTGTCGGATGTCTTTCAGTCACGATTTGGCTTCCATGTGCTGGAGGTTCTTGGCCGACGCGTCTACGACAACACAGAAGAGGTCAAGCGTAACGAATGTGCGCTCAGCTTGCGCAATGCCCGACTCGGCGAAGAGACCGAGCTCTGGTTGCGACGCATGCGCGACGAAGCCTTTGTCGACAAACGCATCTAAGTGACAGCACCAGTGCGACTTGCACTGACCTGCGGCGAGCCTGCTGGCATTGGTCCGGAAATCTCGCTAAAAGCGGCGGTGCATCCGCTACCAACGGCAATCATTGCTATTGGTGACAGCGACCTGCTCCGACAGCGTGCCACGCAGTTTGGTATCGCCGTTGATGTCATAGATGTCAGCGCTGACAACCTGCCAACGTCGCACAACCCCGGCCAGTTGCCGGTCCTGTCGCAGGCATTTCCCGAGCCGGATTGCCTCGGCAAACCGAGGATCGCCAACGCGCAGGCATTGCTCGACGGACTCGATCGTGCCGTCGACGGTTGCCGTCGGCAACACTTCGCAGCCATGGTCACGGCACCCCTACAGAAGAGCATTATTGCGGATGCCGGTTTCGCCTTCAGTGGACATACCGAGTATCTGGCCGCACGTTGTGACGTCACGAAGCCCGTGATGCTGCTCGCGAATCGATCGCTGCGCGTCGCGCTGGCAACCACCCATCTACCGTTGCGCGCAGTGCCCGACGCGATAACTGCAACGAATCTGGATCACACGCTCGACGTCCTGCACGATGATCTGTGCGACAAATTTGCGCTAGCGAAACCGAGTATCGCGGTTTGTGGACTCAATCCCCACGCCGGCGAAGGTGGCCATCTCGGGCACGAAGATGACGCGGTTATTCAACCCGCGATCACACGTCAGCGACAACGCGGTCGTAATGTGCATGGCCCGTACCCCGCCGACACCATTTTTAATCACGCTGGCAAAACAGCAGACGCGATTTTAGCGATGTATCACGATCAGGGCCTACCGGTGATTAAGTTCGCAGGCTTTGGCGATATCGTGAACATAACGCTCGGCTTACCGATTATCCGAACGTCGGTCGACCATGGGAGTGCGTTGGATATCGCCGCGCACGGTACGGCGTCGGAGACGAGCCTAATCGAAGCCATCCAACAAGCCGCCGCGCTGGCCGGTTGTACGAACGCTCAGAAGCGCTAGGACAACGTACTGATAAACTCGCGCAACTTGAGTTGCTCGCTGACTGAATGCCCCTCAAACCTCACGCCGATCTCATAACCCGGATGATATATTGAGCGTGCTTCAGTGCAGCGCATCACCTCGGCGGATATTGCCAGTCGGTAGCCGTCCAGGTCGAGGTCCAGTTGCAGGTGACGACCTACCGGAATCGCTTTCGGGCACTTGATCATCATGCCGGACTCGGACAGGTTAAGTGCACCCATCGTTTTAGATACCAACAGTTTTGCTGGCACGTCCAAACGAGAATGTCTGCGACGATCAATTCCATTTGCCATGTCGAACCTCACCCCGCCCAGGGGATCTGAACAGTGTTCAATAACCGGTTCCTTCAGCACGATCAAAATATCACATTCACGGCAAGAGATGGCATCTATCCAGCGACGTCAGAAACAATTGCTGATGGCTGAGGCACATATGGTCACAAAGCTAACTTTCAGACCGAAACGCTCGTTAAATCCAAACGTCCTGTACGGCAGTCAGGTCGCCACCGGCCTCCCCAGTATTGACGACACCGCGCGGCTCAATCAGCAAGGCTTCGACCTCATCCGTCGCCACAGGGCGATGTTCCACACCACGCTTGACCACATACATTTCGCCAGCGTCCAGATTCACTGAGCCGTCACGAAACTCGATGCTTAGGCGACCTTTCAGAACGATAAACGTCTCATCGGTATCGGCATGCGCATGCCAGACGAAATCACCTTTGAGTTTCACAAGCTTGAATTGATAGTCGTTCATCTCGGCGATGACGCGCGGCGACCAGTGATCAGAAAACTGAGCCAATTTGTCGGCAAACGCTATTGCGGTATGAGACATATTCGGATACTCCTATCCCAGTGCGACGTTACTCCGTCGGTAATTCCAGTTCGTAGAGTGCATCACTGATGCGCTCCGTTTGCGCTGCTACAGCGCCATGGGCATCGGCCAGGCCCTGGTTGTAACAGACAGGCCCGATGCGCTCGATTATAAATTGCAACAGGAACTCGGCTGGAAATTGATCGATTTCCCAGTCAAGTTCATCACGAAAATATTGCTGCAGTAGCCCGACCATACGGTCGGTCTCGGCGCGATCAATACGAATGTTCATCGTCTTTCGGTCCAATCCACGAATACGGGTTGTAAGCCAGCTCCCAGAGGTGCCCATCGGGGTCGGCAAAGTAGCCGCTGTAGCCACCCCAGAAAACACGCTGGGGCGCCTTCTTTAACGTCGCTCCGGCAGCAATGGCCTCGTCCATCGCTGCGTCAACAGCCGATTCGGAAGTCAGATTGTGGCAAATCGCAAAGCTATTGAAACCACTACCGGTCGAAGACACACCGGCATCTTCCGCCAGCGCCTGCCGCCCAAACAAGCCAAGCCACGTACCATTGAGGGCAAAGAAGGCCACTTTTTCCTCGTCGCCCACACGGCTAAAGCCAAGACCATCCTGATAAAACTGAATCGCTCGCGCGAGATCGTCTACGCCCAGGGTGATCATACTCATTCTCGGTTGCATCGTGCGTACCCTCCTTTGCCGACTAAACGTCACTGAACGATGGAAACATGCTATCAGTGCTAGTCGCCGCAAAGCGACCGGTTGGGTACCATGGAGAACATTCTCTCAATGGCGCGGCGACGCATGGCACACAGAGCACGCAAACGATTTGGCCAGAATTTTCTGATTGATCATTCAGTCATTGATCAAATCCTCTCAAGCATCGCTGTACAAGACGATGACCACGTCGTTGAGATTGGACCCGGACGAGGCGCGTTGACTGCTACGCTGGCGAAAAAGGCGCGACAGCTCAGTATTGTTGAGATAGATCGCGACCTCGTCGCGCTATTGAAGAAGCAGTTCAGAGATCAGGCCGTTGAGATACTGTCGGCCGACGCGCTGAAGGTAGACTTCGCGCAATTTGGCGGCAACATCCGGGTCGTCGGCAACCTGCCCTACAATATTTCGACGCCGCTGCTGTTCCATCTGGCCAGGTTCCGCTTCCAGATCATCGACATGCACTTCATGCTGCAACGAGAAGTCGTCCAGCGCATGGTCGCAGAACCTGGCAGCAAGACCTACGGCCGACTCAGCGTGATGCTTCAAAGCCAATTCGGAGCGGTCAGCTTGTTCGATGTCAGTCCCGACGCATTCGATCCGGCGCCGAAAGTGTGGTCAGCGATCGTCCGGCTGACACCGTTACATAAACAACCCGACATCCAAGATGCCGGGCAATTCGAACGGGTCGTCACGCAAGCCTTCTCGCAGCGGCGCAAGACATTGCGCAATTCGCTGCGCAACCTCCTGACCGCCGAGCAGATTGAACAGGCGGGTTGTGACCCTGGCGGCAGACCGGAGACGGTATCGGTCGCACAATTTGCCTGCTTGTCGAATCTGATAATCGAACAATAATTGCGCCGCTTGGCCCGCTCTGATCAAATGTCGCCATGGGCCACGAAATGTATATTGCGATATCGGTCGCTACTCGTTATTTGGACGAACAAAGCGAACCGGACGCCGATCGCTATGTGTTCGCGTATACGGTGCAGATACGCAATGACGGAGATAGCACGGCCCAGCTGCGCAGACGGCACTGGGTGATCACCGATAGCAACGGCAAAGTGCAGGAAGTCCGCGGCGATGGCGTCGTCGGCGAACAGCCGACGCTATCGCCCGGTGAGACATTTGAGTACAGCTCTGGCGCCATCATCGAAACGCCGGTCGGCTCGATGCAGGGCAGCTACCAGATGCGTCGCGAAGACGACAGCGAATTCGACGCACCGATTGCACCGTTCACACTGGCAGTCCCCGGCATTTTGCAGTAAGACGACAACCCATGGCCATCTATGCGATAGGCGATCTGCAAGGCTGCTACGACCCACTACTGCGCCTGTTACACAGTCTGAAGTTTGATCCCGCCAGCGACCAACTATGGCTCACGGGCGACCTCGTCAATCGTGGACCGAACTCGCTGGCGACGTTGCGCTTCGTGAAATCGCTGGGTGATAGCGCTATTACCGTATTGGGCAATCATGATCTGCACTTGCTGGCGTTAGCCGAAAGACCCAAACGCAGCCTCGTACGCAAGCGCAGCGCGTTAAACACAATCCTGCATGCGCATGATGCTGACGAACTATTGCACTGGCTACGACATCGACCGTTGTTACACTTCGATGAAGGCCGTGATCAGGCACTGGTCCACGCCGGTATTCTGCCTCGCTGGAGCATGCGTAAGGCCTGCCGGCGGGCCCGGGAGGTCGAGCAAGTACTCCGCGGCGACCAGCACAGTGAACTACTACGCCACATGTACAGCAATAAACCTGCAATATGGCGTGGAGACCTTAGCGGCGCGGTTCGCTGGCGTTTCATCATCAATGTTTTTACCCGAATGCGCATGATCACGCGTAAGGGCGGGCTGGACTTGAAGACGAAAGGCACGCCGGATATGGCATCTGCCTACAGCAAACCCTGGTTCAGGGTTGCGCACAAGCGTCGCGATACCGAGGTGATTTTTGGCCATTGGTCGGCACTCGGTTATTTTCAATCACATGGCGTCGTTGGTCTCGACAGCGGCTGCGTTTGGGGTCGCAGTCTGACCGCCGTGCGCATCGACAAACCCAAACGTGAATATCGCCCCGTGAGCGTGGCCTGCGCAGGCCCCTAGACGAGCACACACGCACGCGTCGAGCTACAATGGTGCGAACGCGTTATCGGACGTCGGAATGCCAGCGCCATCCAGTCAATCTGACTACATGCCAGCCTTGTTACCCTTCAATCTGTTTCGGTGGATTGAGCAACATCGCGATCAGCTTCGACCACCTGTTTGCAACAAACAGGTGTTCGAGGAATCCGGGTTTATCATTATGGTCGTCGGTGGCCCCAATGCCCGCGACGATTATCACGTCGATGAGGGTGAGGAGTTTTTCCTGCAACTGGAAGGCGAGATGGAGCTCGGCACCATGCAGTCTGGCAAGCGCGTCGACATTCCGATTCGCGAAGGGGAAATCCTGTTGTTGCCGCCGCGTGTGCCACACTCGCCGCGCCGCTTTGAACACTCCGTCGGACTCGTCATCGAACGTCAACGCAAGGCACACGAGCTTGACGGGTTCCAGTGGTACTGCGATCAGTGCGACCATTTGCTGTACGAGGAGTATCTTCACATCAGCGATATCGTCAACCAGCTACCGCCGGTTTTCGATCGCTTCTACGGCAACGCCGCGCACCGCCGATGCCGACAATGCGGCCATGAGAAGCAGCCGCCGGACACAGCGTCGGATTGATGGCCGGTACAGACAGCCCTCAACGCAGCGTCAGCATTGCGCGCGTCCTGGACTTCGCAGGTGAGCAATCGCGTTACTTCGGCGTCGCGCCAGCCACCGCAGCGCCACTCACGATCAGCGATTTTGTGGGCGATACGCGTCGCGGTGGAAGCTGCAACACCGCGACGATTACAATGAACCCGCACTGTCATGGCACACACACGGAGTGCATCGGACATATTCTGGATCGCCGCATGGATGCGATCAGCGTTATCCCACTGGACCGACTCCGCGCGACGGTGGTGTCGGTACGCGCGCTGACCGCGGCACGTTGCGCCGAAACTCTGACAGCGGCAACCGAGCCCGGCGATCGCGTGCTCAGTCTCGCGGCCCTGCGCAAAGCGCTCGGACGCCGAAAACCGCGCGATGCACTGATTATTCGAACGCGCCCGAATCCGACCAGCAAACGCACGCAACACTACGACCACAGCACCGACTATCCCTTCCTGACGCGCACAGCACTCGAGTGGATCGTCGACCAGGACATCGCACATATATTGATCGACACGCCGTCATTGGATCGAATGGAAGATGGCGGTCGCCTCGAGGCGCATCGTGTGTTCTGGCAGTTGCCCGCCGTTGGGCGACAGTTGACACGATCCGCGCGACGTCATGCGACGATCACCGAGATGATCTTTGTCCCAAACTCGATCGCGGACGGTCACTACATGCTGGCGCTACAGCCGACACCTTTCTCTGGCGACGCGACACCCAGTAACCCGACACTGTTCTACAAACGATGAAACATTCACTAATCAATACCGGCGATATCGCGCAGTATCGAGACCGGTTCAACTGGCCGGTCAACGCTGACGGCGCACGCCAGACCTATCTCTGCGGCAATTCTTTGGGCCTGCAACCCCGGCGCGCTGTAGAGCGCGTCCAGGAAGTGCTGAGCGATTGGTCCAGTCTGGCGGTAGAAGGACATTTCGACGCCAAAAGACCCTGGCTGACCTATCACGAACAGGCGGCACCGCTACTCGCGCGATTACTAGGCTGTGATGCCAGCGAGTGTGTCACGATGAACACGCTGACGATCAACCTGAACCTGTTGATGATCAGCTTTTACCGACCGACGGAACAACGCTACAAAATCCTGATCGAGCAGGATGCTTTCCCGTCTGACCGCTATGCGGTCCAATCACAGCTGCACCTGCATGGACACGACCCTGCCAACGGGATCGTTGAGTGGACACGCGATGATGACGATTACAGTATCGATAGTCTCGCCGCATTGCTTGACGAGCATGACGATATCGCATTGCTGTTGTTGCCCGGCGTGCAGTACCTGACGGGCGAGTGGCTCGACTTGCCAGCGATTGCCGCGTTAGCGCGACAACACGACATTCCGCTCGGGCTGGATCTGGCACACGCTGTAGGCAACGTGCCAGTCAATCTATCCATGATCGATGCCGACTTCGCGGTTTTTTGTACGTACAAGTATCTGAATGGCGGCCCTGGCGCGATCGGCGGCGCCTGGGTCAATCAGCGCCATCATGCGAGCGACCTACCGCGACTGCATGGCTGGTGGGGCAACGATGAGTCAACACGCTTCCTGATGCGAGATACATTCGAACCGGCTGCCGGGGTCGATGTCTGGCAGCAGAGCAATCCGCCGATACTGGGGCTCGCGCCGGTCATCGCCTCACTGGAGATGTTCGATGCCGTCGGCATGTCAGCACTGCGCGCTCGATCGCTCGAATTGACCGGCCACCTGGCGAACCGTCTGGAGCGAGAACTTGCCGACGCGGTGCAGATTGTCACACCTCGGGACCCGAGCCGTCGCGGTGCACAGCTCTCATTGCGACTGCGCACGGATGCCACTGCCGCCAAACAGGTATTCGAGCGGTTACAACAGGCCGACATTATCGGCGACTGGCGGGAACCCAACATTATTCGCGTCGCTCCGGCCCCGTTCTACAACACGTTAGAAGACACCGACAGACTGGTCGACGTACTCACGGCGGCCCTGAGCTGATATGGATGTTCGAAACCAGTCTATCGCCGTACTCGGCGCTGGCCTGACCGGTAGCTTGCTGGCCGTCATGTTGGCGCAACGCGGTGCGCGAGTCACGGTACTCGAGCGTGCGCACGACCCGCGTGGCGAAACCACCAGTGCCGGGCGGTCGATCAATCTCGCGATGGCCGCCCGCGGCATGCGTGGCTTACAAGCGGTCGGCATTGCCAATCAAATCCAGCCGCTGCTCTGTCCGATGCCCGGCCGAATACTGCATCGGGTCGATGGATCCCTACAATTCCAGCCGTATGGCACGCGCGATGTTGATATCAATTATTCGGTGAATCGCGCCGGGCTGAACCACATGCTGCTCGATGCCGCCGAACAAGCCGGTGCCGACATCCGATTCGGTCAACGCTGCCTCGGCTATGACGCAGCCAACCACGAGCTTCAGATAGAAAACTTGCTGGGCGATACACAGACCTACCAGCTTGCCGTCGAGCGCTTTATTGCCGCGGACGGTGCCGGGTCTCCGGTGCGCCGTTCGCTGCAGCGGCAGGGCCTTATCGACGCAGAGGAAACGCTGCTCGAACATCGCTATCAAGAGATCGCAATTCCTGCCAAGTCGAATGGCGACTACGCGATGGATCCGGCTGGTTTACACGTCTGGCCGCGTGGCAGCCATATGTTGATCGCATTGCCCAACCCCGGCGGCGACTTTACCGCGACGCTGTTCATGCCCAACGAGGCACCGGACGGCGAGCCTTCGTTTGCCTGGTGGCAGGAAACACCGCGCGCACGAGACTTTTTTGCTGGCGCGTTCACCGATGTGCCTGAATTGATCGACGATCTTGACCGGCAGCTTGTAGAACACCCGCTGGGCGTCATGGGTACCATCCACTGCGCGCCCTGGCATGTGGACGATCGTTGCCTGTTGATCGGTGATGCGGCACACGCCATCGTCCCGTTCCATGGGCAGGGCATGAATGCCGCGTTCGAGGACTGCGTCGTACTTGCCAAACTGCTCGACGAAGGCGATAGCTGGCACACCGTCTTCGCTGAGTTTTCGAAATCTCGTATTCCCAATGCGCGCGCGATCGCGCAGATGGCGCTTGAGAATTACACCGAAATGCGTGACAGCGTGCGCCGGCAGGATTTTCATCTCAAAAAAGCGCTCGCGCTCCATCTGGAAACGGTGTGCCCGGACGTCTTTGTGTCGCGCTATTCGATGGTGATGTTCCACGCCGACATCGACTACGCCAACGCGCTGGAACGCGGCGCTGCCCAGTCCGAGTGGCTAGACACCCAGATTGCCGGAAAACAATCGCTGGACGAAATAGACCTCGTCGCCTGCGAGCGAGCCGCCCGTGCGACTTTTGCGCCGTTGTAACCTTTTGCCCGCATTGGCCCTATAAGCGTATAGACAGAAAACGCAAGGACCCAATCATGACTCAATTCCTGCTTCGCGCGGCTGCGCTGTTACTGCTTTCCGCCAATTCGATGAGTGCCGGGCTCGACGACATGCTGCCCGCCGATTCGCAATGGTATCTGCACATCGATCTTGAGCAAATGCGCTCCGGCGGTGCTGGTGAAACGCTTTACAACTGGCTGAACTCGGAGGTTTTCGACGACCTGCGTGATGATGTCGGTTTCGATCCCGACAAAGAGCTCAATGCCATCACGGCGTACAGCAGCGGCAATGGCCACGCGACCATGATCGTATCCGGGGATCTGAGCAGTCGTTCGCAGGACAAGATGCTCGCGGCGCTTGTTCTGAATGGCAATGCCGAACCGCTGAAGCGCGGGGGCATGAACTATTACCGCGTCGAAGATATCGATATCGAAAACGAAGAACTTCAGGTCAATCAGGATGTCCTGTATGTCACATTCGACAAGCGCAACACCTGGGTGTTGAGCACTCAGCTCGAGGAAATGGAGGCCGCGTTTTCGGGCAAGGCGCGAGGCATCAAAAACGACGATCGCTCACTACTGATTCTGTCCGCAAGAAATCCGCTTATGCAAGCGGGCGTCGATGCCGAGCGCATGAGCAATCAGTGGGACTCCGGCATGCTGCGCAATACTCGCCAGATCGCTTTCAAGCTGGCGGACAATCGCGGCAAGGCCGATATCGAGGTCCGCGTCACTGCCAAGGATGAAACGACCAGCAACGCGCTCGCGTCGATCGTGCGCGGCCTGATCGGTCTGCAAGCATTGTCCGGTGAAGGCACACCTGAGCTCTCGCAGCTACTGAACCGCCTGCGTATCGAGAACGATGCGGAAGGACTGTCGCTCAGTCTGACCGTCGAGCCTGATCTTCTGGTCAGTGTAGTCAATCAGTAAATCGTGCTGGATGCCGAACAACAGCTGATTGCTCAGGCACAACGGGGCGACGTCGACGCGTTCAGCAGTCTGGTCGAGCATTATCGCGATCGACTACTGAGATTCTTGTGGCTCAAGTCCGGTGACGCCGGTGCCGCAGAGGATGCGACGCAGGAGGCGCTGATCAACGCGTGGCGTTATCTGAAGAGCTACAACAACCGCTGGCAGTTCAGCACCTGGCTCTATCGTATTGGATTACGCCAACTGAAATCGGCGCCAGAAGTGCACGACAATACAGCAACGGCACTGAGCCATGACAATACGGAGTTCGAATTGGAGATGGACAATGTCTGGCGGACTGCGCGCAGCGTGCTGAGTGACGATGCCTGTCATGCGCTGTGGTTGCGCTACGCCGAAGACGCGTCAATCAAGGAAATCGCTGCCATTATGGAGCGGACTTCAGTTTGGGTTAAGGTCAATTTGATGCGCAGCCGGCAACGGCTCGCGCAACATCTCAACGGGTAAATGTGATGAGTAACATCGAACAACGACTGCGCGACGATGCCCGCGCGCTGGACGCTTTGCAAACGCAGGACAGCTCTGGTGAGCAATTACGGGAGCACGTTTTTGCGACGCCGCAGACGGCAGCACCACGATCCGACACACGTGCGGGTTGGATAAAATGGGCCGCGCCAGCGACCGCAGCGATGCTCGTCGTCGCCGTAGTCGCGGCTCTACTCGAGCCGATCGAAGACGATGCCAAAGACAGCGCGACGCCGGCACGGCCGGTCGCCACACTGGCGCCGCCAGCGGATATCGATACGCCGGAGCTGAAGACGGTGAGCTACGAGAATGCGCTCATGGATGAATGGCGTTATCTGCAGAAAGACCTCAATCTGACAAAAGAACAGATAGAGGAAGATCTGTCGATCCAGTTCTAGCGGGGCACTAGCTCAGTTTGCGGTCGTAGACCTCGAACGTGCAATCCGGTTGCCCCTGTTCGCCACTGAGGTATCGATGACAGCGTTGTTGCCACTCGGCGAGATCAGGCACCTCAAAAAACGCATCACCGCGATCCACATTAATGTGCACACGGGTCAGATAAAGGCGCGATATCAACGGCAATGCTAACTCGTAAATCGACGCGCCACCGATCACCATGATCTCGGGCTCTTTGGCATAGGCGGCGATCGCGTCATCAAGACTGTGAAACAACGTCGCGCCGTCTGCCCGATACTCAGAATCGCGGGTGACGACGACATTCTCACGTCCTGGCAGAGGACGACCGATCGATTCCCAGGTCTTGCGGCCCATGATGATCGGCTTACCGAGCGTGCGTTGCTTGAAATAGCGCAAATCCGCGGACAAACGCCACGGCAGTTCATTGCCCTTGCCAATGACACCATTATCGGCGACAGCGACAATCATCGACAGCGCGCCTATTGACAATGGCGGCGTGTCGACACAGGCCGACGTCGGCTGCTCAGCAGAGCCATTACAATCCAATGCCTTCCCCCCTGGGCCGTGCACAGTTCTTCTTATTTGGTCGCCGAGCATACAACGAATCGTCTTGGCTCGCATCTGCTCGCAACGTCAGACGGAAACCGCCGCGCGGATCAACGGATGCGGGTCGTAGCCCTCGAACGCGAAGTCGCTCATCTGGTAATCAAATAACGTATCAGGCTTACGCAGGATATTCAGCATCGGTAGCGCTCTTGGCTCACGGGTCAGCTGTAAATCGGCTTGTTCCAGATGATTGAGGTACAAATGACAGTCACCGCCGGTCCAGATGAAGTCCCCAACGTCGAGGCCCACCTGTTGCGCGATCATGTGTGTCAGTAGCGCATACGAGGCGATGTTGAATGGCACGCCAAGAAAAATGTCCGCGCTGCGTTGGTACAACTGGCAGGACAGACGGCCGTCGGCGACATAAAACTGAAACAGGCAATGACACGGCATCAATGCCATCGCATCGAGCTCAGCAACGTTCCAGGCCGAGACCAGGATACGGCGAGAGTCGGGCTGCTCGCGCAACTGCTGCAAGACGGTTTGAATCTGATCGATGTGTTCACCGTCCGGGGTCGGCCAGTTTCGCCATTGCACACCATAGACGGGCCCGAGGTCGCCTTGTTCGTCCGCCCACTCATCCCAGATCGTCACACCTTGCTCGTGCAGCCAACCGACATTGCTGTCACCGCGCAGGAACCACAACAACTCGCCGATGATCGACTTCAGGTGCAGCTTTTTCGTGGTGACCAATGGAAAACCGGCGCGCAAATCAAAGCGCATCTGATGACCAAATACGCTGAGCGTACCGGTACCGGTTCGATCGTCTTTACGAACGCCAGTCTGGCGTACAGTGCGCATGAGTTCGAGATATTGCTTCAAGACTGTTCCTCGCTGCGTTGCCGACGGTACGCAGACACCATCAAATAAACACCATAGAGCACCATCGGCGTGCTGAGCATCATACCCATTGTGAGCCAGTTGCCGGCGAAGTAACCGTATTGCGCGTCCGGAATACGTACAAACTCGACCGAGATCCGAAACAGCCCATAGCCGATCAAAAACAGGCCCGAGATTGAACGTGTCGGCCTTGGCGCTCGCGAAAACCACCACAGAATGACAAACAAGACGACGCCCTCGAGTGCCGCCTCGTACAGCATCGACGGATGGCGTACAACGCCATCGACAAGAAAGCCCCACGGCACGTCGGTTTCGCGCCCCCACAACTCGCCGTTGATAAAGTTGCCGATGCGCCCACAAAACAATCCAAGCGGCGTGAACACGGCGACAAAATCGGTGATTTCAAAAAACTGTCGCTGTTGTTTGCGGGCGAATAACGCCATCGCTACCAGAACACCCAGCAACCCACCGTGGAAAGACATGCCGCCCTCCCAGAACCGATAGATGTAGTGCCAGTCTTTGGCGACCTCCGCCCAGCCGTAGAACAGCAGATAGCCAATCCGGCCACCGAGGATAACGCCCATCGCGCCATAGAAAATCAGATCCTCAACCTGCTCAGGTGTCACCGGTGTATCTGAGCGGCGCGCACGTCGTCGCGCAAACAGAAATGACAACGCGAATCCTGCAAGGTAAGTCAGGCCGTACCAATGGATCTTCAGCGGCCCGAGCTGCACAGCAACCGGACTGATTTCGGGGTAGGTCAGCATCCGTGAATTGTAACACCCACCGCGCGACGTTGGCCTGCGTTATAGTAGCGCCCCGGCTTTGACAGTGATCCGCCATGAACAAGCTCGCCAACGAATCCAGCCTGTATTTGCAGCAACATACCGACAACCCGGTCGACTGGTGGCCTTGGGGGCCGGAAGCGCTGGCAGCGGCACGTAGCAGCGGAAAACCTATCCTGTTGTCGATCGGCTATGCCGCTTGTCATTGGTGCCATGTCATGGCCCATGAAAGTTTCGAAAACGAAACGACCGCGGCGTTGATGAATGAACACTTCATCAATATCAAAGTCGACCGCGAACAGCGGCCGGATCTGGACCGTATTTACCAGGCGGCACATCAACTGATCGTGCAACGACCTGGCGGTTGGCCGCTGACGATGTTCCTGACTCCCGACGAGCAATTGCCTTTTTTCGGTGGTACGTATTTTCCGCCAGAAGCCCAGCAAGGTATGCCTGCTTTTGCTGACGTGCTGAGCAAAGTCGCCGAATTCCACGCCGCGAGTCCAGCCGAGGCGGCGCGACAAGGCGGTGCGGTTCGCGATGTCTTCGCCAAACTCGAACCCGACGACAAACCTGCTGCTTCCATCGATGTCATCCAAAAAAAATTGCGCACTGCTCTGGGACAGCACGCGGATCGCCAACACGGTGGGTTCGGTAAGGCGCCCAAGTTTCCGCAGACTCCGTCGCTGCTGTGGTTGCTGCGTCATTGGCGGAGCACCGCACACGAAAAGGAACCCGACGTTGACGCGTTGTTCATGACGGCGCTCGCGCAGGCGAGAATGGCGGAAGGCGGATTGATGGATCAGATCGGCGGCGGCTTTTATCGCTACTGTGTGGACGGCGCCTGGCAGATCCCGCACTTCGAGAAAATGCTCTACGACAACGCACAGTTGCTAACGTTGTACAGCGATTCTTGCCAGGCCACCGGCGAACCCGTATTTCGCGACGCGGCAACCCAGTTGGTCAACTGGCTACTCAACACGATGCAGTCGCCAACGGGCGGATTCTATGCATCAATCGATGCCGATAGCGAGGGCGGTGAGGGCCGCTACTACACCTGGACGGTCGATGAGCTGCGCGCCTGCCTCGATGACGACACGTTCGCGCTGGTACATACGATGTTTGGACTGGAAGGTGTCGCCAACTTCGAAGGCCGCTGGCATTTGACAATGTCAGCGCCATTCACCGAAGTTGCACAGCAATTGGGCGAGGACGACGCCGCGCTTGAGCGCAAACGCGCCATGCTCCGAAAGACGCTACTCGACGTTCGTGACGATCGCCCAGCCCCCGCTATCGATCAGAAAATACTGACCGCACACAACGCGATGACCATCACCGCACTCGTTCGCGCTGCCATTGTATTCGAGCGAGACGATTGGTTCCTGCAAGCCCAACGCTGCTATACGTTTTTGCGCGCGTCGGTGATCGACGCGCATGGCCCGCGCGCAAGCTGGCAAGACGGTCATGCGCGGCCCGAGGTTTTCCTTGACGATTATGTGCATCTGATCGATGCGTTGCTGCATTTGTTGAGTGTCGAATGGCGAGACGCCTGGCTCGCGGATGCCACCAGGCTCGCAGATCAAATGATTGAGCGATTCGCCGATGAGGCAACGGGCGGCCTGTACTTCACGCCGCACGATCACGAGGCCCTAATGGTCCGTCAGAAACCCATTGCGGACGAAGCCTTGCCGGCGGGCAATGCGGTCGCCGTTTCGGTCCTGTCCCGGCTCGGCCATGTACTCGGGAATACACGCTACCTCAGTGTGGCGCGCGGGATTGTCGATTATGCTGCACCGGCGATGGATGAATTTCCGGAGGCACATGTCAGCCTGATCGATGCCGCTACAGCACTCGCTCAAGAACCGGAGACTATCGTACTGCGTGGCGATGATGCGCAGTGCCGACAGTGGCAACGTGATTTACAGAAAATTTATGCACCTAACCGTTGGACAGTTGTCGTGCCCGAAAGTGGTGCTTTGCCCAATGCGCTGAGCGATAAGCCGCTGCCGGAATCAGGTGCGCTTGCCTACCTCTGTCGCGGCATGCATTGCGAGGCACCGATTAGTGAATGGTCGGCGCTGGCCGCGGCCGTTCGCGGGCGCTGAACAGATCCACTGTTGGCTGACGCGCTAGCGCAAGGGTCGCCGCTGCCATTCACCGTCGATGAGTTCGATCATGAACCCGGGCCAATATTGCTGGTCCACCTTCAACGTGATGACTTGCGGCACATCATTCCAATCGAGCGTGGTCAGTCGTAACGACTGACGGTCTTCAAGTTCGGCTACAGCCGTTAGGAAGCTGTCGAGATCAGGCGTCGCTTGCTCATTGACTTCAATGATACGTCGACCCGCCCAAAGTCCATAGCGTGTGGCTGGTGAGCCGTAGCTGAAGTAGGCGACGTAAACACCCGACGGTTCGATACCGCGTTGTCGCGCCAGCTCACGATAAGGGTCCTGCAACAGCGCCCCGGCCCATTGAACCACTCGCTCAGCACTGACGCCGTCGAGTGCCAGCGTGTCGATCGTCGCGGTCTGAAGCGCGTTGTTGCGCCAGAATTCGATGGTGACCGTCGGCTTCTGTGATGCCGCCTCGACTTCACGAAAATTGCTGACCAACGCGCCATCGACCGTCAACAAGATGTCGCCCGGCAACAATGCCTCTGCCGCATCGGCATCAGCCGCGATGCGACTGACTGTCAACGCCTGCCGTCGGCGTCCATTGTGCGCCTCGAGCCTATCGAGCCATACCTCAGGCAAGCCGAGCTTGCGTGCACTGGCCAGCGGCATCAGACCCCATTCTGTTTCCAGTGAATACACCGGCTGCTGCTCGCGCACGATGCGCACGAACTCGGCAATCACATCTGCCGGAATACCGCGTGTCATCTGTCCGGCCTCGCCTTGCAACGCAAAGCTCGACCAACTCGCAACGACATTGCCACGACTATCGGCGAGCACACCGTCGACATTCGGCGCGTTGACGACCGAATAGGCTTCGATGTTGAAATCTCGAAAGCGGAGTGAACGCGATGTCGGCAAAACCAGCGGATCTTTCGATGCGATACGCGTTTCCTGTAACACAACACGATGTGCCGGCGTCAGACCAACGACCCAAACCTGATCATCCGGATCAAGATCACGGGAGAGCAGTTTGGCCGCTCGAACCGGCGTGTCACCGATCAGAGCCGGGTCATACTGCACCATCGCAAGGTTGTGCAGCGGGTGAATGTAGGCCACACGTGCCGGAATCTCGAGCGAGCCTGCGAAGGTGATGGTGACATCGCCCATCGCCATTGGCACGGTATTGCGATCGACCACCACCAGACCGCGCTCGGCATCGACGACCAGGCCGGTACCGTAGTAGTGTCGCTCACCGACGCCTGAGATAGTAAACGGTAAATCGAAATTCACGAGCACCAGAGAAGGCGACAAGCGTTTGGCGCGTGGGTCAGTCTGCGGCGGAAACGTTGTCGTACCGCCTTCCGCTTTGGCCGAAGCGGGCCCAGCTGCGAGCGCCGTGCATGGCCAGACACCCGAGGTATCGCCACGCTCGCAAAGGCGCGTCGCGTACCAGGTGCGATCGATGCGCAGGATGCGGAGTTCACGACGCGTCGGCGTCTCCATCGTGACGAAGCGCACCGGCACACGTGCGTCGTCGGCCAAGCCCGCCAGCACCTCTGCCAGATCGTCCAGATCGTCAACGGGCTTGCCGTCTAACTCGACGATCACCGCACCGCGCGAAATCCCGGAGTTGCTGAGCATGTACCCCGGATTGGCAACATAGACGCCGGCAGGCGGCAAGTTGTAATGACGCGCCTGCTGATAGGACAACGTATTCATCACCGCATCACCAAACTCGAGATACTGTCGTGGCGTGATGCTATGCAGATCGGTGACGGGTAAAGAGACGTCCTTGCTGACCCCGCCCCGCTCAATCGTGAGCGTCACGGTCTCACCGACCGAGGCATCCAAGGTCGCTTCCAGCGGCACAAACTCGACCAGTGGTTCACCGTTCAATGCCACCAGGATGTCACCGGAGCGAATGGTATCGGCAGCCTCCGAGCCCGGGAGCACCTGGCTGACAACGAGCATGCCCGTCTGATCGGCAAACGCCTCGCGTGTGCGCGTTTCGGTTTCAGGCCGCAGGCCAAGGCGACGCAATTCATCGTACGGCACACGCACAAAGGTGGTCTGCAAGGTACCGCGAGTAACCGATGCGTCTTGCTGGATAAGTGATAGCGCGCGGACGACGCGATGTAATGGCAAAAAGAAACTCGACGCCGCGCCTGTGCTACCACCGGCATTTAGTGCAATAACATGGCCATCGATATCAACGACGGGAGATCCACTGGAACCTCCTGAGGTGCTCGACGCAGCCTGATAGTAAAACGTATTGAAGTCGTTGTAGTTGCCGCGCCCATACTGCGGCGCGGCGCGATCGAGACGCGCCAGCGTACCCGCGAGGATCGATAGTTTCTCGCCAGCATCGTTGCCAATCACACGGATCTCGCGTCCCACGCGTGCGCCCTCAGGTGACAGCGGCAGTTCTGCAGGCGTGATGTAACGCAAATCCGCCGGGTCGTAACGATACAGGCCAAAGTCGTGCACCGGATCGTAGTAGACGGGCTCAAGGGCGACTTCTTCGTTGTTCAGAAATATCGCTTCGGCCACGACCGGGCCTGGCGTCACCACATGTCTGTTGGTCAGGATCAACCCGCGCTCTGCATCCACGACAAAGCCCGTGGCCTGCGACGAGACATTCCATCCCGTATCGAAGGCACGCGTAGCATCGATACGAATCGAGACCACACCTGATGAGATTCGCTCGATGGTCTCAGACCACTCATTGGTTTCTGCGAACGAAGCGACCGGAAGTGCCACGCACAAAACGAGGCACGCAATAAATCTTCTCATCGAGGACTCTGACTGTAAGGGGTGATACTCCAGTCTAGGCGAGTCCGCGCTTAGTCGCCAGCGCGCCAGGCGATATCCAGCTCACGGGCCGCTTTGACATCATCGAGACGCCGCACTGGCATCGTAGTTGGTGCCGCATGAATCGCATCAGCGTCATTGACTGTCTTGTCGGCGAGTCGAATCATTGCATCGACAAACAGATCCAGCATTTCCTTGCCTTCGGTCTCGGTCGGCTCGATGAGCAGACACTCAGGCACCAGCAGTGGGAAATACGTCGTCGGTGCGTGGAAGCCCTCATCGAGCAACGCTTTTGCGATATCCATCGCCGTGACGTGATGCTCTTTCGCGGAACGTCTTAACGTGATGATGAACTCATGGCTCGCACGACGTTCCGGAAACGCCAGCTCGAAGCCCGCATCGCGCAGCCGCGCCATCAGATAATTCGCGTTCAAGGTCGCGAATTCGCCCACACGACGCATACCGTCATCGCCTAACATCCGCATGTAAATATAGGCACGCAACAACACACCGGCGTTGCCCATAAAACCGGACAGGCGACCAATGCTGTCTGGCAAATCCTGTTCATCCAGCCAGCGATAGCCGTCTTCGCTTTCGCCGACAACGGGAATAGGCATGTAGGGCAACAGACGCTCCCCGACCCCCACCGCGCCGGAACCCGGACCACCGCCACCGTGCGGCGTCGAGAAGGTCTTGTGCAGGTTCATATGAATCACATCGAAGCCCATATCGCCCGGACGTACTTTGCCCAGGATGGCATTCAGGTTCGCGCCGTCGTAGTACAGCAGTCCACCCGCACCGTGAACAATCTCGGCGATCTCTTCGATGCGTCGCTCGAAGACACCGAGCGTCGACGGGTTGGTCAGCATGATCCCGGCGGTATTCGGGCCAACCGCTGCTTTCAGCGCAGCGATGTCGACGTCACCCTGGTCATCGGTCGGTAGCTCGACCACCTTGCAACCGCACATCGTCGCAGTCGCCGGATTGGTGCCGTGAGCAGCATCCGGCACCAGAATCTCATTGCGCGCCAGATCGCCGCGCGCACGGTGATACGCACGAATCATTGCAACGCCGGTGAGTTCACCTTGGGCACCGGCCATCGGAGTCAACGAGACACCTTGCATACCCGTGACGGACTTCAGCATTTCCTGCAACTCGAACATGGTTTTCAAAAAACCCTGACCGTGTGACTCCGGACCCAACGGGTGACGGTTCAAAAACCCGGGCAACATCGCGAGCGAATTACACGCACGCGGGTTGTACTTCATCGTGCACGAGCCGAGCGGGTAGAAATGCGTGTCAATCGAGAAATTTTTCTGCGACAACCGTGTGTAATGACGGACAACCTGCAGCTCGGATACCTCAGGCAGTACGGTCTTGTCTGAACGGCGCTGCGCAGGTGGAATTTCTGAGTCTTGCAACAGGCTATCGATCGACTGCAGCGGCGCCTGTGCTTCTGCAAAACGTCCGCCGCGCGATGCTTCAAAAATCAAAGTTTGAGTCATGATGATCCCCTTAGCTGACATCACGCAGTGATGAATCTGCGGTCAACGCGGATTGCATCGTTTCAACGTAACGTTGCAGGTCCTGTTCCGTCTTCGTCTCCGTCGCACACACAAGCAACGCATGTCCGAGCTCCGGGTAATCGGCGGAAAGATCCAGTCCGCCCAATACACCCTGCTCAGCCATCGCGGCTAGCACGGGTGCTATCGGACGATCGAGTTGCACAACCGCCTCGTGGAACACTGGCGTCGCAAACGCGCGCTTGACGCCTGGCAATGCATCGACCGCTGCGACTAGGTTCAATGTGTTGCGATGACTGCTGGCGGCCACACGCGCGAGACCTTGTTCACCGAGCAACGCGAGGTAAATGGTCGCGGCGGTGACCATTAGCCCCTGGTTGGTACAAATGTTGGAGGTCGCTTTCGAGCGGCGAATATGCTGCTCGCGCGCCTGCAGGGTTAGCGTAAAGCCCGGCTTGCCATCGACGTCGAGCGTGCGACCCACGATGCGACCAGGTAGCTGACGCACGAGGGATTGGCGTGTCGTCATAAACCCAAAATAGGGACCACCGGATGACAGCGGCACACCGAGCGGCTGCCCTTCGCCACAGACGATATCGGCGCCGTTACTGCCCCACTGGCCTGGTGGTTTCAAAAGTGCCAGAGCGGTTGGATTAACAACGCCGATGACGAGCGCACCGAGCGCATGAGCGGCATCGGTCAATGCATCCACGTCGTCGACGCAACCAAAGAAGTTCGGCTGTGAGATAACGACAGCGACAGGGGGCTCATCCATCGACGTCAGCGCGTCGAGATCGGCAAGACCTGTCTCGGTCGAGAACGGGAGCTCATCGAACAGCAAACCCTGCGTTCCGGCAATCGCCTGTGCGACTTTCTGGTAGGTCCGATTGACGCCGCCGACAAACACGATCCGCCGCGACTTGGACTTACGATTCGCGCGCACCGCCATCAGTGCCGCTTCCGCGACCGCCGATGCACCGTCGTACAACGATGCATTACTAACTTCCATTCCGGTCAGGCTGGCGATCATCGATTGGTATTCGTAAATCACCTGCAACGTACCCTGGCTGGCCTCGGCCTGATACGGCGTATACGCACTGTAGAATTCACCGCGAGTCGTGACCTGCCAGACCGCGGCAGGAATGTGATGCTCATAGGCACCAGCACCGATGAACGACAGTGCTCCGGCATCTTCTGCGGCGCGCTCATGCATCAGGCGCGTCACCTGCATCTCATTGATCGGCGCAGGCACGCCGTCCAGATGCTGGATGCGCAACGACTCTGGAATTTCGTCGAACAGCTCATCGATGCTGCTAGCGCCGATAGCGTCCAGCATCTCATGGATGTCTTTTTCAGTATGCGGAATAAACGGCATCGTCAGTCTCCTGGGTCGAGCGCTCAGCTTTCAAGTTTCTCGAGGAACGCCTGATAGGCATCGGCATCCATCAATTCGTCGAGGACAGATCGGTCTTCAGGTTCGATACGCGCAATCCATCCTTCGCCATACGGATCTGAATTGACCAGCTCCGGCGCGTCGGTGAGCGCTTCATTGACATCGGTGACTTTCGCATCCAGCGGTGCGTAAACATCCGATGCCGCTTTTACCGACTCCACCACTGCCAGGCCGTCGCCCGAAGTCAGAATCTGGTCGATTTCCGGTAACTCGACGTAGACCAGGTCGCCCAGCGCTTCCTGCGCGTGTTCAGTAATGCCGACGACGACCGAGCCATCGTCTTCGATGCGCAACCATTCATGCTCATCGGTGTATTTGAGATCACCTGGTAATTCAGACATGGGAGTTCCTCCTGAGGGCACGCACTTAGTAGTTAATCGAGATCAATGAGCGGTTTGCCGCGTCGTACGAACGGCGGTTTGACGATACGCACCGGCAATTGGCGCTTGCGAACGTCAACAAAAACAGGTGCATCGGATTCGGCCGCGGCGCGCGTGATGCGGGCCAGCGCGATGGACCGCTGCAACGTCGGCGAAAAACCGCCGCTGGTAATTTCGCCGACTGCATGGCCGCTCTCATCGACGACCGTCTGGTGGTCGCGCAGCACGCCTTTGGCCTCCAGCAACAAGCCGGTCAGCAAATAGTCCGAGACCGCCGAGTCACGGAGGACCGCGGCGCCAATGAACTCACGCGTCGCCCGATCCGCAACGGTCCAACTCAAGTTGGAGGCATCCGGCGATGTTGTCTCGTCCATATCGGAGCCATACAGATTCAGCCCAGCCTCAAGCCGCAGCGTGTCTCTTGCGCCAAGCCCGCATGGCGCGAGCCCGGCAGCGATCAGTTGCTCCCAGAACGCCGGCGCAGCGTCGCCCGGCAACACGATCTCCCAACCGTCTTCGCCCGTATAGCCGGTGCGTGCCACAAACCAGTCGCCATCCGAAGCGGCGTGAAAAGGCTTCAGAGCGAGCGCACTATCTCGCAATCCGGCCGGCAACACGGTTGCCGCTTTGGCTCGCGCTTCAGGCCCCTGCACGGCGATCATCGCAAGCGTTGGTCGCTCTTCCAATGACACCGCAAAGTCCGCCGCCACGGTGTTCATCCACGCCAGGTCTTTATCGCGCGTTGCGGCGTTGACGATCAGCCGGAATTGGTCACCACCCAACCAGTAGGCGATCAGATCATCGATAACACCGCCGTCAGCATTCAGCATGCAGGTGTAAATGGCCTGACCGGGAGATCCTGCCTTATCAATATCGTTGGATAGCAGCCGCTGCAAAAACGCGCGAGGTTGACCGGCATCGCCCGTCACGTCGACGATGGTCATATGGGACACGTCGAACAAGCCTGCGTCCCGCCGGACAATGTGGTGCTCTTCGAGCTGCGACCCGTAGTGCAGCGGCATGGACCAACCACCGAAGTCGACCATTTTGCCGCCAGCGGCAATGTGTGCTGAATGCAGCACGGTTTGTTTCAACATGAAACACCCTCGCGTCAGGAGCTATAAACGCGCGCGGCACTCAACCGCGCGTCCGCCCCTCTGTCCGGGTACCTGAGAGATGTCGCGGACTGGCCGCTTCTCACCTTCGGTGGGTCTGTATGACCGCTCTCCAGAGTCGATCCAAGCACGCAGTCCCTGTTACCTGAGCGTTTCCGGGCTGGTTGCGCCTTCGGTGGTCCGCGGACGGACTCTCTCCAGCGTGCTCGCTAAATCGAGATTGGATCATAGCGGAACCCAACCTGCCCTGCCAGCAGGAAGCGTCAGCCTCCCTGGCACTAGGCCGTCTCGGGCAGCGGCAGGGCCGACGTCGATTTGAGTTGTTTTAGTACAAAGCTTGTATTGGCGGCATTCACGCCGTGACCGGCGAGCAATCCACGCGTCAGAACTTCGTCAAAGGCATCAACGTCTTCGGCGACGATCTTCAATAGGTAGTCATATTGACCGCTAAGCGCATGACATTCCAGAACGGCGTCGTGAGATAACACGAACGCTTTGAATCCCTGCAACGTTTCGGGCAGGTGATCGCGCAACGATACATGCACGAAGGCCTGAATCTGTAAACCAAGCGCCTGACGATTGATCTGTGCGCAAAATGCTTCGATCACACCGTCCCGTTCGAGGATCCTTGAAAGAAAGTCAGTTTCTGATATGTATGGTGGTGGGCGATGGGAACTTGCGCACGGAAGTCCATCAGCGTTGCTGCACGTTGGGTGAAGATATTTTTTGACGCGACTTGTGAGTAACGACACGGAAGGTGCCTCCACTGCTGTTTTGCGTCACGCACTTCTT
>JBCCBP010000029.1:0-45527 GCA_039033995.1 Pseudomonadota bacterium | reverse complement strand
GTCGGTTTTGCGCGCGCACGAGTGACGGGGTGTCGAGAATCAACACAACACTGCCATCGCCCAGGATGGTCGCGCCAGACACACCGGGAATGGCCGCGATTTGCGGCCCGACCGATTTCACGACGATCTCCCGACTGGTCAGCATTTCATCCACGAGCAACGCGGTCGAATGGGTGCCTGCGCGTACCAGAATGACCGACACGGCGGACTGATCATCGTCCGACAGATGGCCATTACTACTTCCAACCAAGGGCCCCAGATGACGCAGTCGATAACTGTGCTCGCCGTAGTCGAACATCTGATCATCCTGAGAGAGCAGTTGATCGACAGAGGCACGCGGTAGTCGAGTCACGCCTTCGACGGTCGGCAGTGGCAAGGCGAACACCTCATCACCCGCCCTGACAATGAGCGCCTGGGTAATCGCCAGCGTAAACGGCAGGCGGACGGTGAAATTCGTTCCCTGACCCGCCAACGAGCTGATGTGTAATGAGCCACCGAGTCGTTTAACTTCGTTGGCAACGACATCCATGCCGACACCACGACCGGCAGCCTGCGTCAGTTGCTCGGCAGTGCTGAAACCCGGCTCGAGAATCAGCTCCATCGCCGCCTCGTCACTGATCTGCTGGTCGGCTGTCAGCAAGCCGCGCTCACGCGCCTTGCGACGGATCGCTTCCGTATCCAGTCCGGCGCCATCATCCGCGACGTCGATCACCATCTCGGACCCTTCACGATGCAAGCGAATCGTGATCTGTCCGGTCGGTGCCTTGCCACTCGCCTGACGCGTCGCGATCGGCTCAATACCGTGGACGACGGCGTTGCGCATCATGTGCTCGAGCGGTGGCAGCATTTTCTCGAGCACCTGACGATCCAGCTCGCCGGACGCGCCTTCGACTGCCAGCTCCGCCTGTTTACCGGTCTCATTCGCCGACTGGCGCACGAGACGCGCCAACCGCGCTACATGCCGCTCGAAGGGCACCATACGCGTACGCATCAGACCGCCTTGCAGTTCCGCGGTCACACGAGCCTGCTGTGTCAGCAGTGAATCGGCCTCGCCCGTCACTGATTTCAGTAGTCCGCGCAGGCTGTCGACGTCATTCGATGTTTCGGCCAGCGCACGAGATAGCTGCTGAATAGTGGAGTAGCGATCCAGCTCCAGCGGATCAAAATCATCGCGACCACGATCCGCTTCGTGGCGTGTCAGAATTTGCGCCTCTGTTTCGATATCCATTTGCCGCAATTGCTCACGCAACCGCGTTACGGTTTGATCGAGCTCCGCCAAATGGAACTCGACAGCGCTGACCTGCTGAGCCAGACGACCGTGATAAATACTGATTTCTCCGGCGGCGTTCAGCATGTCTTCCAGCAGATTCGAATCGACACGAGCAAATTCGGTTTTTTCCCGGGTCTGATCCGAAGTCGGCAAGGCATCGCCCGGCAGCCCGCTCATCGTGGCAACCTGTGCGTCGTCTGTGTCAGGCGTATCGTCTGCCGGTATTTCAACTTCGCGCAGAGGCGCGACATCGTGTTTGCCGCTGATATCAATCACGCGCGCCACCGAGGTGTCCGCGAGCGGGTCCACGTCGTCCGCATCCGGTTCCGCCTCATCGACCGATGATGACGGCTCGTCGACTGTGTCGGCGGCTGCGCCCTCCGAGTCAGCAGAAAAACTCGCTGCGGCGTCATCGATGAGCGCTTCCAGAATCTGCGACTGCTCAAGCAACCGGTCGCTGGACTCCGTCGCAGCGTCATCCTCGCGCTGCCACTCAGGCCGCTCCACGCGCACCACGTTATCGACGTCTTCCTCATCACCGGTGTCATCTGCGACGACCGGATCTGGCTGCGGATTCTCCTCGGGCGTCGTTGGCGGCTGACCGGACGAATCCGGAATGACCGTTGTTGCTACCTGATCTTCGCCAAACGGTTCATCTGCGACGACCTCGGTATCATCCCCTTCGTAGAACAACGGATCGGCGATCGATGCATTGTGCGGAATCTCTTCCTCGGGCGTAGACTTAGCAGCCGGTTCGTCACCGGTCGCAGCGCTATCATCTGCGCCTTGCGGCGGCATTGTTGTCGTGGCCGCCACCGTTTCATCGTGCGCCGGGACGGCGGGTTCCTGCGGCGAAAGCCCATCGTTGCCCTTCAGGCCTACGGTCTCGCCGCTGAACAGGTCTCCAACATCCAGTGTCACCGATTCCTCTGGCTCGAGTTCTGTGACCTTCTCCCGACCCAAATCGGTATCGGGAATCGCGATTTTTTCGTCGTCGCTGATTCCACGTGTTTGCGGCTGCGGCTCGGCCTCACCGAGTGCGGCATGGCGCACACGCTCTTCCAGCACCGCCTGCCGACCGGGCAGGAAACCGGCCATCACCTGGTCGCGCATTTGGTGCAGCACGTCAAAGCTGTCACGCAGCAGGCTATCGAGTGCCGGCGATGCGTCGACTCTTTGGTCCGCCAGCGCGTTCAGGAAGGCCTCGAGTTCGTGGCTAAGGTCGCCGAACGCTGAGATACCCGCCATATTGGCGCTGCCCTTCAGGGTATGTAGCTGGCGCTTCAATTCATTGATCGACGCCGCATCGCGCTCGCCGGTCCAGCCGAGCAGCGCGCTGTCGACGGCCTCGAGAATCTCACCCGATTCCTCGATGAAGATTTCACCGATGTCCGGGTCATAGTCGGCCGCATCGGCGAGTGGCGTCGCCTCGAGATTCGCGGGCGGCGGCACGGCAGCCAGCACTTCCGTTGGCTCATAAGCAACTGCCGAAGGCGCATCCGCCTCGTTCAGCAACGAGGTCTGGCTGTGCACCACAGCATCCATCTTGCTGCGCAGCCCATCGATCAAGGCCTGGGTTTCAATCGGCTCTGCGGCGGGATCGTTGATCGCCCCGATGAGTCGGGTCAACGTACCAGCTGCGCGCCCGATCAGGTTGGTCGACTCCTGATCCAACGGCGCATCACTGTCGTACAAGCGGCGAATAAACTGATTGAGCCCACCACTCAATGGCACTGCTCGATCAACGCCGGCGGCGTTAACGCTGCCGTGCAGCGTGTGACAGGCGCGGTGCAATGATTCAGGAATTTGAACCGGATAGGTCGCCGGATCGATCTGAGTCAGAAAATGCTCGATAACGGCCAGATGGCCACCGGCTTCCTTGGCGAAAATCTCATGCAGAACCGGATCCATTTCGAGCGCGGACTGATTGCGTGCGACAGACTCGCGCGACAGATCGGCCGCATTGGGGTCTCCCTCGGCGAACGCGAGCGCTTTTGCAGTCAACAAATCGATATCGGTGTTCGGATCAATGCCAACTTCGAGCTGCTCAATCAATTCCGGAATCGCCGCGGCAGCCTCGCCCACGAAGCTAACCATCGCGGGCGTGACACTCAACGTCCGGTTGATAACACGATTGAGCAGGTCTTCAACGTGCCAGCAATATTCACCGATACGTTCAGCACCCACCATACGCCCCGATCCCTTCAGCGTGTGGAATGACCGACGCACGGTAATCAGAGAATCGACATCGCTCGTATCTTCCTGCCAGCGCGGCAGCAAGCGTTTGACCGTCTGGACTTCTTCTTTGGCTTCCTCAATAAACAACTCGAGCAGTTCCGGATCGATTTTGGCATCCGCCTCAGATACCACCGGTGCACTGATAATCTCGGTCTCGTCGGCGATCGTCGCCGTCCGTGTCATAGCTTCGGCATCAGCCGGCTGCGCCGGCATCTCGGTGATCACGGTTGCTTCGTGCACGTTGTTGCCGTTGTCGAGTAGCGACAACCGGACCTTCTCGAGCACCTGCAAGCAGGTCGCAGCGTTATCGAGCATGTAGGCCGGTTCCTTGCGGCCCGCTTCGATCGTTTCCATGTAGTACTCAACGCTGACCAGCGCATCGGCCAGGCGATCCTGATGGTCGTTGCTCAGAGTCTGGTTGGCGGCATTCAGATAGGCGTTGAAAAAACGTCCAAGCCCTGCGAATACATCGACCGCCTGATCGAGCTCCAGCATGCGCAATCCCGACAGCACGCCTTCCACCAGTTTCGGGGTTGCATCGATCGCGGCACGATCGACGCGCCCTGCCATCGTCTGCGCCAGCGTGTCTTTGATACGCGCCAGATTGACAATGCACTCTCGAATGACCGCCTTACGAACATCCGCAAGGTCAGGTGACACCGCCGTCGTTTCGATATGCGCGTCGGCGTCATCCGTCGGCTGCACGAGTCGTGTCAGACGCTGTTCCATCGTCGTTTCGACATGCAACAGTGTGCTTGCGATCGCGAGCAAGGTATCCGGCGTATTGGCAGCGGGATCGTTGGCCACAAATGCTTTTAGACGATCGATTTCATCGACGACACTGCCGCGCAACTCGCCGAGCCCAAGCACGCCGAGCGTGTCACTGATCTTGCGCAACAAGTCGACTTGTGGAGCGAGCTTGGTGACATCTGCCTCACCGGTGCGCACATGGATATCCAACACGTCTTTCACCGCGCTGAGGTCATCACGAATGGCCGCTGCAACAGTTTCCATCAGCGCGACGCTCGGTGCCGCCAGTTGCTCGCGCGCGCTTTCGACCTGCGCCTCCGGCGGCAAGACGTCGGTCAGATTAAATGCATTACGAATCTCAACGACGCGCGGGCCCGGTTTGTCCACACGCGCGATGTAGAACAGCAGGCTGTTCAACAACTCGGTGACCGGCTCTTTGTCGAAGACATCTAGCCCACTGTCGATCACTTTCTTGATGCGTCGGTCCGCTTGACCGAGCAAACGCTTGACCGAGACGCTGAGCTCGAGCCCGCCGCCGAGCAACGCTTCGAGCACACCGCCCACAACCCACCAGAGCCGATAGACATCGTCCCGCGCCGCCGCTTTCTCAAACGCCAACGCCATATTCTGCAGTTTTTGCAGATGCGCCCTCGCCGCATCTCCGTCAGCTTTCAACAGACCGAGCAGTGCCAGTTGGAAAGCCGGACGGATCTTGCGTGACAGCACCACAAAGTCTTCGCTGGGGTCGGCACCGCGCTGCGCCAATGTCACGGTGGCTTGCGGCGCACGGTTCAGCAGCAGGATCGTGCTCTCCGACAACAGCGCCTGACCGCGAACAGCGCGCAAATCGTTCAACATCGGCAGCAATACGAGCGCGATATCGCGACCACCGGCCATCAGGCGCTCGAGATAAGCCGGTAACTGCACCATCGCGCGAGTCAGCGCTTCAAGGCAATCGGTTAGCGTCTTCTTGTCATGTCCGCGCTGCAGCATGAAGCGACAGACGTGCTCCATTTCTTCGGTGAGCAAGGCACCGCCGTAAACACCGACGATTTTCAGTACGCCGCCAGCCTCATGCAGGTGGCCAGCGCAACGCTCCAGTGCCTGGCGCGTATTGCGGCCCTCGACTGCATCCTCCAGCACCACGCGGGCCTGGTTTACTGTCTTGCCGAGCTCGGCACTGACAACCAGAAATGCCTGTTGAATAGATTCGCTCACCTGATCCCCGTTCGCTCTGCTGCGTCTTGATCGCCTGCGGTCACCGACTAAGCGGCCTGCCTAGCTCGCTTCCCGCGCCGCGTCCTCTGCCGCGGACTCCTGCGACCGCGTAATACGTGTCACGCTGGCCGACTCAGGCAGCCGGAAACCCGAGACACTTTTACGTAACTCACCGGCGAGTTGGGCGAGCTTGCCAATCGATGACGTGGTTGCGCTGGTCGCTTTGCCGGTCTGACTACTAATCTCTCGCAGCGCGACCGTCCGGCGGCTGATATCCGATGCCGCTTTGGACTGGTTTCGTGCCGAGCTATAGATGTTCTGCACGAGGCTCGCAATCTGGTTCGAGACCTGCTCGATCTCATCCAGCGCTGCACCCGCATTCTCCGCCAGCAATGCACCGCCGACCACGTCCGTCGTCGAGCGCTCCATCGACACCACCGCTTCGTTGGTATCTGCCTGAATCGTTCGCACCAGCACCTCAATCTGTTTGGTCGCGTTGGTCGAACGCTCCGCCAGCCGCTGTACCTCGTCCGCAACAACCGCGAAGCCGCGACCAGCCTCACCCGCCATCGACGCCTGAATTGAGGCGTTCAACGCGAGAATGTTAGTCTGTTCGGCAATATCGTTGATCAACTCAACGATGTTGCCAATCTCCTGCGAACTTTCGCCAAGGCGTTTGATGCGCTTCGAGGTTTCCTGAATCGTCTCTCGGATCGTATTCATACCTTCGATGGTACGCCGAACGGCATCGCCGCCCTTGTGTGCGACATCGACCGAGTGGCGAGCTACATCCGAAGAACGCTCGGCGTTTCCGGATACCTCTTCAATCGAGGCCGCGATCGCCGAAATTGACTCCGCCGTCGCCGCGATCTCGAGGGTTTGCTTTTGCGCCGAACGGTTCATGTGTACCGCGGTTGTTTCAGTCTGTCGTGTCGCGGCATCGACCATCGCGGCGGTGCCATCGATGGTCGTGACCAATTCGCGCAACGCCTCAATCGCATAGTTGATCGAGTCGGCGATAACGCCGGTGATATCTTCGGTCACCGTCGCCTCGACCGTCAAATCACCATCCGCAAGGCTGCCCAACTCATCGAACAGTCGCAGAATCGCCTGCTGGTTGCGCTCGTTTTGATCCGCCTGCTCCAGCGCGACACGGCGTATTTCTGCGTCCTTCACAGAACTGCGTACCATCGCGAGCACGGGCAAGAGCGCCAGTGCCAAAAGGGCAATCGGCAGCCAGGGCATGACCGGTGCCAGTGTTGCGGCAAGGCCCGATGCCGTCGCGGCGGGCACTGCGGTGGGCGTCGGGAAGGTACTGACGATCGCCGCCGCCCGTGCGAAGGTCTCGGCTTCGCCCTGGACGACTTCCGCAGCACTGCGCAGCACGAAAGTATCGTCCAGCAGTTCGGCGGAAAGCGCACCATCATTGAGTGCCGCGACATCCAGCGCCGTTGCGTCGCCATTCAGCGCGGCCGCGAGCACGGCTAGCTCATTGGCGACCGTCACGAGCTCCGCAGCGGTCTCGGCAGCGCGTTCTGGCGCACCGCGCAATGCGCGTAGCTGAGTGGCAGCGAAGGTCGCACCCTGGCGCAGGTCTGCCAGTGCCGATTCGTCGAGGCCTGTTGTCTTGTCGAGAATCGCGGCACTCGCGCCGCCGGCACGAGAGACCGCACCATTGAACGCCTGCAGCTGATCCGCCGTGCCCAGCAAGCTCCGAACGGCGGTCGCAGACGCGCCTGTCGCAGGCTCATTCGCCGCAACACGCTGCAACGTCTCAACCGCACCGGATTTGGTGGTGATACTGTCTCGCACCGCCGCCGCCAGCGCCGGCGATGGCCCGGTGACCGCACTCTGCGGCGGCGTGTAAGTGAACCAGATAACGGCCGCTGCAGCCGCTAGAAATAGCGGCACCAGCACAGCGCTGATATTAAACGTGGTTGAGTTCGCGGCTTTTTTGGCCATGTTCGTATTCCGGTATAGATTCAATTAACGACGAGGCAACTCGGCCGCTTGTAAAAATGGGTCACTCGATAACAGTCGATCAAACTGAAACACCGGCCAGCGCTCGTCGCTGCGCATGAAAAACCCATCTGTATAGGCATCGGCGCGGACAGTCGTCGGGTGTTGGCTCTGGCTGTATTCGCCATCGACGAAACGTCGAAAACCACTGACCTCTTCAACCAGCAGCCCTGCACGGACCTCACGGTGTCCGACGCTGATGACGCGCGCGTTTCTGCCGCGGTCAGATCGTCCGGCGCCGAGGAATAGTTTCAGGTCGATCAACGGCAATAACTGTCCACGCAGATTGGCGACGCCCATCAGCCAGCGCTTGGCACCCGGTACCCGCGTGATATTGTCGGGCACCATCAGCACCTCACCAACATGGTCACGATTGGCGACGAACGAATCACCACCGATGCTGAAACCCACGCCGACCCATTCGTTGCGTTTGCCAGACAAATCCGCCTGACCCGCAATCGCCGCGCGACTGCGACGTTCCATCTCCTGCAGGAGATCGAAAGGCCTGTCGGCGAGCGATTTAAGCTTTAAGCCTGCCATCGACTACGCAGCCGACGCGGCCAGTTGTTCCTTGATCTTGCCGATCAGACTTTGCTCATTGACCGGTTTGACGACGAAATCCTTGGCGCCCTGACGCAGTGCCCAGATGCGATCGGTCTCCTGATCTTTGCTCGTCACTACGATGACCGGAATGGTCGCTGTGCTGGCGTTCTTGCTCAGCTTTCGCGTAGCCTGAAAACCGTTCATGCCGGGCATCACAACATCCATCAGAATCAGGTCCGGTCGTTCTCGCAAGGCAGCCGCGATACCCGTCTCGCCGGACTCGGCGAGGCTTGTCTCGTAACCGTGCTTGTCTAGCATCGATTGTACGACGTGGCGCTCTGTGGGCGAATCATCAACGATCAGTATGTGTGCCATGCTTATTCCTCAGGCCGCCTCAACCGTGTAGTTGCTCGCTGATCGCACCCACCAACTCGTCTTTCGTAAACGGTTTCGTCAGGTAGCGCTCTGAGCCAACGATGCGCCCGCGTGCGCGATCGAACAGGCCGTCCTTGCTCGACAACATGATGACCGGCGTGTCTTTGAACGCCTTGTTGTTCTTGATCAGCTGGCACGTCTGATAGCCGTCGAGGCGCGGCATCATGATGTCGACAAAAATCAGATCGGGCTGGTGGTCGGCAATCTTGGACAGGGAGTCGAATCCGTCGATCGCCGTGTAGACTTCGCAACCCTCCTTGGTCAGCAGCGTCTCCGCCGTTCGACGGATTGTCTTACTGTCGTCGATGACCAGAATCTTGATGCCTTGCAGACCATTGGTGGGTTCAGCACTCACGCGCGAGCTCTCCTTTATACATAAGTGGCATTGTCACGGTAAAAGCGGTTAATACGCCGTGCACAGCGCACATTTTTAGGCCTTTGACACCGGTCGATTTTTACATATTGCAGAATCCGATGCTATGCACGACGTACGCAAACAGGCGCAAAACCGCGCTGCACCGTATAGTTAGCGGCAGATGCCAGCTAGAACTGGAGACAAGGCGGTGAGCAACAAAACTCTGAACATAGGCGTAGTGATGGATCCCATCGAGTCGATTGCGCCCTACAAAGACTCAACGATGGCGATGATGTTGGAGGTTCAACGGCGTGGCCATCAGCTGAAAACCATGCAGCAGAGCGATCTGTCGGTCGAAAACGGCACGGCCTACGGCTATCAGACTGTCATGCAGGTCACGGACAACCGCGACGATTGGTTCACCGCCGGTGAATCGAATGTACAACCACTCGCTGATCTCGACGTCATCCTGATGCGCAAAGACCCACCGTTCGATATGGAGTTCATCTACACGACCTACATCCTTGAACTGGCCGAACGCGCTGGCTGCCTGATCGTCAACCGCCCGGCAGCATTGCGAGATCTGAACGAAAAAGCCTCTACCGCTTGGTTCCCTGAACTGGCGCCAGAGACCCTCATCACCCGTGATCAAGCACGCATCAAGGCGTTCCTCGAACAACACCAGCATATCGTCGTCAAGCCCCTGGACGGTATGGGCGGCCGTTCGATCTTCACGCTTCGCAAAGGTGACACCAATACCAACGTCGTACTGGAAACGCTGACCGACTACGGTCACCAGTTCGCTATGGCACAACGTTACCTGCCGGCGATCAGCGACGGTGACAAGCGCGTGTTGCTGGTCGACGGCGAACCCGTCGACTACATGCTGGCGCGTGTACCCAACGCTGAGGATGGTCGGGGCAACCTGGTCATGGGCGCCACCGCCGACGCGCGGCCGCTAACCGATGTCGAGCGCAACATCGCGACAGCCGTTGGCCCAACACTGCGCGAGCGCGGCGTGATTTTTGCTGGTCTTGACGTGATCGGAGACCGTCTGACAGAAATCAATGTCACGAGCCCGACCGGCATCCGCGAAATCGACCAGCATTTCTCGATTAACATCGCCGCACAGCTGCTCGACGCCATCGAGGCACGGTGCCAGTAACGTCGCCGCGACATCCACCGGTCACGGTCAGTCGGCGCGCTGTACTCGTCGCCCTGGCGTCTGCTGTAGCACCCGGTTGTCGGCGAGCGTCCAGAACACACCATTTCGAATGGCTGAGCTTCGCCACAACGGTCCGACTGACGCTCACCACCCGCGATGCAGTACTCGCCAACGAAGCCGCCGCTGCAGTGCAGCGCCGTTTTGCCCAGATCAACCGTGACTGGTACGCCTGGGGCGATGGCGAACTGGGCGACATCAACACCGCCTTAATGACGACAGGAGAGGCACCGTTATCTGCCGAAATGGCAGACCTGTTATGCCAGTCGAAGGCATTCGCAGCGCGCAGCGCACACCGTTTCGACCCCGCTGTTGGTCCGCTCGTCAAACTGTGGGGATTCGATCGTTTCGATCGTGGGACACCACCCTCGCAGTGGCCAACGGATAAAGAAATCGACGCTGCGCTGCGGCTGGTGCAGCGCGGATTCGATATCGTATCGGCACCTGCTCGCGCGGTTCGTGCGGCATCGGGCAGCCAGATCGACCTCGGCGGTATTGCCAAAGGCGCAGCGTTGCAGGCAGGGCTCGACACGCTGGCACCGTTCCCGCTCGATGGTGCGTTGCTCGACGCCGGTGGCGATATCGCCACACTGGCTGCCCCGCGCCAATCCCCCTACCGGATTGGACTGCAGGTGCCGGCGGCGCGCACTCGCGAGCGGCGCGCGATTCCGCTGCAGCCCGGTGAGTGCATCATGACCTCGGGCGACTACGCCCGTTACTGGGCCAACGATGACACGGTCGTCCAGCATATTATCGACCCCCGCACCGGGCGACCGGCGACCGGCCCCCGTTGGGCAACGGTCATCGCTGACGATCCGCTGCTGGCAGATGCCACTGCAACAGCCCTGATGGTCGCTGATCCAGGCGAATTTTATACACTATGTGACGTAATGCAGGTCAGTGACGCGATGATCGCCGTTACACTGGATGAGATTCGAATGACAGATGCGCTGCAAAGACGGCTGACCGACGCCTAGGACGATGAACCAAACCGACGCTGAAATACATACGGTGTTAGCAAGAGACATGTTGCCGGTGGCCACCGGACGCAGCGATCGTCTGCCGCCGATGTTGTTTCTCGCTACGATGTTTTATGCGTTGATCATTCTTGGTATCACCTTTGATATCGGCTTGCCGGACAGCAACAGTGAGGTGACATCGCTTGAGGTGACGATCGTCGCCGATGCCGACCTGCGCACCGCACGTCCCGACAAAGCGGACTATCTGGCGCAGGCCAACCAGCAGGGCAACGGGAATACGCGCGAGCAGGTCAGCCCAGGTGCCGCACCGACCGCACCCGGACAGGTGGCGCTCGAAATGGACGATGTTGGGCCGGTACAACGACGCAGCGCTCCCGGCGAGCAATCGCCACAGGAACTGCTGACCACGATCGCGGAGTCTGACCGCCTGATACGCCAGCCCGACGAGATCACACCGGAAGCGAATGAGCTCGCACAGGATGCACAAGCGCTACCACAAGGCCTCGAAGAAACGCTGCCGCTGCCGGAAGATGACAATGCGTCTTTGTTGATTACAGACGACAACCCGAGGCATCTCGTGGTCAGTGTAAACAGTGCGGAGTCGGATATCGCACCGTATCTGAATAGCTGGAAGCGTCGTGTTGAGCGCATCGGCACACTAAATTTTCCAAGAGAAATCGACGTCGCAGGTTTGAGTGGCAGTCCGACGCTCGAGGTCGCGATCGCACCGGACGGTCGTCTCACCGATGTACAGGTGCTGCGCTCGTCAGGGCACGAAGCACTCGACCGGGCGGCGATGATGGTGTTGAACCGCGCATCGCCGTTTGAAGCGTTTCCGGACTTTCTCCGCGAGCGCTATGATCTGCTGCGATTTGCCTACAAATTTGAATTCGAAAGCAACCGGGTTCGCGGTAGCGTGCGAGCCGGAGACGGTGGCGGTTGATGCGCTTGCTTGTCAGCAATTCCGCGCGGATACTGTGGACATGAGCGAATTCCCGACGCTTGCCGGACAATTGTTGATCGCCATGCCGGCGCTCAACGACCCGAACTTCGAAAATACCGTAACGCTGATCTGCGAACACAATCCGGAGGGCGCGATGGGCATCACCATCAATCGCCCTACGGAGTTGACTCACGATGCCGTGTTTTCGCAACTGAGTGAATACGATGATGCGCAAGCCGTGGCAGATCGCCGACTGGCCGATGCCCCGGTGTTGCTGGGCGGTCCCGTCGGCACGGAGCGCGGCTTCGTCTTGCACCGGGAAGCCGGCGAGTGGGATGCAACGCTGTCGGTCACTGAGACCATCCACGTGACCATGTCACGCGACATTGTCACCGCCATGCTCGGCGAATCTGTGCCGGCAGGTGCGGTTATGGCTTTGGGTTACGCCGGTTGGGAAGCGCAGCAATTGGAACGCGAAATTCGCGATAACGCCTGGCTGACCACTCAAGCGACCGCGGAGATTGTCTTTGATGCACCCTTCGACGCACGCTGGGAGCTCGCCACTCGTGCACTCGGGATATCTCCGGAGCAACTCAGTAGCGGGCCCGCGGGCAATGCCTGAGCCGACCGCGGCGCAACGATTGTTAGCGTTCGACTTTGGCCTGCGACGCATTGGCGTCGCCGTGGGCCAGACCATCACCGGTAGTGCGCGCGAACTGACAACAGTGCAGTGGCTGGGAGATGAGCCGGACTGGGCTGGCATCGAGCAACTCATCGACGAATGGGAGCCGAATCTCTTGCTGGTCGGATTACCGGTAAACGCAGATGGCGAAGATACCGAACAATGCGCGGCGGTACGGGAGTTCGCGGCCGCGTTGGCAGAAGACTATGCACTGCCCGTGCAACTGATCGACGAGCATCTGACCTCACGCGAAGCGGAGCGCACGCTGGCCGAGCAACGACGCAGCGGTGGGCGTCGTCGCCGCGTCCGCAAAGCAGATGTCGACGCTTTGTCTGCCGTGTTGATCGCGGAACAATGGCTGCGGCAGCGAGATATCGCCCGGCGCTAAGCAGTTCCGTGTACACTAGCGCGCCAGAGCAACTCCGACCCTCTGGCCCCGATGACGCAAGCACCAACGCAAGACTCAAGCAAGCAACTGGATGACAGCGGTGCGCTGCGTCACCTGCTGACGATCGACGGCCTTAGCGGCGAGACAATCAACACCATACTCGACCATGCAGAGTTCTACCTCGCGCCCTATGACCAACCTGTCGTGCGCTCGAACGCACTGGCGGGACGGACAGTGGCCAACTTGTTTTTTGAGCCGAGTACGCGTACGCGCGCGTCGTTCGAACTAGCCGCCAAACGACTCGGTGCGGACGTGCTGAACCTCGATGTGTCGACGTCCTCACGCATCAAGGGCGAGAGCATTCTCGACACGATTTACACGCTCGAAGCCATGCAGGCGGATGTCTTTGTCGTGCGCGATGCAGAGGCCGGCGTGCCGGCAATGATCGCATCGCACGTACGGCCGGGCGTCAGTATTTTGAACGCCGGTGAATCGAGCGTTTCGCATCCAACGCAAGCCTTGCTGGATGTACTAACGATGCGTCGTGCGCTGGGCCCGATCGACGATCTGACCGTCTGCATTGTGGGCGACATCGCCCATTCTCGCGTCGCACGCTCTACGGCTGCTGCCTTGCGCGCCCTGGGCGTGCGGGCGCTGAGGCTGGTCGCTCCGCCTGGCATGCAACCCGATCCGGAGCGCTTCCCCGGCGCCACACTGTTTGATGAACTCGCGCCCGGGGTCGCAGACGCCGATATCGTCATGGCGCTACGTATTCAGCACGAACGAATCCGCAATAAGAGTGAGCTGCCGGGACCGGATGCCTATATTCGCGGCTTCCAGCTGAACCACGAGTCGCTAAGGGGCGCGAGTGATCGCCTACGCGTGATGCACCCTGGCCCAATGAATCGCGGCGTGGAAATCGATAGCGCACTCGCAGACGACACCTGCTCGCTGATCACCGAGCAAGTACGCAATGGTGTCGCAGTACGGATGGCATTACTCGATATGGTGACCACCACTAGCAGGAAGCATCAGGACTCATGACCACGACACGCGCACATCGCGATACGATCTTTGTTGAATCAGGCACGTTGCTCGAGCGGCATCGTTTTGACGCCGAACAATATGTGCTGCGGATCGAGGCACCGGAAACTGCGCGCCACGCACAGGCCGGCACATTCGTGCATGTGACCTGCGACAGCGCGTTGCCGATGCGCCGACCATTGTCGTTGATGCGTGTCGATGCTGAAGCGGGCTGGATCGAGATTCTTTTCAAGACCGTTGGCGCGGGACTCGCAGCACTCGCAACCCGCAAGCCGGGCGAACAAATGAGCATCCTGGGCCCGATCGGGCAGCCGTTCCGCCCTGATATTGAGCGTCCTATCGCACTGTTGGTCGGCGGGGGCGTGGGCATTCCACCCATGATCTATCTTGCCGAAGTCCTCGCGAACGACACGCAGAACGCGTGGCAGCCACTCGTGTTCATGGGCTCGGAAGTCCCGTTCCCGATGAGCACACGACCATCGGCCATGCCAGTCGACGGCATGCCGGACGATGCGAGCCATAGTCTGACACTGGTCGAGAGCTGGGGCATTCCATCGCGTCTGGCGTCGCTCGCAAACTTGACCGGTGCACATCAAGGCTATGTAACAGATCTCGCAGCACACTGGCTGGCACAGCAAGACCAAGCGACGCGCGATCGCTGCGAACTGTTCGCTTGTGGTCCGACGCCAATGCTTGAGGCAGTTGCTCGGGTGGCAAGCCGGTTCGATGTGCCCTGTCAGGTATCGCTCGAGGAATACATGGCTTGCGCCGTGGGCGGTTGCGCAGGCTGTACGGTGTTAGTGACTGACCCTGATGGTGATCAGGCCATGAAGCGGGTCTGTGTCGATGGACCGGTCTTCGATTCGCGCGCGGTATTCCCGGACGCTACCTAACCAAAATTTATCTGCGCTTCGAGGTTGGTGCGCGAATCGGCGTTAGCCAAGGCTTCCTGCAGCGTGATTGTGCCCTTGCGATAGAGCTTCAGCAGCGCGGTATCGAAGTTCTGCATGCCCTGCTCTGTTGAATCTTTCAGCGCTTCCTTAACCGCCACAATATCGCCCTTTTCAATCAACTCGGCGATGTGCGGCGTGTTCAGCATTAGCTCTACAGCAGCGACGCGCTTACCTTCGCGGTTGCGCACAAGGCGCTGCGAGATAATCGCCTTAAGGTATTGCGACAGATCCACGAACACCTGTTTTTGTTGCTCAACGGGAAACAGGTTAATGATCCGGTCCAGTGTTTCCGGCGCGTTGTTGGAGTGCAGTGTCGCAATCGCAAGCTGTCCAGTACCCGCGACGCTGATCGCCGCTTTCATGGTCTCCACATCGCGAATCTCACCGATCATGACCACGTCTGGCGCGGCACGGAGGGCACTGCGAATAGCCGCGTGATAGGACTTGGTATCGATACCGAGTTCACGCTGGTTCACGATCGACTTCTGGTTTTTATGCAGAAATTCGATCGGGTCTTCAATCGTGATGATGTGTGACGCCGTATTCTTGTTGCGATGATTGATCATCGCGGCAATGGTCGTCGACTTACCGCTGCCGGTTGAGCCCACCATCAACAGCAGGCCGCGACGATTCATGATCAGATCTTCAAAAATCGGTGGCATGCCGAGTTCCTGCAACTGCGGCATCTCGGCGGTGATATAGCGCAGAACCATCGCCAGGTTGCCGCGCTGATGGAAAACATTGACACGGAACCGGCCCAGCCCTTGCTCTGACACGGCGAAATCGATCTCCATATCGCGCGCCAGCGCATCGAGTTGTTCCTCGGTCATGATTTCCATCGCGGCCTGCCGCACCTGTTTCGGTGTCAGCTGCAGTTTGTTGACCGACATAATCTTGCCATCGATCTTGATTTTGACCGGAGCAAATGGCGCAAAGAACAAGTCCGAAGCCTTCTTCTCCACCATCAATTCAAAAAGTGGTTTGACGTTCATTTTGGGTAGTTTCCAGCCAGCGCAACGCTAGAACAGCATGGTTTCGCCTGAGTCCTCTTCCATGATTTTCAGGCTGGACGCTTGCGCTTCGCTTAGACCGTTCTCGCGTTTGCTGTTGAGTTTGATGTTCAGACGCAATTCGTTCTTCGAATCGGCGTTGCGCATCGCATCTTCGTAGGAAATGATTTCTTCTTCGTAAAGCTGGAACAAAGCCTGGTCGAAGGTTTGCATACCGAGGCGTGTCGACTTGGCCATGATCTCTTTGATCTGTGCCACTTCGCCTTTGAAGATCAGATCCTGAATCAACGGCGTGGCGAGCATGATCTCCATGGCGGCAACGCGACCAAGGCCCCCTTCCCGAGGAATCAAGCGTTGCGAGATAAGACCGCGCACGTTGAGCGAGAGATCCATCAGCAACTGTGAGCGCCGCTCTTCCGGGAAGAAGTTGATAATCCGGTCCAGCGCTTGGTTCGCGCTATTGGCGTGCAGCGTTGCAAGACACAGATGCCCTGTCTCGGCGAACTGGATACCATATTCCATGGTCTCCCTGTCGCGAATCTCGCCGATCAGAATGACGTCTGGCGCTTGTCGCAGCGTGTTCTTTAGTGCGGCATGCCAGTTTTCGGTGTCTACGCCGACCTCGCGATGCGTGATGACGCAGCCTTCGTGAGGGTGAACATATTCGACAGGGTCTTCAATCGTAATGATATGGCCGCGGGAATTGTGATTCCGGTGCCCGATCATGGCCGCGAGGGTCGTGGATTTACCAGATCCCGTGCCACCGACGATGATCACCAAGCCGCGCTTGTTCATCACGACATCTTTCAGGATCGGCGGAAGATCGAGGTCCTCAAACGTCGGGATCGAGGTCGTGATGGTACGCAGTACGGCACCGACATGGCCTTGCTGGATAAACGCGCTCACGCGATAGCGACCAATACCCTTGGGCGCGATCGCGAAGTTACATTCGCGCGTCGCGTCGAATTCGCGAGCCTGCTTGTCGTTCATGATCGAACGTACAAGGATAGAACACTGCTCGGGCTTCAGAATGCTGTCGCTGGCGCGGTGAATCTCGCCATCGATTTTGATCGCGGGCGGAAACCCTGCGGTGATGAACAAGTCCGATCCACTCTTCTCGTTCATCTTGCGCAGCAGGTTCTGCATCAGTCGGGAGGCCTGTTCTCTATCCATTACCTTCTCACCGTGTCCGTTACGCGAAACCTAGTTGACTAGAAGTTTTCTTTGTTGGCCGCGCGGAATCGCGCCTCTTCTTTCGTAATTGAGCCTTTCAGCAGCAATTCGGAAAGATTCTGATCGAGGGTCTGCATACCCGATGCCTGCCCAGTCTGGATCGCTGAATACATTTGTGCAATTTTGCCTTCACGAATCAGATTTCGAATCGCGGGTGTGCCGATCATGATTTCATGTGCTGCGATTCGACCACCGCCGATCTTCTTCAACAACGATTGCGAGATGACGGCTTTGAGTGATTCCGACAGCATGGTACGTACCATTTCTTTCTCTGCTGCCGGGAACACGTCGACTACGCGGTCGATGGTCTTGGCGGCCGAACTGGTGTGCAACGTACCGAAGACAAGATGACCGGTTTCAGCGGCGGTCAGTGCCAGACGAATGGTCTCCAGATCACGTAGCTCACCGACCAGAATGACATCAGGGTCTTCCCGCAGCGCTGAGCGGAGCGCTTCCGAGAAGCCGTGCGTATCGCGGTGCACTTCGCGTTGGTTGATCAACGACTTCTTGCTTTCGTGTACGAATTCGATCGGATCTTCAATCGTCAGAATATGATCTGGCTTGTTGTTATTGATGTAGTCGACCATCGCGGCGAGCGTCGTCGACTTACCGGAGCCTGTCGGGCCAGTCACCAGGCAGATACCGCGTGGTTGCATAGCGATGTCTTTAAAGATGGCTGGTGCGCCGAGGTCGTCGAGGGTCAGGATCTCGGACGGGATCGTCCTGAATACCGCACCAGACCCACGGGCCTGGTTAAATGCGTTGACACGAAACCGCGCGAGCTGCGGAATTTCGAAGGAGAAGTCCGTTTCAAGGAACTCCTCGTAGTCCTTGCGCTGCTTGTCATTCATGATGTCATACACCATGCTGTTGACTTCCTTATGCGTCAGCGCTGGCATATTGACTCGCTTGATATCACCATCAACACGAATCATCGGCGGCACGCCCGCAGACAAGTGCAGGTCAGACGCATTGTTCTTGACGGTGAAAGAAAGTAGCTGTGCGACGTCAACGGCCATTCTGTGTCCTTGAGCTTATCCCGAGATCGGATTTACCATAAACTTCGATGATGGAGTATAGCGAAGCACTAAGCGCAAAGCGTGATTAGGGTCACGGAAAACCTGACAAGCGTCCGTCTAGAGCTCGAAAATGCGGCAGAGTTGGCATCGAGAAACCCGGACGAGATCACACTGATTGCTGTCAGCAAACGGCACAGCGTCGACGCGATTCGAGAAGCTGTCGGAGCGAATCAACGCCATTTTGGTGAGAATTTTGTCGCCGAGGGCGTCGGCAAGATAGAGGCGCTGGCAGACCCGTCGCTGGTCTGGCATTTCATCGGCGCCATCCAATCCAACAAGACGCGGGCGATTGCGACCCATTTTGACTGGGTGCACACCGTGGACCGGATCAAGATCGCGCGTCGTCTCAGCGAGCAACGGCCCGAGGAATTGCCGCCGCTGCAGGTCTGCCTGCAGGTCAATATCGATAACGAACCGCAAAAGGCCGGGGTGAATATCGATGCTGCGCTGTCGCTCGCTCAGCAGGTGCATGAACTGCCGCGACTGCAATTACGCGGACTGATGTGTCTGCCGCGACCGCGAGTCACGCTCGACGAACAGCGTCAGCCATTCGCGCGCATGCACGCGCTGGCAGCGACGATTCGACAGTATGTCGCGGATGTCGATCAACTCTCGATGGGCATGTCTGCCGACACACGCGCGGCTATACTCGAAGGCAGTACGATGGTGAGAGTGGGCACGGCGATTTTTGGGGCCAGGCCGGAAACCCAGCATCAAAACCTGAAGGAATGACTGCCGTGCCAACTAACGACCCGTCCAGCCAGGACCTGCGCCTGAAGTTTATCGGCGGCGGCAATATGGCACGTGCCATTGTCGCCGGGCTGCTCGCCAACCATTATCCGGCCACAAGAATCTCCGTACTGGATCCATCTGCCACTGCGCAGGCGGCGTTACGAGACCTGGATGCAGCGCTCACCATTGAGCGCGCGGCAACAGATGCCGACTGGGATATCGATCTTCTGATTCTTGCCGTCAAGCCACAGATTATGGCGCAGGTTTGTCAGGAGGTCGCGCCGCAGCTCGACGAGCGGTCGGCCGATCTTTGCGTACTGTCGGTCGCGGCCGGCATTCGTGCGCCGGATATCCAGCGCTGGCTCGGCCGCCCCTACAGCGTGATTCGCGCAATGCCCAACCAGGGAGCTTTTGTTGGACTTGGCACTACCGGCCTATATGCCAGCCCAGATGTGGCGCGGCAATCTCGCGACGCTGCGACGACAATTATGCAAGCCACAGGTGGTGTGGTTTGGGTTGACCAGGAAGCGGATATCGACAGCATCACCGCCATCTCAGGAAGCGGACCCGCGTATTTTTTTCTGCTGATGGAAATTCTTCAGAATACCGCGCAGTCGTTTGGCCTGGCCGATGAGGTTGCGCGGCAAATCGTCATTGAGACAGCTGCGGCCGCCGCCAGTCTGGCGCAAACACCGGATCAGGATATCGCGCAACTGCGCGCAGCCGTGACCTCTCCGGGTGGGACGACAGCGGCGGCGATCGATCATCTGCTCGGGGCGGGCTTTGCCGAACACTTTGCAGCAGCACTGGAGCGTGCTAAAACACGAGCCGCGGAGTTGGCCAGAGAAGCAGCGGAGCATTCAGCATCATGATGACCGAGATTTCAGAGTTTCTGCTGGTAGCGCTATCGCACCTGATTTTGTTCGTCATATTGCTTCGCTTGTATCTGCAACTCGTCCGCGCCAACTTCCGCAACCCGCTGGCTCAGGCGATTGTGCAACTGACATCACCCATCGTCGTGCCAGTTCGCAGGATCATCCCACCCATTGGTCAGGTCGACACCGCGACGCTCATCGTCGCCTACGCCATACAGGTGTTGCTGATCGCGTGCCTTTGGCTCTTGTACGGCATTCAACCAAACGCCTCCATCTTCGGCATAGCGGTGTTCGAGCTCGCGGCGATGTCGATCAAGCTGTTTCTCTGGAGCATCGTCATCATGGTCGTGTTGAGCTGGGTAGCGCCGGGCAACTACAGTCCAGCCAATGCACTGATCGACGAATTGACGCGCCCGGTGTTGCAACCCTTTCGGCGCTGGATCAAGCCGGTGGGCGGTTTCGATCTCAGCCCGCTGGCAGCGATTCTCGCGCTCAATGTCGGACTGATCATCGTCAACAACCTGAAACGCAGCTTTTTGAGCTAATCCAGTCGCCCCGACGCTGGTGTTTCAGAAGTCGGTCGCCTATCCTCAATAGGCAGGCAGTTTGCCGGGTTGTTTAGGAGATACCGATGTTGCGTTCACTGGTTTTACCCGCTTTTGTTATCACGATGCTGGCCGCGTGCGGCGGCGGTGGCGAACGCACAGTACCGGAAGCCAAGGCGGCAGAAGAAAACTCGGCCGTATTCGGCGACTACACCGTCTATTTCCATGCGATTTCGACCAATGAAGTCCCGGCAGAGATCGCCAAGTCGGTCGGCGTTGTGCGCGCCAGCAATCGCGCGCTGCTAAATGTCTCGGTACAAAAAACCGAAGGGGCAGAATCCGTTGAGGCGGAAGTCACGGTGGACACCGTTAATCTGACGGGCCAGAGCAAGAAAATCACGATGCGGAAGGTGCAGCAGGATGCCGCCATTTACTACATTGGTGAGGTTTCTGTCTCAAATAGAGAGACACTGATCTTCGACATTGATGTCACGCCAGCGGGCAGCGACCAGACCTTCGAAGTGCGAACCAAACGCGAGTACTACACCGACTGATACTCGACGCTCGAATCGCAAAAATAGTCGTAAAAAATAGGGGTTTTCGCATACCCAATGATGATCGACTATGATATCGTTACGCGCGATTTGGTAAGGCGGTCAGCGACCGCCTTTTCGTTAATTCATTCAGGAGTGATCAGCAACATGGCAGCAAAGAAAAAAACCACCGCAACGGCGAAGAAAGCACCGACGAAATCAGAGATCTATCGTCACATCGCCGACGACACGGGCCTGACCCGCAAAGATGTCGCAGCGGTTTTTGATTCATTGTCTGGACTGATTAAGAAGAACCTCGGCGGACGTGGTGCACCAGGCACTTTCACGATGCCGGGTCTTCTGAAAATGCGCGTTGTGAAAAAGCCTGCTGTTAAAGCACGCAAGGGCGTTAACCCGTTCACTGGCGAAGAGATGATGTTCAAAGCCAAGCCCGCTTCTAAAGTGGTCAAGGTTGCCGCATTGAAAGGCCTGAAAGATATGGTCTGAGCCCATCTCGGGCGGCTGCACGCCGCAGCCAATGCATAAGAAACCCAGCTCCGGCTGGGTTTTTTTTCGATCAGGGACGGTCGAATGTCGCGGAGGCCATGGATGGCCGATAACGGCGGAGCCAGGGACGGTCGAATGTCGCGGAGGCCATCTGAGACTACTCAACAGCCCTCACACAGACAATAAACTTTGGACAAGTAAGCAACCAGCAAGAACACAGGAATCGGGCTGAGATGTAACCAGTAGCCCGATGGCAGTGGCTGATTCAACTTGCGGGCATACCAAGGCGCTCTTGGTAAGAATTCCGTCTTCCACGACACCTAAAAAGTTAGGCGCATGCCACCGTTGACTTCCAACCACCGGCGGGTACCAAAATACCAAGCCGCGAGTCCCATGATGATTAGACCGAGCCCCGTCAGATACCTGAGACTGTAAGCAAAGCACATGAAATCAATTGCCTAAGTTTACGGCTTCGCGGGCTGCCAGACCGTTGATGGTCAACTCTTGAGCTTTCATGAATAGCTCGCGAGCCCTATAACCCCGCCTCGTGCCGCAGTCGCAACACTTCCTGACGTGGCACGTACATCAACTCACCAATCTGTGCGATGCGTGCGTCTTCGTGTTTATCCAACACGCCATCGGCGGCAGCCACTCGCCACAACAGACCGATAATGTCCCCCTTTTCTTCGACGCTGAGATTCTCATGCAGCGTGCGGGTGAACCCTTGCAGTGACACCGCGCTCGCGGCGCTGTCGACACCCTGACTGAGCACCGCCGCGCATTCGTCGTCATCGAGATCGAAGTGTTGTTGCAAAGCCTGTGCAAGCGCCTCGCGTTCTGTCGCTGAAATGTCACCATCTGCAGCAGCGATTTCTGCGAGCAGCGTGGCGGTGGCCAGGCGAATGCCCGCCGCCCGGTCGGTGTCGGTGCTTTGCTGCTTGGACAACAAAGCCATCACGCGTTGTTGCAAGGATGCCAGCACTACTGCGCCTCCAATACCGCGAGCAACCGCTCACGCACTTCCACGAGTGCACCATGGAAGAAGTGTCCGGCCTCCTCGAACCAGATAAGTTCCAGCGGCGCGGCTTGCGCGTTGACCCAGTCGAGCACCGCCTGTGGCGACACCACATCGTCTTGCCCACCTTGCACAATGACGGTGGGCATGTGCTCCGGCAGCGTCTCGTCCGCATCAAGAATGCGACCGACGGGTGGCGCGACGAGTACGAGACCGGCCGGTGCTAACGATACGGCTGCACGCAGCGCCATCGCCGCACCAAATGAAAAACCGGCGAGCATTAGGGGTTGGCCGGGAAAACGATCCTGTAACCAACGCGCCGCTGCCAACACGTCATCGACTTCGCCCTCACCTTCCGCGTAATCGCCAACGCTCTCACCAACGCCCCGAAAATTAAAACGTAACGCGGCGAACGAACGTAGATTCATCGCTCTCGCGAGCGTGTGCGTGACTTTGTTGGTCATCGCGCCACCGTGCTGAGGATGCGGATGGCAAACTACCGCGACGCCGCGAACGGTCGACTCAGGGACTTCCAGCATCGCCTCAAGCGCGCCAACCGGGCCCTCAATATGCACTGCTTCAGGCTGAACTGACTTCGGCATTGGTTTCCGGTTCTCGCTTGGCTTTGGGCGGCGCAAAGTAGACGAGCGTATCGCCTGCCTTGGGTTCGATTTCAGTCTGTGAGCTCAAGAACTGTACGTTGTTGTCGCTGGTGACCACGAGGATCATCAATGACTCAGTGCTCTTGTCGCCGAGAAAATCACTATAGCGATACGAATCACTCAGTCGTGTCTTGGTGAACTGCCAGCCACGTACATGATTGCGCCACAGGCGCTCGAATACGGCATCTTTGTCGAACGCAATGTTGCCGCGTACGGATCGTGCGACCGCTTTCGGGTCATCATCCTCGGCGCGACCCATCGCGAGCTGGAAAACACGCGCCTGACCGACCTCCGGTGCGATAGTGCTACAGACCAGCGCGTTGTAGGCATCATTGCTCGTGGCCGCGAGCACCGTGCGCACGTGCGCGAGCTCGACGGTCTCTTCGGCGAACTCGGACAAGATTTCCCCATAGAACACATCGACGCCCGCCAGCCTCGCTTCGCGCAACGCATGCCAGCTTGAATCCGCGATCAAAACATTGATGCCCATGTCGCGGAGTGTTCTGGCAAGCTCCGTCGACCAGGGCGACGCACCGACTATGACGACGCTGTCGCGATGCTTGGAAGCCAGCCCGAGCCGCGCCGACAACCAATTCAGCGAAAATCCATGCAGCAGAACGGTCGCGAAGATCACCGCGAAGACGAGGGGTAATAACACATCTGCCGCGTAGCCTTCGTCGACGAGACGCGGCCCCATGATACCGGCGGTTGCCGCGGCAACAATGCCCCGTGGCGCGATCCAAGCGAGCAGAATGCGCTCCCGAAATTCCATATCGGCATTGATCGTGGCCAGCATGATCGCCAGTGGCCGCGCGACAAATAACAACGCTGCGATCAGCGCCGCACCACGCCAACCGATCGAGTTCAGCGATGCGATATCGAGATCCGCAGTCAGCAGCACAAACACGATCGAGACCAGCATGATCGTGATGTATTCCTTAAAGCGCCGCATATCGCCAAAGCCGGGTAGGTTCATGTTGGCGATGACGATGCCCATGATGGTCACGGCCAACAGCCCTGCTTCATGCTGGATGTAGTTCGACGCCACGAATACGATCAGCACGAGCCCGAGCATGACAGGGCTCTTCAGATACTCGGGTACGAGACCTGCGCGAAACGCACTGCCAGTCAACCAGCCACCCACGGCACCGAACAGCAGACCCGACATGATCGCAAGCCCCAGCGACTCCGCCACCTGGCCGAAGCCGGAACCTTGCCCGGAAAATACGAAAAACTGGAAGACGATGACCGCCAACAACGCACCGATCGGATCGTTGACGATGCCCTCCCACTTCAGAAACGAGGCGGTGCGGCGGTTGAGCGCGGCTTGCCGCAGTAGTGGCATGATGACGGTTGGGCCTGTCACCACCATGATGGCGCCGAACACCATGGACGTGGCCAGATCCAGCCCGCCGATAAAGTAGGCACAAGCGCCGGAGAACAGCCAAGCCAGCGGTGCACCCAAGTAGACAAGCCGACGCACACCGCTGGCCGCGTGCTTGAGTTCTGCCAAATTCAGACTGAGGCCGCCTTCGAACAGGATAATGGCGACACAGAGTCCGATCAGTGGGCGCAGCAATTCTCCGAGCTGCTCGCTGGGCTCCACCCAGCCAAGCGCTGGACCAGCAATCAGGCCCGCCGCGGATAACAGCACAATGGCCGGCAGTCTTAGCTTCCAAGCCAGCCATTGCGCGCTGATGCCGAGCGCAACCACCAGGACGATGCCGATGCTTATGTGGTCTTCATGCATACCATGGTTCCTGTTCGAGCCCGCATTCTACCCTGATACAGTGACGAATCGCGGTTATCGCCGAAATTCACCGCAGAATCGTCAAATTGTCGACTGCGTACTGGTTTTCTCGCAGACCTTGGGACTACTATCGGCCCATGTAGTTGAATGATTTAGTAAACATGTCTCTCTGGTCCCCGTTGTTTTTTCTGTTCGTCGGCTTAGGATTTGCGATCGGCATACTCGCCGGCTGGCTTATTCGCGGCGCGCGCCGCGAACGACGTGATGCGGTGCGTCTGTATCGGCAGACAGAGCAGCTCGAGGCGTTGGAGCTTGAAAACAACCAGCTGGGCAGGCGCCTGGTCGAACTGCAACAACGCAACAAGGATGCGGTGGACCTGACCCATCGACAGAAAAAACAACTTGAGACGATGCGCAGTGCAATGGACGAACAGATCCATCGCAACCGCAAAGCGCAACGCAAGATCGAGCAGGCCAACGACATGCTCTCTGATGCGCGCCACGAACGACGCACGTTACAACGGCAACTCAAGTTACTGATTCAAAGGACGCAGCAGTCCCGCCAGCACAAGCCGCTACCGCAGCCCTCCGATCGCAAAGGCCCGCTTAGTGTTCGCAGTATCCGGGGTATCGGTGCACGTCTAGCCGAGCAGTTGCGCATACAGGGTATCGTTGAGCTCGAGCAGATTGCCGCGCTCGATGACGACGCGATCGACGCGTTGGATGCGCAACTCAAATTCCCCGGACGCATCAGACGCGATCGCTGGGTCGAACAGGCTCAGGCGCTGCTCGCCGAGACGACCCCGACCAGCAAGTGCGCCTGACCGTCGGATGCCTGCTGCTGGCTGTCACCGTGCTGGCATCGAACGTCGGCGCCGACACCACCGACGTTGAAGACTGCGCACGCAGCGCAGCCCAATTGCAGACACAACAGCCCGTCGCGTTCGCAGCAGCAAGTGCCGTGATGCTCCCGGCCTCGCGACCGTCGATCGATGCACTGGCGCTGATCGCAGTGGATTGCCCGAACGCACGCATTATCATCGAGGGACACACGGACGACCGCGGCTCGGATGCACTGAACCTTCAGTTGAGTCAGGCGCGCGCGCAAGCGGTCGTCGATGCACTGACAACGCGTGGGCTCGACGCTGCTCGAATGACGGCGCGCGGTCTCGGTAGCCTTCAACCTATCGCCAGTAATGATACGCGCGCCGGACGCGCGAAGAATCGACGTATTGTTGTCAGCTTTGTCGATCGCTGATCAGCGCTGCCCAGCACCTTCTTCCGCGTCGACAGAAAAGCGAATCACGGTATCGCGAGTACCGGGGGCACCACTCGGGTATGCACCAGCCAGCGCTTCTCGCAATGCCTGCTGTTCATACCAGCCCGCTGGCTCCGCCTCGGCGATCGTCGCGTTGATTGCGCGACCCTCTGCATTGACCGTGACCTCAACAATCACAAACCCGGAAATCTTTCGGGCCGCCAATGGTGGCGGTGGCGGCAAAGGGGTCGGCGCATTCGGCAACTGGTAGCGAGGCTCTCCGAGCAACTCCGCAAGGTCCAGGCTGCTGTAACCACTGAGCAACGAAACCGGTTGTGCACGCTGCACGGGGTCATCGCTGCGCTCGCGGTCATCCCACCATTGAATCAAAGACGCAGAGATGGCGGTGAGCACAAAAACTACGCCACAGGCGCCAATGAATGCGGGTACTAAACGCCTGAACACACGAAGCCCGCGTTGCTACGCTACTTGTATTCGGTGCAGCGCTTGAAGCTGACGAGCTCAACCTCGAACAGCAACGTCGCGTTCGGCGGAATCACATTGCCCGCGCCGCGCTCGCCGTAACCTAGTTCCGGTGAAATTTTCAAACGACGCTTCTCACCAATCTGCATACCGGCAACGCCGATATCCCAGCCGCGAATGACGCGACCGCCGCCTAGTGGAAACTCAAACTCCTGATTGCGATCGAGCGAGCTGTCGAATTTCTGGCCTTTGCCATCTTCCGCATTCTCGTCATACAGCCAGCCCGTGTAATGCATGGCCGCAATATCACCTGCCGTGACGGCATGGTCTCTGCCTTCGCTGATCACCGTGGCCTCAAGACCTGGTACGTTCTCCGGTACGCTCGCGCTCACTGTCGTCATCTCCTCGTTCACGGTCTCGCACTCCTTAGCGGCATCGCCCTTCGTGTTGCATCCCACGAGAACAGAGCCGGCACTAATGGCAAGCAACCATGTCATTAAAAATTTGGTCATGTCTTATTCCTCATCCGCGTCACTGAACTCAAGCGACGCCGAATTAATGCAGTAGCGCATCCCGGTCGGCGCAGGACCGTCCGGGAATACGTGTCCAAGATGTGCACCACAGTTGGCACACAGAACTTCTTCGCGAATCATGCCGTGGCTTAGATCGCGCTCGACGCGAATACTATCGCCAGCCAGGGGCAGAAAAAAACTCGGCCACCCAGAGCCCGAGTCGTATTTATGTTCCGAGCTGAACAAAGCCGTATTGCAGACGACGCAGTGATAGCTTCCGTCTGCCTTGTGGTTGACATACTCGCCAGTAAACGCACGCTCGGTGCCGCCTTCCTGCGTGACGTATTTGACATGCTCAGGCAATGCGGCAATGCGCGCCTGCAATTCGTCCTTATTGTCTTTCAAATCGGTCATGATGCTCTCCCGGCAGCGCATTGTACGCGAATGCCAGACTTGCAGTTGTGAAAGCCGTTGGCGACACTCCGGTAATGTAAACCAACAGGTCTGTGTTTTGACGACTCCCTGCGCCGGGACTGTCGTCCATCTCCAGCAGGTGGGCGTTAGTATACAAGACGAGACGATACTCACGGACCTGAGCCTTGAGGTCGACGCTGATGCCTGCGTCGCAGTGATTGGTGCCAGTGGCAGCGGCAAAAGCACGCTGCTTCGGCTGATCAACGGCATGCAGCGCCCGACTCGGGGTCGCGTCCTACGCGCCGGTCGCGATGTCGCTGACACACCCACGCAGACGCTCTGCCGGCAAACCGGTTACGCACTCCAGCAAATCGGGCTCTTTCCGCATCTGACGGTCGCGGACAATATCGGACTGCCACTCAAGCTCGCTGGCATCGAAACCGCGGAGCGCGAACACCGCCTCATGCATCTCGCCGAGCGACTGGGCCTGACCGCCGCTCAGCTTGCGCGCTACCCGCAAGCCTTGTCCGGGGGACAACAACAACGCGCCGGTCTTTGCCGCGCAGTCATCCTCGAGCCGGATGTACTGCTGCTGGATGAGGCGTTCTCCGGCCTCGATGCGATTACCCGCAACGAAGCGCTCGACGTATTCGCCGATTTTCGAAGCACACGACAGTTCGCGACGATCATGGTGACGCATGACCTGAACGAAGCCCGTAAAATCGCCGATTGGCTCGTGGTTCTGGATGCGGGTCGCATCGTGCGACAGGGGCCTCGGGACGACGTACTGACAGATCCGCATCACCCTTATGCCAAAGCGCTAATCGAGGCGTTTCGCTAGTGCGTCGGTGGTTGCCCACACTCATCCTCTGGCTGATGCCGGTGCTAGCGTACTCAGCACCCGTCGTTGTTGCGAGCAAGAACTTTACAGAGAGCTATGTATTGGCGGAGGTCGCCACGCAGTTGCTCAATGCCCGTGGCATCGAAGCGCGCCATCAGCGCGGTCTGGGCGGCACCAAGATCTGCTTCGATGCGCTCAGGGCAGGCGAAATCACGCTGTATCCGGAATACAGCGGCACCATTCGCACAGCGATTCTTGATCTCGGGGACGACAGCGAACTCTCGCCTGCCCTGTCGGCGATCGATCTGGAAATGCTGTCACCTCTGGGCTTCAACAACACCTACGTGCTTGCGATGAGACGCGAGATAGCCAACGCGCGCGGTATTCAGGCAATCTCGGATTTACGCGGCCAGCGTGATTTTCGCATCGCACTGTCCCATGAATTTCGTGCGCGCAACGATGGTTGGCCAGCGTTGGCAGCACATTATCGATTGCCGCTCGCCACGGTCGGCATCGAGCACGGATTGGCCTACCAGGCGCTGGCAGCAACAGACATCGACATCACCGACGCCTATTCGACAGACGGTGAGCTCGCCACAGCGGATCTGGTATTGCTGGCCGATGATCAACAGTTCTTTCCGGCATACGACGCGGTATGGCTAGCCCGCAGCGATACGCCAGCAGCCGTCAGAGCGGTGTTGGCAGAATTGGCGAACAGTATCGACGAATCGGCAATGCAGCGAATGAATGCGGCCGCATTGCAAAAAGACACGACCATCGAGCGGGTCGCGGCTGACTTTCTAAGCGCCCGGGGATTGACCGACAACAGCTTTGACAACACACCACCGACACTGTGGTCAACACTGCTCGACAACACACTGCGACATATCCTGCTGACCAGCGTCGCTGTCGCGCTGGCCGCTATCGCCGGCCTTGCTGCTACCGTCGTAGTCCAACCCTTTCCCGGCGCTGCCCGCGCGCTTCTGTCCGTTTGCAGCCTGTTTCAGACCATCCCTTCCATTGCGCTGCTGGCACTGATGATCCCGCTCTTTGGCATCGGCATTATCCCAGCCATGGTGGCGCTGTTTCTGTATGCGCTATTGCCCATTATTCGCGCCTCGCTGACAGCGATCGACGCGATCGAGCCAGTGCACAGGACGGTAGCCGAGTCTCTGGGTATGACGGACGCGCAGCAACGGCGCTACGTGCTAATTCCACTTGCCATGCCGCATATCCTGTCAGGACTGCGCACGGCGGCCGTCATCAGCATTGGCACGGCGACACTGGCCGCATTCGTGGGCGCGGGCGGTCTGGGACAACCGATTGTCACGGGCCTCGCGCTGAATGACACGCAGCTGATCCTACAGGGCGCGATTCCGGCTGCTGGCCTCGCGATCTTGACGGATCTCGCCTTTGACGCGCTTGAGCGACGACTGGTCCCGGCACACCTGCGGCGCTAGTTAACCGTGATGCGGCGCGCGGCATCACTATTTTTTGGCGGTTGAATGCTCGCGTCAGGCGGCGAGCTCAACCAGCAGACGATTGAGCCTCGCAACGTAAGCACCCGGGTCTTCGGGTAGCCCACCTTGTGCGATTTCGGCCTGTCCGAAAATCACCATCGCCAGATCATCGAATCGTGCGTCGTCCTGCTCCGCCTCGAGGCGGGACAGCAGCGGATGTTCCAAGTTGATTTCGAGCACCGGCTTGGTATCCGGTACCTCCTGTCCCGCCGCCTCGAGCATCCGGCGCATCTGCACACCGATGTCGTCTGCCGCGACGACCAGACAGGCCGGTGACTCGACCAGGCGGTCGCTCGCGCGCACCGCAGACACCTGCGCGCTCAGGCGCTCTTTGAGCTTCACAACCAGCGCGTGCTCGTCGGTATCGTCGGCCTGCTCGGCCTCTGCGTCGTCGCTGGCAGCCTCACCAGGCAACTTCAGACCATCACGGCGAATGTCCTGCAATGGTTTACCGTCAAATTCGGTCAGGTGCCCGATCATCCACTCATCGAGACGGTCGGTCAGTAGGACGACCTCGATACCGCGCTTACGAAACACCTCAAGATGCGGGCTGGATTTCGCAGCCGCGAGCGACTCCGCGGTCAGGTAGTAGATTTGATCCTGGCCGTCGACCATCCGTTCACAGTAATTGGCCAGCGACTGGGTCTGCGCTTCACTGTCGTCGTGCGTAGTCGCCACTCGCAACAACTCCATCAGCGTCTCGCGGTTGGCAAAGTCTTCGGCCAAGCCTTCTTTCATCACTTCGCCGAATTCTTTCCAAAAACGCTGATACTGCTCCGGCTCGTCGTTCGCCATTTTCTTCAGCATCGTCAGCACGCGCTTGGTCAGCGCACTGCGCATCGCATCGAGCGTCGGATGTGATTGCAGCAACTCGCGGGATACGTTGAGTGGCAAATCGCTCGAATCGACCACGCCACGGACAAAACGCAGATAAAGCGGCAGAAACTGCTCTGCATCGTCCATGATGAAGACGCGCTGCACGTACAACTTGAGCCCACGCGGTGCTTCGCGATTCCAGAGATCGAATGGCGCACGCGCTGGCAGGTAGATCAAGCTCGTGTACTCGCGTTTACCCTCGACGCGATTGTGGCTCCAGTCTAGCGGCTCCTCGAAATCGTGCGTCAGATGCTTGTAGAACGCCTTGTATTCGTCGTCACTGACCTCGGATCGAGAGCGGGTCCACAGGGCGGTAGCGCTGTTGATCGTCTCTATTTCCTGCTCGTCTTCGGCGTCTTTGATCAGTCGCACCGGAAACGCGATGTGATCCGAGTACTTCTTGATCAGCGAAGTGAGTCGATAAGGCTCAACAAACTCGGTTTCGTCGCTCTTGAGTTTCAGCGTAATCGCGGTACCGCGTGCATCGCGGGTGATCGGTTCAAGCGTGTATTCACCCTCTCCTTGTGAAACCCAGCGCACCGCCTCATCAGCAGACAGACCCGCGCGACGCGTCTCCACGGTGACTTCCTCAGCGACAATGAATGAGGCGTAAAAGCCAACACCGAATTGCCCGATCAACTGGGCATCCGATTTCGCATCGCCGCTCAGCTTCGAGACAAACTCGGCGGTCCCGGAGCGTGCGATGGTCCCGAGATTCTCGGCGACCTCAGCCTGGCTCATACCGATGCCGTTGTCGGTAATGGTCACCGTGCCGGCATCCTTATCTGCCTCTATCGTGATAGAGAGTTCCGGGTCGTCGCCCAGCAAGGCAGGCTCCGCAATCGCTTCGAAACGCAGTTTATCCAGCGCGTCCGACGCATTGGATGTCAGCTCCCGCAGGAAAATTTCCTTGTTGCTGTACAAGGAGTGGATCATCAGCTGCAGCAGCTGCTTGACCTCCGCTTGAAACCCGAACGTTTGCTTCTGGTTGTCTGAACTCATGCCAGCCTCCTGATTACGCATGGGGCGTAATTGGGGGCGGCACCGACGAATTCAAGCGGTTTTTTCGACGATAGGCGGAATCGATGTCAGATCAGGCAAATCGCCGCTGCGAGCAGTGCCAATATTCGTGCCTCATGCATACTGAACCATATCGTGTCCATCAAACGATGGCGCAAAGCGTGCCAGTAGTCATCAAAGTTATCCCACCACAGCATTGTGACTTCCATATCGGTGTTCTCCATTACTCGAAGGGTGAGGGTGCGGTCGCTACCTCATTTTCAGCGCGCTCCTGCAACGCCAGTATTGAACTCATCTCGGCAACATCGATCGCGTGTCTGACCCATTGCCAGCGTTCACGCGTTTCCGGGTTGCGAAACGTATCCGCGCCGTCGTCGCGGCGATTGTGATTTTGCATAGTCTTTCGTCTTGTTCGGTTAGCAGCATTGCTGCGTACGGTGATCCCGGCTAATCCTGACCGTCGTTGTTCTGGTTCACGACACCATCCTTCCATTGCCGATAACCTTTCCAGGTGTACAGCGATGGATCGAACGAGGCGCGGCGACGCGGTTGTGGTCCACGCGACAACCAATTTCGGAACACGTCCGTATTACTCGGGGAGGATGGCGTTTCTGGCGTATCGTCAAGCGAGCTACTCTCGCCTGGCCATCCGAAGCCTTTGTCGTCCTGCATGTGAATGCCCTCACGCAATTTTTATTGCGTACAGGCTACGGCGAAAACGGCCGTCTGACGAGGAACTGTTTCACAGGCTAAACCGGGTATTTCCCGGGAAATTGTGCGTTTGGCGACAGTCGTTTTACGTAATCAATTATTACGGAAAATCGGTACGAATCTTGTCTGTGTCAAGACGCGCGCTTACGGCGTCAAGACGCGAAAACAGGGTTTGTACTCGCCGCTGATCTTCATGCGTTTCTGCGCGACAAACGAGCGCAGCAACTGATCCAGCAGCGACGCGATACGCGCCGAACCACTCAATTCGAACGGTCCGTGCTCGGTGACGAGATTTGCGATTTCCTCACGAATGTTGCCCGCGACGATACCGGAGAAAGCGCGTCGGAGATTCGCTGCCAATTCATGACTGGGCAACGACTCGGACAAATCGAGTGCAGCCATGTTTTCGTGATTGGTTTCGAACGGACGCTGGAACTCAGGCGGAATATGCAAACGCCAGTTGAAGTAATAGGCGTCACCGTCCCTGCGCCGGCGCATTTCAACCCGATCGAGACCGTCCTGCATTACCCGCGCGACCTGAACCGGGTCGTCGATGATGATCCTATATCGTTGTGTAGCGGCGTCGCCAAGCGTCGCGCGCAGGAACTCGTCGATGCGTTCGAAGTACTCCGCGGCGCTCGCCGGACCGGTAAACACCAACGGAAACTCGATGTCCTGATTATCCGGGTGCAACAAAATTCCCAGCAGATAAAAAATCTCTTCCGCGGTGCCGACGCCACCCGGAAACACGACGATGCCGTGACCGGTGCGTACGAATGCCTCCAGTCGCTTTTCCATGTCCGGCATGATCACGAGCTCGTTAACAATCGGATTGGGCGACTCCGCCGCGATGATGCCGGGCTCGGAAATACCGATGTAACGTCCATTGCGAATACGTTGTTTCGCATGTCCGATTGTCGCGCCCTTCATGGGCCCCTTCATCGCACCAGGACCGCAGCCGGTGCAAATTTGCAGGCCACGCAGCCCGAGCGCATAGCCCACGAGCTTAGTGTAGTCGTATTCATGCCGGCTGATCGCATGCCCGCCCCAGCAGACCACGACGTTGACATCAGGCCGTGCCGCCACGACACCAGAATGGCGCAACATATGGAACACGACGCTCGTCACATGATCGGAACGGGAAAGATCGAAACGACTCTGTCCCGAAAATTCCGCGTGGAAGAACACGATGTCGCGTAGAACGGAAAACAGCAGCTCGCGCGTGCCACGAATCATCTGACCATCAACAAACGCAAGCTCCGGTGCATTGCGCAACGATAAACGCACGCCGCGATCCACTTGCAGAATGCGTACATCAAAATTCGCATATCGGCGCATCAGCTCAGTCGCATCATCGCTCATCGAGCCGCTGGTCAAGACCGCCAGCGCACAACGCCTGAGCAGCTGGTACAACCCTCCCTGCCCTTCATTCTGCAAGGCATTGACCTCGACCTGAGAGAGAACCTCAAGCGATCCTTCTGGTGAAACTTCTATATCCATATGTTTGGTCCCTAAGGTCGGATCTCGATGGGCGTGTTCAAGCGCGTCATCAACCAGATATCGATCATCGCCAGATTGGTGACGGCAATGCACCCATTGGTCCAATCGGTGCTGGCGTAATAGGCCCTCGAGTATTTCGGCTCATTCGGCTGGCCGTGAATCATGATCTGCCCACCTGGGGCCACCCCTTGCTGACGCGCTTCAGCGGCGTCCGTCGCCGATGGGTAGGAGATACGGATCGACAGGAAAAACTGTGAGTTTGGGTTACGCACATCGAGTGAGTAGCGTCCCTCGGGCGTACGATTGTCGCCCTCGCGTTGCTTATCGCCAAGCGGCTCAAAGCCGAGCGCGACAGGAAATTCACGGATGACCGCGCCGTTCTCATACAAGCGCAGCCAACGCTCCGATTTGTCGACGACGACGAGGTCGGCGACCGGCAATTCGCGCGCGCTGACGGCGTTCGACGAGCCAATACAAACCAGCAAGACCATCACTATGCGCATCACAAAAGGCCGGACGCACTGCGCCCGGCCTTTTGCCATCCACGTTGACGGTCGACTATCGATCAATAGTGAACTGCGCGCGGTAGTTTCTTGGCCTGCGCCACCCAGTCTTCAACCTGACTGGCAGATGGCATGGCACGAACCAGCTTCTTCGCGTCGTTTACTTCCTGCATTTTTGTGTGCAGGTTTGCCGCGTTGCGGTTGGCCAGTTCCGGAACGGTATCGACACCAGAACACTCCAAGAGATCTGAGTATTCGCTGCCGACGCCTTTGATCCGGCACAAATCCGCGCGGTTGACCCACTCGAGAATTTGCTTCTCGGTGCAACCGGAATCCTGTGCAATCTTTTTGCGACCCGCTTTGGTACCCCCAATCTCCAACAAGTGTTCCTGACTCCGACAACCTGCTGCCGTCAATTTGGCAGCATAGGTTGGTCCGATCCCCTCTACGTCGGTCAACTTTGTCATTCTTTCTCTCCTGAATTCTCCAATAGCAGCGTTGGACGTGACCACCCAAAGCCTGAGGCTAGTCTAATTGATGCAGCCGATACGGGCAAAAGGGCTTAACCATTTGTTACAAAGCGGCCAACGATCCATCCGATCGCACTGCCCGTAGCACCCGCGACCATGACGTAGATCGGCAAATAGGTGAACAACAGTTCCGGCGTGACCGCGTTGGAGGCAATACCTTGCCAGTCGAACAGGAAGCTTAGATGCAGATAAGCCGACAGCCCGACGGCTGGCAGGCTGAAGCCAATCAGTGCGAGCCAGAACCGTGCATCGAGCTGTCGCCGCGACACGATCAGGTAGGCAACCAGAGCCACCACCATCGGCGTCGCATTGCTGGCGCGACAACACGCGGTCGGATTGCCGGCGACCAATAACCAGAAAAAGACAGCCACCCCAGCGATGCAAAACAGGTCGACAAACAGAATGAAACGTGCTGTGGATCTGGTGGTCATAAGAGAATCAGGATACCGGTAACTTGAATTCGCTCACAGAAAAAACAGTAGCTTGCACGTATTCTAGACTATGTTAACTTGATCGATTGCTGCAGTGCAGCGTCGCTTTGGATTGTCCGTTACATCACACGCCATGCTAAATCTCAGAGCCATAATCTTCGCCTTACTGTCGTTGTCGATGGCGAGCACCGGCATAGCAGAAGCGGACAACCCCGAAGATGTGCTGGAAATTGACCAAGTGCCTGGGTTCATGCAGGACTCCGATAATCCGGCCGAGCCGCTGTCGTTTCTGGGCGAGGAGATCCCGCCAGGTAGTTACCGGCAACTCAGCTGGGCAGGCACTGAGCTCTTTCAGGGCCTGCCGGTGGACACGCCGGTGCTGGTTGTACACGGCGCCAATCCGGGCCCGCGCCTATGTTTGGTCGCTGCGGTTCATGGTGACGAACTCAATGGCATCGAAATCGTGCGGCGTGTGCTGCACGGCCTGCAGCCCAGTCGACTCAGCGGAACGGTGATTGGCGTACCGATCGTCAACATCCAGGGTTTCCGCCGCGGCTCGCGCTACTTGCCCGATCGCCGGGACCTGAATCGGTACTTTCCGGGGACAGAAACCGGCTCGGCTGCCTCCCGCATCGCGAGTTCGTTTTTCAACAATATCGTCATGAGCTGCGATGCACTCGTCGACCTGCATACCGGCTCTTTCGAACGTAGTAACCTCCCCCAGTTGCGTGCGGACTTGAGTGATTCGAGTGTGTCGGCTCTGGCCAATGGCTTCGGCGCTACCGTTATCGTCAACAGTCAGCCACAGCCTGGTACGTTACGTTACGCCGCCACGCTGGCCGGCGTGCCAACGGTGACCCTGGAAGCCGGTGGCCCAGAGCGCCTCGAGCCACAAGAAGTGACACATGGCGTCAAAGGCGTGGAAACGCTGCTGCATACCTTGCGCATGGTTGTCAGCGAACGGCCGTGGACCGACAGCGAGGAAACCTACGTTCGCTCAACGTGGGTGCGCGCCGACAGTGGCGGCATTCTGATCACCAGCGTCAACCTGGGCAGTCGCGTACGCAGTGGCGAGCTGCTCGGACGCGTTACGGATCCGATCACAAATGAGACGGTGGGCATTTTCGCGCCCTATGATGGACGCGTCATTGGCATGGCGCGCAATCAGGTCGTGATGCCCGGTTTCGCCGCCTTTCATATGGGCCTGGCCCAATCGACACTGGATACTAGTGCACCGCCGCTCACCGGCGGCAACGAGGCGGACGACAAATCCGAGTAGTCCGGTCGTACGGGCCAGATCATCAGCATTAGCCGACTGACCCGCGACGCCCGGAAGAGCGTTACGAGAATGGTCGTTGCTCAAGCGCGTTGATGCGCTCCTCCAGTGGTGGATGCGTCATGAAAAGGCGTTGCAAACCTGGCGCGCTGAATCCTGAGATACCCAATGCGGCCATTTCCTTCGGCAAGGCTGCCTGACCACGCTGTTGCGCTTGCAGCCGACGCAATGCAGCCGACATTTTGGCTGCACCGGCTAGCCCAGCACCACCGGCATCAGCCCGAAACTCGCGTTGTCGCGAAAACCAGCAGACGACGATATTGGCCAGCATGCCGAAGACGACCTGCGACACCATCACGGCCGCAAAGAAGCCTAATCCGCCACCGTGTTGGTTGCGCAACAAGACCCGGTCAACGAAATAACCGACGAGTCGAGACAGGAAAATTACGAACGTGTTGACGACCCCCTGGATCAGCGTCAACGTCACCATATCGCCGTTGGCCACATGCGACACCTCGTGCGCGAGCACCGCCTCCGCCTCGTCGCGCGTCATACTGCGCAACAAGCCGGTGCTCACCGCGACCAGCGCATCGTTGCGCTTCGCGCCAGTAGCAAACGCATTCACCTCGGGCGCATCGTAGATCGCCACATCCGGCGTACCGATGCCGGCGGCTTGCGCCTGACGCTCCACGGTCGCAACCAGCCAGCGTTCGATGTCATTGTCGGGCGTCTGGATCACACGTGCACCCGTACTGCGCAACGCCATCTTCTTCGATAACGCCAGCGAAATCAGCGACCCCGCGAAGCCAAAGATCAGCGAGAACACCAGCAGCGCTGGGACATTGATGCCCGCGCCCGCCAAGTCCTGGTCGACGCCCAACAAACGCATGACGATGCTCGCCAGCGCGATCACGGCGATGTTGGTCATCGCGAACAGAATGATTCGTTGCATAAAACAAAGTCCCGGGGCACTACTATGTTGTTAGTGAGATGGCTGTCGAATCGGAAAGTTTCAAGTAACGGCCAGCAAACCCGCGCGCTACAATGCCCCCAGTAGTAACTACTGGCTGGCTGTATTGCGACCTCCGTTTCTGCGAATTGAGTATCTGAATCCCGTGCATTGGCCGATCTGGCTCCTGATCGCCGGACAGCGTGTCCTCGTGCTCTTGCCGTGGGCAGTGCAGCGGTACATCGGTCGTTTGATCGGCCTCATCGCCTTGCAATGCGCACGCAAGCGCCGACAGGTGGCGATCGACAACTTGCGCATCGCCTATCCGGCGCTCCCGGACAGGGACCACTTCCGACTGCGTCGACGGCATTTTCAGAATCTAGGCATCGGTATCATGGAAATCGGAATGGCCTGGTGGGCCAGCGATCGCAGAATTGCGCGTCTATGCGATATCGACGGACTGCAGCACCTCCCCGCGGCCGACAACCCAAAGCCCGTGTTTTTGGCAGCCGGACATTTCACGAGTATCGATATGGTGGCACGTGGGCTGAGGCTTTATGCAGACTTTGACGTGCTGCATCGGCCACTTGGCATTCCGCTGCTCGACGCCTTTACGGAATACGGACGCCGCCGTTGCGCGACGACGCTGATCGACAAACGCTCCCCACGAGCGTTGCTGGCGAGCTTGCGACGTAATCGCGCCGTATGGATTGCGGTCGACCAAGCCGATACCACTAGTGCGGGTATCGAGGCGCCCTTTTTTGGCCAGCCTGCTGCGACCAATACGACCGTGCCACGATTGGCAGAGAAGCTCTCTGCTGACGTACTGCCTTTGTCTTGTATTCGTACTGCGGGCGGGCGCTATCGCATCGAGATTCATGCACCGTTGAAGTCGCTGGGCCGCACGCTCGCGCAGGATGCCGGCACGCTAAACCAAATGGTGGAGTCTCACATCGCGCTGGCACCGGCGCAGTACTACTGGATTCATCGCCGCTTCAAACGTAGGCTTGCGCCGGCATGATCGAACCCATCCACCGCCGCCAACTACTCTCACCACGATACTGGCCTGTATGGCTTGCGTTTGGTTTGTTGCGCGCATTCAGCCTGCTGCCCTACCGCTGGCAGATGAAAACCGGGCGCTGGGTGGGCCGGCTCGCGTACCGTGCAGGGGGCCGCCGACGCTTTGTTGCAATGCGTAATCTGCAGCTATGCTTTCCGGATTGGACCAACCCGCAACGCGAACAAGTCTTGTTCGAACACTTCGAGAACCTTGGGATGACCATCGCCGAAATGGGTATGGCCTATTATCGGCCGCAACGACTGGTAAACCGGTTTACCTGGCACGGCCGCGAGCATCTCGATCGGGCACTACCAGGTAGCGTGATCCTGTTGACTGCGCATTTCGGCGCACTGGAAGTCGGCGGTACCGCCCTGCGCCAGGCCGGATTCATATTCGATGCGGTCTATCGCGAAGACAACAACGCGCTGGTCAATCACCTGATCCGCCAAGGCCGCGAACAGGCCGGTCGTGCCACCATCGAAAAGGCCAACATTAAGGCGATGGTCAGAAGTCTCCGCGATGGCGTTCCGGTATGGTACGCGCCTGACCAATCCTATCGCCGCAAACACAGTGCACTACTCCCTTTCTTTGGCGAACCAGCGATGACCAACACGGCGACCAGCGCATTGGCGAGACTTGGGCGCGCCAGCGTGGTCGGCTTCTTTCCGCATCGTCGCGCCAATGATGCCGGCTACGATTTGTACGTTCACCCACCGCTCAGCGATTTTCCGGGTGACAACGCGGAAACGGATACCTTGGCGATTACCCGCTTGTTTGAATCGGAGATTCGTCGTTCACCGGCTCAGTACTACTGGGTACACCGCAAATTCAAAGGCCGACCTGCACATCTGACCGATGCCTACGCCAAACAAACGGTGCCGTAGCCACAGACTTCAGAATCGTCTGGTCCTAGCCGCGATAACCACTCTGCAGCGCCTGCCAACCGTCTTCGTGACCCGCCCATTGCGCACCGTGCAACTGTGCCAGCTTGTTTAACGAGCGCAGCAACCGTTGCAGGTTGCCGGCGCACCAATCGCCCGGCGTACGCAACTCACCGCGATCGAAATCGATCAGAAAGAACTGTCCGTCTTTGTCCCGCATGATGTTGTGCGCATTGAGATCCGCATGATACGCGCCCGCATCATGAAACCGTTTTAGCAGCTGGCCCAGCGCTTGCCACTGCGCCGCACTCAGCGCATCGCGTAACAACATTTCAGCGAGCGTTTCGCTGCCGGGAATTCTGCGTGTCAACAAGTCCGCGCGGTACAGCGGTCCAATGCGTTCGCAGCGCGCAGCGATCGGCTCCGGTACTGGCAGACCCAGACAGTGCAGACTGTCGAGTAGCCTGAACTCAAGAAATGGGCGGCTGCGCGCGCGGCCGGTAAACCAATAGAGATCCCGGTTCAAGCGGCCAATAAACCCGCCACGGCGATAATGACGCAGCACGTAATCGCCGGTGTGGTCACCGACAAACCAGGCACTGCCGCGCCCACCTTGACCAATAGCCTCACTGTGCGGCCAGGCCTGCGGGTCGAATAGCCCCTGTCGCTCCGTGTCAAACACACCCGGCGTGCGAAGTATTGATTCGTCCATTATCCCATGTTCTTGTTATTGATCGCTGCCAAGCCCCACACCATACTGTGCAGCATTGTAACCACAAACCCGGTGGCGAACCGGGGTACGCCGAGCGTGGCGTCGCACGGCAACGTGACGCACAATTCCGCAGCCGATCAAGCAAAGGGCTTTCAACGTGCCAGCCAGCGAGTCAATCTGCATTCTGAGACTATCGGCCATTGGTGATTGCTGCCATACGCTGGCCGTTCTCAGAGCGATTCAACAACAGAAACCCGATACTGCGTTGACATGGATCATCGGCGCGACCGAGGCGCGATTGATGTCGGGACTGGACGGTATCGAACTGCTTGTTTACGACAAAAAGACCGGTCGCTCCGGCCGGAGACAACTTGCCGCAGAAGTCGCCAATCGCGAGTTTGACGTCTTGCTGAACATGCATGCGAGCTGGCGTGCGAATCAGGTGAGTCGCGTGATCCGGGCGAAGCGCCGTATCGGATTTGATCGCGCGAGGGCGCGCGACTTTCAATGGTTGTTCACCGATGAGCGCATCGCACCGCAATACCAACCCCATGTGATTGACGGCCTGTTTGCCTTCGCGGAACAGGTTGGCGTGCGGCGGCAAGCACTGGACTGGCGACTGCCGCTGGCGGCGCCCGATTATTCCCACGCTGAGCAATTTGATATGGATCGCCCGTTATTGCTGATAAGCCCTTGCTCCAGCGATCGATCAAGGAATTTCAGGAATTGGCCCGCGGCAAGGTTCGTCGACGTGGCGCGCTTCGCCGCCGAACAACACAACGCCCAAATTGTCGTGACGGGCGGCCCCAGCACGCTGGAAATGGAATACGCCCACGATATTGCGAACGGTGTTGATGAGGTCGTCAATCTGGTTGGCAAAACCTCATTGAAGGAACTGGCCGCCCTGATCGACCGCGCTGACGCGGTCATTTGTCCGGACTCCGGCCCGGCACATATTGCGACCGCCGTAGACACCCCGGTGGTCGGGCTCTACGCCACCTCCAATCCCGGACGCACGGGCCCATCGCAACGGGCGGATTGGATCGTCAATCAGTATCCGCAAGCCTGTCGCCAGTATTTGTCAAAGTCGGTGGATGAACTGCGCTGGGGGCAACGGGTCCGGCACCCTGACGCGATGGCGCTGATCACCGTAGCGGCCGTCACCGAGAAATTGAATCGGCTACTCGGCAGCGGCTAGCGTTTTCGCAAGAACCGTCTGCGGCGTCAGTTGCTGCAGGCATTTCAAATGCCCCAGCGGGCACTCCCGTTTGAAGCACGGGCTGCACTCGAGCGCCAGCGTCAATACATCGGCAGCCGTCGTCAATGGCGGCGTAAAATCTGGCGAGGTTGATCCATACAGCGCGACGACGTGCGTACCAACCGCCGCGGCCATGTGCATCAGCCCCGAATCATTGGTCACCGCCACTTTGCAACCTGCCAGCAGATCCACCGCCTGCGCGAGTGTCGTTTCACCACATAAGTTCCGTGCAGCGCCATCGCTTGCGGCAACGATGTTGTCACCAGCCGCGCGATCCGCCGGACCACCGACGATACAGATCTCGAAACCTCGGTCACGCAATGCACCGGCCAGTGTCGCGAAATGTGCATGCGGCCAGCACTTGGCAGGACCATACTCAGCCCCCGGCAACAGTGCGACGGTTGGCTTGCCCGATTGCAGCCCCAGCGCCTCATGGACAGCTCGCTGGTCATCGGTATCGCTGACGAGCTTTGGCTGCGGCAAAGACTCGGGCAATGGCTGCGCGCCCTCCAAACCTAACGCGACAAACCGTTTGACCGTCTGATCCAGCACGGCACGATCAAAAGGTCGGATATCGTTGATCAGTCCAAATCGCATCTCGCCACGAAATCCGGTGCGCTGCGGCACTCTGGCGTGCCATGGCACGAGCGCAGCCTTCGCCGACCGCGGCAGTACGATCGCCTGGCGGTAACCCGCCGCTCGTAGGGATCGCCCAATACGGCGGCGCGCTCCGAGCGCGAGCTCCCCATGGCGGACCGGCAGCGCGATACCGCGCCGAACCTCCGGCATCCGCTCCAGAACCGGTAAAGACCAGGGCGGCGCCAAGACATCAATTGGGCTCTGTGTGTCGCACTTGAGTTGCTTGAACAGCGACTGTGCCATGATCATGTCGCCTACCCAAGACGGGCCGACCACCAACACCGGCGCAGTCACTAGTTGGAAATTTCCGCCAGGTACTGCGCGACGCCCGTTTGCACAGTCCGCATTTCATGGGCATAGCCAACACTGCGCAACTGGCTCAGATCGGCCTCGGTAAAGCTCTGGTATGCACCGCGCAAATGATCCGGAAACGGAATGTAGGTCATCGTGCCGCGGTCGTGATAATCGATAACCGCCTGCGCCACTTCATTAAACGTTTGCGCGCGCCCGGTTCCGCAATTGAATACGCCGCGGACTTCCGGGTGTTGAAACATCCAGACATTGACATCGACGACGTCATCGACATACACGAAGTCACGCCGTTGTTCACCATCAGCGAATCCGTTGCTGCCTTCAAACAAACGCACACTACCCTGATCACGTAGCTGATTGTTGAAGTGAAACGCGACGCTCGCCATGCTGCCTTTGTGTTGCTCACGCGGTCCGTAGACATTGAAGTAACGCAATCCGACTACCTGAGTTTGGAGCGACGTCGCGTGTCGACGATAGTACTGATCGAACAGCAGTTTCGAATAACCATACACATTGAGCGGTCGCTCAAAACGCGGATGCTCGGCAAACGTCTCGCTCGCGCCATAGACGGCGGCAGAAGACGCATAGATAAAAGGCACGCCGGCCTGCTCGCAGAACGACAATAGCTGCTTCGAATACTCGAAATTATTGCGCAGCATGTAGCGACCGTCCCACTCGGTCGTGGTCGAGCAAGCGCCTTGATGAAAGACGGCGGAGATAGGTCCGAACGCATTGGGCTGCGTCAGGCGTTGCTGGAAGTCATCGCGATCCAGATAGTCGGCGATGTCAAGATCGACCAGGTTACGAAATTTGTGCCCGTCGGTCAGGTCATCGACAACGACGATATCTTCACTGGTTTCGCGGTTAAGCCGCTTGACCAGGTTCGCTCCGATAAATCCGGCACCGCCGGTAACGACGATCATGGGTGTCGTTCACTCAAGGGTTTGCTGGCACTGCGCCATCGCGGTCAGCGTCAGCCAGCACGTAAAAGGCGCCACAGTATGGGCACTTTGCTTCGCCGGTCACCTCGACGGGCACATAGACCCTGGGGTGCGAATTCCATAGCATCATGTCGGGCATTGGGCAGGACAACGGCAGGTCGCTCGCGTATACCGTATATTGGCGCTCGGCGTTTGCGCGCCGCTTATCCGTTGCCACACTTGGCTTTGAGCTCACTAGCGTATTCCTCAAAATTTGGCGATCTGCATGCAGTATACCGTTGTTGCGTGTCGCAGCTGAAGTCCGGCTTTGCCTTATGAGTCATGTCCGCCGAGCCACTCGGCCCACGTCCCTTCGATCAAGGCGCGCGTTTGCACAAGCTCATCGTGTCGGATCAACTGTGCATCACCATTCAGGGCGAGTCGATGTGATGTTTCGCGTAACGCGCGGTAGGCGTCCTGCAATGCGCTCGCCTGCTCGGGTGTGATCACACCGGCTTCAGCAAGGCTGTCCAGTTGTCGAATATTGTCGCTCCATGTCGTCAGCGCCGGGTTTTCCGGCGCATGCGCGAGCAGCAGGTACTGGACGATAAACTCGAGATCAGCGATACCGCCACGGCCCTGCTTTAGATCAACCGTGTCGCTGGTGGTTTTTGACAGATGCTCGCGCATGCGCTGTCGCATAGCAGCGACCTCCTGACGCAGACCCTCGCGTTTGACATGCTGTGTCAGAATTTCATGGCGAATGGTCTGGAATCGCTCGGCGATCGCAGGGTCACCGGCTACTGGCCGTGCTCGGGTGAGCGCCTGATGCTCCCAGGTCCAGGCAGACTGCTGCTGGTAGCGTGCGAACGCATCCAGACCGGAGACCAGGAAACCTTTCCGCCCGCTTGGACGAAGACGCATATCCACCTCGTATAACTGGCCGCTGCCCGTCTGCGTGCCGAGAAAATGCACGAGGCGTCGTGCGAGACGTGCGACGAACCGCTGGTTGTCGATAGGTTTCTCACCGGCGGTGTCGCCTTCGGGCAAATCATGCAGAAATACGATGTCGAGATCGGACCCGTAGCCGAGCTCAAGTCCGCCCAGCTTGCCGTAGCCAATGATGGCGAATCGTTTATTGACCGAATCCGCGCCCGCCGGCATGCCGGCACGACTGACGAGATCATCCCATGCAATGTCGAGGCAGGCGTCAAGGACGAGCTCAGCGACATCGCTCAAGTGATCGCTGACTTTCATAATGGGCAGGTAACCCATGCAATCGGCGACGGCGATATGGAACCAGGCGGCTTGCGCAAACCGCACCAGGACTGCGATCCGCTCCTCGGTGTCCTGGCCATCATTTTCCGCCAAGGCACGCTCGAGGCGCGTTGCCAGACGGTTTCTGTCAAAAGCCTGGCCAGCCTCATCGGTGTCGAGCAGCTCGTCCAGCAGTACTGGATGCAGTGCAATGCGCTGCGTGACCGAAGCGCTCGCCGCTGCAATCTCGATTAATCGCTGCATGGCACCCGGTTGCTCATTCAGCAAACTCAAATATGCACTGCGGCGCAAAACGGCACTAGCAATGTCCAGTATTCGTCCGGTCACGGGGACCGCATCGTCTCGCTCCGCGACCCCGCACAACAAGTTACCGAGAAACGCATTCACGCGACCACGCGCCACCGTATCCAGTCGGCTGCGCTGACAGGTTTCCAGAAACGGCTCGAGTTCCGACAGGATTGCATTGGTATCGAGCTGCAGCTCCGCGAGTCGTGCGCGTCGTTGGGCCTCCATTGCGCCAAACCAATCGAGCGTATCGGACGCATCACCAAGATTGTCTGCCGTCGATTCGAGCAAGTCGTCGAAGACGGCGCGCACCGCATGCCGATGCACATTCAGTGCGTCGAGAAACTCTGACCAGTCGGGTGTCGCAAATACGATCG
>JBCCBP010000028.1:0-45645 GCA_039033995.1 Pseudomonadota bacterium | reverse complement strand
TGCGACGGGTGCAGGCGGTACCCCACTCAACGCTGCGGGATTAGACGCGTCCGTTGTGTTTCAGGATTGGCGATTCTGGCTCATGTGCGTCTGCTTTGTCGCTATATCGTTCGGTGTGGGCGGAACGATTCCCAATCTGGAAAATCTGTTTTCTAGTAAGGGCTTTGGGCGCAATGATGCTGTCAAACTTGCGAGTCTTGTTGGGCTGTCCGTCGTTGTAGGTCGTTTGGCTAGTGGTTACCTTATTGATCGCGTATGGGCGCCTGCGATAGCGTTTTGTATGTTGGTTCCTCCGGCACTGTCTTGCTACTTACTCATGGACCAAGAACTGACGTATGCGTTGGCAGCTGTGTCTGTACTGCTGATCGGATTAGCGGCGGGTGCTGAGCAGGATCTTATGGCATTTCTTGTAGCGCGCTATTTCGGCATGAAGGGCTACGGTGTTGTTTACGGTCTCATGTACAGTAGTTTCGCGCTGGGTGCCGGCGCGGGTCCCTGGGTCCTCGGGCGAATCTACGAGAGCTCTGGAAGCTATGACACGGCGCTTGGGTATCTCGCTATTGCCTTCGTCGCAGGTGCGCTGCCACTACTACTGTTGGGCCGGTATCGAAACTTTGATGTGGATCAGAACGGCTGAGACACCTTGTATCCGAGCACTAGTTCGAATGACCCGGTGAGCCTGTGATAGCAGTTTTCCTTAGAGTTCGCTGAGCCTACATACCGTACATCAGCAGTTGCATGCGGGCTTCTCGCTACAAGAGTCATGCTGGGCGGGGCAGCGTGCCGTTCCTGTGCTCTGCTGCGTGGCACTGGCGGTACTGAGTTATCGAGGGATTGATCAACGCGCTCGTTTCCGCGGAGTCCACCCTACTATGAGATTTTCGAATACTCCCCGAGCGCTAGTTCGTGCTAGTTTGCGCGTTCGTCAACTACATGTTGGCAATACATTCCAGCAACCTTTTACTCAAGTTTCATGATGACTGTTATGCAATCCAATTCGCTTCGAAAGCTTAGCGCATTCTCTACAAAACCAGATGGCGGTAATCCTGCCGGTGTATGGGTCGGCGACGCTTTGCCGTCTGCCAAAGACATGCAGCGCATTGCCGCCGAAGTCGGTTATTCCGAGACGGCATTCGTCGCGCCATCGACCGGCCAGCAACGCACCATTCGCTACTACAGCCCCGAGGCGGAGGTGCCGTTTTGCGGGCACGCGACCATTGCGACTGCGGTGGCACTTGCCGATGACGAGGGCGACGGGCAATTCACTTTGGCGACTCAAGTTGGCGAGGTACCGGTCACGACACAAACAGTCGATGGTATTCGTACCGCTTCGCTAATCTCGGTGGCGACAGAGCACAAACTGCCTTCAGGTGATTTGCTGGCAGACATTTTGCGAACGCTCAACTGGTCGATCGATGACTTGGACGCTTCAATACCGCCAGCGATCGCATTCGCCGGTGCGCATCACCTGGTTCTTGCTACAACGACACTGTCGCGACTCGATCGTCTCGAGTATGACTTCGAAGCGCTGAAATCGCTGATGCTGGCGAACGACCTGACGACGTTGCAGTTGGTTTGGCGGTGTGCTGCAGAGACGTTCCATAGCCGTAATCCGTTTCCTGTCGGCGGCGTCGTTGAGGACCCAGCAACAGGTGCTGCAGCCGCGGCTTTTGGCGGCTATCTGCGCGACGCTGGGCTGATCGATGCGCCTGCCGCTATCACGCTGCATCAGGGTGTCGTCATGGGTCGCCCGAGTGAGATCGGTGTACAGATCCCAGCCGAGGGTGGCATTGTCGTCAGCGGTGCAGCGGTACCCATCAAGGACTAGCGCCCCCATAGGTGCCGCGGAGGCTCCTGCCCACATCAACCCGCGCTGTGACTTTTTCTCACAGCGATGGATCGGCAAATGCGACGCGCAATGAGGAGAGTGCTGTCAACCTGTCAGCACTATGAAAACTCAAGACATTGCTATTGCGCTTGCTGTCGCCTTGATTTGGGGCGCGAACTTCACGGTGATCGAGCTCGGACTACAAGGCTTCCCGCCAATGCTGTTTGCCGCGCTGCGATTCGCGACGGTCGCCGTATTCGCGCTGCTATTTCTGCGTTGGCCAACTGGTCACGGAAAGAGCATCGTCGCCTTCGGTACCTTGATGGGTCTATTGCAGTTTGGCCTGTTGTTCTTCGCGATGGATGGCCATGCCGATGCTGGCACTAGCGCGTTGCTGGTGCAGGCGCAGGTTCCCTTCACGATGTTGCTGGCCGTCGCGTTGTTTCGTGAACAGATCACGGTGCAGCAGTGGTGGGGCGTCGTGCTCTGTAGTGTTGGCCTGGCGCTCGTGTTTATCGGGCAGCAGGGTCGTATCGACAGTCTTGGTCTTGTGCTGACGTTGCTTGCCGCACTGAGCTTTGCCGGCGGCAATCTCGTCATGCGTCGTTCTTCGGGCATCAGCGGGTTTCACCTGGTTGCATGGTCGTGCCTGGTGCCGCCGCTACCGTTGCTGGCGCTCTCGCTGGTGTCCGAAGGCCTCAATCCTATCAACACCGCCATCAACGCGGGCAGCACCGCCTGGTGGTCCCTGGGCTTCGTTGCCGTCTTTGCGACGTTGATTGGTTTTGGATTCTGGGGTCGCTTGTTGTCGACATACTCGCCGGGCAAAGTCCTGCCGTTCGCGATGTCGGTGCCGTTGTTCGCACAGTTGGTCGCAGCGCTCTCGCTCGGTGAGCCCTTTGGGGCTCGTGAAATGGTCAGTATGGTAGTTGTCGTAACCGGCGCGTTGCTGTGTCAAAAACGACAGATCGTGCGAGAATGTTTCGAGGCCAAACCAGCCCTGTCTGGAGCGCATCATGCCAACTCGATTGCCACCGCTGAATGCCGTTCGCGTCTTTGAGGTCTGCGCGCGTCATTTGAACTTCACGCGCGCCGCTGAGGAGCTTGCCGTTTCCCATAGTGCGGTCAGCAAGCAGATCGCGGCGCTAGAAGATTTCGTCGGTGAGCAGTTGTTCGACCGTTCTGGTGGACGGATCACGCTTACCAAGGAGGGTCGCGGGCTGCGCGAGGTGATCGCGCCTGCTTTCGAACAACTGCAGCGTGCGTTCGATGAGCACCGACGTGAGCGACCCGATTCCAAAGTATTGCGTGTTGCCACGGTCGCTTCTTTCGCGGCGCACGCCCTGGTGCCTGCTTATGCAGCTTTGACGGCAGCGCTACCGGATTTCGCAATAGAGGTATCGACGTCGGATCGTCCGTTGGATCTGGCGCGTGAAGCGGTGGACGTGGCCATTCGTTACGGGCGCGGAGATTGGGCGGATCTGGAAACGCGCGCACTGGTACCGGGACGCTTATCAGCGGTCGTGCATCCTGATCGTGTTTCCGATGCAGCAACCATGCCGCGATTGCAGACCTTCGCCCTCGATGAATGGCGATATGTTAATGCCGCATCAGTGCCCCGCGGCGATGTGATTCGGTTCGAACACTTCGTCGTAACGATTCAGGCCGCTCGCGCAGGCATCGGCGTTGCTTTGTTACCGAGCATTCTGGTGCAGGCGCTACTTGCGGAAGGGCAGCTCGCACAACCACCAATCCCGGATATCGATTGGCCGGAAACATTTCATATTGCAATGCACCCCACGTCGCGCCGTCGCAAGGATGTCGCTGCGTTTGCCGATGCATTGTCTTCGCTGGTGTGATCATTCCTCATAGCGGGTACGCGTAATCCGCGCTGGTTCACAGAGCCTTGCAAACTCTATTCTGACGCCCTTACTCAAACGCATGAGGGCTTCGTCATGACAGCTTCCCGACATGACCCATTCCGGGTCGATCCGACTTACAAAGGCATCTACTCACACGGTGTGCAATTGCCGCCGTCATCACGGGTTCTACTCGTGTCGGGGCAAGTGGGTGTTGCCCCGGATGGGTCACTGCAGACAGGTTTTGCAGAGCAGTTTGAGCAAGCCATCCTGAACGTGCAGGCCGTGCTCGCCGATGCCGCGATGACGTTGCAGGACGTCACCAAGCTCGGCATCTTTTTGCTGCGTCGTGAAGACATCGCAACTGCCGTCGACATTCGCAAACGCTATTTCGAAGGTGTGCGCCCGGCCATCACGACCGTTCTCGTAGCGGGTCTCGTGTCGTCCGATTGGCTCGTCGAAATTGAGGCGACGGCGGTCCAAGACGCTGGCGACGGCCGGACGCCCCCGCGTGGCAGCTGGGTGTAGGATTGACTAGTCAATGTCGAGTAGTGCGACAACCAACTAGTTCGCATTTGTCATGCGGCTTTTTCGGTACACTCGTGGCGAGTGAGTATCCGGTAGCCCGCATGACGAACGACTACGATTACACGCCGCGCGACGACGCACCCGACCCGGGGCGTGAGCTACGACTTGGCGATGGCAAGATCAGCGCCAGTATTTCGTTGATGCTGGGCATCATGAGCGTGTTAGCCGTACTGGCGTACCGTTATCCGTCTTATCTGACCACGACCGAGCTGCGCCAACTATATGATGCCGGGTCGCTGCAGGTCGTCCTGAAGTGGGGCATGTATACGTCGTTGCTTTTCGGATTCCTGACCTTCGTGCTCAACCGGGCGCGCTACCGAAAAGCGGGTGGTGCCGGCATCGTACTGACACTTGTGGCGTTCTTGCTCGGTGGCTATAACATTCCGGTCGGCTCGGTCGAGCCGCGTGAACTATCGCTCGGCATCGACTGGCTGATCCTTGCGCTACTCGGTTCAGTTGTCGTCTTTATGACGCTTGAGAAGTTGTTCCCGAAATATCGCAATCAGGTGATCCTGCGCGCTGAATGGGATATCGATCTCTATTACTTTTGCTTCAACCACCTCGTGATATCCGCAATCATCCTGTTCGGTAACTACCACGCGAGTCATTTCGACTGGGCGGTCAGTGCGGATGTTCAAGCGGCGATCCAATCGATGCCAGTGTGGCTACAGTTTGTCATTATTCTGGTGTGTGCTGATTTTGTCTTGTATTGGGAGCATCGGCTCTACCATGAGGTGAAAGCGCTCTGGCCGATCCACGCAGTACACCATTCGGTCGAAACACTGGACTGGCTAGCCGGCTCCCGCGGGCACTTCATCCAGGTGTTCTCGGAGCGGGCGATGGTCATGATTCCGCTATACCTGCTGGGCGCAGATCAAGCGGCACTGAATGCCTATGTCGTATTCGCAGCACTGCAAGCCATCTTGATTCATAGCAACTTGAAATTCTCTTTTGGACCACTGCGCTACGTTTTCGTGACGCCACAGTTTCATCACTGGCATCACAGTTCTGAGAAGCCGGCGATCGACACCAACTACGCGGCGCATCTTGTCATCTTCGATAAGCTGTTCGGCACCTATCACATGCCCGGTAAACACTGGCCGGCCGAATACGGCACCACCAATAAGTTACCGCGGTCGGTGTGGGGGCAGTTGATGTATCCGCTCACCGCTTTCCGGTCGAAGCCGGCGGAAGACGCGTAGCGTGTAGTCTATTTTAATCGCGTGCGTAGGTCGGCGATCGTTGCTCGCCACTCGGCATCCAGATCCGCATCGTCGGCGTAAAGTTGAGCGAGTTCACTGTTTTTCTTATTCAGCACACGATCGAGGACCCCGCGCGCCCGTTCGAGCGTCAACGCATCCGGTTTGTTCTTACCTTTTGCCCAGGCGGCGATCCCTGCAGGCAATGCCTCGGACGGCTTCCCATTGACCGCTGCGATGACCTCAGCAGAGGCTAATCCGAACGCCGCTTCTTGCGCACCGACGTAGCCGTCGTTGTAGGCGATATCGAGCATGCTCATCGCCATGAAGTCATAACCTTGCTTTGGGTCTTCAAGGAACAGGTCCACATAGTCGAGCGCATCGTCATTTTCAAAAATGCCCGCACCCCAGGCACCAGCCAGAGCGGATGTGGTCAGTGCGATTGCTATGGCCGTAAAGACAAACTTCCTGATCATCAAATTCGCTCCGGTTCAACTCTCCGCGCCCCTGAGCCTACCACCGTTCGGGCACGAATGAGCGAGCCGTGGGCAGTTAGGCTTGTTCAGTTTGTGCAGCAGGCCAACGCAAACCCGCATTGATTGACGCCAGCACGATCGCATGCCCGGTGACGATAGCAAGAAACAAACCAATAGGGTGATCCGGTACGCCGCGACTCAATAGGTATGCGAAGTAGCCTGCCGCGATCAGGTTGGTGCCCAAGGCGACACGCTGAGCCCAGATCGCGCCTCGCCAGAGCGAGAGGCACACGCATAGATTGGTGGCGCCGGTCGCGAGCAGCAACATGCCAGGTGCCATAAGAGCGAGTCGTGAATGACCGGGCTCGCCAAGTCGATTCCACACTGCTGCAAAGTGTCCCCATGCGCCGGCGATCAGCAGCGCACCGACGGCAACACCACCGACGGCGGCAATGCGATATAACGCGTTGCGATCAGAAGCCGACATCACGCCCACCAACTTTGGCGAGTCCGCATTCATAGGCGAACACCACCGCTTGCGCGCGATCTCGCAAACCAAGTTTGGATAACACGCTCGATACGTGTGATTTCACCGTTGCCACACCGATGTGCAAGCTGTCGCCGATTTCCTGATTGTTTTTGCCATCGGCAAGCGATTTCAGTACGTCGCGCTCGCGATCGGTGAGTCGATCAAGACGGGTGGCATAGTCTTGTTCGGCGCCGAGCTCGTTCGCGAATCGGCCGATGAGCCTGCGTGTGACAGTAGGGTCGAGCATGGCGCCGCCATCAGCAACTGTGCGTACAGCGGCGACCAATGACTCTGGTGGTATATCTTTCAATACGAAGCCACTCGCGCCTGCGCGCAGCGCGCGATACACATATTCATCGGGGTCGAATGTCGTCAGAATAATTATACGTATGTTCTCGCAGCCATCGGCGAGAATCTGCGCGGTCGCCTCGAGGCCGTCCATCTCCGGCATGCGGATATCCATCAGGATGACGTCCGGTCGGTGTTGAGTCGCTGCGGCAATCGCTTCCTGACCATTAGCAGCTTCCGCAACGACATCAATGTCTGGCTCGTTGCCAAGCACCATGGCAAAACCGCGACGCACAAGCGCCTGATCGTCGACGACCAGAATACGTAACGTCATGTTTCTGTACTCCGTCTCGGTAGCACAGCCCGTACCTCAAAGCCGTCGCCACTGGCTTCTGCATCGAGCGTGCCGCCGAGCAGTGTCGCCCGTTCGCGCATGCCGATAATACCGTGTCCGCCGTCGCTCGCCCCATTCGTGCCACGACCATTGTCGGTCACGCGTAGTTCGATCGCATCATCAACTCCCGTGATGGTGACAGCGACGCTGACGTCTGCGCCCGCATGTTTGATCACGTTGGTGAGTGCCTCCTGCACGATCCGATAAATCGATAATTGTATTCTCGAGGATATTGTATCCAGTTTGCCGGATTGCTCGAGCGTGACGGTTGGACCCACTTCAGAAACCTGCTTTACGAGTGTCGGCAGTTCAGCAAGCCCAGGTTGTGGTGCCAGTCCGGTAGCATCTTCGGCAGGCCGTAGCACCCCGAGCAGCCCGCGCATTTCTGTTAATGCCTGTCGTCCGGCATTCTCGACGGCGGCCATTGCGTCGCCAGCGGCTGCGGGGTCGGACTCGGTAATCGTGCGTGCAGCGCCCGCTTGTACCGTCATCAGGCTGACCTGGTGCGCGACCACGTCATGCATCTCGCGCGCAATTCGCGTGCGCTCCTCAGCGACCGCGCGTTCGGCTTCGGTGTGTTGCTCGCGTTCAAGATGTTGTGCGCGTTCTTCTAGCAGCCGCAGGTATTCGCCGCGGAATCGCATGCGGCGTCCGACATACCAGATACCAATCGCGAGCCCGGCCGCGATGGTATCTCCGACATCGGGTTCCGTTATCAGACGCAGATCGAACGCCAGGAATATGAACGCTGCCACCATGCCGAAGAAGCTAATGCGCCGGTCCGGTTCGTAGCGGCCGAGGCAATACAATGTAAAAGTCAGCGCCACGATGCCATTTGCGAGCGGCGACACGAGCATGATCACTGACGCGGCCAACACGATCCCGTGAACCAGCGTCGCATGACTGCGTCGCCACAATAGTGCATAGCTCGCGGCGAACGCGACGAGCCAGCTGCCCACGCCGAGAAAGGTGTTCATATCGAGATCGTCGCGGGCCGTCCACATCGATAGGTTCAGCGCGAAGTTGAGCACCGCGATGCCGATATCGGTGCCGTGCGGAAAGCGCTCGAACGGCGTGCGCACCGGTTGGCGCAAGCCGATCTCCGCTACCGTTCTTTCTCGCAGTGACTGGGCCATGCCAACAGGCTACGCCAGTGTTGGTTGGCTGTCATGCCTCTTGCGATGGACGCCTTTCAACGTGCGTCTCCTACTTTTGGCGGAGACGCATTTCACGCCGCCGACCGATGTGCTGCCGAGCCGGCACAGCCAAAATTTGCTCCATTGTGGGACAGGCATTGGGAGCAGGTTCATGAATGAAGCCATCATGCTGCAAAAAGTTGATGTGGAAGCCGCGGGGCGCCAGGCGGTCACTTGGTCGGCGCGGATCTGGTTTAGTGTGGCAGCGGTCGGCCATTGGTTATTCGTCGCCTACATATTGACGGTGTTCTACCCGCCGGTTGCGGCAAAGGGCCTGTCCGGCCTCGAAGGCATGCATTTACCATCCGGCTATGTACAGGGTGACTGGCTCGGCAATCTTGCTGTCGTCAGCCATGTTCTGCTCGCCGCACTCGTTATCGGCGGTGGTCCACTCCAGTTGATACCGGCTATTCGGCAGCGCTTTCCCCGTTTTCATCGCTATCTCGGTCGCAGTTACGTCGCCGCAGCGGTCGTTAGCGCGTCGGGTGGTTTGTATCTCACCTGGACCCGTAGCCCGATTGGTGACGTCTGGTCCAAACTCGGCATCACTGGAGATGGCGTATTGATCCTGCTGTTCTCATTCATCGCAGTACGACACGCGATGGCGCGACGGATTGTGGACCATCGTCGCTGGGCGATGCGGCTCTTCATGGTGGTAAGCGCCGTCTGGTTTTTTCGTGTTGGTTTGATGGCATGGGCTACGTTGACAGGTGGTATCGGTATCGATTGGGAAAGCTTCACCGGACCTTTTCTCTATTTCCTCGGCTTTGCACAATACTTGCTGCCGTTGGCGATGCTTGAGTGGTACTTCCGTTGTCAGCGCGAGGCATCAAGTGGCGAGCGGTTTACTTTCGCGGGGACGATGGCCGGCCTGACGGTTGTAACAGCGATCGGTATTTTCGCCGCGACGATGGGCATGTGGTTGCCGCGGATGTAGGTTTCAATTGCTGGCCGGATCCACCCTATCGCACAGCAACAGTGATACGCTAACCCCGAACATACGAGGGGTCACAGTGATGCGTTTAGTGTTGAGTTTTAGCTTGAGCTTTCTGTTGTTGAGTGCTGCGGTGGGTGCCGCCGAGCTTAGTACCAATGTGACCTCCGTCGTCGTCTATCAGGATGGCGCGACGGTAACGCGCGAGGCGCAGGTCAGATTGCCCGCAGGCGGTGACACCATTCAGATTGTCGGGCTCCCACCCGGGCTCAGTGTGTCGGATGTTCGACTTGCCATCAGCGAGCCTTCCGTTCGCTTGGGGCAGGTTCGTGTCTCGCTGGAACCGCGCAACGCATCGTTCAACGACGCTTACGCCGCTGCGGAACGCGCCGTACAAGAGCAGCAGCTCGTGCTGCAGGCGCTATTGGATGAGGATGAGGCCGCGCGCCGCGAGCTCTCGTTTCTGCAAGGTTTCGCCGAAGGGTATTCGGGCGATCTTGCATCACAAGGCAATGCCGATCCCGCCAGTTGGCGCAGTGCGCTGGTGTTGCTCCGCGAGGGTACGGAAGATGCACGCGCACGCCTGCGTGACAACACGCTGAAGCGTACCGCAGCAGAACGCGAACTCAGTAAGCTCAAGCGTGAGCTCTCGCAAATCACCGGTGGCGAGCGACGCGAAAGCATCGTGGCCATGGATGTCAGTAGTCCGCGCGCGACGACGGCGACATTGTCACTCTCTTATGATACCGAAGACGCCGATTGGTCCTCTGTCTACGAAGCGCGTGTCGATAGTGCCAACCGTAAGGTGCGGCTACTGCATACCGCACAGGTCGGCCAAAGCACGGGTGAGACATGGCGCGGCGTCGATATGACGTTGTCGACTCGACGTATTGCCAGCGGCGAATCGCTGGAATGGCCGGACAGTGAGTTCGTGACACTGTACGAAGCGGCGCGCAAACAATCGCGTGCCGGACAAATTCTCGCTGACGGTGTTGAAGAAATTGTCGTCACTGGTTCTCGAATTGCGCCGAGCAATAGTGTTGAGGTCAGCGATTTCTCGGTGGACTACAGCATCCCAGGGCGCGTCACGTTGTCGAGTAACGCTGATAATGCCAGCAGTTTCGATATCGACAGCTATGACGCAGACATTAAACTGGTGACAACGGTAATTCCGGTGTCTTCGACGCTGCCGTTTCTTGAGGGCAAGTTTACACATGCAGCCGACGCACCGATTCAACGCAGCCGAGTACGCGTGTATCTCGATGGCGCATTTGTTGGTGTATCGGATAAATCGTACGTACGGCCGGGTGAGGAAACGTCGGTGTCTTTGGGTGAAGACCCGTTTGTTCAGGTGCGCATCTTGCCGCAAGGTGACTTTGAGCAGAAACGCGGGGTTTTGCGTCGCCGACAGTTTGAGACAACACACGATATCTATGAGTTGACCAACCGGCGAGCCACCCCGACGACTATCGAAGTCTACGGTCGCTATCCGGTTTCTGAGAATCGTGCCGTCGAAGTGATGATCGGTGATGACGCGACGCCGCCGGATCAAACCGATGTGTATGACAGCCCGGGCATCGTGCAGTGGCGTCGAACACTGGGCGGGCAGGAGTCTTGGCGCATTACGCATCAATACACGATCAGCTATCCCGAAGACGCGACGCTGGATCGGCGCTTTGATTACGAGTGAGGCGTCACCCTAGACCCGCAGCGCCAGTTATCCGACAATCGAGGCACGTTCTGAATCAACGAGGTGGCTCTGGCTGTCATGCAAACTTCTGACCTGACCCCGCGCGAGTATTGGGCGCAAATCAAAGAGAACCCGAATCGGTCGAAATTCGGCTTCGGCGACAAGGCGGCAATCATCAACATCGATTTGCAGCGCGCGTACACCGACGTGGATACGTTTAAGACTGCATACCAGACAGATCCGCGCCAGCTTGAGTACATCAACACACTATCCGCCTTGGCGCGTTCCAAGAATATGCCGGTTATCTGGACCTATGTCGCCTACATGGACAATGCCGACGATGCGGGCGCCTGGGGCACGCGTACCAACACGCCGGACTCGCTGCAAAACATCAAGGTCGATTCGGAGCGTGCAGAGCTGGACCCACGGCTGGAGATCGATCGCAGCCAGGACGCCGTCATCAACAAACGCATGGCCAATGTGTTCCATGACACTTTGATCCCGTCGCTGCTCGTCTGGCACAAAGTGGACACCGTCATTCTGACGGGCGGTAGCACCTCAGGCTGCGTGCGGGCATCGTGCGTGGCGTCGCTGTCGCACGGTTATCGCACGATCATTCCCGAGGAGTGCGTTGCAGACAAACATGAGATTCCGCACTTCGCGAACCTGTGCGACATGATGCTGAAGTATGCTGATGTTGAGTCGTTTGAAGCCGTTAAAGCCTGGTTTGAGCAACATCCGGGATGCAAACCAATCCGCGAAGAACGCGGCAGCCCTTTCTAGCGCGGAGCGAGAATGATGCGATCCGATCCTGGTCTCTACGACTATTGGCCGTACGAAAACCGACCAAAGATTTCCTGGCCCGGCAATGCGCGTGTTGCTTTTTGGGTAGCGCCCAACATCGAGTTCTACGAGCTCGATCCGGCGGTGAATCCGCACCGCAAACCGTGGCCGAAACCCATACCCGACGTGCATGGTTACGCGACACGCGATTACGGCAATCGCGTCGGCCATATGCGTCTGATGCAGGTGCTCGATAAATACAACGTACGCGGGTCGATTTCGCTATCGACCGCTTTGTGTGACCACCACCCCGAAATTATCGAGATGTGTCGTGAACGCGATTGGGAGTTTTTTAGTCACGGCATTTACAACACACGCTATAGCTATGGCATGGACGAAGCGCAGGAGCGCAGTGTCATTGAAGCCGCGATGGAGACGATCCTGAAGCATACCGGGAAACCGTGCGCGGGTTATCTCGCACCGGCGTTGACGCATACGGAACGCACGATGGACCTGTTCGCTGAGGCAGGCGGCATCTACACCTGCGATCTGTTTCATGATGATCAACCAACACCGGTCTCAGTGCGGTCGGGCAAAAAGTTTATTTCAGTGCCGTACTCTCTCGAGATGAATGACACCATCGTCTATGTCGTCAATAAGATCGAGCCGCGCCGGTATAGCGAAATGATCAAGGCAAATTTTGATCGTTTGTATGCCGAGGGCGCCAATAATCCGGTGGTTATGTGTGTACCGTTACACGCGTATCAAGTCTCGCATCCGCATCGACTGAAGGCCTTTGAGGAGGCGCTTGAGTACATCACGGGGCACAGTGATGTCTGGGTGACGACGGGGCGCGAAATTGCTGAGCACTGGATTGACCACCACTACGATGAGGCAGTTGCAGATATCGAGCAGCGCGTGCTTAGTCTCGGAGGTGCGTCGTGAGTCTGGATGACCGCTATTTCGAATACCCGCGTCGTGGTTATGGCATGGATCACGATCTCTACGACTGGTCGATGCTCGCCGATCGTAAACCGGTTCGCTGGCCGGACGGAAAGCCGCTCGCGCTGTGGGTTAACGTCGCGCTGCAGTATTTTCCGCTTGACCAAAAAGGCGAACCGTTCAAGCCACCCGGCGGCATGGTCACAGCCTATCCGGATCTGCGTCACTACACCTTACGGGACTACGGAAACCGTATCGGTGTATTTCGTATTTTTGATGCGCTCGACAAGCTTGACGTCACAGCCAGCGTCGCCATGAATACGCGCCTCGCGTTGCGCAATCCGTATCTCCTGCGACGTGTAGTGGGGCGTGGACATGAGTTGCTCTGTCATGGCTGGGACATGGATACGATCCATCATGGCGGCATGCACGAAGCGGCGGAGAGCGAGATCATCTCGCGCGCGCTAGATGAACTGCGTACGGCATCTGGGTGTGACGTCAAAGGGTGGCTCAGTCCTGCCAAAAGCCAAAGTGCGGCGACACCGAAACTGCTCGCAACACATGGCGTCGAATACATGTGTGACTGGATCAACGACGATATGCCGTATGCATTTCGTACAGCCGCCGGTGAGATCACAGCGCTGCCACTATCGACCGAATTGGAAGATCGTTTCATCATTCTCGATAACGGTCATTCCGAGACGGAGTACGCGGACCAGATTATCGATGCCTGCGATTTTCTCATCGAAGAGGCGGAAACAATCGGGGCCGGACGCCTGCTTGCGCTGAATGTTCATCCGTGGATGCTTGGCCAGCCGCATCGCATTCGTATGCTGGAGCGCGTGCTGGCGCACATCACCTCGACGGACAAAGTCTGGCGTGCATCACCGAGCGAGATCATTGCAGTCTGGAAGGGCGCGCAAGCGCAGTGATAAAGGGACCGCACTCGGACGTGCGGCCCCCGGGGTGGCCCTATTCGTATTCTCTGTCGCCGCGATCCAGAGACGAGAACTCCTGCGGATCGATGTAGCCGTTGGCATCCTGATCCAGTTTTGAGAACTGCTGAATGACATCGTTGTCCGCTTCAGCCTCGGTAGGACTGATCAGGAAATCCTGATCCACATCCAGTTGGCCGAAAGTTTTGTCGCTGTCATCGTCCTGCGCAACAGCTGCGGCTGCGACCGCCAATCCGGCGGCAATGATGATCAACATTTTCATGATCGCTCTCCTGTCATACACGGGGGGATTCCCGTGCTTCAGTCAGAGCAAAAGGCTTGCCAATCTCGACGAACGTAAGCAGATACAAGGCTTGTAGCCATTCTTCTATAACACGAAGACCTAGTTAGGCGGTGCTTGGTGCAGCGTATCAGCGACACCGATTCGGCAAATTAGCAGCGATCGGCATAACGACTTGGTTAACCGCCTGTCGCAGGAAACCCACGTTATGCGAAGGAACTTTCTGGTTTGTGGCTGAGTTCTGCGTCGCTCAATGGATTCAGCGATTATGACAAAGTGCGTCCGTTCAGCGACGTGCGATTTTAGTCACGGGTTAACCGCCTCAAACGTCCAGCCGTCGTCTGTCAGTCTGTACAGTTCGCGACACTGCGGCGTGGGCTTCAGATCGAGGTATTGGACGGTTTGCGGGTGAATCGCAAGCACGGAGAAATAGGGTGAAATCGCGTCGCGGGCGATGGTCGGTAGCCCTTCATCGACAGACTCTTTTGGGTGAGGCCAAAAAAACTGTTCGCGGGCCGCGTCGGACAGTGCGTGCCATTGCTGCAATGTATTGGCGACATGATCGCTGGTCGTGTCGCCGACGAGGTTTCCGAGAGACCGGTCATCGTTCACACGTAGCTCCGCGATACCATTGATCCGGAACTGCTCGCGTGACTGGCGGAAATACCAGGCAATACTGACGGCGGTGTTTTGCAGGATCTGCGCCACCTTGTCACTGCGAGTGTCTGTGACGGTCAGTAAGCTCAGGCTGTCGTCCTCGTCAAAGCCACGAAACACCACGGTGCGGTTATCGGGTCGACCGTTCCTGTCGACCGACGCCAGCTGAAAATAGCGTGCATCAGGTTTGCTGCGATTGATATGCAGGCTGCGAACCAGACGTTGTTTCCAGGCTGTACTCATCGATAACTCGGCGATAGGAGGTGTAGATACAGCCTCCATCAGTTATTGAGTATTTACAAGTGCACCAGCGACACTGGATACGCTCGCCAACACTGCGCCGGTGGCTGCCTCCTATTTGTACTTGCAGAGTTTGTCGTACTTGCGCATCTTCTTGCGCATGTCCTCGCCGAACAGATCTTTGACTTGCGCTTCAGTCGGATCGCCTAATTCTTTATCGAAATCCTGGCGAAACTCTCTGTAAGAGCCTTCGCAGGTGCGCCGCTTATCTTTGGCTTTCGTCGAGTTGGCGACAACGCGACTGACGGCCGCGTTAAATCGACTTTCCAGCGCACCAATCTGGTTTCCTGATCGTTCATAAGCGGTGGCGGCATAGGTGTAGTAGCGGACCGCGCCAGCGCTTGAGAAACCTTCCGCCGCTTGCCAACCCAGCTCTTCGAAATATCGCGCCGCCATCGCCGGTGGTAAGCCAAACGAAGCGGCATAGGCAAGTGGCGCTGCGGCCTTGTTGTGCAAGCGGCCAAGCTCGCGAATGAGTGATAGCAAACCTTGGGCGTCGATAGGTGCTGCTCTGACCTCGTAACGAGTTACGCTACCATCCCAGGCGGTCCGTTCGTAGCTGTACGGTACGAAGCTCAAAATCTCCCGCACGTCATCGCGCGCCGATTCGCTGTTCAAGCCATCGGTCGCCAGAGTCAGCTGGATGTTCTTCAGCGCCATGTCGCCCGCCAGATGTGCAAGTGCGACGGCCGTCTCAAAGTCGCCTATGTGGTCGGCCATTTCAGCTGTGTCGATCAGAATGTCGATACCTTGTTCCATCAGAACACCGCTAGTCGTATGCGCGAGATAGTAGCGGCCGATGTTGGCCAGAATACGAATTGACCCCGCGTGGTCGCCGAGCGCGATCCGCGTGTCCAAAGCGTTGCTCATCCTTCGCACAAGGTCTCGGGGCGGCACTCGACCTTCTCGAATGAGCTGGGTCAACAACAGCGTCGTACCGTCAATTGGCTCGGCGGCGCTGGCCAACGTGATGCCTTCCTCCAGTGCTTCCTTTTCCGCTAACAGATCGGTCTCGGTCTTGCCGTAGGGTAGTGAACTGTTCATGAAGAACGCGCTGAGTAGTTGAATGTCGTTTGGTGTCGGTACGTCATCCGGTTGTTGAATAATCAGCAATCCTCTCATCAGCTCCATGCGCGTCCGTATGCGTGCGTGGATCGCGCTATCCGTGCTGGCGATACCCTCCGTCCATGTCCACGTGGTCTCGCCGCCAATACAAGTACGAGCGCGTCTCGCGCTGCTGTCCATCCATGGCGAGCGCAGAGTAGTGGCCAAGGCAGGTGCATAGAGATCGATGTCTTGTTCGATCTGATACCGACCATAGCCGCGCGAACCGCCAGACTCGTAGGTGCCCTTGGCAAAGCGAATCGCAGCGGCAGACGCTTCTGTCGTGTCTTCACCCAAGGCTTCAGCGTGTTTCACATACCAACGTGTTAATAGGGCGCATTCTGCGTTGAAGTAGTAGACGTTATCTTTGACGAACTCACGCGTGTTTCCGAGCTTGATCGCTGCGTCTTTGGCCTCGTCGGTCAGCACGGGCGCGTTCACCACCTGGTAGTGACCGGGTACATAGCGCGTGCGATCGATATCTTTCAGCATGGCTTGATACGTGTTTCGTTGCTGACCAGAGAGTGCTTCGCGTATTGCGAGCCGCTGCTCATGTTTGCATTGCACGCTCTCCGAATACGTAAAGCGGGCACGGTCTGCACAAACAAATTGACCGCTACCATCCACCATTCCTAGCAATTGATAATCGAGACTGCCAGCGTCGGTGACCATGCCAAACGTTGTGATGGCCGTGGCGATGGCAAGTGTCTTGCTGTCAGGCGCCGTCTTGTAACGGAAGTAGAGGAGCTTGTTGCCATCCGGTCCCCTGGCAGTCCATTCCGGAGTGCCATAGGTCTCACGGAACGTGGCTTCCGTCCAGCCAGGCGCCGGTGAATCGTTCTCGCTAGATACACTGCCGCCCGGGAGTACCGTGCAGCCACCGAGCAAGGCGAGCATTAGGATTGCGAGGACTGTGTGAATTGGCATTGTGCTTCTCCGGTCAGTTCGGGATCGAGCACAAGCCTCGCAAACGCAGTATGAAAAGGATTTTAGAAGACTTTAAGAAGTGTTTAAGGCCGCGGCAGGTGCCCTGTCCGGGCCACGGTTCTGATTGAAAGGCGTAGCGTCGTAACGACATTGTTGGCTACGAGGCGCCAAGTCGCAGTTACCGCGTTTCGCCGCGTGATAAATCCTGCGCTTGATTGCGGCTGACCGACTCGTGGCGGAACACAATGCGATCGACCTTGAAGAAACGCGATCGACCCGACATCGTGAATGTGTAGGTTTCTCCAGCCTGTAAATTGTAGACGGCCACACGTTTGTTGGTTTCTCCGCCAAGATCCAGCCGGTTACCGGATGCCCAGACAAACTGGTTGTCGTTACCGCCGAAGAATTTCGTGTCTTGTCGGAGTGTGGCGAGTGGCGCATCGTCTCCGTGGTTGTTGCCAACGTTTGGTCCCGCCGCGTAGTCGCCGGTCAAGCGGACATAGGCGTCATTTGCTACATCGGTGCGCGTCTCACCGTTCAACACCAGTGTTTCGCGAGCGACATGGAGATGCAGATAGTGGAGGCCACTCTGGTTGATCGTGAACGTGTAACTGAGTGGTGAGTTTGGTGGTCCATTGGTCGCCTGATTGCCGTCGAATTCGATGTAGCTGTCGCCCGTGAATCCAGCCACGGTGGATTTCTCGAACCACAGTCCACGGTCACTCGTCAGCGTGTTTTCCGCTTCCATGATGACGAGCCCGTTGGCCTGCTGATACTGAGCGGACGGCGCTGATTGCTCGTCCGTGGTGATCGCGACCGCCCAGTCTTGGCTGGCTTCGCTCGGTGGATCGCCGATGAATTGGGTACCTGGGCCTTGCAGACTACCCCCGTCTATCTCAGCACCGGTTCGTGGGTTAAACCACAAGACGTTGTAAGTCTTGCTGTCCGGCAAGTCGATGTTGGTACTACCGCCTTCGCGCAGATAAACAACGTAAGCCCGCCCGTCGTCGGCCAAGACCCAATCCGTGCCGCTACCGGTGACACCGTTATTCGGCGTCAATTGTTGCAGGTCGACCCTTAACCGAGCTTGCAGGATGTTGCTGAAAAATCGCACGAGATGCCCGGACTGCAACCAATGAGCATCGAACTCGCGCAGATTCTCAACGGCGAGGTCATAGGCATGTCCAGCGCCATTGTTTTTCAGGTACCACTCGAACCCGGCACCGCCAGACATAACACTCGCCCACATCCAATACACGCGCTGTTTGCTCGTCACCGGGGTATTAGGTGTCGGTGCATCGTTACCCGAGGCCTCGGTAAATGTGACCACCCAGGTCTTGCCGGCTTGAGTCGAGCGTTCGATCCAACGCGCCGCGGTTGCGTAAACGCCATTGTCAGCACTAGGTGCGCTCGGTATCCCACCGAATTGTATGGTGGGTCCGTCGAACGTCGTGTGACCCAGCAAATCGTCGTAGCGATCCTGTTGATTCGGATAGGTGTGCATAAAGATCGGGTGGCCGTAGGGATCCGTCTCGCGAATAAAGTCCGAGAAAGCCTGTTGTTGAGCCGGTGTGTTCGTGTTTTCTTCGCCTAAGTTCCACTGCAGCGCGGGGTGGTGCCCGAAACGCGATATCAACTCGCGATAGTAGAGCTTGCGCTCCAGGCCAAGGTTGCCGTTGTTCAGCAACTGATCGTTTTCAGTTTCCTGCGTCATGAGGTGAATCAAAATGCCGTTGGCCGTCATATGCGTCAGCGCACGCTCCCATTGATCCAGCTTACTGACGTCGAATCGCTTCACGGTGCCGTTCGCGTTGTACTCCGACCATGGGTGAGCATCGCAGCCATCACCGCGGACCGTGTTCGCCATGATGTAGATGGCATTCACGCCCGTCGATGCGATGTAGTTGATCAAGCCGATCAGGCTTTTCCCGCGTTCGTCAGCCCACACAGGATCGCCGTTGCTCCAGTCTCCTACATGCGGCGCAAAATCGTGCAGGATACCTTTGCAACTCCCTGCATCCGAGAACTTGGTGGTGTTGTCAAATTCCGAATAGCCGAAGATGTTTTCCGGGCTGTCCATCCCGCCTTCGATGAACACATCGCCCGTGCCTGCGAAACGCAGATAGCGCTCGCCGTCGCGATGTTGTAGCAAGCCGCGGGTTCGCATATCTGTGCTCGCGGCAGGTGAAGCTGAGACGGAAAAACTACCCGTTGCGCCGTCAATCGGTGCTACCGGACTGCCGACGTTGTCGCTCGCCTCGACTGCAATGTCAGAGCCCGTGCGAAACGCTACGGAATATTGCCAGTCGCCCGCGCTCGGCGGTGAGAAATACGCGCGCCAGACATCTCCGGACTCAGCGCCTGAATCCGCGGCATCACCATCCGCCGCGAAATGTCCCGGTATCACAATCGTTGTCGAGCCCTGCGTGAAAGTGATGCTGAGACGATAGTCGGTAAAGGTCGCCGCATCGCTTTCATTTGCGGTAAAGCCACTACACTCAACAGCAGCACGATGCCACTGACGCAAATCGCCGGTGGTAATACAGGCACTGCCGGCGATGGCTTGTACCGTAAACACCATGTCCGTGCGTGTCTCAGCGCCATCGTCGTCTGTTGCAATGGCGGTCAACGTATACGTGCCCGGAGCCATGTTGCGCAGCTCCGGATCATTGGTATTGCCAGACGCGCCCCATTGATAAGGTGCGACGTTCTCCTGACGAACTAAAGCGCCATTAATGAGTAGTTGTACGTTTGCGACGTCGCCATCGCTGTCGTTGGCGTCGACAGTTACCGCCACAGTGCTACCCGCGTTGACGGTGCTGCCATCGGCGGGTGCAGAAAACGATACCGTCGGCGGTGTGTTCTGCGAGGGTGGAGGCGGCGGTGCCGGTGCCGCTACCGAGAAGCTAAGGGTGGCTTCAGCCTGACCACCGTCGTTGTCTGTTGCGATGGCGACGAGTTGATAATCGCCCACTGCAAGATCGCGCAGTAGCAAGTCCTCGGTGCTGCCGGGTGCGCCCCATTCATAGGGCGCCATGCTGTCTTCGCGAATTAAAGTGCCGTCCAGGCTAAGGCGCACATGGGCGATCGATCCATCGCTGTCACTTGCATCGACAATCACATGCGCGGTGTCGCCGAGCGTGTACTCAGCGTCAGTCGCCGGCTGGCTGAAGTTCGCGGTTGGGAGAGTGTTCGCTGGAGGGTTCGGGTCGGGATCGGGCCCTGCCGCTATCGTGTCGTCGTCGCTACCGCCACTGCCGCAGCCGACAATCAACATCGCAGCAGCCAAGACACCGAACCGCCGCGTCATTGCGAATCGCATAATGTTCCCCTACGTTATTCCCATAGTGCCGTCCTAGCCGACACGCTTTGGAGGCTACGCCGGTAACCTTTGTCATATTGTGACTTGGTTCACGTTTTGCGGTGTGCGCGGTGTCACAGTTTTGCGACAGTGTGTTTCATTTCCGATGGATAGTTGCAACCTGCATTGCGCTGGCGGTCACATCAGCCAAGGCGGCGCCGCGCCGATTTTTTCAACCAGAAAATCGATCAATACACGCGTCTTTGCCGTAAGCACATTCGATTTCGGATAAACGAGCCAGAGTCCCGTGTCATCATCGGCAGTGTAGTCCGGCAGCACTCGGACAAGAGTGCCATCGCGCAACTCGTCATGCACCGACCACAGTGCATTAATCGAGATACCGGCACCTGCCATCGTGGCGAGCTTCAGGCTGAGGCCGTCATCGACGACCAGACGGCACTGTCCCCTAGCGGGATTGAACTGCGCGGGCTTACCGCCGGGACCGATGAGCGGGCGGGGCGTTTGTGATTGAAAGCCGATCAGTTCGTGGTCTGCCAGATCATCCGGCGTTGTCGGCGTGCCGCGCTTGCTTAAGTAGTTGGGTGCGGCACAAAGAATGCGGGAGGCTTCTGCCAGTTTGCGCGCTTTCAGGCTGCTGTCTGTCAGAGACTGGTTGCGCAGTGCCAAGTCGTAACTGCCTTCGATCAAATCGAACTGGACATCGGAGAGACGCAGATCCAGATCAATACCGGGGTAACGCGTCAGAAACTCAGCGACTAATGGGATGATGTAGCGTTGCGCAAATGTGCTGGTCGCTGCGAAGCGAATGGTGCCTTTAGGTTCTGATGTCCCATGTCCCAACGCTTCGAGCGCGGCGGCATGTTGTGCGAGTATCTCGCGCGCATAGGGCAGAAACTCTTCACCTTCGATGGACAGCGAGACTTTGCGGGTTGACCGATGTAGCAGCTCTGAGCCAACCGCTTTCTCGAGCTTCGCGAGGCGTGCGCTGGCCACTGCCGGCGCAATGCCGAGAATGCGTCCAGCAGCGCTGATATTAAGTCGATCCGCCGCGAGGACAAACAACCGAAGACTATCGATATCCATCGTTATATCCAAAAACAGAATACTGGCAGGGATATTCGGCGGTTTGTTTCCTGCTGGCAACCCAAGTGGCGATGGTTAGCCAATCAATGGCGAAATTGGAGTAGATGCGCCGGCCGTGGCAGGAAAGGCGGTCACCGCATTCGCGGCGACCGCCAATGGCACTACTCGTCAGTGATTGCTTGATAGCCCGGCGGGATGTCGAACATCGCCGGATCAAACTCTGTATTGAAGGTGAACTCCGTATTGAGCGTCAGTCCACCTGGTAACTGTCCCTGTAACGACACCGGTTGGTTGGTCGCGGAGTCACTCCACAACGTCAGATCAGTGGCGTCAATGACCAGTTGGTGTCCGACCAGAAGACGTCCGTTCTGGTGGCGAGTCTCCTCCAGCAGCACCGCGTCACCCTGGAAGTCGCGTAGCTCGTTGACCCATTTCAGCCCATCCGAGCTCGCGTCTGAATCCATGTTCTGCACGGCAATTGGCTTGCTGAAGTACCGCCGTTCCGGGAGCAGTGTCGAAAAGGTTCCTGTGCCGGCATTGATAATATGAACGCTGCCCGCTTGTTCGATCCGGACATTCCCGTCGTTGGTGGCGAAGGTCTGAATATCCACGAGCGGGCTGTCCGCTGTGCGAATCTGTGTTCTGACGCTCAGAGTTTGGAAACTCTGAAACCACTGCTGCACATCAGCAAACGCGCTGCCGCTGCCGCCGGGTAGTATCAGTGGCAAGGTGACTGCGAGGCCCGTGAGCATCAATGCCGCAGCTGCCAGTTTCGGTCGCCAACTCCGTTGCTGCGCGGGTTTGGTCTGCGGCAAACGTGCACGTAACCGACGGGTTGCTTCGTCAATGTCGTTTTGTGTCACCGCTGTCCGGCAAGCTTCGACGAACGGCGCGAGTACGGCATCGTTAGGATCCTGCGAAATGTGTTCGTTCATGATTCTGCTCCATCGGCATCCAACTGCAGCCGTGTTCGAATGTGGGTGGTGAGCTTCTGACGGATACGATGCAAGGCAACCGCGACTGCGTTTTCGCTCATCTCAAAGTGCTCCCCGATCTGCGCCTGCCCCATGTCAGCGAAATAGAACAGGCTGAACAATGTGGCGTCCTTTTGCGAAAGCGTTGCAATGGCATCGCGTAACGCGCTGGCCTGTTGCTCATTCGCTATAGTCGACTCGGGTGTCGCCGGGTCGATCAGCTGGTCCGTTGTCTCGCTAGGTCGACGCTTGCGCAGCCGGTCAATGGCCGCGTTCGTGGACAGTGTGCGCAAGTATGCCGGCCAGTTACGGACGGATTGCGGTGGTGAGCGCAGCAACCGTTCGGCAATGTCCTGAGCGACATCTTCTGCATCATGGATGTTGCCTAAAATGCGCGCTGCGCTCGCGATCACGAGGCCCGCATGGGTTCGCAATGCAACCAGCGCGTCGCGGTGCACGGCGCTATTCCGGTGTCTCCATCGTTGCCATTGGTCGGCTAATCGGGGCATAAATGCTGCTCCTGGTTCTGTCATTTCCGTTCCTTTTGTCACGGGTTCGACAACAGGACGTTCGGACCAGCCTAACCTTACAGTGATTTTCGGAAACTCTGATCGACAGGGCTTCGGCCCCAAGACCGATGGTCTCCCTCAGGTCGACAAAAGCGCCGAATAGGCGACCTAAAGATCCGATCTGGTCGGACGATAGCAACGTTACGAACACTAGCGGATGGCGCATTGCTGTGGTTACCAGCATTCCCAACAATTTGAATAACAATTCGGTAGCCACCGCGATAGCGGCTCCGGCGCGCGCCGGCGCGGGTGAGCGTCCGGATGCTGCCGACGCGTTTCAACGTGATGCAACCGTGAGCGGCCGAGCTCAGGTAACGGATGCGGTGGCGCCGACAAACGAGGTCACCGACAGCGATGAAGCCGGTGTACAACGTCGTCAGCCAGATTCCTCACAGACTCAGGCAACAACGCGCGCCACGTCTTTCAGTGCTGACGAACAACGGCAGATCCGTGAGCTACAAGCACGCGATCGTGAGGTGCGCGCACACGAGCAAGCGCACCTTGCCGCAGCCGGTCAATATGCGAAGGGCGGCATTCAATATGAGTTTCAGCGCGGTCCCGACGGGCGTCTCTATGCCGTGGGTGGGCAGGTCAATGTAGATACTTCCGAAATCCCCGGCGATCCGCAAGCCACCCTGCGTAAAGCGCAAACGCTGCGTCGGGCGGCTCTGGCCCCCGCGCAACCATCGTCTCAGGACCGCGCGGTAGCCGCCGATATGACCGCAATGGCAGCCGAGGCGATGCAGGACATCAGTGCGGAACGTAGTGAGTTGGCTGCTGCCCGAGCGCAGGAGGCTGCCGCCAAGGCCGGCGCGGATGCGTACGCGGCGAATGACCCGCGCAATGTGGCGACTGGATCGAGCTTATCGGTCGAGGTTTAGCTGCGCGCATTGTGAGCTGAGTTGCTGGCGATCGGGTGATTCGGTATAACGCATGCGCGCTACCTTGCTCGCTGACACTATGCGGGATAGTGGTAGGAGCGAATCATCCTCATACTTTTTGACGCGCGAGTGAATGGCGTTATCGGAACTCAAACCTTGATTAGAACACAGCATTCTTGGCGGCTTCTGATCGTGATGTGGCTTGGTGGCATCGCAACGTCGGCCAATGCGCAGAACGTGGCGGGCGTCTATCCGCCGGGCTTTGGACCTGATCATTCGTCGTTTCAGTACAGGATCGGTTTCGATCCCGACAACGACGGCGTGGTGCAACGTGCGCACTATCAGGAGTCAATTGATGCCCGACGCATGTGGCGGATTGCCGCGCAAACCAACAAAGCGTTAGGCAATACGTTCGACGTGGATCGCGTGTTTGCGGAGCTGTTCTGGAATTTATCGAAAGACGATAGTGTGTGGCAGCAGGGTGTGCGGTTCGATGCGATCTTACGCACCGAAGGTCGTCCCGGGATTCTGGCCGTCAATTGGAGCGGGCAGTATGTAGGGATCGATAATTGGCGCTTCCGATTTAACGTGCTGAACGGTATTCAGATCGGCGACGATCGTCAAAGTGGGGTCATCATGCAGACACGCGCGCAAGTGCATCGCACCCTTAGTCAGGGCCGCGCGGTCGGTATCGAACACTTTGGGACGTATGGCTCGACCGACAACTTTCGGGATTTTGATGAGCAAGGCCACCAGCTTGGGCCGTACGCGATCTTGCCGATTGGCGGCGGTTGGCGTTTGCATGGCTCGGTGCTGTTTGGCCTGACGGATTCGACCGCCGATACTAATTTGAAGTTGTGGGTTAATCGGCGGTTCTAAAGCTTCAGATCAGAATGGTCGATCGCTGTTGTCGATTAATCGAGCGTGCGACGATATCGCAGCATAGCGATACCCATGACCAGCACTGTGAATACTCCCATCGCAATCATAGGCTGCGTGAGTTGGCCAAAGTCTGTGTCCTTCAACATCACCCCTCGGACAATCCGCAGGAAGTGCGTTAGCGGAAGCAATTCACCAATGGTTTGTGCCCATGTCGGCATGCCGCGAAACGGGAACATGAAGCCGGACAGCAAGAGTGATGGCAGAAAAAAGAAAAACGCCAGTTGCATGGCTTGCATTTGCGATCGCGCTATCGTCGAAAACGTAAACCCAAGTGCGAGATTGGCGAGTACAAATATAGCCACGCTTGTCAGCAGGATCCAAAGCGATCCGGCAAAAGGTACATTGAAGAGCAACCGCGCCGCCAAAAGAAACACGGCTGTCTGAGCGCTCCCGACCAGCAGGTATGGCAAAATTTTTCCGAGCATGACTTCGCTGGGTCGAGCCGGCATCGCCAGCAGATTCTCCATGGTGCCTTGCTCGATTTCTCGGGTCATCGCCATGCCAGTAATCATCACCAGCGTCATGGTCAATATGACGCCAAGCAAACCAGGAACGATGTTATAGCTGGTCTTGCCTTCCGGGTTGTAGTTGGAGTGCACGATGAGTTGGAAGGGTGTAGCACCGGCTGCGATATTCGCGATACTGCCGTTTAAGTCATGGCGCAGCGCCTGGCTTAGAATCTTTTCGGCCTGCCCGATGGCATTTGAAGTCGCGGCGGGGTCAGATGCGTCCGCTTCGATCAAAATCTGCGGGCGCTCACCGCGCAGTAACTTGCGCGTAAAACCACTTGGAACAGAAACGACGAATGAAACATCGCCTCGAGCCAGTAATGCTGAGCTTTGTCGGGGATCATCGGTTTGCACTACGAACTCATAGTAGCCGGAGGCTTTCATAGCCGAAACAAGCGATCGAACGATGGGCGTTTGTTCCTCGACAAGCAGCGCTGTCGGTAGTTGCTTGGGGTCCAGGTTGATCGCAAAACCAAACATGATGAGTTGCATAACAGGGATGCCGAACATCATTGCAAAGGTCAACCGGTCCCGTCGCATTTGGACGAGCTCTTTCATGGCCACAGCAATGATCCGCGCGATAGACGCGCTCATGAGTGAACTCGATGGTCAACGCCGGCTTTCGCCATCAACGCAATGAAGGCGTCCTCCAGACTGGGGCGTACCTCATTCCATACAACGTTTGGGTGACCATAGTCTGTGAGCGTTCGCTCGATGGCGGCCGGGTCGCTCCCACTGACATGCAGCGCGGCCCCAAAATATGCGACGTGATCGAGGCCAGCCTGGCCTTTAAGCGATTCGGACAACTGGCGCACACCATTGCCTTCCGCGCGAAAAGTGTGCAGTTTCGATTCGCGGATGATTTCTGCAACGGTGCCTTCGGCGACTTTGCTGCCATTGGCCAGGTAAACGATACGATCGCAGCGTTCCGCCTCATCCATGTAATGCGTAGAGACAAGAACGGTCATGCCCGACAACGACAAGCGGTGAATCTCGTCCCAAAAGTCTCGTCGCGCCTGTGGATCCACACCAGCGGTCGGTTCATCAAGCAAGAGCAGCTGGGGTTTGTGCATGGTGACCGCCGCCAGCGCCAGTCGTTGTTTCCATCCGCCAGACAATGCACCAGCGAGTTGGTGTTGGCGGTCGCTCAGCCCTAACTTGTCGAGAGTCTTGCGAACGGCAGAGGCAATATCTGGCAAGCGGTACAGTCTCGCCACGAATTCCAGGTTCTCGCGAATTGTCATGTCGGTCCAGAATGAAAATTTCTGCGTCATGTACCCGGCTCTCGCCTTGATGCGGGCGCTTTCCTTGTGAATATCGAAACCCAGTGCGCGGCCTGTTCCTTCAGAAGCGGTCAATAGACCGCAGATCATGCGGATGGTCGTCGTCTTGCCAGAGCCATTGGGTCCCAAAAAACCCCATACCTGCCCGCGCGGCATCGCTATGTCCACCCCATTGACGGCCGTCTTCTCGCCAAAGCGTTTGACCAGGCCCCGCACATCGATCGCTAGCTCTTTGTTCACCACGACACTTCGACGGGTAGACCGGGCTTTAAACTCGAGTTCTTTGGCAGCGTCGCTTCAACTAGGAAAACCAGTTTCTCTCGCATATCGCGTGTGTAGATGACAGGTGGCGTAAATTCTGCCTCCGTCGCGATACGTGAAACAGTGACCGAGATCGCGGTGCTAGTACCATCTGATTGAATCCTGACGGATTGTCCAACAGAGATATCAGTTAGTTGTGCTTGCGGGACATAGAAGCGAACCATCAGGCCTTCATCCGGCAGCATCGCCAACACCGGTGCGCCCATTGTCGCGAACTCGCCTTCTGACAGAATGGTGGTTTCTACGCGTCCCGCTCTACGCGCTGTTACTGTGCGTTCGTTCAGGCGAAGCTCGCTCTGCTGCCAAGCGGCTTGAGCGCTTTCTACCGTTGCACCAGCGGCCGCGCGTGCCTGTGATCGACCGGCCAGCTCCGCTACACGGATGTCTTCTCTCAAGGCTGCGGTATTGGCTCGGGCACTGTCTCGTTCCGCTTTCAAGTCATCGCCGCGACTACTGGGCTCGATCCCTTGTTCAACGAGCGGCATAGTGCGCGCGTAGTTCGCCTCGGCGCGTTGCAATAGTGCTTCTGCCTCGCGCAAACGAGCCTTCAGTGTCAGCAACTCCTCACGTCGTGCACCGCTACCCAGGTCTTTCGCTCGAGCGGTTGCCTCTGCGATCTTCGCTAACGCTTCCGCAGTGGCTGCCTGCTCAATTTGGTCGTCGAGAGTGAACAGCAAGTCACCCACCGCGACGATGTCCCCTTCTTCAACCTCCACCGTGGTTAGCCAACCAGCGTCTGGCGCCGCAACATAAAGCCAGTCTGCTTCGACATAGCCAATGATTGGTTGTGGCTCATTAGGCTGGCAACCGAGTGTTGCGCCAGCGATGGCGAAGAGTGCAACCCGTGGGAGTCGATTCACATTAGGCATCTTCGACTCCGAGCGCTCGTTTCATGTATCGCACATGCAACTGAAATAGTTTTGCGAGATCTACCGCTGGGCCTTTTGTATGATCGAATACCGCTTGCCAAAGCAGTGATAACACCATTGGGGCGATCACGAGGCGAGCAACCAATGCGGGATCGTCGACCTGAATCTCGCCTTCGCTGTCGGCCCTTTTTAGCAAGCCTGCAATGGCCGTGAGACCACGGTCGATCACGTTGCTGCGATAACTCTGCACCACATCAGGAAAGTTATGGCTGTCGCCCGCCAAGACCTTCAGGAGCTTTGGCAGATGAGACTTCTTAATCATTTCCGGAGCAAACACAGCGATAGCATCGAGTGCCATGCTGAATGATGGGGCAGTGCTCATCATGTGCTCGATCTGCTCAAGGTTTGGGACTGCGAAGGTGTCGATCAGTGCACGAAACAGATCGTCTTTGGAAGAGAAGTAGAGATACAGCGTCCCTTTCGACAGATTGACTCTTTGCGCGATGTCCTCCATTCGAGCTGCAGCAAAACCGCGCTCATAAAACTCATCCAGCGCAGCGGCCATCAGGCGCTGCCGGCGCGCGTCCTTAGCGGAATCAGTTCGGGCTCGTTTCATAGAACTATTAATAACTGACCAGTCAGTTATTTGCAAGAATGTGCTGAGTACGTTTTGTCGAAAGTGTCCCTACAGACCTGTTACGTAACTGCGGTGCATTGATCCAACTTTTCTGGGAACGCGTCTTCCTGCAGGCTGGCATCAGCAAAAACTGGCGAGTCTCAGATGCTATAGTCAACCGCTAAAACTGGAACAAATGCTGAATGTCAGACGTCCTGAGCATTGCTTCGCGTATCCGCTCCGCTCGTGAGCAAGCGCAGATGGAACCCGCAGAATTGCGCGTTCAGTTGCGTGATCATGGTATCGACCTGTCGAAAGCGGGTCTGCATCGTGTTGAAACGCAAAATCCCAAGAACCCCAACCTGAAACTGATCAAGGCGATTGCGCAGATTACGCGTGTGTCGCCCAGCTGGATTTTATTCGGCGAGGGCTCGGCGATTCCAGGTGATCAGGTCGGGCAAGCGATTCGCGGCCGAGTCATCGATACCATCGAACTGCTGGTTAGCGCGCTTGACTTGAATTCTCGACAACAATCTACGATTGAGAACTGGTTGCACTCAGTACGTCAGACTCGTCCGAAGTCCATCAATAAACCATAAGCTGCTTCGTTGTTCACTTTTAATGGACGATTGTCCATTTTTCTGTTGACACGTAGTTTTTCCTGAGTATACTGCCGCACCCATGAACACAGTCATTAAACAACTCAGTCGCTCGACTGCCGCCGATCGGCGTTGGCAGATAACTGCCGATGTCATGGGTAGTGGCAGCGTGAGCTTATACGCGGACTCCGCGTATCAGGCCATCGACCGTTGTCATACGTTTGCCGCGCTGCGCGGAGAACCGATGACTTAGCCTTCCTGACTTTGTATCTGGAAGGCACGTTTTTACGGACCTTCCAGGGATACTCCAGAAGTAGAGACCCCGGTCGGTTTGCAACCCACCGGGGTTTTTTTATGCCGCGAAGGACAGCGCGTCCGGGAGCGGCGATGTCGAAAACGACATCACTCCGGTATTGCTCTTTAACAATACGGATTGTGCAAAAACGTTGGGGCGAGGCCTCTCATTGGGAGAGGCCACGACTTTCAGACCCGGTTGTGCGTGTACGCGCTCGCCCCGAACGTAATTATCTGGAGAGGCTTTCACAGGCGAGATCAGCCGGCTGTAACCCGGCGGCCTTAACGGCCCTGGAGGTTCGAATCCTTCCCTCTCCACCAGATGGATCGGTAGCTGAGATAGTGTAGCGACTGGCTGAAGCCCAGTAGACGATGGTGCGAGCCCACCCTGATCCACCATTGGCATGTAGCTCAACAGGTAGAGCGCTCGATTGTTAATCGGGAAGGTGCGGGTTCGACGCCTGCCGTGCCAGCCAGTTTGGGGGATTAGCTCAGTTGGTAGAGCACTCGCTTTGCAAGCGAGCGGCGCGCGGTTCGACTCCGTGATCCTCCACCAGATTCCAGGCGATCGATTTCGGTCGACGCCTCGTTTAGCGGCCTGACGCTGATCGCTGTCGGTAACGGCAGCAAAGGGACATCGCCCATGATGTTTCGCCGAAACAGGACGTTTCGGTCAATTCAGGCAAGCTCGGTCTCCCAAGTCCTCGGTTATGCCGGGGATAGCGGCCAAGCGATGCGCAGAACTAGCGAGTTTATGCACCGCGGTCCTACGGACAGCGGGAATGCAGGCTCGTGAAAGAACACGTGGTGGTGCAACCTGCGATACCCACATCGTCAATCGTGAGAGATAACGAGTAGTGCAGTTCAGTGCGAGCTTAGCAAGCAAGCGCGACTGTGCAGATCGTCGGGGTTCTGGCGGGTAGCCAGCGTCCTTGCAATCGGTCAAGTAACCGGCAGGTGAACGACAGCCGGCGTGTTGTATTTCGCGGCCCAAAAGGTTGTGAAGCGACTGAGACGCGCACGTCGTAATGGGCATCGAAACTAGCTCAATGGTAGAGCGATCAATCCAAGTTGATAGGTAGCAGGTTCGACTCCTGTGTTTCGACACCACCATGTCAAAAACGCAAAGACGCGTCTCGGTATGCACTGAAAATGGCTTAATGCCGAAGCCTTCGGGTAATTCGGCGGTTGTTCCAGCCGCAAGCTGGAACAGTCTTGGCAGCGCGCCGCACGGTTGAGTAGCCCTCATTTGGAGCTCGCAAGGCTCACGGTAAGCAAACTGCCGACTAGGTGCATAACAAGAGTGATCCGCCACACTCTCAAAAAGGCAGTCATGGTCTTTTACTAGCGAGTTGGCGCATCGCCATTCGTTGGTGGACACGTGCGCAACGCGTTCCGGCAAGAGCGCGGTACTCGCACAAAAGAAGGACTGTAAGTCGCCTAGTCTCAGCGCTTTTTTATCCTTGCTGCGGTAGCTCAACGGCAGAGCACCGGATTGTCGATCCGGGAGATGTCGGTTCGACCCCGTCTCGCAGCGCCATTTCAATGATCCTGTAGGCTAACGGTTAGGCCACCAGGCTTTCAACCTGGGGATTGCGAGTTCGATTCTCGTCAGGATCACCAAACATTCTGGGAGTAGCTCAGTTTGGTCAGAGTACTCGCCTTGGAAGCGAGAGGTCGTAGGTTCGAGTCCTACCTTCCAGACCAAAACATCGAAACCTGAAGACCGATAGCTCAGGCAGTAGAGCGTGCGACTGATATTCGCAAGGTCGGCTGTGCAAATCAGCCTCGGTCTACCAATGGAGGCTCGCAAGGCTGGCGTGCTTATCCGGTTTGGCACCGAGGAGCGCGCAGCGTGACGACAGACGGCATCGCGAAGCGATGGCCGCCCAAAGGGTGAGCGACGTAGTCGCGAATCAACCCGGTGAAGTCCTTACGGATGTGAGAGTTCGATCCTCTCAGTCTCCGCCAAATTTATGGAGAAGTGGCCGAGTGGCAAGGCGCTTGTTTGCTAAACGAGTATGGGCGCAAGTCCTGCGCAGGTTCGACCCCTGCCTTCTCCGCCAATTCAGTGTTGAAGCTAGCTTAATGGTAAAGCCCCAGGTCGTGACCCTGGTAGATGTCGGTTCGAGTCCGATGCTTCACCCCAATTTCCGCTTGTAGCTCAGATGGATTAAGAGCAGCCGGCTTCGAACCGGCAGGTCGGGAGTTCAAGTCTCTCCAAGCGGGCCAATTCGCTGTCGCGAGTATCGCGATAGCCACTATATTGTTCGATAGCTCAGTGGGAAGAGCGCCGCTCTTACAAAGCGGAGGTCGTTGGTTCGAATCCAACTCGAGCGACCAAGGTTAGTGTCTTCAAACAGCATTTAGCGGTTCGGGTTGTATGCCCGTCTGGCGCACTTACGCTTTCATCGCACGGTGTGTACCAAGTGTTCGCTTTGAAAACTAACACCACGAGGAAACTAGCTCAGGTGGACAGAGCATCAGACTCATAATCTGACGGTCGCAAGTTCGAATCTTGCGTTTCCCGCCGCCCTTTAACGGCTCAAGGTAGAGGCTAGCGCCTGCGGTTCGAATCCGCCCCTGGCGAGGATAAACGCCACCACAGCGTCCACGGTCTGCTGATTCGAACGCCTGCTTGCATGCGCGAACGTCAGCAGCTGCAGTGTCGCCGATCACTGTGTCGCTCGTTCGAGCCGCTTTTGTGTCCACTGCGATCATCTCGAGCATCTGCTCACCTTGAGTGAGCCGATGCATCGGATGAACAACGTGCGCGCGGAGGCCGTTCGTGCGGCGCCAGCGGTCCGTGATTCGGCAGTGATCGTGGACGCGCCAAATTTTGAACACCTGCGAGAAAGGAGGTGATCACTGTGCCTGGCATGAGCAGGCTAACCGAGGTCGAGCGACAGGTGCTAAAGCGCAAGCGTGAGGCCAGTCGCTCGTCCAAAACTACAACAACCACAAGAAAAGAAGGAGAACGTCCAATGAGTCTGTTTCAGAAGTTCATCGTACGTAAGCACGAACGCGGTCTCCTGTTTAAAGACGGAGACTTCATTCGATTTCTGGTGCCGGGCAACTACCGTTTCTTCAGCGTGTTCTCGCAATACGCTATAGAGACTTATGACTTGTCAGAGGCACGTTTCAATCACCGTCTCGTCGACTACTTCCTGGAACACGAGGCCACTGCCGTGGCGGAGTTGTTCGAGGTAGTGATCACCGGCGAAGACGAGGTGGCTATCGTGTATGTCAACGAACGTGTGGCATCCGTACTGTCACCGTCTGAGCGTCAGGTGTATTGGAAAGGCCTTGCGAAGCTGCGCGTCGAGCGTCATGACCTCAATGAGGGCATCAAGCTCAGCCGCACGGCAACCAAGCGTCTTGTCGATGCACGTGATGCGCGGGTGTTGACGCAAGCTGCGAAAGCGGCAGTGGCATTTGTCGTGCCGGATGGCAATGTCGGTCTTCTGTATGTTGACGGTGAAATCACCGACACCTTGTCAGCAGGCCTGCACGCCTTCTGGAATGTGGCGCACAGTGTGCATGTTGGCGTTGCCGACTTGCGTATCAAGCCGCTTGACGTCCAAGGTCAGGAAATCCTGACCAAAGACAAAGTGGCGCTGCGTGTCAACGTAACGGCAAGCTACCAATACGTTGACGCCGCGAAGGCACTACGCGCCATTAAAGACCCGCTGGACCAGCTCTACAAAGAGATCCAGTTCGGTCTGCGTGCCGCTGTTGGTACCCGTACGCTCGACGCTCTGCTTGAGGATAAATCAGCGATTGACCGCGACATCGCTGATCACTTGGGTGAGCGTTTCGCAGACATCGGCCTGTCTGTCGTGAGTGTAGGCGTTAAAGACATCATCCTGCCGGGTGATATGAAAGATCTCTTGGCACGTGTTGTCGAGGCCGAAAAAGCGGCACAAGCGAACGTGATTCGTCGCCGCGAAGAGACCAATGCAACCCGTTCGTTGCTGAACACCGCGAAAGTGATGGAAAGCAACAGCGTCGCGCTGCGTCTCAAAGAGCTAGAGACCCTCGAGAAAATCACCGAGAACGTCGGCGATCTCTCTGTCGTGGGTGGTCTCGACACTCTGCTGAACGGACTGGTAAACATCAAGTCCTGATTCAGTGCCGGGAGGGTGTGTGTCACACCCTCCCACCTTTGGCCGTCTGAAGGGAATCGGCATACCTACCTGTCTTAGAAACAGGTGCTTCTCGGTTCGATCCCGGGGGTCCACACCAATGAATGCGGGAGTGACGGGAATTGGCATACCTCGGCAACTTAAAATTGTCGGCTTCTCGGTTCGACTCCGAGCTCCCGTACCAAAAGCGCTTGACGCCGATTCAATAGGTTGGTTTGGTCCATTGAAAGCAGTGATCGATGCCGTAGTCCAATGGTAAGGCACGTGGTTGCAACCCACGAGACGACAGTTCGATTCTGTCCGGCATCTCCAATTTTTTTTTGAAATGTGAGTCTCATGTTTCGCGCTTTTTTCTAATCGGCGCTCGTCCAATGGCAGGACGCAAGGCTTTGACCCTTGAGATCGACGTTCGAATCGTCGGCGCTGAACCAACTACGCCTCCGTAGCTCAATAGATCAGAGCAACCGGTTTTTGCCCGGTTGGTTGCAGGTTCGAGTCCTGCCGGGGGTACCAAATTTGGTCTTTTGCACAATCCGTATTGTTGAGAGGGAGAACAACAATGATCGAGAGAGTACTAAAACTAGATGTCAGTGGACGACCGATCCGTTGGATCTCTCGCGAGGCTGGTGCATTGCTGTACTGCCGCGAGCAGGTGGCTTGGGAAGCCGGTGAGTCTGAGCTTGTGTTGTTTGGCGGTGTGTCGCGGCAAACCGGCCTGCGTTCACAATTGCGTATTAACAGCATCATCGCGACGAAAGCGATTGATCGTGCATTGGTCAGCTCTCCCGGTACGCCGGCGCTCACCAACGTGCGCTTGTTCCGACGTGACGACTACACGTGCCTGTATTGCGGTGAGCGTTTTCCGTCTCGGCTGCTGACCCGTGATCACGTGGTACCGGTTTCGGTCGGTGGCGCGGACATCTGGGAGAACGTGGCGACGGCATGCCGTGCGTGCAACCAGCGCAAAGCGGATCGATCCCTGGAGTCACTCGGTTGGCAGCTACTGGCGTTACCTTACGTACCGAACCGCGCGGAAGGTCTGATTCTTGAGAACAGGACCATTCTCGCTGACCAAATGGCCTTCTTGCGAGGTTACGTCGGCAGTGATCGTCGCGGACGACTAAACTAGAACAATAAGGAGAAGTGCGATGTCTTTTCTACAACAAGTACAAAAAGCGGCAACGGCACACTACGTGCTGCCGAAAGTCGGGGATATGCGCACCGAAGTGCATGCATTTCTGTCCGAAACGCTGTTCGCACAAACCGATGAGGCGCTCTGGCGGCAGGCGGCGCAAGCCGCTTGCTACCCAGGGATGATTGGCCTCTATCTGATGCCGGATACGCATTTGGGTTATGGCATCCCCGTCGGCGGCGTCGCTGTCACTGAGGATGTCATTATTCAGGCTGGCAGCGGCTACGATATCTCTTGCGGTGTTGTCTATCTCAATGTGCCGGGCCTGACGGCTGCGGACGTGGCGGATTGGGACAAGCGTCGTGCGTGGATCAACGAGGTTGAGCTGCGCATCGCGACGGGTGTTGGTTCTCATCGACCCAAGCATATGCCGCGGTTGTCGGAGCGGAAAATCGATGACATTTTTCGCTACGGTGCCCAGGCGATCGGTGTGCGAGCCGATGTGTGTGAGCGTCAGTACATTCCGGTGGACGATGCAGTGCTCGATACCGATCGGATCGAACGTGCGCGCAAGAAAGCGGCACCGCAGATCGGCTCGGTCGGTGGTGGCAACCATTTCGTCGAAATGCAGGTTGATGTCAACGATGGCTCTGTCTGGGTGATGATTCATTGCGGTAGTCGTGGCTATGGCTGGCAGACCGCAAACCACTACTTCTATGAAGGTGCGGCGTTGCGTGGTCTTGCCAAGAACCGTCGCGAGGAATCGTGGTTGCGCATCGATGAGCCACTCGGCAAAGAGTATTGGGCACACCATAACTCTGCAGCGAACTATGCGGTCGCTAATCGACATATCATCGTACGCGGTGTGCAGAAGGCGTTGCAGAATGTGTTTGATGCGACGGGTGAGGTCTTCTACGAGATCTCGCACAACCTGGTGCAAGAGGAGACTCTGGTATTGCCCGACGGTTCTACCAAGAAGGGTTTTGTACATCGCAAGGGTGCGACTCGTGCGTTTCCAGCGGGACATCCCGACCTGGTCGGTACGCCCTGGGAGAAGACGGGTCACCCTTGTCTTGTGCCCGGCTCAATGCTGGATGGTGCAGCCATCTTGTATCCGCTGAAAGGTGCGTACCAATCCGGTTGCTCTGTGAATCATGGATCAGGCCGCGTGATGGCGCGTGGCAAAGCGAAGCAAGAGCTTGCAGAGATTCACGACGAGATCGATGACGAGATGCGCAACATCACGCGAGTGCTGGGTGGTGTCGAAGTCAAAGGTATTGTCGGCAACACGCGTCGCACGCCGCTGGATGAATGTGGCCACGTCTACAAAGATCTGGACGAGGTGTTGCGTGTATTGGAAACCGAGAGCATTGCGCGCATAGCTAACCGGCTATATCCGGTAGCCAACATCAAGGGCACCGATTAGGTGCCCTTGATATCTTTGTAAATGCTAGCTGCCATCGTTCTGGGGCGTGTCAGTACCGTCGGTGCCCGGTGAATTCGGCAGTGTGCTTGGTACTCCGGTCAGACCATCTTCGTTGGCTTTCTCAAGTTCTTGGACGGTTCCTACAACCTCACCGAGACTCTTGAAGAGATCATTCGTGGCGGCTTCGTTAGACGCTGATCCGCCGAATGCTCGCGCGAGCCACTTTAAGCCAGGATCAGAGACAATTTGTAGCGATTCCTGAGTTTCTTGTAGGCCAGCGATCAAGGAGCAAGACGCGTTGTAAGTTATAGCATCGGAAATCGCATCTTCGATCGTATAGTCGATGAGCAATAGGCTCTCTCTGCGCTTAATCTCTCCAAGTTGTTTTTCGCGAACAATGTCCATTGCTTTCGTCAGTAGTTCAACAACCTTATTTCTGAAATAAGCATCATTGTATTCGGCGCGGACGCCGCTGATGATACCCGCTGTGCCAGCCAGTGCTCGCGCAGCATTTTCACCCGTAATGATCGCACCGACTCCACCCGCTGCAGTAGCGGCTGCACCGAATCTGAAATTGGCATCACTGTAGACCCCGTTCAAATTCCTCTTGTATCGATCGCATGCGGCATCGCTTGCTGCGATAAGTCTTCCCTGGACTCGATTTCGTCGTTGTCTTTGATATTCAAGCTTGGGGGTTAACTCCTGTGCAAATCGTACTCTTCTTATGACGTCCGATGCACGATCCTCAAGGAACGTCCTCAAAACCTCGTCGCCGTTTGCATCCGGTGCGGCCAAGCGAATACTGTCGTCACGGTATTTTAAGCTGTTAAATGTTGCCGACTGATCGAAAGTCGGGTTGAGCAGCTTGATCTGAGCGACGAGCTCATTCAAAAGCCGTGCCTGCTTTTCAGCGTAAACGGCCGCTACGTTGCTAACTTTGAGTACGCCGGTGTCCTCAGTGTTAGCCTCGGTCCCGTCATATTTGTAGAAGCCCTGTATCGCTTCGGCTAGCGTGCAACTTCTTGTTGTCGTTGACTCAAGTGGCGCTTTGCATCCGAGCCCGTCTGGATCGAGTTCACGAACTAAGTCGACTCTGGCTATCGTATCGATAAGGCTGGTGTTTTCCATGGTTTGTGGTTCTGCGCCGACTAGCGCAAACCGTGTGCCACAGCCGAAGCAGGCCATGATCGAAAGCATCAATATCGGCCGTGCTATTTTTTTCCTATCGAATATCACGTTATCACCTCAAGTTTCTGATGTAGGATTTGTTTGTGCGGTGGGCTGCTCTTTGGGAATCGGATCCAGCCTGAGAGCCCATTCATACTGTCTGTGTTACTTTGAAACGAATCCCCTCACCCAGTAACCAGGTAACGAATTGCTGTTGAGTAGACTGGCTTCAGCAGGATGGGACACCGCAAAGAAGGCAGCTGCGGTGCCAGGGAGAATGTTATCGCTGGTGAAGGATGACCGGGGCCCAAAAGTAAGGGGATCGAAAGCGAGGATCTGCACGCATTTTTCTCTGTGCGATGGCTAGGGCCTCAGCTGTTGGTACGCGGTCGACGAGCAGGGCCTCATAAAAATGTTGCATCAGAGTAACGGTCGCTGCGTCGGAAATACGCCAGAGTGTCGACACCACTTCGCTGGCACCAGCGCCCAGAAACGCGTTGCTTAAACTCAGCGGGCCTTCCCCACGCACAATCCGCCCTGTCCCCGTGTCACAACCGCTCAAGACGACCAATGCGCCATCGAACCTACGTGATGCGATATCGTTTGCAGACAGGAATCGTTCCACCTGTGCGCCGTCAGGATCCACCGCCGAAAGAATCAATCCTGACTGCCCGGGATCTGCGCGGTTAACAACACCATGTGTGGCGATGTGATAGACCGCTTGGCTGTCATTAGCTTGCGATAGAAATGTGTTCCTGTTAGCGGCGGCACCCGCGAACACCAAGACGGGTAAATCGATTGGCAGTGATTGGATAATGTTTGCTTCTGCTGCTGTGCCTTCAAGGCGAGTGAGCGCCTCAGTACCCAAGCTGTCGATCGAGCGCACCAGCAGAGCTCCGTTCAGAGCGAGTATCGGGTCTTGCGTAGGCAACAACTCGCCGCCAGCGAATCTTTGATCATCGGCGCCGAAGATCGGATCCGCGAATACCGTGACTTTTGCATCATCACCTAGTCGGTTCCCCGCCCTCGGCTGCCAGTTGGTCGGCAATACGCGCGTTGAGGCATGAGTAACCAATGGCTCCCCAGTCGGAAGCTCCGAATGCGTCAGAATCGAAAACGGCAAGTCGTAGAGTGCCCCGTCCGGCATCAGCAGTAGTTCATGCGGTAGGTTCTCTGGCAATAGTGATCGACTTAATTGGTTGAGCGTGTCCGCGCTAATGGCCCGCCGCGCCGAGATGCTTTCCCTGACCTCGTAGACGAGATCGGCGATCACTCTCGCCGGTTTCAATCGCTTATATTTGAGCCCGGTTTCGGAGAGGAACCATGCATGACTTGTGTTCATTCCAAGGAAGTACTGAGCAATCACCGCGTCCGCTTCTATTGAACGGCGCAGCTCGACTATCGACGGTTGCATCTGCGGTGGTGCTCGGGAGTCTGTGTTGACGATGAGTTCATTGATGCGTCGAGATCGAGCTCGCTGCGCGAGCAGCCACGCTCGCTTATGCTCATCGCTCAATATCGCTACTTCGATCAGCGTTTCATAGGCGGCACGCTGCATTCGCGCGTAGCTGCGCAGTAACACAGGATCGTTGAGCTGACTGCGGATACTTTCGGAAATCGCGAGTGCGCTTTCTGCTGACCGTTGCGCATCTGCCAGACGATTCAAGCCAAGCAACGCTTGCGATTGTGTGATCAGAGATTCGGAGCGAAGCATTGGGAAATCTTGAATCAAAGCGTCGGCCAGAATGCGTTTCAATTCCTCAAGTGACGCCTCAAATTGCTTATCGCGCAATAATGCGTCTGCAAGCGTGTGGGCAAGCCTTAGTTTCCTCGACGTCGACGCACTGTCGATGTCGGCAATAGCCGCTTGAATCTCTTCAATGCCACGTTTCGTATCGCCTTGGGTGGCATACCAACGACCGAGCTCGACTCGCGTCTCCGCATTGATGATCTCTCCACCGGCAACGCCGCTGGTGATGTCTCTGACTTGTTGACTCATCTTGACCAGATCAACATCGGCAAGGTCGTCTTCCACGCTCAGGCTCGCGAGCATTCGTAGCGCTTCGGCGTGTCGTAGTGGTCGTTTGTCGATTGGACGTAGTGTCAGCGCGCGCTCCAGGTCGCGCTTTGCGAGCGGTGTCTCTCCAGTCATCCGGTAAATCTGAGATCTCAACTCATAGGCATTACTGGCCCGGTCTTTGTCTCCCTCGTTCTGTTCGAAATGCTCCAGTGCTGCCGAGATATGGGCGAGTGCGAACTCGAACTCACCTTTTCGGTAATGCACAGACGCCAGATTGTTGCGTGCATCTGCGGCGGGTCTGTCTCGGCCCAGCAGAGCAGACAAACGCAGTGCCTGATTTAAGACCTGTTCGGCATCTTCCAATTGATCCGACGCTTCGTAAGCCCAGCCCAGGTTCGTCATGGCGTTGATGGCTTGAGTCAGCGACGTGTTTCGAAGGCGTTCTCTGTCAAAGCGAGCAGGGATCAGGTCACCGAGTAGATCGATGTCTCCTTGCCAAAGTTGAATGCTCCGTCTGAGCAGTCGCGCAGCGATGGTTGGCTGGTTTAGATCGCGATGGACCAGTGCACGATTGTTCAATGCGTGTGCGAGGTAATAGTCGGAGCCACCTGCACGGAGTTCCTCCGCCTGTCGCAGGAATTCGAGTGCGTCGGCGTAGCGGCTTTGCTGCCATGCATCTACGCCTTGCATATTTCGAACGGCGGCCTGACCGGGGCGGTCATCGCTCATCACAAAGTAAGAGTGCGCGTTCTCGAACGAGCGTCGTGCCCTTGTGTCTTGTAAAGCTTGTTGCGCGACCGCTAGTTCGTAGTGGGCGTCGGCCAGCCGCTCAACTGTCCCTAGTTGTTCAAATCGTGCGATCGCATCTGTTAGGTACGAGACAGTCTGTTCGCTCTCGTTACCTCTGCCGTAGTACTGAGCAAGGCTGGCATCTGCGGCCAAGGTCATCGCGCGCTCAGCCTGAAAGAGAGGGTTCCTTTTGTCGATCTTGTTGGACCAGATCGAGAAGGTTCCGTCTGGTGCGATTGCCGTGTCTGGCGTGATTTCGATCGCGGCGGCTTCGTTCGGCAACACGGCTGTGACAAACTTACCTTCAATGCCTCGCCAATTGGCGCTGCGGAACAGCGTGTTGTCATCGTCGTCAAGAACGCTGACTATGGCACCGCGATTCTGGTTTTCGACCGTTATTAGTAAAGCCGCATCGGTCGGTAAGCTGTAGCGAATTCGTGAGCCGTTCACCAATTCGATTGTCTGCGGTTCCTGCGGAAGCCTGGCGCTCGGGCTATCTGCGACCGCTGGTGACCAGCACGTCGCGATGAGTAACCCGAGCGCAATCGGCTTATAGTTCATCTAATGCATGATGGCTTAATGTCCAGTCCCATGGCCGCCTGTGCCAGAGCCGGGGTCCGGCGGAGATTGAACTATGATTTGACCGACGTGTTTGACATTAAAGCAAATATCGATAGGCGCGCCGCTCTCCCCAACTGGAACTTTGGATTCGGCCGAATCGACTGGTTCGTGCTCATTTCTCGCAGTATCGTCGCAGGCATTGACGAGGTTCACAAACTTTTCTTTGCGGCAGTAGCCTGAATGGCTCGGTGAAACGCTAAGGATCTCTGTTTTCGTTTTCCCATCCACCGTTGATACGGCCTTACATCTCCAGTAAGGGTCCGCCTTACTTATCTTTTTCGGTGCTTCACAAATGGCACCGGCCAGCAGTGGGTTTTGGGGCGGCGTCTCTTTTTGCTCACCTTGTGGAGAGTCTTCAGTTTGTCTTTCCTTCGCAGTCCCTGCACTTATCCGTTCGAAGATGGCGATTTCGTATGCTTGTTGCGAGCCAAACTTCTTCGATTCAATGGGGTGCACGATAACTCTTCCGCCACAGTGCTTCTTTGCTGTCGAAGTTTCAATATCAAATATAAACAGTTCTTCGCCAACTCGCTCTTTTCTTGGGCAACCGGTGAGTAGCACAGTGGTTAGGATGGTCAGCAGCGTGACCAGGCGTACTCGATTCGCCATGGCTTTCTCCTTTGTGTTTGTTGTTCTATTCCCTCAGTGCCTTAGATGCACTAAATCCCTCACTTGATTTCTATCATTGCAGGAATGGCCTTTACCGAATCGTCAGCAGCGGACACCTCAATCCTATATTTCCCCTCGCTAATCTGACGGAGAAAAATGGTCACTAGGTTCTGATCGTTCACGTACGCGTCATCCAGAACTCGGATCTCGTTGCTGTCCAAATCAATAATAGTGACGTCGATTGACTTGCCAGCGAGGCTCGCGGGTACTTCGATGGAAACTAACCCTGGAATAAGTCCCTCTTTCGCTGCTATGACTGTGGTCGATGATCCGGATCGTTCGGATAGTATGAAAGTGTGGGACTGAATGGCGGAAACCACATTGGGTGAGTCTTGATCGTCAACCGGATTCGTTTGATAGGTATAGATAAGGCCGACAGTGCTGACTACGAATGCAGCACTTGCGGCTAATGCTGCCGACTTCCAGTTAGAGGCGGCCTCGTTTGAGTTAACCACGCTCTTCTCAAGGTCCGCGTCCTTGGCTGCCACATGCATTTCTTCAGCAAATGCAATTTTGCTCAGCAACTCCGGATGGTCGAGCAGATAAATCTCAAATTGTTCGAGCTCGGACTCATTGAGCGCATTTCTGGCATAGCGCTCAATTACATCATTTTGCTCGACATACGCTTGATCCATCACGATGGCTCCCAGCTCTTCAGCAGCTCCACCAGATCTGGACGCTTGCTCTCGATGTAGCCGCGAAAGCGGCTACGCGCTCGCGAAATAACGCGATCGAAATGGGTCGCGGATAACTCGAGTACTTTGCAAATCTCGAATTTCCCTTGGTCTTTGATATAGAAACGGAAAATGATCTCGCGATCACGGTCGTTGTTTATCTCTTGTACTACATCTCTGATAGCAGAGCGGGATTCCTCTCGAATAATCGCGTGTAACTGGTTCATCCCATCGTCTGTCGTCGTTTCTACGATATCGGTACTCGGGGTCGTGTTGCGCCGCTTTGCTTTTCGTTGGTCGCCGATGAGGATGTTGATTGCGGTTTTGTGGATGAACGCAGTGAGCTTGTTGGGGTCGTCGATACCGTCGCCGCGTAGTCGTTGGAGTACCACGAGCAATGCGTCCTGCCGCGCATCTTCCGCCTGCTCAAGACTGCCACAGCGTTTTCTCAGGACGGTCAGAAGCGTTGCGCTGTAGCGCGCGACGAGCTCGTGCTCGGCACGCGTGTCGCCGCTCGCGATTCGAGACACCAAATCGGGTGCTGCCAGTTGACTGAGTTCCATCCCCACCCACAGCTGAAGGACCGCGTCACGGGCACGATCCTATTTCATACCTCTTCCTGATCGCAGTGTAGCTCAGAAGGCGTATTTGCTCTAATTTGTCGGTAGGAAACGGGGGTTTCAGTGAGGGGAAATAGCCGTCAGTTGCACTGTATTTGTGCAAATTGAATTCCAGAATCCAGAGTTAGAACGGCACAAGGGGAATATCTCATGGTAGATCGACGAGCATTCATGACCGCATCGGCGGCGACACTGGCCTCGGGTTGTTGTCTATTGCGCCGAGATCCAATACCACCTTGTTTTGGTGAGCCGCCTTATGCCAGCGACGGTTTGCCTCTTATCGTCGATCCGCATGCTCACTTCTTCAATGGCCGAGATCTGCAGGTCAAGGCGTTTTTCAATCTGGTTGTATGCCGGCGAGCTGGGGAATTCGAAAGAGTCTGCCAGTTGTTCGGTGGCGTATTTCGCGTATTGGCCTGGCTGGCAGCTCCCGATGCGAAAAGGGAAACTGCGATATTGAGATCTCTCAACGACAGTGGTGGTGTCTGTAGTGCAGAGAAGCAACCAACGTCGGATTTTTTGGGATACCGTGCTGAGGTTTACCCGCAAGCCAGAGCAGAGCTGCAGGCGGCTGCTGCGGAAGTGTCTGGCCCCGTTGTTGCTGCTATGCCAGGAATTTCCACGATGAGCGCGGCGAGCCTAAGCGCATTGTCGGCAACACCTGAAGCACTCGGTGTATATCTAATCAATAACCTGCCAGAGACCTACGAAGAATACGAAGGCGACTACAAACAGGCCTCCGTGTTCAGTGAATTTGAAAGTCTGGAGAGTTTCTCTGTCACTAGCGCGCTGGATTTCGTGTTGGAGATGTTCCAGTACCGCATGGCGAGCGTTAGTCGCTACTTTGCGGACTATGGCTCAGGGGACCAGAAACTGGATTTGATCGCGACGAGTCTTGTCGACTATGACTGGCCGATTGCAAAGGGAAAGTCGACGATGTCAACGCTGTCTGAGCAAATGGAGACAATGCGTGAGATCTGTATCTTGTCTGCCGGCCGTGTGCATCCGATGGCACCGTTCGATCCTTATCGTGAAGTGGCTCATCAGTTAGGCAGAAGCGAGTCATCGCTAGAGTTCGTACAGCAAGCTGTCATGTCCGGGCTTGCGATCGGCGTCAAACTGTACCCGCCGATGGGTTTCGGGCCGACTAAGAATGCAGGGCGCGATCCGTCGTTTTGGGTCAAGCCGTGGTCTAGCGATATTGTGCGTACGCCGAATTTCGGCAAGAGACTCGATGACGCGATGAATGCGCTATTCGAATGGTGCGCTGCAAATGATGTCCCGATCATCACGCATTCTAATAGAAGCAACGGGCCGAGCGATGACTTTGAGGACCTGGTAGCCCCTTGCTTATGGAAGCCTGTAGTTGATCGCTTTCCTGATCTTTCTATCAATTTCGCGCATCTGGGTGGTGTAGGTTCGGGTAAAGCGAACGATGACTGGGAAGGCTACATTTCTCTGATGAAAGATAGTGGCCCGGGAAGCCGAGTGTTTGTTGATGCTTCCTATTTTTCGGACATTATTGCCGATGATCCGGAAGTGGCGACACGGATGCTGAAACGGTTGCTTGGTAGCAGTGAGCAACTGGAGCGGAAGATCCTGTACGGGTCGGACTGGAAGATGTTAGTACAAGAGGAAAATGCCGAGACCTACCTGAAGACTTTTGCGGAGGCAGCTGAGAAGGTCGAGCAGGGCGGTCATGCCGATTTCTCCGAGCGGTTTCTAGGCGGGTCGGCGGCCAATTGGCTTGGGCTAAGCGTTGGTCGCGGGAATCGTGAGCGTATGTTGCGCTTCTACCAAAACAATAACGTGGTGCCGCCACCTTGGGTGAGCAAAGCCAGATAGCGATGCCGCTAGTGCCGTCAACCTCGCTTGTTATTCAGAAAAGATAATATATACTATCTTTCTGTTGGAGTGGTTGTGGGGACTGCCATGAATACGATTCGTCAACGCAGCGCGACGGCGATCTTGCTGATCGCCGTCGCGGCTTGCTCGTCGGATAACCCACCTGAAACAGCCGCGGATGCGTCTTACCAGGAGACGCTGCAGCTCGAATTGCTGGACGCTAAGCCCGGCACCGTGATCACGATTCCCGAAGGTGTATTTTCTTTTGATCGCTCGCTAAGTCTTGCCGTTGATGGCGTGACGATCCGCGGTGCTGGTATGGACAAGTCCATTCTGACGTTCAAAGACCAGGTCGCCGGGGCAGAGGGATTACTCGTTACCGCCAGCGATTTCACGATTGAAGATCTGGCGATCGAAGACACACGCGGTGATGCTCTGAAGGTGACGGAGGGCGACAACATTGTCATCCGACGCGTACGTACCGAGTGGACTGGCGGCCATAAAACCAGTAATGGCGCCTACGGGATTTATCCGGTGCAGACCACCAACGTACTGATGGAAGGCAACGTCGCTATCGGCGCATCAGATGCTGGTCTGTACATTGGTCAATCCAAAAACGTGATCGTGCGAGGCAATCGTGCGGAGTACAACGTCGCCGGTATTGAGATAGAGAACACAATTGATGCCGATGTTTACGACAATATCGCCACCAACAACACTGGCGGCATCCTCGTCTTCAACATGCCTAACCTCCAACAGGAGGGAAAGAACACGCGTGTATTTAACAACCAAGTGTTCGAGAACAACACCGATAATTTCGGTCACAAGGGGACACCGGTGGCCAGCGTACCGGCCGGGTCCGGCATTGTTGTGAACTCCAATGACAATGTCGAGATCTTCGGCAATGAGATTCGTGACAACCGAACGGCTAACGTGATTGTCTCCAGTGTCTACTCCACGAACTATGGCGACGGCGATACGGTAGACGGCTATGACCCGTACCCGGAAGCGATCTACATTTACGACAACGTCTTCAACGGCGGTGGTGATGCGCCGGACGGTCTGGATCTGAAGGCCTTGAAGCTTGCATTGTACGGATTCGGTGGCGCGTTCCCCGATGTGATTTGGGATGGCTTTGCAGATAACGCGAAGCGCGTCGATGGTCAGATGCCAGTCGCTCATCGGATTTGCGTTAACAATGGTGACGCCAAAGTTCTGAACGCAGACGGTCCGAATGATTACTCCAATCCGCGCGAGGAGCCCGCGTTGCATGAGTGTGAGCTGCCTAAACTGCCGGCGGTTGTTCTGGAGACTGCCGGGTGAAGCGATGCGCGTGGCTTGTTAT
>JBCCBP010000027.1:0-47328 GCA_039033995.1 Pseudomonadota bacterium | reverse complement strand
TTCGTTGTCGCGGCTGTCGGCATGGTGTTGACCGCGGCCGTCGAGGCCGCACTGCCGCTGCTGTTGAAACCGTTGACCGATGAGGCGCTGGTCAGTAGTACCGGTGCGATCGCCAAATGGATGCCGTTCGCCTTTATCGGCGTATTTTTTGTGCGTGGGCTCGCAGGGTTTATGTCGGAGTTCGCACTCGGCTGGATCGGGCGGCATGTCATCGCTCAAATGCGCGCTGATGTGTTCTCAAAATACTTAGGCTTACCATCCAGTTTTTTCGATATCCGTTCATCAGGTCCGTTGTTATCGATGATGACCTACAACATCGAGATGATTGCTGAATCTGCCACCAATGTTTTGACCGTTGTGATTCGCGATTCGCTGACGCTACTGGCCCTGATCGGTGTCATGTTGTATGCCAGTGTACGAATGTCTGCGTTTGTCGCAATCGTTGTCCCGCTGATCGCCGTACTAATTCGAGTGTTGAGCAAAACGTTCCGCCGCTACAGCAGTCGTATTCAGTCGTCGGTGGCTGATGTTACGCAAGTCACCGAAGAAGTGGTGCAGGGCAATCGAGTCGTCAAGATTTTCGGTGGGCAAGAGTACGAGCTTGGCCGATTTGGTGATGCTAACGAAAACAACCGCCGCTTGAATATGAAGTTGGTGTCCGCCAAAGCCGCTGGTGTCGCTGTCACGCAGATGTTGTTTGCGTTCGGTGTTGCCGGCGTGGTCTGGATGGCAGCGGGCGAGTCGGCGCGCAATGAATTGAGTCCGGGCACCTTCGTCGCCTTCATGTCGGCACTGGTGCTGTTGCTTGGGCCGTTGCGCAGACTGACCAACGTGAATGCCGCGATCCAACGCGGGATCGCTGCTGCGCAAAGTGTCTTTGAGATCCTAGACACCGATGCCGAGGTTGACCGCGGCAGCTACGCCGCAGAGCGCGTCGATGGCAAGCTACAGTTCGATGCGGTGTCCTTTGCTTATGGTCAGGAGGATCGCCCTGTATTGCGTGATGTGTCAGTTACAGTGGCGCCGGGCGAGACGTTGGCTATCGTCGGCCGTTCCGGCAGCGGCAAATCGACATTGGTGAGCTTGTTACCGCGGTTCTATGATCTGCAAGAGGGTCGTATTCTGCTGGATGATCGTCCGATCGAAGACTATCGCTTGGACAACTTGCGCGACCAGATCAGTCTCGTTAGTCAGGACGTCGTGCTGTTTAATGACACCATCGCCAACAACCTCGCGTATGGTGCGCTCGGGGAAACGTCCGACGCGGATATTCGTGAGGCTGCCGAAGCGGCATACGTCATGGAATTCGTCGACACGATGCCAAATGGCCTTGAAACGGTCGTCGGTGATCGAGGGGTGTTGTTGTCGGGTGGTCAGCGCCAGCGGCTAGCAATTGCCCGCGCGTTGTTAAAGAATGCGCCGGTGCTGATTCTGGATGAGGCTACGTCGGCACTCGATTCGGAATCGGAGCGTCGCATCCAGCGTGCGCTGGATGTATTGATGCAATCGCGGACCACGTTGGTCATCGCGCACCGCTTGTCCACGGTTGAGTCAGCAGATCGCATTATCGTGATGGACGAGGGTCGCATCGTCGAAACCGGCAATCATGCGAGCCTGTTGGCGGCAGGCGGCGCGTATGCGACGTTACATCGCATGCAGTTCAGCGAAGAGAGCGACGTCGACGCCTAGGCGCACGCGTTTCAGATGCGCAATTGGCTCTACAACGTTTGGTATCACCATGCCCCGATGGGTTGGGTGTTGTGGCCGCTCGAGCTGCTGTTTCGCGCGATCGCAGCGTTTCGTCGTCTGACGTATCGGTGGCCAGTTCAGCGCGCGCAAACTGTACCGGTACCGGTGATTATTGTTGGCAATATCGCTGTTGGTGGCAGTGGCAAGAGTCCCCTCGTCGCGTGGCTCACCATCGCTGCGCGTGAGCGCGGACTAACACCGGCGATCATCAGTCGCGGCTATGGTGGCCGCCATGTCGGCGAACCGTTGCGCGTCACCGAGAACGTCGCGGCCGCAGACTGTGGTGACGAGGCGTTGATGTTGTTTCAACAGACCAGTGCCATCGTTTTTGTCAGTCGCGATCGTGTCGCTGGCGCGCGCGCCGCAGCAGCCGCGGGTGCGAATGTTGTTATCAGCGATGATGGGCTGCAGCACTATCGATTGGCGCGCGATGTGGAGATCGCGGTGGTCGACGCCAAGGTTGAACATGGCAACGGCCATTGTCTGCCACGTGGCCCACTGCGCGAGCCGGTGAGTCGCCTTCAGCAATGCGATCTGGTCGTATATGCCTCATTGCCTGCTGGGGATCACCGACTCGGCTATCGGCTCAACAATACCCACGCCGTGAATGCGCTGACTGGCGAGCGAAAGCGTCTCGAGACGTTCGCGGATGCTCGTGCACACGCCCTGGCAGGTATCGGTCATCCGCAACGTTTTTTCGACGCGTTGCAGGCGCATGGGCTTACGGTTGCAGGTCACGCGATTGCTGATCACGCCATGGCACCCGATAGCGTTTTACATCCGGCAGATGACTTACCGGTACTGATGACGGCGAAGGATGCGGTGAAGTACGCGGGCCTGACCAATCGCCATTGGATCGTCCCGGCGAACCTTGAGTTATCGGACGACAGCCGTGCGGCGCTGCTTGCTGTGCTGCCGCCTGCCGACGCACAATAGCGAAATGGCAGAACACTTTCACATCGTCATACCAGCGCGCATGGCTTCGACGCGACTGCCCGGCAAACCGGTGACCTTGCTCGATGACAAAACGCTGATCGAGCATGTCTGGCGACGCGCGATTGCGGTTGATGCGACGTCGGTGGTGATTGCCACCGATAGCCCGCAGGTCGCCGATGTGGCATCAGGCTTTGGTGCTGACGTGGCGATGACGGATCCCGCCCACCAGTCAGGTACCGATCGAGTCGCGGAAGTCGCGCGGCAGCGCGATTGGCAGGATGATTTGGTGATCAATGTGCAGGGAGATGAGCCTTTCATTCCATTGTCTGCGATCCGCCAGGTTGTGACGCTATTGCGCGACGATGCGACTGCCGATATCGCCACGTTATCTGCCCCGATCAGTGACGACAATCAGTGGCAGGACCCCAACTGCGTCAAAGTGATCTCGGATCGAGCGGGCCGTGCCTTGGTATTCACGCGTGCACCTGTGCCGTATCGGCGCCATAACGGCGGACATCCGGCTCAGCGCCACATCGGCATTTACGGTTATAAGGCCGCCAGTTTGCATGCACTCGTGGCGGAGCCACCGTGTGCGCTCGAGCTCACCGAATCACTGGAGCAACTGCGCGCGCTTTGGATCGGTCAGACCATCGTCGTGGCCGAGGCAGTGGACGTGCCGCCGCCTGGCATCGATACACCGGCGGATCTCGCGGCTGCGCGCGCGCTGTTGTCCGAGCAAGCGACCTAGGAAGCAGCTAGCGCCGATTTGATCGCGTCGACGACCGACGAATCCTGCGGTTTGGTGCCCGGAGAGAAGGCCGTGATCAGTTTTCCGTCGCGACCGATCAGGTATTTGTGGAAGTTCCATGTCGGGTAGGTGCCAGCGGCATCGGCGAGCGCATGGTAGAGCGGATGCGCGTCGTCACCTTTGACGTCGATTTTTTCGAACATCGGGAACTTAACCCCGTACGTCAAGCGACAAAACGATGCGATCTCGGCTTCGGTACCCGGCTCCTGGCCGGCGAAGTTGTTTGACGGAAAACCAAGTACCACCAGTCCATCGTCAGCATATTCACTGTAAAGCGCTTCCAACCCTTCATACTGAGGCGTGTTGCCACACTTTGATGCCGTGTTAACGATCAGTACGACTTTGTTCTCATACGCATCTGACAACGTGACCGTTTCGTCAGACGCCAATCGCTTCATGGTTTGGTCGAGCAACGCACCGTCCGCGTGAGCTAGGTTCGCGATGGTCAAAAGGCCGAGACAAATCAGGGTTACGAGGCGCATCGGGTGTTCTCCTTGCGTTCGACGGTGTGAGGGGGCTCCGAGCGCGGAACGTTCTGTTCCGGTGCCGGTCAAATTCAATGCTAGGATAACCCAGACAGCGGAGGTTTGGCAGATGGTGGAGCAAGCGATGCGGTTTGGTTTAGTGACGCTGATGATCTTGATGGTCGGATGCAGTATCGATCCGGTGGCGCGTATCGACGGTCGGGGCGGCAAGGCCAGTACGTTCGGCTATGCACGCGTGCAGGTCATCGAGATCGACGGTCAGGCGTACGCCGATAGCCAACAGTTTCGCAATGTTACGCCTGGTGAGCACACGGTGTCATTCGTGACGCTGCGTCGCGACACGCGTCGCGCGGTCGAGATCAAGACGATTACGATGCAATTCGAAGCGTGTCAGCGTTACTATTTCTATGCGATTCATCCGACGCTGAATCGTCCGTGGGAGTGGCGTCTGGAGCAGGGCAGAAACTGGAAGATCGGCGGTTGCGACGCGTCGAATGACGGGATCGATATCGACGCAGCCCCCTGATGGTGTCTTCAGGCACTCGTGCGGTATCATCGCGACGTTAACGTCTGGCCGCTAGAGAACCCACCATGAATGCCGAATCCCGTGACAAGATCGCTGTGCTGTTTGTTTGCATGGGCAACATTTGTCGCTCTCCAACCGCGGAAGCCGTCTTTCGCAAGAAGGTTGTAGACGCGGGGCTCGAATCCGCGTTCGAAATCGATTCCGCGGGCACCCATGCCTACCATGTTGGGCATCCGCCCGATGGGCGATCGCAGCAAACGGCGGAGAAGCGGGGCATCAGTATGTCCGGCCAGCGCGCGCGGCGCGTCGACGATGATGACTTCACGCGGTTTGATCACATTTACGCCATGGACGGGCTGAACCTCGTGACGCTGCGAGAGCGTGAGCCGGACGATTCAATGGCAACGCTGAGCCTGTTGTTGAGTGAGGCGCCGGCGCTGGAAGCAGAGGAGGTGCCGGATCCGTATTACGGCGGGTCGCGTGGTTTTGAGGTGGTGTTTGATCTGGTCGATCAGGCGTGTACGGCGCTGCTCGACAATCTGCGTCAGCAACACAATATCTAGGCGCTAACGTTGTCGCTCGACTTGGTGGCGCAACGCGCGAGCTCGCTGATCGCAAAATAGACGTGATAGCCGCTGCTCGCAGGCATGAATTTGGAGGTAATGGTGCCGTCGGGGTCAATGTGTTCGAACCAACCGCCAGATATCGCGCAACGCCCAAGCCAGTCTTGCTGGATGGCGTTGGCCGTCGCGATGGCATGTGCGGCGCTTTGCGGATAGCGATCGTCGGCCAACTCACTCATGCTGAGGTGAGCTTTCAGCGTTTCTGTCTGCGCCCACAAACGCATACGCGGGTCGCATCGATCCCCGTCAGCGTCGATAGCGAGCGGCATCCGACCAGGCGCAATATCTAGTGTCACCACGTGGTCGTATAGCGTCTGCGCAAAAGGGTGAAGGGGTGTATCAAACAGGCGGGCGTGGTAGCCGAGTAGCCACACCCATTCCATAGAATGCCCCGGTTCAAACGTCTTGCTGCGTTCTGGTCCGCAGACTTCTTCGCTGATCCAGCCGTGGGCCGTATCGAAAAATGTACGTTCAACGAATTCAAGCAGGTCATCAATGCGGGAGGTCAATGCTGCATCACCCGTGACGTGGTACAGGCGAAGCAATGCCTCGAACAAGTGCATGTGTGGATTTTGCAGTCGGGTCTGCGAGCCTGGTAACGCTTCGCGATAACCCGCGTTTTCTGCGTAGCGAATGCTGGTGTCGAGTCCGCTAAAGAATCGTTCGAGTGCCGGGGCGGTTATCTCCTGGCCGCACACACGAGTGGCCTCCGCCAAGCCCAACAAAAAGAATGCGGCGTCGTACAAATCGGTCTCGGCATCGACGATGACACCCGAATCGATATCGATCTTGTGGGCAACGACATTGTCGTCGCGTAGGCCCGTCTCACCGAATCGTATTGCGCTGCGGATCAGCAAGGCTTCTAACTCGGGCTGCTGCCAACCGAGCTGTTGCGCGACGCAAAAGCAAAACAGCTGTCGTCCCTGCACGCGGATGCGTGAGGCACGGCTGCCAACCGGATGACCGTCGAGCGTCAGCCCTTCCAGAAACGCGCCGTTGTCGATGCGTCCCTGCCGCCACCACAGCGGCAGGGAGTGCTCGAATAGCCAAGCGTTCAGCGAGTCAGCAGCGCGCTGTAGGCCGTTGCTCATCGCCTGGTCCGATGCGATTACTCGTCGCTCGACCAAACGGTGTATTTTTTATCACCGGTTGGCTTTTGTCCTGCGCTTTCCCAAGGCAACAGTTGCGGCTTCGCGTTATCTGTCGTTTTCGCTTGCGGTGAATCAGCTTTGGCAGCCGGTTTTGGCTGAGCGTTTTCGGGTTTGCTTGCCGCAGGCTTTGGTGCAGGTTTGCGCTCTACTGGTTTCTCGTCGGCAGGTTTGGTGTCAGCCTTTACGCTTTTTGGCGCGGCCGCTACGGACTGCGTTGCATCGGTCGCTGGTGCAGGTTGACGATTTGCGCCAGCGCTGCGTTCGACGTTATTGCCGCCTGCATTGTTGGTGACAGCCTCCGGCTTGCTGTTTTGTTGAGCGCTTTGCGGTGCGGCAGACGCGTCACGCTTCGGCGCATTTTCACTCGCCGACGCGTCCGCGCCTTTCGCAGCGGGTTGGCGCTGTGACTGACCGTCGGAGTCGGCTCCAGTCGCTTTGTTATCACTGCGCTGATCGGTCTTCGGTGAAGGATTGTTCTGGCTGTCAGAGCCCCCGTTGTTTTGCGCTTGCTGCTGTTCGGCGTTGCCTTCGTTACGCTTGCGACGACGTCCGCCACGAGAGCGACGCCGACGTTTGCGTTGACCGCCCTCAGCATCTGCCTGCGCCGAATGGTCCTTGTCGGTATCCTGTTTGCTTTGCTGCGGCTTCTGCTGCGCGCTTTTTTGCTGGCCGGCTTCCTGCTTTTTGCCACGGCGCGAACGACTCTTGTTGTCGCCGTCTTTCTGGTTGTTGCCGCGCGCTTCCGTGTTGTTCGGTTTACCGCGGCCTTTGGCATTGTTCGGTTTGCTAGTCTGCTTGCCGGATGGCTTTTGCTGGCGGCTCTTGTTGCGTTTGTTGCGTTCGGCCTTTTGCTTGTTGCGGCGCTCGGCATCACGCTTCTTGCGTTCTGCGCGCTCTTTTTCAATTTTCTTTTGCTTGATCTCTTCGGGATCAGGTTCACCGAACAACCAGTACCAGATGCGCACGAAGATACCCGGACGCGGTCCGCTGGGCACTTCCTGGAATCGCTTCGGCGTTGGCGCTGGCGTGGCTGGCGTCGCAATCTGTACCGCCGGTTTTTCCGGAGTGATCTTCTCGCCACCCCATTCCGGCACATCTTCGGATTCGGCGGTTTCGGTCAGCGCGACGCTATTGCCAGCATTCTCCGGTAGCTCCGTCTGATCGTCACGCACACGACGTAGTTCATAGTTCGGCGTCTCAAAGGCCGGATTCGCGACAAGGATGACTTGTGTATCGTTGCGCGTTTCCAGCTTCTGCACCCACTCGCGTTTTTCGTTCAACAGGTAGGTCGCGATATCGACGGGCAATTGGGCGATGACCTTAGCCGTGCGTTCTTTGCGAACCTCCTCACCCAGTACGCGCAGAATCGCCAGTGCCAGGGATTCGATCGAACGGAAGTTACCCATGCCGTCGCAGCGTGGGCATACCTGATGTGTCGACTCGCCAAGCGACGGGCTCAGTCGTTGTCGCGACATCTCCAATAAGCCGAAGCGGGAGATCTTGCCAATCTGAATGCGAGCACGGTCGGCAACGACAGCGGCACGCAGTCGATTCTCCACTTCACGCTGGTTGCGTGAAGCGTTCATGTCGATGAAATCGATGACGACTAACCCGCCAAGGTCGCGCAGTCGTAGCTGGCGTGCGATTTCGTCCGCCGCTTCCAGATTGGTATTGAACGCCGTCGTTTCGATATCCGCGCCTTTCGTTGCCCGCGCGGAGTTGATGTCGATCGAAATCAACGCTTCGGTGATATCGATGACAATGCTGCCACCGGATGGTAGCTGCACGCTGTGCGCGTAGGCCGTTTCGATCTGCGATTCGATCTGGTAGCGCGTAAACAGCGGTACCGGGTCACTGTATCGCTTCAACTTGCCGGCATTGTGCGGCATGACCGATTCCATGAACTCACGCGCCTGGTCATACGGCTTTTCGGCGTCGATCAAAATTTCGCCGATATCGTTGTTTAGATAATCACGCAACGAGCGGATGACCGCATTGCTTTCCTGATAGATCAGGAACGGTGAGGGCTTCTCAACGACGACGCGCTTAATCGCTTCCCAGACACCGAACAGGTTATTCATGTCCCATTGCAGTTCTTCGGCGGTGCGGTCGATGCCGGCCGTGCGCACAATAACGCTCATGCCCTCCGGAATCTCGAGGTCGGACAATGCTTCGCGAATTTCCTCGCGATCTTCGCCGGTGATGCGACGCGACACGCCGCCGGATTTCGCCTTGTTCGGTTTCAGTACGAGGAATCGGCCAGCCAGGCTGACATAGGTCGTTAACGCAGCCCCTTTGTTGCCGCGTTCCTCTTTCTCGATCTGTACAACGATTTCCTGGCCTTCTTTCAGCACCTCCTTGATGGACGGCCGGTTCTTGTCAGAAGGCTGCCGGACGAAGTACTCCGGAGAGATATCCTTGAAGGGCAGGAAGCCATGGCGGTCTGCACCGTAGTCGACAAACGCGGCTTCCAGGCTGGGCTCGATACGTGAGATCTTGCCCTTGTAGATGTTGGCTTTCTTACGCTCGTGAGAGGGAACCTCGATATTGAGGTCGTAGAGACGCTGGCCATCGACCAGTGCCATGCGCAACTCTTCTTCTTGAGTTGCATTGATAAGCATTCTTTTCATTGTGCCCTTTAATCCGTAGATCAGTAGGCGACAGTGCAATCCGGTAGTTACGGTGGGGAGGTTCGGTCCCTGCTATGCCGGGCAGGTATTCGTCATCGTATGCAGCCACTGTGCGCCCAATACCGGAAACCGGTACGGCGAAGTGCAGCAATCGTTCAACAAAGAAAACCAGTAGTGGCATAAAAACCAAACCGCGCGTGAGCGCATATGTGCCGCAACGGCGGACCCGATAACACAGTATCGATCAGTGTCGCCGAAGCCAGGTCAGAGGCTCGAAGCCGCTGTGCCTGATGTCATTGCCTTGCATCGGACAGGCCAGACCCGCCACGATGCGCGAAATTTCAGTTCTGAGCGGAACAGGGCGTCCGGGTACCAAACCCGCGTTCGCTGTTCCGTGACGGGATGCTGGTCTCGTGCGAATGTCTCACCAGTCGCACTGCTTGCTGCGGTGCGGTGCTGCGACGAGACGCAGACCATCGGTAGCCCCCGATCGCGTGTAATATAGCAACCCTTTAGTCGAACAGCAATCGGATAAGTCATTGTCTGAAAAAGAGAACCGGCCAAACGCAACGGGATCGCGGGTGTCTTTCCGAGAGGTTGATGCGGGCAGCGATGGCCAGCGCGTCGACAACTACCTGCAACGCGAGCTGCCAGGGGTGCCCAAGGGGCGCATTTACCGCATGCTGCGCAAAGGTGAAGTACGCGTGAACAAGGGTCGGGTGAAACCGGCAGACCGGTTGAAGCAGGGGGATACGGTACGTATTCCACCAGTTTCGGTGGCGACGCGCGAGACGCCGCACGTGCCGCGGCATCTGACAGAGCTTTTACGCGATGCGGTGATTTTCGAGGACAAGACGCTGGTCGTGATCAACAAACCAGGCGGCATTGCGGTCCACGGTGGCAGTGGGCTCAGTTTTGGCGTTGTTGAAGCGATGCGCACATTGCAGCCGGATTGGCAGGACCTGGCCCTGGTGCACCGCCTCGATCGCGAAACCAGCGGTGCGTTGGTGTTGGCCAAGAAGCGATCAGCGCTGCGCCGTTTGCATGAGGCGTTTCGCGATGATCGCGTCAGCAAGGTGTACAAGGCGATGGTCGATGGCTACTGGTCGCACGGCGGTACGGTCATTGATGCCCCGTTGTCGGTGCGGGAGCGGCGTGGTGGCGAGCGGCATGTGATGGTCGCGGCCGATGGCAAGCCATCGCGGACGCGGGTTGAGCCGCTGGAGTGTCGCCGCGATGCCTCGATACTGATGCTGTATCCGGAAACCGGCCGTACGCATCAGATTCGCGTGCATCTGGCGCACAAGGGTCACCCGATTGTCGGTGACGCACGTTACGGGGAAGAAGCTCGTAACAAGGAGCTGGCAGCCGAGGGCCTGCCGCGCCTGTTCTTGCATGCCCAGTCAATCGCGTTCGACGATGGCGTCGGTGGGGAGCAGATATTCAGCGCGCCGCTGCCTCCGGATCTCAGTCGGTTTGAGGACGCGATCCTTGCCAAGCCAACGGTCAGTGAGGAGCGCAGGGGGCGTCGACGCTAGGGCGTAACCCCGAAACTGCGCAGTGCCCGGCAGACGAAAATCATTGGCAAACCGACTAGCGCGGTCGGATCTTCCGTCTTGACGTAATCGAACAAGCCGATGCCCGCACCTTCAATCTTGAAGCCGCCCGCGCAAGCCATCGGTTGGTCTCGTTCGACATAACGTTTGACCTCACCCGTCTCGAGTGCCCGAAACCTCACCTGAGTGTGATCGGTATAACTGAGCTCGCGACCCGTGCGCGTGTCAATGATCGTCGCCGACGTATAAAAATCTACAGATTTATGCGATAAATCATATAATTGCTGAATATTTCTAGACTCTGTCTCCGGTTTTTCCAATAAACCCTGCCCGCAGGCGGCAACCTGATCACCCCCGATGACTATTGCGTCGGTTTGTCGTGCGGCGACGGCGAGTGCTTTTTCATTGGCTAGTCGTGCCGCCAATGCACTTGGAGATTCGCCGGGCAACGGTGATTCATCGATTGCTGGCACGTCGATAGCGAAGCCGTCAACGACCCGTGCCAGCAGCATCCGTCGCCCGCTGGACGACGAGCCGAGGACAATGGCGGGGGATGGGCTGTTTTGTGTCGCGAGAGGGATATCAGATCGCTCGGAGTCTTCGGATTTCATACGCTTTTTCTTTGACAACGGTCGGTGTGGTTCTTATCATTCGCCGGCTATGACGACTAGTGCTTCCAACACGGGCAACAGCGTGATCTTGATTGCTGATGCCGCGGGGCGGGGCGCAAGCTTTGAACGCACGTTCGAACTCACAGAACTACCACGTTTGGCGGCGATCGAATCGGCGGCCAGACAAGATAGCGTTGGCGGATCAGCGCTGCAAACCGAGGCGCGTGTCTCGATAGCCGTCAGACCGGCATCGCGACCCGCTCGTGGTCGGATTGTCGGGCGAGTGCAAGCAACGGTCGGCGTTATGTGCCAGCGTTGTCTGGAACTGATGACGCATGAGCAGACTATCGACATCGATGTGTTGTTGACGTCGACGACTGTGACCGACGAGGCGCTGGCAGAAGCCGGTCTGGTCGGCGAGCGCTGGGACCATGATGCAGATGAGCTGGATCTGGTCGAATGGACGGACGAATTGGTCGCGCTGGAGCTACCGATGGTGTTGCGACATGAGCGTCTGGAAGATTGTGGTCCATTGGCAAAGGCGGCCACACCGGTAACCGGCGCTGTTGACGCCGATCGGCAAACGCCTTTTGCGGATCTCGCGGCGATGATGGCCGCGCGCGAAGACTGAATGTAGCGGTTCGAGCATCGGGCCGCCCTGATAATTTTTGGAGAAAAACTATGGCAGTTCAGAAAAGTCGGCGTACGCCGTCTACCCGCGGCATGCGCCGTGGTCACGACAAATTGAAAGGCAAGACGCTGTCGGTTGAGCCAACGACCGGCGAGACGCATTTGCGACATCATGTCAGCCCGGACGGTTTCTACCGTGGCAAGCAGGTTATCGCGACGCCGGTAATCGATACCGACGAAGAGTAACGCTTAGGCGGCGTCTTATTGCCGCCGACGCTGCCAGCAGCGCTGCGGCCTGACCGCAGCGGCTGATCTCAACACCGATGTCCCAACCTTCGAAGACCCTGGCGCTCGATGTCATGAGCGGTGACCAGGGTTTTCGCGTTGCGATCGACGCACTAAAGCGCGTCCTACCACGCCATCCAGATCTCGCTATCGTTGTTGTTGGCGACGAACCGGAAATCGTGGCCTATTGGCCTGAACGTCCAGCACGGGTGCGTCTGCGGCATGCCGCCGAGGTGGTCGCGATGGATGAGTCGCCGGTCGATGCGCTGCGCAAGAAAAAACAATCGTCAATGCGCGTTGCGATCGATCTCGTAAAAACGGGTGAGGCGGGTGCCTGCGTTAGTGCCGGGAATACCGGGGCACTAATGGCGATCGCTAAGTTCGTCCTGAAGACCCTGCCAGGTATTGATCGTCCGGCCATCATGGCTGAGCTGCCCACGCGGGACGGCCACCTCTACATGCTCGACGTCGGCGCCAACGCGCTTTGTACCGCGGAGCAGCTTTATCAGTTCGCCGTGATGGGCAGCAGTGTCGCTGGTCGACTCATGACGATCGACGCACCGCGAGTCGCGTTGCTGAATATCGGCAGTGAGGATAATAAAGGCCGCGATGAGATTCGCGATGCCGCGGCTCTGATCGCGGCTGGTGACGTCAATTATGTTGGCTTCGTGGAAGGCAGCACGTTATTCGACGGGCTTGCTGATGTCGTCGTCGCTGACGGGTTTACCGGCAATATTGCGCTGAAGACGATGGAAGGTACGGCGAAACTGATCGGTGACTTTCTGCGTGAAGCCTTTTCAAGCAGCTTGTTATCAAGGCTTCAGGCGCTGGTTGCGCTGCCCGCGTTGCGTCGGTTACGGGCACGGACCGACCCCAGAGCTTATAATGGGGCATCGCTGGTGGGGTTGAACGGCATTGTCGTGAAAAGCCACGGCGGCGCGGATGCGGTCGCTTTTGAGCATGCGATCGAGACTGCTATTCTCGAACTTGCAGACAACTTGCCGGCCGATATCAAACGCCGCCTGAACGGAGAGAGCTAGGTTTATGTATTCACGAATTGTCGGCACAGGCAGCTATGCGCCTGAGCGAATCCTGACCAACGCGGATCTTGAGAAGATGGTCGAAACCAGTGACGAATGGATTCGCTCACGATCGGGTATCGAGCGTCGGCACATTGCGGCGGATGATCAAAACACCTCTGACCTGGCGATCGAGGCCGCACGCAAAGCGATTGAGTCCGCGGGTATCTCGCCCGATGAAATCGACTTTCTGATTGTTGGAACAACGACGCCAGATCTCGTGTTTCCCAATGTCGGTTGTTTGATTCAGGAAGCGCTGGGTATCAGCCCTTGCCCGACCATGAGCGTTGAGGCGGCATGCACGGGGTTCATCTACGCGCTGAGTGTCGCAGACAAATATGTCGCCAGCGGTGCGGCGAAGTGTGCACTGGTGATCGGTGCGGAAACCTTGTCTCGTATCACCGACTGGACGGACCGGAACACCTGTGTGTTGTTCGGTGATGGTGCCGGCGCCGTGATCCTGAAACCGGATGAGGAGCAGGGCATCATCTCAACGCATCTCGGGGCGGATGGGCGTTATCGCGAGCTGCTGAAAATGCCGGCCGGGCCTTCGCATCGCCTCGACGACGTCGTGCGTGGCGAGGCTTTTATTCAAATGGCCGGTAATGAAGTGTTCAAAGTGGCGGTCAAGACACTAGAGCACATTGTTGACGTGACCCTGGAGGCGAACCAGATCGACAAGTCGGCCATCGACTGGCTGATTCCACATCAAGCGAATATTCGGATTATCAAAGCGACGGCGAAGCGATTGGGAATGCCCATGGAGCAAGTCGTTCTGACAGTCCAGGAGTATGGCAATACCTCCGCGGCTTCGGTGCCCATGGCGCTGGATACCGCGGTCCGGGATGGCCGGGTCCAACGTGGACAGATGTTGTTACTGGAAGCTTTTGGCGGCGGTTTTACATGGGGCTCTGCGTTACTACGTTTTTGATCACCTGATCTTTCCCTTTGGGGAGAGGGGGACACCATGAAAAAATTTGTTGCTATTGTTTTGATCGCCATTCCGGTGTTTGTGTTCTTGCAATCACTACCATTTAAGTTCAGCGGTGCGGACGAGACCGTCTATATTTTCGATACGATCGGCGCCTGGATCACGAGCCTTGGATTATCGGGTCTCGGTGCAGGCTTCGCGGCCTACGGCGCTTATGGTGTCGGTATTGCTGAGCTTATCGCCAGTGCGTTGCTATTGATTCCGGCGACGCGTCACTGGGGTGCATTGTTTGGTCTCGGCATTTTGAGTGGCGCGATCTTTTTCCACCTGTTCACGCCGCTTGGCGTTGCTGTCGAGTTTCCTGGTGCGAAGCCGGGAGGCGATCCATTGCTCTTCATCATGGCTGTTATCGCATGGAGCTGTTTGCTGGCGTTGGTGATCCGTCATCGGCATCGCTATCCCCTCATCGGGGATAGCGCGGAAGCAGCGGTGGCTGACGCTCGTTGAGCCAGCCCGATTCGACACGCCGCCCTCCGCAGGCGGTGCGGCGTGATCATTCGGTCGAAAGCGAGCACGGCGTTCGCAACGACCCGTTTTTCTGGTTGCGTGAGCGTGAATCAACCGAAGTCGTCAACTATCTGAACGCGGAAAATGCGTACGTTGAGCACGCGCTCACTGAGACGCGCGACCTGCAGGATGCGTTGTATCGTGAGATTCGTGAGCGCGTCAAAGAAGATGATGAGACGGCACCTTACAAAGATGGCGAGTACTGGTATTACTCTCGCTACGAGCTCGGTTCCGAATATCCGGTCTATGCGCGTCGAGACAACCTGCAAGATGCGCCGGAACAGGTTCTACTGGATGTGGCGGCGCTTGCTCACGGTCACGAATTCTTTTCGGTCCAAGGCGTGTCGGTCAGCCCCAATGGCGAACGTCTGGCGTACTTCTTCGATACCACCGGTCGTCGCCAGTACACGCTGCGTATTCTCGACATCGAATCCGGTGCGTCGCTCGCCGAGGGTATTCATGGTCTGACGCCGGGCGCTGTGTGGTCTGCTGATAGCGATGCCGTCGTGTTCGTGCGAAATGATCCTGACACGCTGCGTGCCAGTGAAGCGCAGGGTCTGATACTGGCTGACGGCAAGGTGCATTCGTTGTATACCGAGCAGGACGAAACCTACACTCTGTCTGTCGATGCGACCCGCTCTGAGCGCTATGTGCTGCTGACATCGGTCAGCACAATGGCGACGGAAGTGCGCGTGCTAGATGCGCGTGACGTCTTGTCACCCGGTCAGGTGTTCCTGCCGCGTGTGCGTGAACATGAATATTTCGTCGATCACGCTGATGATCAGTTTTTGATCTGTACCAATTTCAACGCCCGAAACTTTTGTATTCGATCCAGTGACCGTATTGGTCGACCCGCGATAGAGTGGCATGACGTAATCGCACACCGCGACGATGTGCTGGTTGAAGACTTTCATGTGTTTCGTGACGACCTTGTGGTTGAGCAAGTGCGGCTTGGCTTGGCAGAGCTTGAAGTCATGCGGCGTGCGTCCGGTCAACGGCATGTTGTCCAGTTCGATGACCCAACGTATACAGCATCGATTGGCGATAACCATGTCTATGACACCTCGCTGTTGCGGTTCGAGTACGAATCAATGACGACGCCACCCAGCGTATTCGATTACGACATGACGTCACGCGAGCAAACGCTGGTGAAGCAGGATCCGGTGCTCGGCGGTTTCTCATCCGATGACTACGTATCGGAACGGCTTTGGGTGACGGCGCGCGATGGCGAGCGCGTACCGGTGTCGATCGTGACAGCGCGTAGCACGCGCGCGACGGCGGAGCCGTCGCCACTATTGTTGTACGCCTACGGATCGTACGGCTATAGCATCGAGCCGACGTTTTCCTACGCGCGATTAAGCTTGCTGGAGCGCGGTTTCAGTTTTGCGATTGCGCACGTTCGCGGTGGGTCCGATCTTGGCCGCGCCTGGTACGAAGCCGGTAAGCTCGAGCATAAGTGGAACACCTTCAATGATTTCATCGATGTGGGGCGCGCGATGGTGGCACAACAATACACCGCGCACGATCGGTTGTACGCGATGGGTGGTAGTGCCGGCGGTTTGCTGATGGGCGTCGTCGTTAACGAGGCGCCGACAGACTACGCCGGTGTTGTGGCTGCCGTGCCATTCGTGGATGTCGTGACAACGATGCTGGACGAATCGATTCCGCTGACCACCGGCGAGTACGATGAATGGGGCGACCCGCGCGAGGCAAACGACTATGCCTACATGCTCAGCTACTCGCCTTACGACAATGTGCGCGAGCAATCTTATCCCCCCATGCTGGTGACGGCCGGACTACATGATTCGCAGGTGCAATACTGGGAGCCGGCTAAGTGGGTCGCTAAGCTGCGTGAGGCGCAACAGGGCGATGCGATGCTGCTGCTACACACCAACATGCAGGCGGGGCATGGCGGCGCGTCCGGTCGCTTTGAGGCGATTCGCGAGACGGCGCTGGAATATGCGTTCTTGTTGTTACTGGATCAGCGTCGTTCGGCGTCTTAGATCAGCGATTTGCTCGGCAGGCCGCTGCGGTCGTTTTTGCTGCGGCGAGCCATGCGCCCATGCAGCGCCCAACGACGTTTCTCAAGGCGTTGTTCGCGGACATCATCCGGCACCGTTTTCATCAGGCTACTGCGGTAGCGAGTAAAATCGCGGTAGGCATCGATGACGTGCTTCAGTTCCATCAACAGCAACTCGATAATGATGGCGTCGTCGAGCAGGCCGAGTCCGGGCACGTCGTCCGGGATCAGATCATCAGGATCCCCAAAGTACACAAGTGCTGCCAGAATCTTTTCGCGTTCACGTTTCGGCAACGCCCAGTCTTTGTCTTCGAGCATGTCCGTCATCGCGCTCAACTTGGGTACGCGTTCGCGGACAAAGTCCGGCGCCTGGCGCGTATCGAAGTCATCTAGCAGCCCGCGTGCCGCTTCCAGAATATCCTGTTCGTCGGCGTAGCGAATCGTGTCGCGCGCTGCTTGCATGGCTTTGCGCAGGCCGCGAATATCCTTGTTGCTGATTTTGATTTTGACGACGATAGTCACGGCGCTTTCTATCCTGCGGTAAACTAGATAACTAGCCCGCAAGGCTACGTGCAGTCGCGATGTGGGTCAATGTTGGATGGTGTTATCCGGAGTGTTTCTGGCGTGAGTGGTCTTTGGCGAATTGTGGTTGTATCCGCGCTGATCTCCGGCTTGATCAGCGTCTCGTCGCGGGCGGAGGTCTACGTGTTAGCGGATGACGATGCCGATGTCATCGGTCAGGTCACCACTATCCGCAGCGTAGCGGCTGAGACCTTTGTCGATATCGCACGGCGCCATGGTCTGGGTTACACGGATCTGAAGCGCGCCAACCCGGATGTCGATCCCTGGTTGCCCGGTGAAGGCACAGCGGTTGTGTTGCCAACGCAGTTTGTGCTGCCAGATGCACCGCGGCGCGGGATTGTTCTGAATCTCGCTGAGTACCGACTCTATTTTTATCCAAAGCGTCGTGCCGGTGAGCCACAGACGGTCGTCACCTATCCGATCAGTATCGGGCGGATGGACTGGGAGACGCCACTTGGACGTACACGTGTTGTCGCGAAAGCGGTTGAGCCCAGTTGGTATGTGCCGGAGTCTGTGCATCAGGAGCGGCGCGATGAAGGGGAGCCGCCGTTGCCGCGTGTCGTGCCGCCAGGCCCGGATAATCCCCTCGGTAGCCGGGCGTTGCGTTTGGGCTTACCGGGTTACCTGATTCATGGCACCAACCGTCCTGCAGGCGTTGGTATGCGCGTGACGCACGGTTGTATTCGGATGTTCCCGGAAGACATCGAGGTGTTTTTCGATCAGATACCGGTCGGTATGCCGGTCACGATCGTCAACCAGCCGATCAAGTTCGGCTGGCGTCAGGGTCGTTTGTTTATGGAGGCGCATGAGTTCCTGGCGTCTGCGGCACCTGTGACACCCGATGAGGCCACATCGGAATCGATTGACAGCGAGCCACCTGTTGTTGAGAGTCCATTGACGGAAATGACTCGTCGCTTTGTATCCCGCTCGCGCGAGCGCAGTCTGATCCCGGATTGGCAAACGATGGAACAGGTACTCGAAGCAGCGACCGGCGTGCCGGTGATGTTGCCGCCGGTACGTGAATCGGCGCCACCAGTGGCGACGGTAGTGACCGATTAATCGTAGACATAAAAAAACGCCGCGTTGATCGCGGCGTTTTTTGTGGGTACCGACAAGGTCGGCACCGATCTATGCGAATCGCAGAACGATTACTTGGACATAGATTTCTGGAACATTCTTTCCAGACGCTCCGTGTTCGCATCGCAGCATGACTGTGCTGAGTTAGCGGTGGTCAGAGCCTGGCTGGCTGTGCTTTGTGCACTGGCAGCTTGCTGGCTCGCGCGATCTGCGGCGGCGCGTGCTGCTTCAGCTGCAGTTTTTGCAGCTGCTGCATCAGCAGCAGCAGCTTCAGCCGTTGCACGGACTTCGTCCAGCGTCGTGGTGTTAGCACAACCTGAACCCAGACCGATGATAAGTGCGGCTGCGCCGACTTTCAGAACGTTTTTATTCATTACAAAAAACCCCATTCGTTTTTGTATAAAACAACAATTTAACAAGACTTAAGACACAACAGGTTTTTCCTGAAGTGGGTGCAATAATGCCAGATTTAAGCGGCATCGTTAAGGATTTGCTTGTCTCGGAATAGCGACAGCGATCAAATCATCGTAACAACAAAAATATTGGCTTCAGTACTTGCGCCGAAATCGATGCTGTATATAATCACAGGGGCTGATTATTTATACAGGTGTGCATGATGAACGAGCTGACGCCAAGGCAATCGCAGATTCTGGAGCTGATTCAGGATTTCATCCATGAAACGGGTATGCCGCCCACACGTGCAGAAATCGCACGCGAGCTCGGCTTCAAATCGCCCAATGCGGCTGAGGAACATTTACGCGCCTTGCAGCGCAAAGGCGTTTTGGAACTGATCCCGGGTACTTCCCGCGGCATTCAGCTCAAAGACTCCTTACGTGATCAGATCGGTTTGCCATTGGTTGGGCGTGTCGCTGCGGGTCATCCGATTCTGGCGGAGCAGAATATCGAGGCGCATTATCGCGTCGATCCCGCGTTCTTCAGCCCCAAACCGCACTATTTATTGCGAGTGCAGGGCATGAGTATGCGCGATATCGGCATCCTCGACGGCGACCTGGTGGCGGTACACCGGACACCGGAAGTGCGTAGCCGTCAGGTCGTCGTAGCACGGCTTGAGGACGAGGTCACGGTCAAGCGCTACAAGCAGGAGGGCAGCCTGGTCTGGCTGTTGCCGGAGAACACAGATTTTGAGCCGATTCGCGTCGACCTGAAAGAACAGGCATTGGTGATCGAAGGCGTTGTCGTCGGTGTCATTCGTGACGGTGTGCAGGTGCATTAATTAGCGTTATTTAGTGCCCGGGTCTGTTGGCGACCCGACCCCGGGCGAGCTCAATGGTTGCCAACAGACTGACAGGAGTGCGGCGCGGTGCGAAAACCCATCGGGCGCAAGCCGAAGCGCTCGGCTGCGCCAGCCAAAGACAATGCGATAACTCCGGCAGACGATGCCGGAGTTTTTTTTTTCTTCATCGACCGAGCCATCGACGGCAGCGCCCGCAGCCGATGATGTAGCTGCGCTGTCGGCGACACCATCAGCGACAGCGCCGACGGATGATGATGCGCTGCAAACCTTATTTGAGTCCGCCGGGCTGTGGCGTGCGAACAGTTTGCGGGCACAACAGGGCGATTATCTGCCGACAGGACTAACCGCACTCGATCAGCAGCTACCGGGACAGGGTTGGCCGATCGCTGGTCTGACAGAACTGTTGAGCGCACAGCATGGTGTCGGTGAGTTACGCCTGCTGATGCCTGGTCTGGCGCAACTGGCTGCAACACGTCCCGGTTGGATCGTTTGGATCGCGCCACCGTATTTGCCCAATGCACCGGCGTTGATGCAATGGGGTATCGCACCGGATCGCGTGTTGTTGATTCATCCGCGTTCAGCGCCGGATGTCGCCTGGGCCGCCGAACAGGCTCTGGTCTCTGGTACTTGCATCGCGATGCTGTTGTGGACGCCATTGCTGGAGACGGTCCGTGCCCGTCGCGCCAAGCGCGGCGAGCGACGCGTGTTATCTGTTAGTCAGTTGACGCGACGTCTGCAGTTGGCCGCGGCAACCCATCAATGCTGGGCGGTCGCACTGCGTGATAGAGCGGCACGTCGTCAACCGTCAGCAGCGATGCTGAGGCTGTTGATTGAGTCGGAGCAGGGGCGACGGCATTTGCATGTACTAAAAGCGCGTGGTGGTCGTCCTGCCGTCATCCGCGATTTTGAGACAGGTGTGGATCTGGATGCCATGATGGCTGCTGCAGCGCGCGGTACCGCCGGTTGATATGGCGCGTTTTGCTCGTACCAATCCACACCCCGACTTATTCGCCGGGCTTGTACAAGAGCCGCTGGCGCGTTCTGAATCGGATCCTGCTCCGCCGACAGCAACACCAATAACGCCCACGGTACAGCGTAAGTCGCCGCTATGGATTGCGATCTATTTACCGGCGCTTGCGCTGCAGGCACGCCAGGACGACTGCGATAAGCGGCGCGCCTGTGTCGTTGTGGAAGATGATCCGTTGCAACGTATTGTCGCCACCAACAAAGCCGCGCGTCGTGCCGGGGTGATACCGGGCCAGGCATTGCGTAGTGCGTTGGCGTTAGAGGGTGAGCTGCAAATTCTTGAGCGCCAGCTAGAGGCAGAAACAGCGCTGTTGGGCCAGCTTGCGCATCGTTTGTTGTCGTTCACCAATAACGTGTCGTTACAACCGCCGTATGCGGTCCTGCTGGAGGTGTCGGGGAGTCTCCGGTTGTTTGGCGGGATCACATCGCTGCAAGATAAACTCATGGCCGCGCTGCAGGATCAGCAGTTTTTTTTTCGCTGTAGCGTCGCGCCCACCGCACAAGCTGCCTATTGGTTTGCCAAGCTTGGCATTTACCCTTGCCCGGATAACGTCGCTGCACAATCGCACCACTGCCCGGCGGTACAGCGCGCATTGAATGCACTCGATATTTCGGTTACCGATTGGTCGAGCGATACGGTACAAGCATTATCTGAGATGGGAGTGCGCACACTCGCCGATTGTCGGCGTTTGCCGCGTGCCGGGGTATTGCGTCGCTTTGGTCCTGCCGTGTTGCAGTCATTGGCGCAAGCCTTTGGTGAACTGCCTGAGGTGCGTGAATACATTCGTGAGCCTGAGCAGTTCACCGGTTTGCAGCAACTGGATGCGGAAATCAGTGAAGCGCCGCAGTTGGCCGAGGCCTGTCAGGTCTTGCTGCAGCAGTTGGTGGCCTTTTGCCGACGTCATCAGTCGGCGGTGCAAAGCCTGCAGTTTCGTTTTCATGCCTGGCGCGGTAATGCCGGCGCGCTGAATGTGCCACTCAGTAGCCCGGGGTATCAGCGCCAACACTGGGAGCGATTGCTGGCGGCGCATCTTGAGCGCTGCGTTCTGCAACAGCCAGCGGTGGCGGTGAGTCTGCAAGCGGAGGCGAGTGGCCGCATGACACCGCAGTCCGCTGGTCTTGCGCTGATGCATGCAGACCCTGTCGCGACGGTGGCGGATCAACAGGGCACTTACGAGTTTCTCGACCAACTACGCGCTCGTCTTGGTGATGAGGCGGTGAGTGCCTTGCAGCATGTGAATTCCCATTGTCCAAGCACGGCCTCGCGCACGATAGCGCCGTCGTCCGCACAATCCACCCAGGCGACACTACCGTCAGAGTGGCAATTGCATGATGCGACATCCGGTCTTGTCGATAGCGTGTTATGGCGTCAACGGCCCTTGTGGTTGTTGGAGCAGCCACAGCCGATCCGTGACGCCGATGGTCAGCTGTATTTCGACGGTACGTTACGGTTACTGAGTGGACCGGAGCGTATCGAATTACCCTGGTGGGACAGCGCTGGTGCGGTGCGTGATTTTTTCGTTGCGGAAACGGCAAGCGGTGCGCGCCTGTGGGTATTTCGTGAGCGCACGAGTGAGACCGAAACACTGCAGTGGTGGCTGCAGGGAGTGTTTGGTTAGTGCGTGGCGTATATGCTGAATTGCATGCGCTATCGAATTTTACGTTTCTGCGTGGCGCATCGCATCCGGAAGAAATGGTCGCACAAGCGGCTCATCTCGGTTACGACGCTATCGCGATCACCGACGAGTGCTCGCTGTCCGGCATCGTTCGTGCGCATACGGCGGCACGCGATCACGACATCAAATTGATTTGTGGCGCCGAGTTCGTCTTGCAGGACGGACCGGTATTGACCGTGTTGGCGAACAATCGGGAAGGTTACGCGGGCCTGTGTCGGCTGATCACCATGGCGCGCTGTGCAGCCAGCAAGGGCAGTTATACGATCGACAGTGAGGCATTGCTAACGCTCACGGGCAGCACGGAGGGCGCGAACCTGAAGCATTGCTCGGTGTTGTGGTCACCGGGTAACGATTTCGCGTTCGCACCGCAGATGCAGGATCTACGTGATGCGCTGCGCGGGCAGCTATGGATTGCTGCCGAGGTGTTTCCGGACGGGATGCACCGGTTACGTTTTGAGGCGCTACGCCGTCTTAGCGCACGTACCGGGTTGCCGCTGGTCGCCTCGGGTGATGTGCATATGCATGTGCGTGCGCGTCGGGCGCTTCAGGACACATTAACCGCGATACGTTTGGGTACGACAGTCCACGAAGCGGGTTATGCATTGCATGCCAACAGTGAGCGCCACCTGCGTCGTCTCGAGGTGCTGCAGCGTTTGTATCCACAGCCGTTGTTGCGCGAGTCGCTGGCGATTGCCGAGCTGGCGGATTTCTCGCTGGACTCACTGCGCTACGAATATCCGCGTGAGTTAGTGCCGGAGGGTCATAGCGCCAGTAGCTGGCTACGCCAGTTGACAGAGCAGGGCGCCGCCAGGCGATGGCCCCACGGCGTCAGCGCGCGGGTCAAACAACTGATCGAACACGAGCTGTCGCTGATTCAGGATCTGGCCTACGAGCCTTACTTTCTGACCGTGCATGACATCGTGCGTTGGGCACGTGATCAGGGCATCCTGTGTCAGGGCAGAGGTTCTGCCGCCAACTCTGCCGTGTGTTTCTGCCTTGGCATTACCGAAGTCGACCCGGCGCGCCAGTCCACACTGGTCGAGCGTTTTATTAGCCGGGAGCGCAACGAGCCGCCGGATATCGATGTCGATTTCGAACATCAGCGCCGCGAAGAGGTGATCCAGTACATCTATCGCAAGTATGGCCGTGAGCGCGCGGCGTTGGCCGCTACGGTGATCTGTTACCGACCACGTAGTGCGATGCGCGATGTTGGCAAGGCGCTGGGCTTACACGCGCTGCAAACCGACAAACTGGCGCGCAACATGCAATGGTGGGACGGGCAGCAGGTCGACGACGAGCGAGTACGCGAAGCCGGGCTGGATCCCGCCAATCCCGTGGTCGAGCGCTTGCTGCAGCTCGTGCGCGAGATCCTTGGGTTTCCGCGACATTTGTCACAACACGTCGGTGGGTTTGTCATCGCTGAACGCGCATTGCATGAGCTCGTTCCGGTCGAAAATGCCGCGATGCCGGACCGTACCGTGATCCAGTGGGAGAAGGATGATCTCGAGTCGCTTGGACTACTCAAAGTCGATGTGCTCGGGCTCGGTATGCTCAGCGCGATTCGTCGCTGCTTTCATTTGATTCGAGACTTTTCTGGACAGCGTCTGACGTTGGCGACGGTGCCGGCGGAAGATCCGAATGTGTACGACATGATCTGTAAGGCCGATACGATGGGTGTCTTCCAGATCGAGTCGCGCGCGCAGATGTCGATGCTGCCGCGCCTGAAGCCGCGTCGGTTTTATGACCTGGTGATCGAAGTCGCGATCATTCGACCGGGCCCGATTCAGGGCGGCATGGTGCATCCCTATCTTCGTCGTCGCAATGGTGAGGAACCGGTCACTTATCCCAGTGAGGCGGTGCGAGATGTGCTGCGGCGGACGCTCGGCGTGCCCATTTTTCAAGAGCAAGTCATGGAACTTGCGGTCGTCGCGGCAGGATTTACACCGGGCGAGGCTGATCAGTTGCGCCGTGCCATGGCGGCCTGGAAGCGACGCGGCGGTCTCGGACCATTTGAAGAAAAGCTCAAACAAGGTATGCAGGAGCGCGGTTATAGCGATGCCTTTGCCGAGCAGATATTTGCGCAGATCAAAGGCTTTGGTGAGTACGGTTTTCCGGAGTCACACTCGGTCAGTTTTGCGCTACTGGTATATGTGTCAGCATGGCTGAAATGTCATCACCCGGCCGCCTTTGTGTGCGCGCTGATCAATAGTCAGCCGATGGGGTTTTACAGCGCATCCCAACTCACACAAATGCTTCGCCGACAGCAGGTCGAGGTGCGACCGGTCGATGTGCAGCATAGCGATTGGGACTGCACCCTGGAGCGCGGCAAGCACGACACGGCAGAGCTACGACTTGGTCTGCGACTGGTTAAAGGTCTTGGTGAGGATGCGGGCCGCCGGATTACATTGGTGCGTCACACGCAGGGATTTCGCACTGTGCAGGAGATGGCGTCGCGCGCTGTACTGAACCGCGCTGAGTTGGGTGCGCTCGCCGCGGCAGGCGCCTTATCCAAACTGAGTGGCCATCGACACATGGCACGCTGGCAGGTGGCGGGCGTCAATACCCAGGATGATCTATTACGCGATGCCGACAGCGATACGCTGACGCCATTGCTGCGGGCACCGACCGAAGTGCAGGATGTCGTCGCGGATTACCGCCATCTCGGCCTGACGCTCGGGCGTCACCCGATGGCGATGTTACGCGAGCAATTCGTTGCTGCGGGTTTTGTCTGCGCAGGCGACTTGCCAGCCATTCCGCACGATACCCCGGTCGCTGTCGCCGGTGTCGTCGTCACCCGACAGCGTCCAGGTAGTGCGGCTGGTGTGACGTTTGTGACCCTGGAAGATGAGTCGGGCTATATCAATCTCGTCATCTGGAAAGATCTGGCTGAACGGCAGCGACAGCCGCTACTGAATGCGCGGCTGATGGGGGTGTATGGGAAAGTACAGCGGGAGGGGGATGTCATTCACGTGATCGCGAATGAGCTCCTGGACTACAACGATAAGCTGAGCGACCTGACGACCGTCTCTCGTGATTTTCACTAGGCGTCGAGCGTATTGCCGCCGATTATCGAGTTACAAGTGACGCGAGCGATCTACAAATCGTCGATGTAAAAGTCGTCGTCTTCGTCGAGTAGACGTTTGAGTCGTTTTTCCTCGAGTAGCGCTTCCAACCGCCTCCGCGCCGCAGCGCCTTTGTCGCTCGACTCTTTAGCGGCTTCAATGTCGGCCACCAGATCGGCGACATTAATCTCCACAGAGACACCGCCAACATTGTCATTGTTCTCAATAACAATGGTCGTCGAGAAATCCTGATCGTCGCCGCTATCGAGATCTTCTTCTAAATCCGGATCGTGTTCTTCCGCCATCATCATGTCACCCGTCAGCGATGCCGCCTCAACATAATCGCGAATATATATCCGATATTCGCCGTTGCGCAACACTCCATGTCGCGTTTATTCACGTAATCGCAAAATATTTCCTGTTCTCCGATCGATAGCGGACAAATGACATCAAACTGTAATGCACAGCCAACTCGGCAACGCCGAGCTAACCGACCAGATCGTTCATGTTGAAGATGGGCAGCAGAATGGCCAGAACAATCACCAGTACGATTACACCCATGATCACAATGACGATGGGTTCGACAATCGACATCAGACTGTCGATCAGGCTGTCCATCTCACGCTCCTGATTCGCTGCCGCGCGTTCCAGCATGTTGTCGAGCTCACCACTGGCTTCACCACTGGAGATCAGATGGATAGTCATCGGCGGAAACACCTGCTGTTCCTTGAACGAACGGCTGATCGGCGCACCTTCGCGAATCTTTGTAGCCGCAGCGTCAACCCCTTCACGCATCGGTACGCTGCTGATGACTTCGCCGGCGATACGCAGTGAGTCGAGCACCGGCACGCCGGAGCTTGCGAGAATGCTGAGTGTTCGCATGAAGCGCGCGGTGTTCAGACCGCGTGTCAGCCGACCAAACAATGGCAGGCCAAGCTTGGTTTGGTGCCAGCGCTTTTTGGGGCCAGGGCGTTTCAGCAATTGCTGGACACCAAGGATGATGGCGACCACGCTGATAATTAGCAGCCACCACCAGGATTGTACGAACTCGCTGCTCGCGATCAGGCCTCGGGTCAGCGCCGGAAGTTCTGCGCCGGTTGAGGTAAACACGCTGACCACCTTCGGCACGACATAGGCGAGCATAAACGCGACGACAAACAACGATAGAATGACCAGCAAGATCGGATAGATCAGCGCGCCCCGGGCCTTTTGCGACAGGTTCTGGCGATTCTCGGTGTAGTCGGCCAGCCGATCCAGTACGCCATCAAGTTTGCCCGATTGTTCGCCCGCGTCGATTGTGGCTCGAAACATCGGCGGGAAGGCCTGCGGGAAATCGGCCAGCGAGTTCGCCAGCGAATAGCCTTCGCGCACTTTAGCGCGAACGCCGAGTACGATGCTCTTGGTGCGTGGTTGTTCAGACTGTTCGCCAATCGCCTGCAAGGCTTCTTCCAGCGGCAAGCCCGCCTGAACCAAGGTCGCAAGTTGACGTGTGACGAGCGCCAGCTCTGCACCGGATAAGCCACGTCGTAGTCCGAGTCGCTGACCGCCGGATTTGGAGCTCAGTGCCTTTTGGCTCTCGACCTGAGTCACGGTCATCGGCGTCAGTGATTGTTCGCGCAAGGATTGGCGTACGCTCTTTGCAGTATCGCCTTCCAGCACACCCTTTTTTTGCTTGCCGCGCGCGTCTAGCGCGATGTATTCGAAGGCTGCCATCGAAACTGCGCAGGCTAGTCTTCGCGGGTCACGCGCAAGACCTCTTCGAGCGTCGTTGTGCCTTGCAAAACTTTGCTGCGACCATCATCACGGATGCTGGGGCCTTGTGTACGCGCGTATTGCTCAAGTTCATGTTCGCCCGCACCGTCGTGAATCATCGTGCGGAAGTGATCGTCGATCGTCACCATCTCATAGATACCGGACCGACCTCTGAAACCTTGCGGGTCGTTGTCCATCGGACGATAGATCGTTGGCGGCTCATCGCGCGGCACGCGCAACATGTCACATTCGGATGCGCTGGCGACGTACGACTGTCTATGGTTGGAATCGAGCGTGCGGACCAATCGTTGCGACAACACGCCGATCAGACTCGACGACAATAAGAACGGTTCGACGCCCATGTCCCGCAAACGCGTCACGGCGCCGACCGCCGTATTGGTATGCAGGGTGGATAGTACAAGGTGGCCCGTCAAACTGGCCTGGATCGCAATCTCAGCCGTTTCGAGATCACGGATCTCGCCAACCATCACGACGTCCGGATCTTGCCGCAGAATGGCGCGCAGGCCGCGAGCGAAAGTCATATCCACTTTGGTGTTGACCTGCGATTGGCCGATACCGTCAATGTAGTATTCGATCGGGTCTTCGACCGTCATGATGTTTCGTGACGTGTTGTTGATGCGTTCGAGGGCCGCATACAACGTGGTTGTCTTACCGGAGCCGGTTGGGCCCGTGACCAAGATAATGCCGTGCGGTTTGTGGATCAGCGCATCCATGCTGTCCTGATCTTCCTGCCGCATTCCGAGCTGCGCCAGATCGAGGCGCCCGGCCTGTTTGTCGAGTAAACGCATCACGACGCGTTCGCCGTGACCCGACGGCATCGTCGAGACGCGAACGTCGACCGCACGGCCTGCGACACGCAGCGAGATTCGGCCGTCCTGCGGGAGTCGTTTCTCAGCGATATCCAGCTTGGACATGACCTTAATGCGCGACGTTAACAACGGCGCCACGCCGCGACCGGTTTCCAGCACTTCACGCAGGATGCCATCGATGCGCATCCGTACGATTAGTTTGTTTTCGAAGGGCTCGATGTGAACATCTGATGCATTTTCCTTGACCGCCTCCGTCAACAGGGCATTGATCAGTCGGATGATGGGCGCTTCATCGTCGCTTTCCAGCAGATCAGACTGCTCGGGCAATTCGGAAGCCACTCGGAATAGATCGGTGTCTTCATCGAGACCACTCATCATTTGCATGGCGGGCCCGGATCCGCGCTCGAAGGCGAGTTGCAACTCGCGATCGAACTCCTCGCTGGTCACTTGTTGCAGCGGTAGGCGTTCCTGCAAGACCCGGTGTGCTTCGCTGATGCTAGAAAGTGCGATGCCCGGTTTGTAAATCAGTGCTGCATCGCCTGCGTGATCGCTATTGCTTTCCCGGACCAGCAGTCCATGTCGTTTGGCAAAAGAAAATGGTAGCTGGGTCAGTCCGCTCGCTTCTTCTTCGATCGCGTTTTCGATATCGTCTTCGCTGACTGCCATGATTAATTGCCGCCGTTGTCGTCCTGCATGATGAGAGGTGCATCGCCCGGCGGTGGCGCGGGCGTTTCGACGGCCTCTTCAAAAGGCGGCAGCTGAGGACGCTCGGCGTCGCGCATCAATTGCACGGGACGCTCGTCGCGCTGCAGATCACGCAGGTAATTGTACTTGGCGTTAGTCTCGCGCAACGCGCCCAGACCGTCGCGCAGAATACGCGGTTTGATGAACACCATCAGATTGGTTTTCGTCTTCTCGGTGCGGCGGGACTTGAACAAATTGCCCAATATCGGAATACGCCCCAAAACGGGTACGCGTTGCTCGCTTTCCGTCAGTGTGTCGTCGATCAAGCCGCCCAGAACCAGAATTCCGCCATCCTCGACAATCACGGAGGTTTCGATCAGGCGCTCGTTGGTAATCAAATCGACAGCGGCAGCGCTCTGGCTGATGCTCGAAATTTCCTGCTTGATTTTGAGCAGTATCGAGTCGCTATCACTGATCTGCGGCGTGATCTCGAGCAGCGTACCAATTTTCTCGCGATTGACCGTCTGAAAGGGATTCACAGCGCCCTGGTTATTGCCGCCCGTGTTGGTGAACTGACCGGTGATGAAAGGCACTTCCTGGCCGATTTCAATTTTGGCTTCCTCGTTGTCCATCGTCACCAGCGTTGGTGTGGAAATGACGTTGGTGGTGGCATCACCCTGCAGCGCATTGAGGATGGCAGCGAAGCTTGTACCGTTATCGGTGATGCGACCGACGCCGAGTGTGATGCCTTCGCCAATCGCCGAAGCGATGGCCGCAGCGTTATCGCTGCTAGCGGCACCGGCGAGACTAACAATACGGCCATTCGCCGACGCGAAATCCGTTGCGCCGATCGCGTTATCGTCGCCACTACCGTCGACGGCCCAGGTGACGCCAAACTGCGCGTCGCGGTCGATCGTGATTTCGACAATCAAGGCTTCCACTTGCACCTGGGCACGACGGATATCGAGTTTGTCGACGACACTCATCATCTTGCGCATTTCAGCCGGCGGAGCGGTGACCACCAACGCGTTGGTCGCTTCGTCCGCCCAGATGTTGATCGCAGCCTGATTCGGCGTGGGTTGCTGTTGGCCAGTGGCCTCTGTGGCGAGTTGTTGCAGCTTGCCGGCGATGTCCTCGGCGACCGCGTAGCGCAGGTAACGCACCTGGGTATCACCGCCATCTTCCTGTGGGGTATCCAATTGCGCGATCAGCGCGCGAATCTTGAGGCGTGAGGCCTGAACGCCGCTAACCAACACGCTGTTCGTACGGTCATCGGCGATCAGGTTGGTCGGGCTGCCGGTAATCGCCGCGTCATTGCGCTCGCCGGTGGTCAGCGCCGAGATGGTGCGTACGATCTCAGACGCTGTCGCGTGGGCGAGAGGTACCACTTCCACATCGGATTCGACCGGCCGGTCGATCTGCCGAACGATGTAGCGCAAACGTTCGATGTTGCGTGCGCGGTCGGCGACGATCAGCAGGTTGGAGGCGGGCGGCGCACTCAGGTGCGCATTCGCCGGCAACAAAGGTCGCAGCGCCGGGACTAGCTGGGCCGCCGCAACATTCTTGACACGAATCACAGTGGTCACGAATTCATCGGGCAGCCCGCCGCCGATCGTCACGGCATCCTGACGGACGTTGGCGGACGGGATGATTCGAATCACGCCGTTCGCTTGGACCGCTTCGAATTGATACACCGACAACATAGACAGGAAGGTGGAATAAAACTCTTCCGGTGTCATCGGCTCGCTGGAGATCAATGTCACTTTCGCATTGACGCGTTGGTCGATGATCATCGTTTTGCCGGTCACCGCCTGTACTGCGTCGATGACCTTGCGAATATCAGCGTCGCGATAGTTTGGCGTGATGGAGCCTTCCTGAGCGGTCACGGTGACAGGCATCGCCAGTAAGGCGAACACGCTGACAAGGACGGTGACGATGCGTGTGCGGACATTCATTATTGTTATTTCCATGCCTTAATTGCTTTGAGTGCTGAGATCGAGCTGGTTGACATCCAGCGTAAGCGTCTGCGGTTTGCCGTTGCGCTCCAGGGTCACGCTAACGCTCTGCGCATCACCCAACGAGTTGAAAATTTGCGCGCCCTGCGTCGGATTGGTCAGTGGCGTGCCATTGATTTCGGTAACGATGTCGCCCGGCCGTAGCCCCAGCTTGGTGAACTGACGACGATCCTTGCCGGGATAAACGCGATAGCCGCGTTGCTGCCCACCCACATAGTAAGGTCGCGGCGATATGATCTGTGTGAAGCTGGTCGCGTTCTGAGTCAGCACCTGGCTGACGCTCGGCGTGTTCGCGGCGCGGCGTGTCTGTCGCGCTGTGCGTGCCGGTGCTCGGGCGGCAGGGGATGATTCTTCGGGCAGGCGCAGTGCCTCCAGTGAGCCATTCACATTCAGGATCACCTGAGTCTTTTGTACCGCGTGCAACGTAACGCCGCGTTTGATGGTTTCCTTCAGGCGGAAAACATTCTCCTCACGGCCTTCGGCGATAATCGCGATAGCGTCGGTTTCGGAGTCGGCGGCTAATGTGCCGCGCAGGGTGAGCGGTTCGTCGGTAGCGCGAATCTGTGATGTATCGAGCTCGACAGCGACGGTCTCTTCGGGCTCTTCGGTGGCGACACCGAACAGATGCGCATTGATCGTCGGGCTGACGTCGGTCGTTGAGCGGGAAATCGGTCCTGTCGATGACGTTTGCGTATTTAGCGCGCCAGCGATCGGACTGTCCGGTCGAGACGGAAATAATGACCACACAAGACCCGCCAGCGACCAGGCGATCAAAGCAGCGAGGATGACCATAGCAATGGATGGGCCGCGCTGACTCAGGAATTGGCTGGCTGGGTGCTGTGCGGCCTGTGCAAGGCCGTTCCTAACCGCGTCGTCAAAGCCGCTCACTAGCGATACCTGCCGGCGCTGCCATCTTGCTGCATTATGTTAGTCAACGTCGTGTCTCGGTTGGTCAATATGTCTGGCCCGGGCTGCCGCTGCGTATCTGATTAATGATACGGCAGCGGGGATGTTGCTCACAAGCAATCAATACGTGTCAATGGCTTAGAATAGCCCTCTGGCGTTTGGTTCCGTGTATGCCGTCGTCGCCGCGGGCGTCGATGGCTTGCGATTCATGGCGGTTGACCTTATATAAGAGGAAAGCGCTAACCCCTCGACCCCGGCGCTCGATGGAACTTAACGACATGTCCGACCACGACGAAAACGACGCAGATCAGCAATCCGGCACAGGTACGGTTGTCGAAGAGGCGCGGCCGAAGCTCAAGAAGCCACCAATGTATCGTGTGGTATTGCTGAATGACGATTACACGCCGATGGAATTTGTTGTGCAAATCCTCGAACAGGTGTTCTCGCATGACCGCACATTGGCCACGCGCATCATGCTCGAGGTGCATACCAAGGGTAAAGGTGTTTGCGGGGTGTTTACCTACGATGTAGCGGAAACCAAGGTAGCGCAGGTTAGCCAGGCCGCGGAGCAGAATCAGCACCCGTTACTTTGCACCATGGAACAGGACTAGGCCGAAAGCGCCGGAGGTGAAGCATGCTCAATAGTGAACTCGAATATTGCCTGAATGAGGCATTCCAGTCGGCGAGCGACCAACGTCACGAATTCATGACCGTTGAGCATTTGTTGCTCGCGATTCTGGATATTCCTGAGGTGTTCGACTTGCTGCGGGCTTGCGAGGCCGATATCAATCGCCTGCGACGGGAGCTGAAGGAAGTCATCGAGCAAACGACCCCCAAGCTCGCCGACGACAGTGAACAGGAGGTGCAACCAACACTGGGGTTCCAGCGGGTGCTACAGCGCGCGGTATTCCATGTGCAGCAATCGACGGACAAAAAGGAAGTCACCGGCGTCAACGTTTTGGTTGCGATTTTTAGCGAGAAGCAGTCACAGGCGGTGTATCTGCTGAATCTGCAGGATATTTCGCGGCTCGACGTGGTGAATTACATCTCACACGGCGTCTCTCGTGGCGACGAATATGCCGAGGAAAGCGCTGATACGACGACCGACAGCGATAGTGGCGAGGAGGCGCGCAAGAGCCCATTGGAAGAGTTTGCGCTGAATTTGAATACCGAAGCGGAGGCGGGTCGCATCGATCCGTTAATCGGTCGCGAATTGGAAATTGAGCGTACGATCGAGATTCTCTGTCGACGTCGCAAAAACAATCCGCTCTACGTGGGTGAGGCCGGCGTCGGCAAGACGGCTATCGCTGAGGGACTGGCGCGCTTGATCGTTGAAGAGAAGGTGCCGGATGTTCTGGCGGATGCGACCGTCTATTCGCTGGATATGGGGTCGTTGGTCGCGGGCACAAAATATCGCGGTGACTTCGAAAAGCGCCTGAAGGGTGTATTGAAGGAATTGGCGGAACAGCCGAACGCGGTCTTGTTCATCGACGAAATTCACACGATTATCGGCGCCGGCGCCGCATCGGGAGGCGTCATGGACGCCTCGAATCTGATCAAACCGGTCCTGGCGAATGGCAAACTGCGCTGTATTGGCTCAACGACGTATCAAGAATACCGCGGTATTTTTGAAAAAGATCATGCGCTTACACGACGTTTCCAGAAAATAGATATCCCCGAGCCCAGTATCGGCGAGACCGTCCAGATTCTGGTTGGTTTGCAAAGTCGCTTCGAAGAACACCACGGCGTACGCTATGAGCGGGATGCCCTGCAGGCGGCCGCAGAGCTCGCTGCCAAACACATCAATGATCGCCAACTGCCGGATAAGGCGATCGACGTCATCGATGAGGCTGGCGCTAACCTGCGCTTGCAACCCGAAGATGAGCGTCCGGATAGCGTGACTGTCGAAGCGATACAGAATATCGTCGCGCGAATGGCGCGCATTCCGCCGGCGAGTGTATCGGCATCGGACAAGGCGACACTGCGAAATCTCGAACGCGATCTTAAACTGGTCATATTCGGTCAGGACGAGGCTATCGGTGCATTGTCTGCCGCCATTAAAATGTCTCGGTCGGGCTTGAATGACGAAGAAAAGCCGGTCGGCTCATTCCTGTTTGCCGGTCCAACCGGTGTCGGCAAGACCGAAGTCACCCGCCAGTTGGCCAAGAGTCTCGGTATCGAACTGCTGCGCTTTGATATGTCCGAGTACATGGAGCGTCACACCGTATCGCGCTTGATCGGCGCACCCCCCGGGTACGTCGGCTACGATCAGGGTGGGTTGCTCACCGAAGCCATCAGTAAGAATCCCCACGCGGTCGTATTGCTCGACGAAATCGAGAAAGCCCATCCGGAAGTATTCAACCTGCTGTTGCAGGTGATGGATCACGGCACGCTGACCGACAACAACGGTCGCAAGGCAGATTTCCGCAACGTCGTCCTGGTCATGACGACCAACTCTGGTGCACAGGAAATGAGCCGGGCTAGCATCGGCTTCACGCAACAAGACCACAGCAGCGACGGTATGGAAGTGATTCGCAAGGCGTTTTCGCCAGAGTTCCGTAATCGACTCGACGCGATTATCCAGTTTGCACCACTCGATCCGCGTTCTATCGCGCGGGTCGTCGACAAGCTAGTCGTGGAACTGGAATCCAAGCTGCTCAAATCCAATGTGACCTTGGAACTCACCGATGCGGCGCGGGATTGGATTGCGGATCGGGGTTACGACCAGAAAATGGGTGCACGCCCCATGGCGCGCATCATCCAGCAGCAGATCAAACGCCGTCTCGCGGACGACCTGCTATTCGGCGAGCTGGCCGAGGGTGGTCACGTGCGTGTGGATGTCGAGGACGGTGAGCTTGCGCTACGGTTCGAGAAAATAGTGCCGCGGCTAAAACAGCTGACGGAAGAATCCGACGACTGACCGGGCTGTAGTTAGAAGCGCCCGCGGCGGACGCCCGTGGACAGATTATCGGCCGCGATAGACGATACGCCCTTTGCTGAGGTCATAGGGCGTGAGTTCAACCGTGACTTTGTCACCGGTCAGAATGCGAATGTAATGCTTGCGCATTTTTCCGGAAATGTGTGCGGTGACCACGTGACCGTTCTCCAACTCCACCCGAAAGGTCGTGTTGGGGAGCGTGTCAGTGACGACACCTTCCATCTGCAAAGCTTCTTCTTTAGCCAAAAATCCTATCTCCATCGAAAACAAAGTGTGCGAATTGTCCGCAAATGATCGTGCGATTGCAATGCGCAATGACACAGAAAACCGTCATGTCAGCCTGACTCTACTCGCAGCGTAGATGTGGGGGCGGTTTCCAACGCTTCAAGGCACCACAGGCCTGCTCTAGCAGGCGTGAGAACTGGTCTCTGGAGATGAGATCGGCTCCCAGAGATTGTAGATGCGCTGTGTGCATCTGGCAGTCGAGCAGCTGAAAGTGATCGTCGGTCAGTTGCTGGCACAATGCCATCAGTGCGAATTTGGAACCGTTAGTTGCGGCGCTGAACATGGATTCGCCGAAAAACGCCTGACCAATAGCAACACCGTAGAGCCCACCGATCAGTGTGCGGTCCTGCCAGACTTCGATGCTGTGCGCCCAGCCGTTGTCGTGGAGCGCGCAATAGGCTGCGCGCATTTCCTCGGTGATCCAGGTGCCATTCTCGTGACTTCGCGGCGCAGCGCAGCCGTTGATAACATCACGAAAACATTGATTCGTCGTGACAATGACAGCATGACGGCGCACTGCGCGTCGGAGCGATCGGCTCGCGTGGAACGCGTTGGGTGCGAGGATCATTCTGGGGTTTGGGCACCACCAGAGTATGGGTTGACCGGGGCTGTACCACGGGAAAATGCCGCGCTGATAGGCGGCTAGTAGTCGTGCCTCACTGAGGTCGCCACCCGCTGCTAGAAGGCCGTTTGGCTCGTCAAGTGCGCTCTCGACGGGTGGGAAATCAGCACCGCTGCCGGTGCCGAGCCAGTACAGGCTCACGGCTCACCAGACTTGATGGCCTTGAACGGGGATCGTCGATCGATCTCTGCCATATAGGCGGAAACGCCACGCTGTTCGCGATCCAGGTAGTCTTCGATAGCCGCAGCGAAGTCAGCGCGAGCAAGCCAGTGCGCAGACACTGTTTCGGCCGGCAGGAAGCCGCGAGCGACCTTGTGCTCGCCCTGTGTGCCGGGTTCGAACCGTCGCAGGCCATGGTCGATGCAGTAGTCGATGCCCTGGTAATAGCAGGTCTCGAAGTGCAGGCTATGGAAGTCACCATCGCTGCCCCAGTAGCGCCCGTACAGCGTTTCAGTGCCACGTAGCAGGATCGCTGCGGCGACGATCTCGTCCTCGTGTTCGGCGAGTACGAACAGGATCTGTGCGGGCATCTGGTCGCAGAGCCCGGCAAAAAACGACTCGTTCAGATAGGGTGTGTGCCCGCGCAACAAAAACGTTCTGCTGCACAGCGCATAGGCACGCGCGCGTTCCGCATCGCTGATATCAGCGCCGGACACAATGCGATGACGGATGCCGTTCTCCCTTATGCGGCGTCGCTCTCGTTTGACATTCTTGCGTTTCTTGCTGGCGAACTGCGCGAGGAATGCGTCAAAGTCGGGATAGCCATCATTGTGCCAGTGGAACTGGCAATCACTGCGACGCAGGAGTCCTGTGGTTTCGTCGCAGGCACGCTGGTCGGCGTCGCTCAGAAACTGCAGATGCAGCGATGAGAATTCGTGTTGTTGTGCGAAGTCGATGGCGGTCGCGAGCAGCGTACGTTTCCACAGCGTGATGTCTTCGCCTTGTGCCACCAGCAATTTGTTGGCTGTCGCCGGCGTGAAGGGGGTCGCACTGATCAATTTCGGATAATACGTTAGGCCATGACGCTGAAAAGCATCAGCCCAGCTCCAGTCGAATATGAATTCACCCCAGGAATGTGACTTCTGGTAGAGCGGCATCGCAGCCAGCATTTTGTCGCCCTGATGGATCGTCAGGTGGCAGGGCAGCCAGCCCGTGTCTTCGCTGACACTGCCTGAAGTCTCCGCCAGATCGAGAAAGGCGTGTGACAGGTGGGGTTGATCCGCATCGACCATCGCGTCCCACTGTGCGGCATCAATAGCCGCCATGGCGCTGTGAAATTCTGCGCGGAAAGAGGGTTGAGTCATGCTGACAGGCGTGTCCATTGGGGGTTACGGACGTATTTGGAAATAGACCGTCAAAGCGGCTCATACGTCTGGCGATTTGTAATAAAATAACGGAATGGCGCGGACAAATTCCACTACAACTGAACCTCAGGGTGTTCGGACCTCCATGACCCGCACATTGCGCGAGGGTGCATTGTTCGTGTTTGGGGCGCTGGCGCTCGTGATGCTGGTGGCGTTGTTTACCTACCATCCCTCAGATCCTGGCTTCAGTCATTCCGGCAGCGGCGGGGCTATCCAGAATCGTATTTCACTGGTTGGCGCCGTATTTGCCGATTTTGTGTTCATGTTGTTTGGTCGACCTGCGTATTTGTTTCCTTTCATGGTGGCCTTCGCCGGTTGGCTGATTTACCGCGAGCGCACCAATCCCGAGTGGGAAGCCGGAAGGCTGATGGCGCTGCGTTTTACGGGTTTTGTGCTGACGCTGGCGGCGAGTTGCGGACTCGCGACACTGTATTTCTCGTCGATTGGCCTGCGAGAGTCGGCTGGCGGCATCATCGGTCAGATCGTCGGGCAGGGGCTGACTAGCTGGTTTGGCTTGTTAGGTACTACGCTGCTGTTGCTAGCTGGCTGGTTCGCAGCAGCGTCGCTGTGTACGGGTGTTTCCTGGTTGGCGGTGATGGACAAGACCGGTCGCGGTGTTTTGAAATGCGTGGAAGGCGTTTCGGCATGGCGGGATTCGGTCCGTGATCGTGCGGAAGGCAAGCGGGCTCAACAACAGCGAACCGAGAACAAGCGGGTTGAGCGTGAGCGCAAAAGCGGGCGCGTCAAGCCGCGCATCGAGCCGACGATCAAGCGGGCGGAGGCGAGTGATCGCGCCCAGCAGGAAAAGCAGGTCCCGTTGTTCGAGGCGGCCGCGCCCGGCGAATTGCCGCCGTTATCACTGCTCGACGATCCGCCACCGCCGGAGGGTGGCTATTCCGAGGAGTCGCTGGAGAAAATGTCGCGACTCGTCGAGCTCAAACTCAAGGATTTCGGTATCGATGTGGAGGTCGTATCGGTACAACCCGGGCCGATCATCACGCGTTTCGAGCTCGAGCCGGCGGCGGGCGTTAAATCCAGTCAGATTTCCAATCTCGCCAAAGATCTCGCGCGCTCACTGAGCGTCATCGCCGTGCGTGTTGTCGAGGTCATTCCTGGCCGCTCAGTGATCGGTCTGGAAATTCCCAATGAAAAACGTGAACTGGTAACGCTCGGAGAAATTCTGCGTTCGCGCGCTTATGACGAGAGTCAGTCGCCGCTGACACTGGCCTTGGGCAAGGACATCGGTGGCGCCGCACAAATCGCCGACCTGGGCCGCATGCCGCATTTGTTGATTGCCGGGACAACCGGCTCTGGTAAGTCCGTTGCCATCAACGCGATGGTCTTGAGTTTGTTGTACAAGGCGACGCCGGACCAGGTGCGCCTGATCATGATCGACCCTAAGATGCTCGAGTTGTCGGTCTACGAAGGCATCCCACATTTGTTGTCGCCCGTCGTGACCGACATGAAGGTAGCGGCGAACGCATTGCGATGGTGTGTGGCGGAAATGGAGCGGCGTTACAAACTGATGGCGGCGCTGGGCGTACGCAATATTGGGGGTTATAACCGCAAAGTGCGGGATGCGATGGATGCGGGCAGCCCGATTCTTGATCCGCTATGGCAGCCGCCCGACCTGATCGATCCTGACAAGCCGCCACCCGCGGCACCCGAATTGACGACGCTGCCGTTCATCGTCGTCATCATTGACGAATTGGCCGATATGATGATGATTGTCGGCAAGAAGGTCGAAGAACTGATTGCGCGCTTGGCCCAAAAGGCGAGAGCGTCCGGGATCAACATGATCCCGGCCACACAGCGACCGTCCGTCGATGTGATTACCGGACTGATCAAGGCCAATGTACCCGCGCGAATTGCGTTTCAGGTGTCAGCCAAGGTCGACTCACGCACGATTCTGGACCAAATGGGTGCCGAGAACTTACTGGGTCACGGCGACATGTTGTACTTGCCGCCGGGCACCTCAATTCCGGAGCGCGTGCATGGCGCGTTCGTATCCGACAACGAAGTCCATGCCGTCGTTGAGAAATTACGTGCGTCCAGTGCGCCGACGTACATCGACGAAGTCTTGACGGGGCCTACCACACCAGTGCCCGGTATGCCGGATGTCGCCGGACCGATGGGGGATGCCGATTCCGAGCAGGACGCGCTGTACGATCAGGCAGTCGCGATCGTATTGGAAACCCGCAAGGCCTCTATTTCCGGTGTTCAGCGTCGATTGAAGATTGGTTACAACCGTGCTGCGCGCATGGTCGAGGCAATGGAAGAGGCCGGTTTAGTCGGCCCGTTAGAATCCAATGGCAGCCGTGAAGTGCTGGCGCCGGCGCCGCCCAAAGACTAGCGGGCACTCGCCACATTCACCGCGTATTCAGATTCGCTGAGTTAGTGTGTATACGGCGTCAAACCGAGATGGAGCAATAGGATGAATCGACAGTTTTGGTGGTGTGTTGTTTTGACAATCGCCGTCTGCGCGAACAACGCCCAGGCGCAGACACCAACCGATGATGCGGTGTATCAGGAAGGGCTTACGCTGCTGCAGCAGTTTGATAACAATACGAGCAGCCTGCGCGGTAGTTTTGTGCAGACTGTGCGTCGTGCGGATGCACAGACTGAGACGAGCAACGGTACATTCATGGTTGAGCGTCCTGGCAAGTTTGTATGGACTTACGAAACGCCGGACGAACAGATCATTGTGGCCGACGGCACCAACCTGTGGAACTACGATGTGCTGCTCGATCAGGTGGAAGTCAGAGCGCAAGACGAAGCGCTAGCCAATTCACCCGCCACCATCCTGAGCGGCGGGGGCGATCCGCTGTCAGCATTCGAATACCAGGGCAGCTTCGCGAGCGGTGACACCTTGTGGGTGCAACTCGCGGCCAAAGCCGAAGATAGCGATTTTGGTGCGTTACGACTGGGTTTTGTGGATTCTGTGTTGGTGGGCATGTTGCTCGGCGACAGTCTCGACCAGGTTACAGAGATCGTATTCTCCGATGTGGAGAGCAACATCGCATTCGAACCTGACGCGTTCGAATTCACGCCTCCCGCCGGTGTGGATGTGTACGGTACCCCCGCCGGTTCGACGGATGCGACGGGTGATGCTCGCGAGTCAGAACAGGAGCCAATTCCTGTGATTGAAGGGTTTGGCTAGGCTTGCATGCGCGCGTGGCGATACAAGTCGCTGTGGCTGTTAGCCACCATTATTGTGACGGTCGCTGCGTCACTCGCGCTGTTGTTGCCGCCACCGCTCACACCAGACATGCCGCTGAGCAGTGACTACACCAAGCATCTGATCGGTTTTTTCTTGTTGGCCTTGTGGTATTTCGGTTTATTCGAACAACGACGTTGGACGACGTTGGTGATCGGTCTTTGCGTTTACGGTGCAGCGGCAGAGGTTTTGCAGCAAGTGAGCGACCTGGGGCGCGAGGGTGACATGTTGGATGCCCTTGCAAATATGGCTGGCGTTGCCATTGGTTGGCTAGCGGCCCGCCTCGGTGGTGATCGCTGGCCCGTGTTGGCGGAATCGATTATGGCTCGGCTGTGGTAGCGCCCTACCGTCCATTAGCAGATCGCGTTCGTCCGACAACACTCGAGCATTTTGTTGGGCAGCGCCATTTGGTTGCAGCGGGAAAGCCTATTGCTCGCATGGTTGAGCATGGCGAGATCGCGTCCAGCATTTTCTGGGGGCCGCCGGGCACCGGCAAGACAACGCTCGCGCGAATGCTCGCCGACCGTACCGACCATGTTTTCACAGCGCTGTCCGCTGTCTTGTCCGGAGTCAAGGAGGTGCGTCAGGCGATGGCAGAGGCCACGGCTCGACGTGATTTCGACGGTACCGGGACCGTGTTGTTCGTCGACGAGGTGCATCGGTTCAACAAATCCCAGCAAGACGCATTTCTGCCGTACATCGAAGACGGGACGATTGTTTTCATTGGCGCGACCACTGAAAACCCGGCCTTTGAATTGAACAACGCTTTGTTATCCCGGGCGCGTGTTTTTGTCTTGAAGCCGCTGACAGCGGAGGATCTCGTGGGGCTCTACGACGCGCTTGCGGCGGGCACCGATACCGACCGTACCGGCACATCCTTGCGATTGGCTTTGACGGATGAACAGCGCGATCAGCTTGCGCGTGTTGCGGACGGTGACGCGCGTCGCTTTTTGAATTTCCTGGAAGCGGCAGAACAGTTGGCTGACGATACCGGCACCCTGACTGACGATGTGTTTCAAACACTGGCGAGTGGCAGCCTGCAACGCTTCGACAAGGGCGGTGATGCATTTTACGACCAGATCTCCGCATTGCACAAATCGGTGCGTGGATCAGACCCCGACGCGGCGCTGTACTGGATGCAACGTATGTTGGTGGGCGGCTGTGATCCGGCCTATATCGCGCGCCGACTCATTCGCATGGCCAGTGAAGATATCGGCAATGCGGACCCGCGTGCATTGACACTGGCGCTGGATGCCTGGCGAAGCCTGGAACGCCTTGGTGCACCCGAAGGTGAGCTCATGCTGGCGCAGGCAACGATCTTTCTCGCTTGTGCTGCGAAGAGCAATGCGGTCTACACCGCGTTTAAACAGTCACGGAAGGATGCGGCACAGGACGGCTCGCTCGAGGTGCCCGACAGTTTGCGCAATGCGCCGACTCGGCTGGCGGACACTCTGGGTCATGGCCACGGTTATCGGTATGCGCATGACGAGCCGGATGCGTTCGCGGCGGGCGTCAATTATTTTCCCGAGACAAAGCCCCCCAGAAAATACTATTATCCGGCACCACGCGGTCTTGAGCTTCGCATCGGCGAAAAGCTTGAACAGCTGGAGCAGCGCAATGCAGCGGCCAGCCCACCGCTGAAGAAGCGATAACTGTATGACCCGCAGCAACACATCTCGTTAGAGCAAAAGAATGATTGATCCTAAATTACTGAGATCCGACCTCGAGCAGGTCGCGGCAAACCTGGCGCGGCGGGGCAGCGACGCGCTAGACCGTGATGCGTTCGTCAACGCCGAAGAGCGCCGCAAGACGCTGCAGGTGGAGACTGAAAATCTGCGCAAGTCGCGTAACGAGAGCGCCAAAGCCATCGGTATGGCGAAAGCGAAAGGCGAGGACATTGCGCCGTTGCTGGCTGCTCAAAAAACGGCCGGTGAGACCCTCGCGACGCATGAGGCCGAGCTGCAGGCTGTGTCGAGCCAGTTGCAGGAGATCCAGTTGGGTCTTCCCAATCTGCTCGACGCCGACGTACCTGACGGACTAAGTGAGGATGACAACGTCGAGATTCGTCGTTGGGGCGAGCCCGCGGATTTTTCGTTTCCTATCAAAGATCATATCGAGTTGGGCGAAGCGCTTAGCGGTATTGATTTCGAGTCCGCGAGCCGGCTGTCGGGCGCACGGTTTGCGGTGTTGCGTGGTGGTCTCGCCAGTCTGCAACGGGCACTGATTCAATTCATGCTGGACTTGCACATCAACGAGCATGGTTACACCGAGGTATACGTACCGTATCTCGTGCAGGCGCCGGCGCTCGAAGGCACTGGGCAGCTACCGAAGTTTGCCGAAGACTTGTTTCGACTGGAGGACGAACGCGGTTTCTATTTGATTCCGACAGCGGAAGTACCGGTCACCAATCTGGTGCGGGATCAGATCCTTGCCGCGGATCAGCTGCCATTACAGTTCGTCGCACATACACCGTGTTTTCGTTCGGAAGCTGGCAGTTATGGCCAGGATACACGCGGCATGATTCGTCAGCACCAGTTCGAAAAGGTAGAGCTCGTGCACGTCGTGGCGCCCGACGAGTCGGCGGCAGCGCTGGAGCGACTGACCGCGCACGCGGAAACGGTATTGCAAAAGCTAGAGTTGCCGTACCGCGTCGTCGCGTTGTGCGCAGGCGACGTGGGCTTCGGAGCGGCCAAGACCTACGACATCGAAGTGTGGTTGCCGGGTCAGCAAAAGTATCGCGAGATCTCGTCGTGCAGCAACTATCGCGATTTTCAGGCGCGTCGAATGAGCGCACGCTGGCGCGATGGCCAGGGCAACAAACCCGAGCTGGTGCATACGTTGAATGGCTCTGGTGTCGCAGCGGGCAGAGCATTGATCGCGATCATCGAAAACTACCAACAGGCGGATGGATCGATAGCGGTGCCGACGGCACTGCAGCCCTACCTGGGTGGCAAGGCAGTCATCTCGGCGTAAAGTAACAGCTAGCTCGGTTTGACGACGCGCAGTAATTTCTTCAGCTCGGCGAGGCTGCTTTCCCAGTGCGCTTCTGTACGACGGAAGTAACCTTCCCAGTCCTCTTCGGCGGGAATGCCGAAGACTTCGATCGTCAAAATCACGTTCGCGCCATCCTGATGAAGGGTTAACTCTTCGAAGACTGGTCCTGTGGGTAGCGGGCCCTCTCCATCTGGCATCATCTGCGCCATGCGCAGCCGTCTCGGCGGCATGAATACATCGATGACGGCATTGATTTCACTGTCGTCCATCAGCGTTGCCGCAAACTTGCCGCCAATACGCGCTGCGATATCGACTTCGCGTCCGTACCATTTCTGCAGTTGGTCGCCATCGGTAATGGCGGTCCAGACCTGTTCGATCGGGCACTTGAGTGTGACCTGATGCTTGAAGTGTCGCGTGATATCGTCCACCGGGGTGACTACCGGTGTTGCTACCGGCTTCGGCGGTTCGGGCGTAGCTGTTGTCGCTGGCGGCGTCGGTGACAGCGGATTCTGCGACTCTGGTAGGCTGATCAGATGCAGATCGCGTTGCGGGAACGGTACCGTGATGTTGTGATCGCGGAACGCTTTCTCCAGTTTGAAATTGATATCGCTGATCACGCTAAAACGTTTTTCGATTCGCCGCACACGCACCCGCAATTCGAAATCGAGCGAGCTGTCGCCGAAGCCCATAAACAACGCACGCGGTGCCGGTGCGCCACCATCGCTGATTACGTCCTCATGTTCACGCCCGACTTGTTCCATGATCGAACGTACGAGCTCGATGTCCGAACCGTAGGCCACGCCGACGCGGATACGTAGTCGGCCCTGCGGATTGCGCAGTACCCAGTTCGTCACACGACCGGAAACCAGTTCCGAGTTTGGCACCAGCACGTTCTGATTATCCAACGTTTCGATATCGGTGGCACGAATCCTGATCCGTCTGACAAAGCCCTCGGTTTCGCCAACCGTCACAAAGTCGCCGGCCTTGATTGGCCGTTCGAACAACAGGATTAGGCCGGACACAAAGTTGCTGGCGATCGCTTGCAGACCAAAACCAATACCGAGCGCCAAACCACCACCGATCAACGCGAGGCCGCCGAGGTTGATACCGGCGACATTCAGGCCGATCAGAATCGCAATTACGAAACCGATGTAGCCCGAGAGCGTGACCATGGCATCGCGTGCGCCGCGATCCATGTTCATATGTCGGAGCCAACGTTTATCGATCAGCCGCTTGACCCAGCCCGTTAGTGCGATCAGCAAACTGAAACTCAGAATGCCGTAGACAAGCTGTAGCGGGACCAGCTCGATCTCACCGATCTTCTTGCCTTCCACGGCTAGTGAGCGGAGTTGATCGAGCTGTACACCCGAGCTGTCCCAGACGTAGACGAGGTAGACCGCGAATCCAAGCCAGATAATGACATCGGCACTGAGCTGCATCAGGCCGAAGCCGGTCCGCGATTCGCTGTCCGAGCTGCTCACCATGTCTCGCACCCGGCGTGACAGTGGTGTGCGACCTTCGATGAGCGCTTCGAAGAGTGCGAACACCAGCCACAACAATATCCAGATGACAATGATCGCGGTTGCCGTCCGCACCGCACCATGCGTTAGATAGCTCGCAAAATTGCGATAACCGAAGATGATCGCCAGCAGTGCGACAGCGAGGCATACCAATCCGGCGAATCGAACGACTCGATAGCGGGTGAGCCCACGGACGTTGCCGAGGTACGCCACGACAGTCCACAACGACGCACACAGCGCGATGATGACAATCGCGCGCGCGAGCGGCTGTTCGTCGACCGTCATCGAAACACCCAGCCACGACTCGCCCAACACGACAAAACTCGCGACCAGTACGAGCACGAACAGTCGCAGACGCCGCCGCAGTGGCAGCACATGGTCGGGATAAAAGCCAGCCAGCGATGCAGCCGGCGACAAGGGTCCGGTCGCCCAGTCGATAATCACGCAGCCGACCCCGAACATCAGGATCGCCATTGCGGCACGCACCGCCGCAATGGCCATGCTCGCGTTCGTCGTGCAGATGTACAGCGTCAAAATTAGCCCGGCGCCGAGCAGCAGCATCGGCGCGTGGGTGGCCAGTGGCTTCGGTAACAGTGCACTCAAGCGAGGCGCCGCATTGGCGTAGCCCGCAGCGTCAAACCAACGATTGAACCGCATACGCGCGAACAGACCAACGGCTACAGCCAGCGCGCCAACGATGATGAGCAGCCAGAGTAACTCCAGAATCGTGATGCCCTCACCCAATTGCGGCGTCATGCCGCCACGAATCGCATCGGGCCATCCGGCGATGACCTCACCGGCGTGAGCGAGCAGGCCCGGCAGACTCTCTCCGCGTTGCCACAGATAGCGCGCGGCCAGCTCGGTGATTTTTTCGTTGATGTCGTCGAGAAGCGTACCGGCGTCTGTCACAAACTCCTGGCAGGCCAGCAACAGTGCCTGCGCCTCGTCGAATCGATTGCGTACCTCGATCGATTGATCAAACAGCGCGGCGTTGGTATCCGGGCTGAGGTCGACAAAGACATCGAGGCGTTCTTTGAGCTGATCGCGCTGCGGCTGTGTCGTCTCGACGCAAAGCGCCGCATCCTCTGCAATGCGAACGATCGAATCACGATAGCGATTCAGGTCGTTCTGGGTAACATCCTGCTGCTCGAGGCGGGTGCCGATCTCATCAAGGCGTTGTTCGACGACTTGAACATCCAGGGTGGACAAGGCTTGCGCCTGGACTGCTCGGGTGGGATTCAGTGACAGAAATGCCGCGACGGTTAGCAAGGCGAACCGTAGGAGTGGTGCCGCGGACGAAAACGCTGTGCTCAGTGGCTTGCCCCTGTCTGTATGCCAATAGTATAGCTGGGGCGTTCAGGGGCGGCAAAAAAATACCCGCGACAAGCGCGGGTATTTTCATAGGCTTGTTGTTGTGCTCGTGACTAATCGCGAGACATAAACAAACGCAGGATGTACCAGAACATCAGGGCGATCGATGCGAACAGCGACAATGCTGCTGCAACGTGACGATCTTCCGGGTAGTGGTGCAGGATGTTGGATGTGTCGTACAGCACCGCTGCGCCGGCAAAACCGATCATCGCGACTGAGAACCAGGTGCCCAGCTCAAAGCCGAAGATCAATGAGGCAAAAATACCGACCATCGCCAGAATACCGCCCCAGACCAGCATGCCACGGAGGAACGAGAAGTCCTTGCCGGTGATCATGGCGACCGCCATCAAGCCGGCGCAGGCCACGACGGTGACCGTTGCGGCACTCTCGATGATGCCGGGGCCTTCTGGCAGATAGAGTGCCATCAGGAACATCGGCGCAAACAAGAGCGCCTGCATGACGACGTAGACGGCGAGTGCTGCATATTGTGCAGCAGCTGACTCAAGTCGATGCGCCACATAGTTCGCACCCCAGCCGGCGAGCATGAATGCGCCGAGCACAATCATCCAGTTGCCTGTCATCAGCTGGAAAATGTTGGCTGAGATACCGGACTTGTATAGGTAAGCAGAAATGGCGGCGAAGGCCAGGATAGAACCCACAACGTGGGCATAGGTACGCCAAATGAAAGCTGATCGACGTTCCTGATCGAGGCTCGCAACCGATTGATTGACCGCATATGGATTATTTGAATTCACTGTCTTCCTCTCGCGAATTTTCTGGATACTTCTAGAGATTAGCACGCCAAAGGGGTGCAGGATAAGGCTCGACTATAGTTAGACGACATAAGTCAGGACTTCTAGATCGACGTCGTTTACTTACTTTATAGATGTGATGGTGTCGCACCGTTTTTCAATCGCCAACGGGGCGGGTACTGATCACTACAGCTTTGTGTTTTTGTAGCAATCGCATGCCTGGGTAGAGTATTGCGCAGAAACCCAACATGAATAAGAAGGCCCTGTCTACCAAAGTGAAGCCTGTATCCAACGCGTTTTGGACCCGCAGAGTCAAGAGAAAACCACAAAGTACACTGACGGTAGCAAATGCAGTCTTATGCTGAACAACTTCTTTCATCAATCTGCCCGTCAATAATGAGCAGAGCAAATAGGCAGATGCAAACCCGGCTAACGCCAATAGAAAATGCTCAAACATTGATGACCCAGATATCAGTCAATTGGTTAAAGGCTAGCATACGTGTGAGCCGCGATAGATAGTGGTCGGTACACTCTAACCCGGCGGGCTGTCTCGATACATCGCGACGTGGCTCGCTATCGCTCGCGCGAACCCGGCTTGTCTGTTTCGAGGGATCGAATCCGGTTTATAGCGCCTAAATTGATGGCGCCAATAGCGGGTTGAGGCGGAGCAGAAAAGTGGCGGAGGAGGAGGGATGATTCACGCCTGAAGGCGCTCACCCTGCGGGCTGTCGCGATGCATCGCGACGTGGGGCGCAAGCGCGCGCAGGAAACCCCCGTGTAGTAATAGTGGGTTAGAACTATTTTGGTTTAAAG
>JBCCBP010000026.1:0-49077 GCA_039033995.1 Pseudomonadota bacterium | reverse complement strand
GAATACCACCGAGGGAAAGAAAGCGATCCGTGATTCGCAGACGATTCGTGGAGAAGCGGTCGCGCGAGCGGTGACTTACTACACAACGTTGTCGGCGGCCCGCGCAACCTGCGTAGCGATGCAGCATCTGGCGGACGACAACGTCAACTGTTTGCAGGATTTGCACAAGCGCAATGCGGCCTGATCAGGCGGCGTTCCTCGACCAGACAAGATAGGTAGCAACAGTGAATAAAGTGCCATTGACCGCACGCGGTGCGGAACAATTGAAAGACGAGCTTAAGCAGCTGAAGACTGTCGATCGGCCGCGCATTATTCAGGCGATCGCCGAAGCACGTGAACATGGCGATCTGAAAGAAAACGCGGAATACCACGCGGCGCGCGAACAACAAAGCTTCGCGGAAGGTCGGATTCAGGAAATCGAAGCGAAGTTATCGAATGCACAAATCATCGATGTCACGACATTGAATGCGAACGGCAAAGTTGTGTTTGGTGCGACCGTGGAATTGCTTGATCTGGAAAACGATCAGACGACCACCTATCAGATTGTTGGTGATGATGAAGCCGACATCAAACAGGGCATGATTTCGGTGAGTTCGCCGATTGCGCGGGCGCTGATCGGCAAGAATGAAGGCGATGAGGTGACGGTCACTGCGCCTGCTGGCAATCGCGATTACGAAATCGTCGAGGTGCGCTATGTCTAACCAGGGCACCTTACGGCCTAACCGCGGTTAGCGGCTGCCGAGCACCACTTTCGGACGTTCTTGATTGCGACGAAAAAACAGTGCGATATTGCCAGTGCGCTGGACCAACGTGGCTGCAAACCGTTCGCCGATTGCTGCGATGATGGCATCCCGGGCGTCGCGCTCCGCGCGAATGCTGATTTTGATCAACTCATGAAAGGCAAGTGCTTGTTCAATCTCATGGGCAACATTGTCCGACAGGCCTCTGTCGGCGATCATCACGACCGGCTTCAATGGGTGGCCGAGGCCGCGCAGCGTTTTTCGCTGTCGTTCTGTCAATTCCATCAGTTTGCTAGTTCCGTTTGGGCGGGGGGCGTGATTATCAGTCAATTCTTGGCGCGCGTCACGTTCGCAGGGCGGATCGGCGCATGAGCGGCCCGCGTCGGACGTCCGGTACCTGGCGTGATCGGCAAGAACGTGATCCGTGGGTGCAAAAAGCACGTCAGGAAGGTTTTCGATCGCGCGCTGTTTATAAACTGGCGGAACTTGTCGACAAAGATAAATTGCTGCGCAAAAACATGTTGGTTGTCGATCTCGGCGCAGCGCCAGGGGGATGGAGCCAGTATGTCGCGCGGCGATTGGACGAACAGTGCGAAATCTACGCGCTCGACCTCTTGCCGATCGACAGTTTACCTGCCGTGACTGTACTACAAGGCGATTTCCGCGAAGCAGTGGTACTGGACACCCTCAATACACATTTGGCTGGTCGACGCGTCGATCTTGTAATGAGCGACATGGCACCCAATATCTCAGGAGTGAAGGCGGTGGATCAGCCGAGAGCCATATATCTGGCCGAGTTGGCGCTCGCTTTCGCGAACGAGGTCATCGCCCCGAAAGGGGCATTCATCTGCAAGGTGTTTCAGGGCGAAGGCTTTGATGACTATGTCCGAGAACTTCGGCGCCAGTTTGCGGTGGTGAAAATCCGCAAACCCAAGGCGTCTCGACCGAGTAGTACTGAGGTCTACGTGCTAGCGAGAAACCATCGCTTAGTGTAGTGTCGTGGCTAATGGCGATGGCGCGTAATCGAGCTTAAGCCTTTGTTTTTGTTATCAGAGGTGCCGCTGTAAAAGGCCTGTCTTAACCCCTGTCCCGCGATAAATGCCAGTCGCGGGCGCAACATGAGGCGTTCCTGTGAACGATTCTGCAAAAAACATACTGATTTTTATCGCGATTGTACTGGTGCTGCTGACCGTCGTGTCTAGCTTCCAGCAAAGTACGTTCGGCCAAGTGACAACGGAGCCCTATTCGGAGTTTCTTAAGCGTGTCGACAAGGGTTCCGTCGATACGGTCGTCTTTGACGAGCAGGGCCAATCGGTCCGCTATGAGACCAGCGACGGGCAGCTTTATCTCGCCTACAACCCGGAAACGGACCAATCCGCGTTGATCGGCGATTTGAGTGAACGCGGTATCCGGTTCGAGAAAATGGAACCGAAAGAGCCAAATTTGCTGGTCAACCTGTTTATCAGTTCATTTCCGATCTTGTTGTTGATCGCCGTATGGGTGTACTTCATGCGTCAGATGCAAGGCGGTGGTGCCGGTGGTCGCGGTGCGATGAGTTTCGGTAAAAGCAAGGCGCGTCTGCTTGGTGAGGATCAGGTCGGTGTTACGTTCGCCGATGTGGCCGGTGTCGAAGAAGCGAAAGAAGAAGTCGTCGAGATCGTCGACTTTCTGAAGGACCCCAGCAAATTCCAGAGGCTCGGTGGCAAGATTCCGAAAGGAGTCTTGATGGTAGGCTCTCCAGGTACTGGTAAGACTTTACTGGCGCGAGCGATCGCCGGTGAAGCCAAAGTACCGTTCTTCACGATTTCGGGTTCTGATTTCGTCGAGATGTTTGTTGGCGTCGGCGCTTCCCGCGTCCGCGATATGTTTGAGCAAGCGAAGAAGCACGCCCCCTGCATTATCTTCATCGATGAGATTGACGCTGTCGGTCGTCACCGCGGTGCCGGGCTCGGCGGCGGTCACGACGAGCGGGAGCAGACGCTGAACCAGTTACTTGTCGAAATGGATGGTTTCGAGGGCAACGAGGGCATCATTGTCATCGCCGCCACGAACCGACCCGACGTACTCGACCCGGCACTGTTGCGTCCGGGTCGCTTCGATCGACAAGTCGTCGTGCCGTTGCCCGATGTGCGCGGCCGTGAGCAGATTCTTCGGGTTCATATGCGCAAGGTACCGATTGGCGATGACGTTAAACCGGGCATCATTGCGCGCGGCACCCCCGGATTCTCAGGTGCGGATCTTGCCAACCTTGTTAACGAAGCCGCCTTGTTTGCGGCGCGTGCCAATCGGCGCACGGTCGGCATGGACGAGTTCGAGAAAGCGAAAGACAAGATCATGATGGGCGCGGAGCGGCGCTCTATGGTGATGAGCGAGGACGAGAAAAAGCTGACGGCTTATCACGAGGCAGGGCATGCGATTGTTGGGCTCAGCGTCCCGGATCACGACCCGGTATACAAAGTCACGATTATTCCGCGTGGCCGTGCGCTTGGGGTGACGATGTTCCTGCCTGAGGAGGATCGCTACAGCTATTCGAAACAGCGACTGAAAAGTCAAATCGCGAGTTTGTTCGGTGGCCGGATCGCGGAAGAGCAGATCTTCGGCGCAGACAGTGTGACCACGGGTGCTTCGAATGACATCGAACGAGCAACCGAAATCGCCCGCAACATGGTGACTAAGTGGGGGCTTTCGGATCGCCTGGGTCCATTGAGCTACAGCGAAGAAGAGGGCGAAGTCTTCCTCGGCCGTTCGGTATCGCAGACCAAGCATGTGTCTGACGGCACAGCGCACGCGATTGACGAAGAGGTGCGCTCGATCATCGACGAGAATTACGCTCGTGCTGTGCAAATTCTCAAAGATGAGGAAGAAAAGCTGCACGTTATGGCGCAAGCGCTGATCAAATACGAGACGATCGATACCGATCAGATCAAGGACATCATGGAAGGTCGTGAACCACGACCGCCTGCTGACTGGACTGATGGCGGTGAACCCCCGACTGGCAAAACGGCGAGTAGCGAAAAGACTACCCAGCCTGAGGGCACAATTGGTGGGCCCGCGGGTCAGTCGGGCTAGCACCGGCGAGCGCGACGTTGCTTTGACGTCGGTTCTTAGTCTCCGACGGCAGCCATCTGGCTGCCGTTTTTTTGCTTCAAGGTACCGGGCCGATGTATGAGGCACCCAAAAAGACGCAAGACCATCTGGCGGATCGACTGCAGGATGATGCGATGCCGCTCATCATGGGGGTACTCAACGTCACGCCCGATTCGTTCTCTGACGGCGGTCGCTTTTTAGCGACCGATCGCGCGGTCAGGCAGGCGGAGCAAATGTTTGCCATGGGCGCTGACATTATTGATGTTGGCGGAGAGTCAACGCGCCCCGGTGCGGCGCCTGTCGATGTTCAGGATGAGCTGCATCGCGTCGTGCCTGTTGTTGAGGCCATCGCGCGGAAGCGCTTGGGTGCGATTTCCGTGGATACATCGAAGCCAGCGGTGATGGCAGCGGCGGTGGAGGCGGGTGCGGCTATGATCAACGATGTCTGGGCGCTACGCAGACCCGGCGCGCTGCGAACGGCGGCGTCACTGAATGTGCCGGTGTGTCTGATGCATATGCAGGGTGAGCCCGAGACAATGCAGCACGCGCCGCACTACGCGGATCCAGTCGACGAGGTCTGCGCATTTCTCTCTGCGCGTGCCGATGCGTGTCTCCAGGCCGGGATAGCGTCTTCGCAAATTGTAATCGACCCCGGCTTTGGTTTCGGCAAGACGCTGACCCATAACCTGGGTTTATTGAACGGCCTTGATCGAATGACCGCGCTTGGTTTTCCGGTGCTCGCCGGATTATCGCGCAAGTCTATGATCGGCGAACTCACCGGCAAACCGGTTGATCAACGACTGATCGGTAGTGTGCTGCTCGCTGCACTGGCTGTAAAAAACGGTGCGCGCATCGTACGGGTTCACGACGTTGCAGAAACACGGGAAGCCTTGACGATTCTGCAAGCGGTCAACACACTGCAATCACAACAATAATGGGTGACTATCATGAGTCGTAAGTTTTTTGGTACCGATGGCGTGCGTGGGCGTGTCGGAGATACACCAATGACGGCAGATTTTGCGCTGCGCCTCGCAGGCGCTGCAGCGCGCGTATTGGTGCCTGATGGCGGCACTGTCGTCATTGGCAAAGACACACGCGTATCGGGCTATATGTTCGAGGCGGCACTCGAAGCCGGCTTTACGGCGGCCGGTGCTGACGTGCTGATGCTCGGACCCTTGCCAACACCCGGCGTCGCGCATATTACCCGAACATTTGATGCGGACCTCGGTGTCATGATCAGTGCGTCGCACAACCCTTACTACGACAACGGCATCAAATTTTTCGATGGTGAAGGGCGCAAGCTGTCGGACTCGGTTGAGCTCAAAATCGAGGCTTTGTTACAAGCGCCGGCCATCACTCGGGACTCATCGGAACTAGGTTTCGCCAAACGGATCGATTCGGCGCGCGAGCGATATATCGAGTACTGCCTTGAGTCAGTCGACAATGACATGACGCTGGAAGGGATGAAGATCGTGCTCGACTGCTCAAATGGTGCTGCCTTCAAGATCGCACCACGCGTATTGTCAGCGCTTGGCGCCAATGTGATTCCGATCGGTTGTTCGCCAAACGGGCGCAACATTAATGATGGCTGCGGGTCGACGCAGCCGGAACTGCTCCAACAAACCGTGAAAGCGGTGAATGCTGACCTCGGTATCGCGCTGGACGGCGATGGCGACCGCGTGCTGATGGTCGACGATAGCGGCGAGATTGTTGATGGTGACCAGTTGATCTACATCGTTGCGATGGGCCGAAAACGCGCCGGGGTGTTGAAGGGACCGGTGGTGGGCACCGTGATGAGCAACCTCGGTCTTGAGCGTAGGCTCGAGGAGCAGGAGGTGCCTTTCGTACGGGCCAAGGTCGGTGATCGCTATGTCATGGCAGAGCTGCGCAAACATGACGGCATCATCGGCGGCGAAACCTCTGGCCATATTATTTGTCTCGACAAGGCCACGACTGGCGATGGCATGGTCAGCGCGCTGCAGCTACTGGAAATCGTTCGCGGTACGGGGCAGTCGCTGCGCGAGTTGGCCGCGGATATGCCGCTGTATCCACAAGTTCTGATCAACGTTCGGGTCGCAGAGCGCTTCGACGTCGATTCTCAACCAGATCTGGTGTCCGCAAGGGAACGAATCGAAGGCGCCCTAGGCGATCGAGGGCGCATCGTTTTGCGCGCGTCCGGGACAGAGCCGTTGATCAGGGTCATGGTAGAAGGTGTGGATAAGCCTGAGGTGCAGGCAGCGGCCGAGGAGTTGGCTGAGGTCGTACGCACTGTGGCTGGCTAGACGACCTCGCGAGCGATGGGCAATGCTGACAAAATCGGGGTTCGAGCATTGCTAAAATCGTCAATCATCGTTATTCTCGCCGGCTTTTCGGCATTCTTTAACCGAGCACGAGCTGACTCATGACCACACCGGCTTCACGACAGTACCTGATCGCAGGTAACTGGAAAATGAACGGCAGTCTGACCGCCAACAATGCATTGTTGGACGGCATTCTTGCGGGCGTGAACCGGTTGCATGACGTTGAGTTTCTCGTTTGTCCGCCGACTGCCTATTTGGATAGCGTTAACAGCCAGATCGGCAGTGCGCCGTTACGGTTGGGTGCGCAGAATGTCTCGGAATACGAGTCGGGTGCATACACCGGCGAGGTCTCGGCGAGGATGCTGACCGAATTCGGATGCCGCTATGTGCTGGTAGGGCATTCCGAACGGCGTTCATTATTTGCAGAGCTTAATGAGCAGGTGGCAGATAAGTTCGCCGCAGCCGTTGAGGCGGGGCTGCGACCAGTGTTGTGTGTCGGCGAGACGCTTGCCCAACGCGAGGCCGGGGATACCGAGGCTGTCGTGGGCCGTCAGCTCAGAGCAGTCACTGATCTAGTCGGCGTCGCAGGTTTTGGGCAGGCCGTCGTCGCTTACGAACCGGTTTGGGCGATCGGCACCGGTCAAACCGCCTCGCCGGAGCAGGCACAGGCGGTGCATGCATTTATTCGCGCTGAGCTGGCCGAGTTGGACCCTGAGCTGGCCGAAACCACGCGGATCGTCTACGGCGGCAGCATGAAGGCAGCCAATGCTGCCGGGCTGTTGAGCATGCCCGATATCGACGGTGGGCTGATCGGTGGTGCATCACTGAAGGCCGATGATTTTCTGGCCATCGGAAGCGCGGCTTTCGATGCCATTTCAAAATAGTAAAGATTTAACTCATTATGAATACGATGACGATCGTTTTGATGATTGCGCACTTTTTTATCTGTGTGGGCATCATCGTTCTCGTGCTGATGCAACGAGGAAAAGGGGCCGATGCGGGCGCTTCATTTGGCGCTGGTGCCTCCGGTACTGTTTTCGGGGCGCGCGGTTCCGCGAATTTCCTGTCGCGCGCTACCGCAGTGTTGGCAGCCGCGTTCTTTGCCAATAGTCTCGCACTGGCTTACCTGGCAACCCAGGGCACCAGCGGCAGCAGCATTGTCGACCAAGTCACTTTGCCAGCCGATGTCGACGACACGACGGAATCGGCCGTGGACGGCGTGCTCGATGAGCTGCCTTCGATTGAGGAGGCCGCAGACGCCGGTGAAGATGCAGCAGCAGATGCCGTCGATGAGCTGCCGGAAATCAGTGCAGACGATCTGCCGAGTGATGCCGAGGACGGCGGTGAGTCTGCAGCAGACGACGAAGAGTAAGGACGATATGCCGATGTGGTGGAATTGGTAGACACGCTGTCTTGAGGGGGCAGTAGCGAGAGCTGTGCCGGTTCGAGTCCGGCCATCGGCACCAACCATAATCTGGTCGATCTGCACAATGCAGCGTGGCCAAGCAAATCAAGCGTCTTAAGGCGCTTTTTTTGTATCCAATCGCGTGACCATGGTACGTCGAATAGGTATCTCCGCAATATCGCTTCAGAGTATGCCCTCCGCGCCGTTAACTGATACAATAGCGGGCGAACTGCAGGGCCTCATCGAGGCCCTCGTACACAACATTTATCGTTTTCTGGCAGTCGCGGGGTCTACGGTTGCCGGATAGCGGCTACGGGACACTCTCAATGCTGCAAAATTATATTCCGGTGCTGATTTTTCTGGGCATCGCCGCCGGTCTGGGCGTTGTATTGATGACGCTCGGATTCCTGTTCGGACGCGGTAGCAAAGATGCGGAAAAGCTCTCGCCCTACGAGTGCGGTTTTGAAGCTTTCGAAGACAGTCGAATGAAGTTCGACGTCCGTTATTATCTCGTCGCCATTCTATTCATCATCTTCGATCTGGAAATCGCTTTCCTGTTTCCGTGGGCGGTGTCGATCAATGACGCCGTGGGCACCGATACGCTCGGCTTTTTTGTATTAGCGATGGCGCTGTTTTTGACGGTTCTCGTAGTTGGCTTTATCTACGAGTGGAAGAAAGGGGCACTGGAATGGGATTAGAAGCGGAGCGCTTGCCTCAAGAGGCAGCGGACTTTGAACTACCGCCTGGCAGTGTCCAGAAGAAGGGGCTTGTCGTCACCAGCGTCGATACGGTCGTGAACTGGGCGCGTACGGGTTCCATGTGGCCGATGACCTTCGGTCTCGCGTGTTGCGCCGTCGAGATGATGCACGCTGGGGCAGCACGTTACGACCTGGATCGTTTCGGTGTCATTTTCCGACCCAGCCCTCGGCAGTCGGATGTCATGATTGTGGCGGGTACGCTCGTCAACAAGATGGCGCCGGCGTTGCGCAAGGTTTATGACCAGATGCCAGAACCACGCTGGGTGATTTCGATGGGCTCTTGCGCCAATGGCGGCGGCTACTATCACTATTCTTATGCGGTGGTGCGTGGCTGCGATCGCGTGGTGCCAGTCGATGTTTACGTCCCCGGCTGCCCACCGACAGCAGAGGCACTGATGTACGGCATTCTGCAGCTGCAAAAGAAAATCAAACGTACGAGTACGATCGCGCGATGACAGAGCAGACGACAACACCGGCACGCTACGAGCGGCTGGCCGATGCGCTACGCACACGGTTCCCCGATCTGCGAGTGGAAACGGATCCGCGGACACGCGAGGTGACGATCATCGTGCCACGCGAACAGTTGATCGAATCCGCGGAGGTGTTGCGCGATGATGAGACGTTTGCGTTTTCGACGTTGATCGACTTGTGCGGTGTCGATTATCTCACGCACGGGCAAGATGAGTGGAAAACCAATAGCGCAACCGATTCGGGCTTTTCGCGAGGCGTACAGCGCGAGGTGATCATCGATGATGCCGACACCTTCGCGCCGCAGCGATTCGCGTCTGTTATCCATCTCTTGTCGTTGACGCACAACTGGCGTTTACGCGTGCGTACCTATACTTCGCAGGAAAATCCGCCACGTGTGCCATCGTTGATCAACGTCTGGCGCAGTGCCGATTGGTACGAAAGGGAAGCGTTCGATCTGTTTGGCATCATCTACGAAGGCCACCCGGATCTGCGACGCATTCTGACCGACTACGGTTTTATCGGGCATCCGTTCCGTAAAGACTTTCCGTTGTCCGGCAACGTCGAGGTGCGTTACGACGCAGACAAGGGCAGGGTGGCCTACCAACCCGTGTCGATCGAGCCACGCACGTTGGTGCCACGTGTCATCCGCGACGACAATCGCTACGACGCCGCTTTGAAAGAGTCCTCCGATGTCTGAGATTCAGAATTTCACGCTTAATTTCGGTCCGCAACACCCGGCTGCGCATGGCGTACTGCGGCTGATCCTCGAAATGGATGGTGAGACCATTCAAAAAGCGGATCCGCATGTCGGCTTGTTGCACCGTGGCACCGAGAAGCTGGCGGAGAGCAAGCCGTTTAACCAGAGCATTGGCTACATGGATCGTCTCGACTACGTGTCGATGATGTGTAACGAACACGGTTATGTGCTCGCGATTGAGAAGCTGCTCGGTATCGAGGCCCCGCTGCGGGCACAGTATATTCGCGTCATGTTCGATGAGATCACACGCATCCTGAACCATTTGATGTGGTTGGGTGCCCACGGTCTTGATATCGGCGCTATGACGATGTTCCTGTATTGCTTCCGCGAACGCGAAGACTTGATGGACTGCTACGAGGCCGTGTCGGGCACTCGCATGCACGCCACCTACTACCGTCCAGGCGGCGTGTACCGAGATCTGCCAGCACAGATGCCGAAATACGTGGCGTCTAAGTGGCGCAGTGAAAAAGATGCAACGCGGCTGAATGAGGCACGCGAGGGGTCTTTACTCGATTTTATTGAGGACTTCACCAAACGTTTCCCGGCGTGCGTCGATGAGTACGAGACGCTCCTGACGGACAACCGTATCTGGAAGCAGCGTACGGTCAACATCGGCGTGGTCAGTCCTGAACGTGCCCAGCAGCTCGGTTTCACGGGGCCGATGTTACGTGGCTCCGGCATCGCGTGGGATCTACGCAAGAAGCAGCCTTACGAAGTGTACGATCGCATGGATTTCGATGTGCCCGTCGGCGTGAACGGAGACTGCTATGACCGATACCTCGTGCGCATGGAGGAACTCCGTCAGTCGAACCGAATTATTCAACAGTGTGTGGACTGGCTGCGCGCCAATTCGGGTCCGGTGATGCTCGACGATCACAAAATCTCGCCGCCGAAGCGTGTGGAGATGAAGGGCGACATGGAATCATTGATCCACCATTTCAAACTGTTCACAGAAGGCTACAGCGTGCCGCCCGGTGAGGCCTACGCTGCCATCGAACACCCTAAGGGTGAGTTCGGTGTGTATCTGATTTCTGACGGTGCGAACAAACCCTACCGCGTCAAGGTTCGTGCGCCGGGTTTTGCGCATCTATCAGCGATGAACGAGATGGTGTCGGGCCATATGTTGGCTGATGTCGTCGCGGTGATTGGTACGCAGGACATCGTGTTCGGAGAAATTGATCGCTAGCCGCTGGCGGGCGATCCAGGTTGAGTGTCGATGAGCGAACAAACTGAAACAACTGAAGCGGTGATGCTGTCGCCGCATGTTATTGAAGAAATCGATGCCTGGCGGCAGCGGTTCCCGGACGACCGCGCGCGCTCGGCGATTATCGGTGCGTTGCACGCGGTACAGCACGAGAACCATGGTTATGTGACGACGCCACAAATGGACGCCGTTGCTGACTATCTCGGTCTCGAGCCGATCAAAGTGTATGAGGTGGCCACCTTTTACTCAATGTTTGAGACCAAGAAGGTCGGTCGTCACAACGTTGCGATTTGCACGAACGTCTCGTGCATGTTGCGGGGTGCGGATGAGTTAGTGGCCCACGCCGAGAAGTCGTTGGGGATCAAACTCGGTGAGAGCACGGCAGACGGGCGCATCTACTTGAAGAAAGAAGAAGAGTGTCTGGCGGCCTGTTGTGGTGCGCCGATGATGATGGTGGATCATCACTATCACGAAAACCTGACACCGGAATCGATGCAGAAAATTTTGGACGCATTGGACTGACAGCATGGAACAAAACACAGTGTGTTATGCCACTCTTGGCACCGACAATGGTTGGACGCTCGATGCCTACCGACAAACGGGCGGCTATCAGTCATGGGAACGCGTGATCAATGGTGAGTTGTCGGAAGACCAGGTGATCGACATCGTTAAAGCATCCGGTCTGCGTGGTCGCGGCGGTGCGGGTTTTCCAACCGGGCTCAAGTGGAGCTTCATGCCGCGCTCAGCGCCTGGTCAGAAATACCTGGTCTGCAATTCGGATGAGAGCGAGCCCGGCACCTGCCACGATCGCGAGATTCTGCGTTACAACCCGCACTCGCTGATCGAAGGTATGGCGATCGCCGCCTACGCGATGGGTGCGACTGTCGCTTACAACTATATTCGTGGTGAGTTTATTGAAGAGCCGGTACCGCGCTTCGAAGCGGCGGTCAAAGAAGCCTACGCAGCCGGTTTGCTCGGAAAGAACATTCGCGGTTCAGGTATCGATTTTGACCTCGAGACTTTCGTCGGTGCAGGCGCTTACATCTGTGGCGAGGAGACCGCGCTGCTGGAGTCGCTGGAAGGCAAGCAGGGAAAACCTCGCTTCAAGCCGCCGTTCCCGGCCAACTTTGGCCTGTACGGTAAGCCGACCACCATTAACAACACGCAATCGTTGGCGAGCGTGCCGACGATCGTCCGCAAGGGCGCCGATTGGTTTAAGGACCTGGGCGTCGAAAATTCAGGTGGCACGGCTATTTTCTCGGTCAGCGGGCATGTCGAAAAGCCCATGAATGTCGAACTACCGATGGGCATACCATTTCGCGAGCTGCTCGAGATGTGCGGTGGCGTTTGGAAAGGTCGTCAGTTGAAGGCCGTGATTCCTGGTGGTTCTTCCGTGCCGGTGTTGCCAGCCGACATCATTATGGATTGCACGATGGATTACGACTCGCTGAAAGAGGCGGGTTCTTCGTTTGGCACGGGTGCGGTGATGGTGATGGACGACACGACGTGCATGGTACGTGTCTTGCGCCGTATCTCACGCTTTTACATGGCGGAGTCGTGTGGTCAATGTACGCCTTGTCGGGAAGGTACCGGCTGGATGTATCGCATGCTGACCGGCTTTATCGAAGGGCGTGGGACCGAAGCGGATTTGAATCGTCTGCTGGACGTTGCCAACAAAATCGAGGGCCATACGATTTGCGCGTTGGGCGACGCGGCGGCCTGGCCGGTGCAGAGCTTCCTGAAGCACTATCGTCACGAGTTTGAGTATATGGTCGCCAATGGCGGGCGCAGTATTGTCGAGGCGCACAGCGACGCCGCAGCGTAGTCGACAGTAGAACACAGACAGCGGCGCATGCTGTCAACAAGAGGATTGGATGACGTCATGACCGACGCCAAGCAACAAGATGATCTGGTGAACCTTGAGATCGATGGTAAGGCCGTTACCGCGCGTAAGGGCCAGATGTTGATCGAAGCGACCGATGCCGCGAATGCCTATGTGCCACGTTTCTGTTATCACGAGAAGCTAACGGTCGCTGCTAACTGTCGCATGTGCCTGGTCGAGGTAGAGCGTGCGCCCAAACCGTTACCGGCATGCGCGACGCCTGTCGCGGAAGGCATGAAGGTCTCGACCAAGTCGGCCTATGCCATCGCGGCACAGCGCGCGACGATGGAATTTCTGCTGATAAACCATCCTCTCGATTGCCCGATCTGTGACCAGGGTGGCGAGTGTGAGCTGCAGGATCTGGCGATGGGTTACGGCCGGGACGTATCGCGCTACACCGAGAAAAAACGCGTCGTCAAAGACAAGAACATCGGACCGCTCGTGTCTACGGATATGACGCGCTTCATTCATTGCACGCGCTGCGTTCGTTTTGGAAAAGAAATCCAGGGTATTCAGGAACTCGGTACGACAGGCCGTGGCGAGCAGATGCAAATCGGCACGTATATCGAAAACAATGTCGATCACGAATTGTCGGGCAACATTATTGATCTTTGCCCGGTCGGCGCATTGAACAACAAGCCCTATCGCTACAGCGCCCGCGCTTGGGAAATGGTTCAGCAACCGCTCGTTAGTCCGCACGATTGCGTTGGGTCTAACCTGTTTGCGCACACCTTGCGTGGCACGATCAAGCGCATCGTGCCGCGTCCGAACGAGGCTATCAACGAGACCTGGATCGCTGACCGGGATCGGTTTTCTTACGAAGGTATTTACGCGCAAGACCGTTTACAAACGCCGCGCATCAAGACTGATGGCGAATGGCAGGAAGTTAGTTGGCAGCAGGCGCTCGAGGCTGCGGCGCAGGCGTTGCGCAGCGCTGGCAGTGACACAGGCTTCGTCGTGTCGCCATCTGCCACGCTAGAGGAAGGTTATCTGTTGCAGCGCTTGGCGGATCATCTGGGCAGTGCACATATCGATCATCGGCTGCAGCGCCGTGATGTCCGCGATCAGACCAATGACCCTGTGTTCCCTTATCTCGGTCGCTCGCTTGAATCGCTCGATACTCTCGACGGTGCATTGATTGTGGGCGGCAATCTGCGCCACGAAGCACCGATCGTTGCCCACCGGATCAGGAAGGCGGCAGTCAACAATAACGCTGCCGTTGCCAGCATCGATGTTGCTCGGACAGAGTACTTTTTTCCGATGATCGCCCAAGTCGAAGATGGTCTCGTCGCTGGCGTCGCTGCAACGCTCGCGGCGGCAGCCGAATTGACCGGTACGCCGGTCCCCGATGTTGTCGCTTCATTTACGGCAAGCGTGGATGTTACAGAGGCACATCGTCGAGCGGCCCAATCGCTCGTCGGCCGTGACGATGCGGTCGTGTTGCTGGGACTCGTGGCGTCAGCGCACGAATCATTTTCAGAGCTCAGGTTGCTGGCCGTCGCATTGGCCAAGATGACGGGCGCGACCGTGGGCTATCTGTCCGCGGGTGCCAACAGTGCGGGTTTATCGCTGTTGGGCGTCTTGCCGCATCGTGCGGCGCTCGGCCGGCCAGTGGCAAGCACCGGGAAATCTGTGTCCGAAATGTTGGCCACACCACCGGGTTGCGTCGTGCTTTGGAACGCCGAGCCGGGCCGCGATTTTGGGACGGCGTCGACGAGTGAGAACACGGGTCTGCAGGGTGCGGACACCGTGATCGCCGTGACGCCTTTCCTCGATGATAACCTCGCTGCCTTTGCCGATATCGTGTTGCCGATGGGCACCTTCGCAGAGACCGCCGGCACCTATGTCAATGTCGAAGGGCGCGCGCAGTCCTGGCATGGGGTGGCCACGCCGGTTGGCGAGGCACGTCCGGGCTGGAAGATCCTCCGTGTGCTTGGTAATGCGTTGGAATTGCCGGATTGCGATTACGTCGATGCCGCGGCGGTTTCGCGTGAGGCGCTCGACACCATCGACGGCTCCAGTGCGAGTACTGACTATCTCGGTGACTTCGCGCCACAGCATGTCAACGGTCAGGATAGTCTGGACCGTGCGATGGCACGACCAATTTACGAAGTCGATTCCGTCGTCCGTCGTGCCCGGGCGTTGCAAATGACCAAAGCAGGCGTAGAGGGTAGTGCCGTGCGACGGCAGGAGCTCGAAACATGACGCGCTTTTGGTCGGTCTTGATATTGCTTGGCGTGTTGCCTCAGCGTGCTCTGGCGCAAACCACCGACGGTCCCGATTTCTGGGTCGCGTTACCCGAGCCCGTTCGCTTCACCATCTGGACAACGTTGCAGATTGTCATGGTGACGGTGTGCCTGATTTTGTGTGTCGCGTACATGACTTTCGCGGAGCGCAAGATTATCGGCTACATCCAGAATCGCGTTGGCCCGAACCGGGTTGGGTTCAAAGGGTTGCTACAACCATTCGCGGATGTCTTTAAGCTGTTGTTCAAAGAAGTGGTGATTCCGAGCAACTCGAGCCGCTTTTTATTCATCATCGCGCCGTTGTTGGCGATCACGCCCGCTTTCGCCGCCTGGGCCGTGATGCCGGTCACCGACAGTTTCGTGCTGGCCGACATCGATGCCGGTCTGCTTTACGTTTTGGCGCTGACATCGATGGGCGTCTATGGCGTCATTCTGGCCGGGTGGGCAACCAACTCAAAATACGCGCTACTCGGTGCGATGCGCTCGGCTGCTCAGATCGTCGCCTATGAGATTGCGATGGGCTTCGCGCTGGTTGGCGTATTGATGGCTGCCGGCAGTTTAAATCTCGGCGAGATCATCCTGGCGCAGCAGGGCGGTGTGACTCACTGGTTTGCGTTGTGGTTGCTGCCCTTGTTCGTGATCTATTTCATTTCAGGTGTGGCAGAGACCAACCGTGCGCCTTTCGATGTCGCCGAAGGCGAATCGGAAATCGTCGCGGGTTTCCATGTCGAATACTCGGGTGTCGCATTTGCCGTATTCTTCCTGGCGGAATACGCCAATATGATTTTGATTGCCGCGCTGACGGTGATCTTCTTCCTGGGCGGCTGGCTGTCACCGTTTGAAGGTGTGCTGGGTTCCGAGTCATTGCTCGGGCAGCCGAGTTTCTTCTGGTTCGCGCTGAAGACGTCATTTTTCTTGTTTTGTTTTCTTTGGTTCAGAGCGACATTTCCGCGTTATCGCTATGACCAGATTATGCGATTGGGTTGGAAAGTGTTTATTCCCGTCACGATTATCTGGATTGCCGTCGAAGGTGTGATGGTCTGGCAGCAGTGGGGGCCGTGGGCGCGGCTGGCAACCGGCGAGTAGAGTACGATGCGCAGTTTTTTTAAGACGTTCTTTTTGTACGAACTCTGGCAGGGGTTGATGTTGACCGGACGGAATTTATTCCGGAAGAAAGTCACGATCAATTACCCAGAGGAGAAGACACCACAGTCGCCGCGTTTTCGTGGCCTGCACGCGTTGCGTCGCTATGCGAACGGTGAAGAGCGTTGCATTGCCTGCAAATTGTGCGAGGCGGTATGTCCTGCACTCGCCATTACGATCGAATCTGATGTTAGCAACGACGGTACGCGGCGCACAACGCGTTACGACATCGATCTGTTCAAATGTATTTATTGCGGCTTTTGTGAGGAAGCCTGTCCGGTAGACGCCATTGTGGAAACACGAATCCACGAATACCACATGGAGAACCGCGGCGAGAACATCATGACGAAAGATAAATTGCTCGCGATCGGGGATCGCTACGACACGATGATCTCAAGGGACAAGGCGGCGGACGCCAACTACCGCTAACGCGGTAAAGCTATAGAAATTTGCGCGCTGCAAAGACAGCGCATGGGGACAATCGAGTGTTAGTGAATCTGCTCTTCTACACGTTTAGCGCGGTATTGATCGGTGCCGCTATCGGCGTTGTGTTCTCGCGCAATCCGATTCATTCCGTCATGTTCCTGGTACTGGCGTTTTTCAACAGCGCCGTACTCTGGTTGTTACTGCAGGCAGAGTTTCTCGCCATTGTGCTCGTTCTGGTGTACGTCGGTGCGGTTATGGTGTTGTTCCTGTTCGTCGTCATGATGCTCGATGTCAATGTCGAGAAGTTACGCGATGGATTTACGCGCTATGCACCGGTTGGTTTGCTGGTCGCTGCGATCATGGTGATCGAGCTAACCCAGGTTATCTGGGTCAAAAGCTGGGGAATCATCAGCCTGACCGACGCGCCGGTATTACCAGAGGACTACAGCAATACCAAAGAGCTGGGCGCGGTGCTGTACACCGAACATGTCTATGCGTTCGAGCTGGCGTCAGTGATCCTGCTGTTGGCGATAGTGGCGGCGATCACGCTAACGATGAGAAAGCGCCCTGGCTTGAAGGTGCAGGACATCAACAAACAGGTTGCTGTACGACGCGATGATCGTGTGCGTCTGGTCTCGATGGAAGCGGAGGAGCGCCAATGAGTATCGGATTACAACATTATCTGACCTTGTCGGCGGTTCTGTTCTCTATCAGCGTCGCTGGTATTTTCATTAATCGCCGTAATGTGATCTTGCTGCTCATGTGCATCGAGCTGATGTTGTTGGCGGTGAACTTTAACTTCGTGGCGTTCTCCCGTTATCTCGGCGACACGACGGGCCAGGTGTTTGTATTCTTTATTCTGACCGTTGCCGCGGCCGAGGCCGCCATTGGTCTCGCCATTCTCGTGGTCCTGTTCCGCAACCGACAGAGCATTAACGTCGACGAACTTAATGAGATGAAGGGTTAACGATGCGTACAGAACATCTCATTATTGTGCTCGCCCCGCTCGCGGCAGCTTTCATTGCTGGATTGTTCGGGCGTCAGATTGGCCGCGCCGGCGCACACTGGGTCACGATACTCGGCGTCGCGGCGTCGTTCTTCTACTCCTGCAAGGTGTTTGCGCACGTCGGGCTGGGTGGGCTGGCAGAAAACTATAGTGTGTATATATGGGCAGTGACTGACGGACTGCGCATGGAAGTTGGCTTTCTGGTCGACAGGTTGACAGCGATGATGATGGTCGTCGTGACATTCGTCTCGCTGATGGTACATATCTACACGATCGGCTATATGAAGGACGACCCTGGCTATCAGCGTTTCTTCAGTTATATTTCATTGTTCACGTTTGCCATGTTGATGCTCGTCATGTCCAACAACTTCCTGCAGCTGTTTTTCGGTTGGGAACTTGTAGGTCTGGTGTCTTATTTGTTGATCGGTTTCTGGTACAAAAAACCGACTGCGATTTTTGCCAACATGAAGGCGTTTTTAGTCAACCGGGTCGGCGACTTCGGTTTTCTGCTCGGAATTGCGGGCGTCGTTGCGTTCACGGGGTCACTCGACTATCGGGACGCGTTTGCGATGGCGCCGCAGCTCGCGAACGAAACGATCACGATTTTTGACAGTTCGCCATGGAATGCTGCCACGGTGATTTGTATCTGCCTGTTCATCGGCGCGATGGGCAAGTCGGCACAAGCCCCATTGCATGTTTGGCTGCCAGATTCGATGGAAGGCCCGACGCCGATCTCGGCTTTGATCCATGCTGCGACAATGGTAACGGCGGGCATCTTCATGGTCGCGCGCATGTCACCATTGTTCGAAATGTCGCCGACGGCACTCAGCTTCATTTTGGTCGTGGGTGCATTTACCGCGTTTTTTATGGGTCTTCTCGGCGTGATCCAGAACGACATCAAGCGTGTCGTTGCCTATTCGACGTTGTCGCAGCTCGGTTATATGACTGTAGCGCTCGGCGCGTCCGCCTACGCTGCAGGCGTCTTCCACCTGATGACACACGCATTCTTCAAAGCGTTGCTGTTCCTTGCCGCGGGTTCTGTGATTATCGCGATGCACCACGAGCAAGACATTCGCAAAATGGGCGGCTTGCGTAAGTACATGCCTGTCACCTATTGGACATCGCTGATCGGATCGCTGGCGTTGATCGGCTTTCCTTTTACGTCAGGATTTTTCTCGAAAGACGCTTTGATTGAGGCGGTGGGCGAAACGGCGCATCTGGTGCCAGGTTGGCCACAAACACTGGCTTACTGGAGCGTATTAGCGGGCGTTTTCGTCACCGCACTATATTCCTTCCGGATGTTCTTCCTGGTGTTCCATGGCGAACCGCGGATGGACGACGAAACCCGGTCGCACCTGCACGAGAGCCCGTGGGTCGTCACCGTGCCACTATTGCTTTTGGCGATTCCATCGGCGGCGATCGGCGCGATAACGGTTGGACCGATGTTATTCGGCTACTTCTTCGACGGCGCCATCGTGCCGAATGCGGCCACCGATCCTCTTCTGGTGCTGGGAGAAGCATGGCACGGCCCGGTCGCGTTCGTGCTCCACGCAGTGTCGGGTCCGGCTTTCTGGTTGTCGATGGCCGGCCTGGTCAGTGCGTGGTTTATCTGGATGAAACGACCCGATATCGCGTCGACCGCCGCAGAGCGTTTATCCGGTTTACGCCGCTTACTCGAGAACAAATACTTTTTTGATGACCTGTGGATCAAGGGCTTTGCCGGCAGTGGTCGTTTACTCGGCCGCGGCTTATGGCGTATCGGCGATCAGGCCATCATCGATGGGGCGCTGGTTAATGGGTCAGCAGGACTCGTCGGCTGGTCGGCGGGCGTGCTGCGTAAAGTGCAGGGCGGCTATCTCTATGTCTACGCATTTGCGATGGTGCTTGGCCTGACGGGTTTGCTCGGCTGGCTGCTACTGAAGTCCTAGGACAATAACCAAGAAATCATAAGCATGACGACTTTTCAGAATCTTCTCAGCCTGCTGATCTGGCTGCCTGTCCTGGGTGGTGGCCTGGTGTTACTGATTGGCGACGGTGGTGTCGGCGATTCCCCACGCGCGAATGCCATGCGTTGGTTCGCGCTGGTGCTGAGCCTTGTTATTCTCGTCTTGTCGCTACCGCTGTACTTCGCATTCGATACGACAACAGCTGCGATGCAATTCGTCGAACGTGCGGAGTGGGTGCCGCGCTTTAATGCCTATTACTATCTGGGCGTAGATGGCCTGTCGGCACCGCTGATCATCCTCACGACGTTTGTCACGCCGTTGGTGATCATCGCAGGATGGCGGGTTATCGAGCGGCGCGCTGCACAATATTTCGCGGCTTTCCTATTCCTTGAAGGGTTAATGATCGGTGTCTTTTGCGCATTGGACGCGATGCTGTTCTACATCTTCTGGGAAGCGATGTTAGTGCCGATGTTCTTGATTATCGGTGTGTGGGGCGGCGCACGGCGCATCTACGCGACGATCAAGTTCTTCCTCTACACCTTCCTTGGCTCGGTGTTCATGCTGGTCTCTTTGATCTACTTGTACGTCAAAACCGGCAGCTACGATCTACTCGAGTTCCATGCGTTGCCGCTGTCGATGACAGAGCAGACCTGGATCTTCCTCGCGTTTTTGGCAGCGTTCGCGGTCAAGGTGCCGATGTGGCCTGTGCACACATGGTTACCGGACGCGCACGTTGAGGCGCCGACGGGTGGGTCCGTTATTCTGGCGGCCATCATGCTGAAGATGGGCGGTTATGGATTCGTTCGCTTGTCTTTGCCGATTACACCGGATGCCAGTGGCTCTTTGTCGATGTTGCTGATCGGATTGTCTTTGGTCGGCGTGGTTTACATCGGTTTCGTCGCGCTCGTGCAAACAGATATGAAGAAGCTGATCGCCTATTCGTCCATCGCACATATGGGTTTTGTCACGCTGGGCTTTTTCTTGCTGTGGCCGATCATCGCTGCGACGGGCGAAGCGAACGGTGCGGGTCTCGGTGTGACCGGGGCAATGGTCCAGATGATCTCGCATGGTCTGATCAGTGGTGCGATGTTCCTGTGTGTGGGCGTCATGTACGACCGCATGCATAGTCGCGCGATCGCGGACTATGGCGGTGTCATCAATACAATGCCAAAGTTTGCCGCGTTCATGGTGTTGTTTTCGATGGCCAACGCAGGATTGCCCGGCACGTCCGGTTTCGTCGGCGAGTTCATGGTTATCCTGGCGAGCTTTAAGGCGGATTTCTGGATCGCTTTCCTTGCAGCGACAACGTTGGTGTTGGGTGCATCCTATACGTTGTGGATGGTCAAACGGGTGCTGTTTGGCGAGATCGCCAATGACCAGGTGGCGGCGTTGACGGATCTGAACGCACGCGAGTTTTTGATGCTGACTATCCTCGCGGTCAGCGTACTGGTGTTGGGTGTATGGCCTGAGCCGCTCGTCAATATGATGCAAGCGAGCGTCGATGCCCTGGTGGCGCACATTGGGCAGAGCAAGCTGTAGCCCGGAGATTATTGACCATGTCTTTTGAAATGCCTCAGTTCTCATTGGCGCTACCCGAAATCGTGCTCCTATCGGCGCTTTGTGTTGTGCTGATCATCGATCTGTTTGTCAGCGACGAAAAACGTGTGATCACATTTTGGTTATCGCTGGCGTCGTTGGCTGCCACTTTTGCCGCGACACTGGCGAGTGAGCCCGTTGTGCGCACGCTGACGTTTTCCGCAAGCTACGTATCGGACCCACTGGCGAGCGTATTGAAGATGGCCGCCACATTGTGTCTTGCGCTGGTGTTTATCTACAGCCGCGACTATTTGATGCGCAATGCGCTTCGAAAGGGCGAGTTCTATCTGCTGTCACTGTTCGGTCTGCTGGGTATTTTCGTCATGGTGTCAGCCAACTCCCTGCTGACGATGTATCTTGGTCTGGAAATGTTGTCACTGTCGCTTTATGCGTTAGTCGCATTCGATCGTAATTCTCGGATTTGTGCTGAAGCGGCGATGAAGTACTTTGTGCTGGGCGCGATCGCGTCAGGCGCATTCCTGTATGGCATCTCTCTGATCTACGGCGTTGCGGGTACGATCCAGTTTGATCAGTTGTCTGATGCCATCGTACAGAAAGGCGCTGACGACTTAGGCCTGTGGTTCGGACTCGCCTTTTTGATCGTAGGGCTTGTGTTCAAGTTTGGCGGTGTCCCGTTTCATATGTGGCTACCCGATGTGTATCAGGGCTCGCGTACGCCGGTTACCATTTATCTCGGTTCGTTATCCAAAATTGCGTCGTTTGCACTCGCGGTACGTGTGCTGGTTGATGGTCTTCCGGCGTTGTACGAGCAATGGCACCAAATGTTGATGGTGGTGGCGATTCTGTCTCTGGCGCTCGGGAATATCGTTGCGATCGCGCAGACCAACATCAAGCGGATGCTGGCTTATTCCACGATCTCGCATGTCGGCTTCATCCTGTTGGGTTTCTTCGCCGGGAATGCCGAGGGCTATCAGGCAGCGTTGTTCTATACGCTCACATACGTTTTCACCGCTGCCGGCGCGTTCGGCATGATTGCGCTGTTGTCAAAACGTGGACACGAAGCCGAGTCGCTCAGTGATTTCCGGGGCCTCAACGCACGCAGCCCATGGTATGCCGCCATCATGTCGTGTTTTATGTTGAGCATGGCGGGCATCCCGCCATGGGTGGGCTTTTGGGCAAAACTGCATGTCATTGAGGCGGTGCTGGATGCCGGTCGTGTAGCGGGTGGCAGCAGTCAGCTGTTCCTGTTTGTGGCGCTTGCCATGGTGTTGTTCTCGGTGATCGGTGCGTTCTATTATCTTCGGGTTCTCAAGTTCATGTATTTCGATGAGCCAGTAGACGAAGCCGATGCTCCGATCGACGCAGGTTTCGACGCGCGTGCGGTACTCAGTGCCAACGGTCTCGCGGTACTTGCGGTCGGCATCGCACCGGGTAGTTTGCTGGCGCTTTGCGCGCTTGTGATCGGCTGACCGAGCACTTTTTTTCAGATTCAATATTGTCACGATTTCGGCACGATACGATTTGTGACAAGAAGGTTGCGTCGACCAACAACCGCCGGTATAGTCCGTCCTCCAGTTGCGGGGTGGAGCAGTCTGGCAGCTCGTCGGGCTCATAACCCGAAGGTCGCAGGTTCGAATCCTGCCCCCGCTACCAAAACACCAAACGGGTCCCATCGGGACCCGTTTTTTGTTTTGTCAGGGGGAAGCGATGAGAACCTCAAGGTTCGACAAGTTGCATAGCAACTTGCAACGAGTCGCGAAGCGACGAAGCCCGCAGGGTCGAAACGGGCGTAAGCCCGGTTTCGATTAATCCTGCCCCCGCTACCAAACAAAAATGGGTCCCCTTGTGGGACCCATTTTTGTTGGTGAAAGAGCAAGCTTCGAACCTGCAACGCGGCGCAGCCGCGAGGTTTGCTCCGAGGCCGGCGCAGCCGGCCGACATAACTGAGGCGCGCAGCGCCGAGGGCAATCCTGACCCCACAATTTTCTTGGGCGAAGATAATCAGACTTTTTTCCACACATTTAACCCCGTCCCCGTTTTCGCGCGTTTATAGCAATGAACGCAATACTTAAGGAGACAAATAATGTTCAGAAAATTTACAGCCGTTCCGGCAATCGCGCTACTGGTCGCGTGCTCTGGCGCCAATGACCAGCCTACCGATGGGACGACCGAGCCTGTTGTCGAGAACCGCCAAACCAGTGAGGCCAAGATGACGCCGAGCGAGCATGTCGGTTCGGCCGACGACAACGCAAAGCCATCCATTGATCCAAGCCCGATTCTGGTCGATCCCGGTGATAGCGGAACACCGCCGCCGGTTGTTCACACGCCGACTGGTCCGGCCAACAAGCAAGCTGTTCTCGAGCTGTCGCGCGTCGAAGCGGAAAGCAGCATTGCCGCCGATCAAGCAGCGATGTCGGTCGCCGCTCCAACCTATCGTTTGCGAGCTCAGCGCGTCGCTGAGGCTGGAGTCGTTCAGGTCGAGCCTGACCGTGAAAATTATGCGGCCATCGACGACAACGGTGTCACCGTGGCTGCGGATACGCCCGTGTCGACTTTTAGCGTCGATGTTGATACCGGTGCCTACGCGAATGTGCGGCGCATCCTGCGCGAGGGTCGTCTGCCGCCACAGGATGCCGTTCGCGTTGAAGAGCTGATCAACTATTTTGATTATGACTATGCAACCGCAGCAGCACGCAATGCGCCATTCGCATTAAACCGCGAACTCGCGCCCGCGCCATGGGACAGCAACAAGCATCTGCTGCACATCGGTTTGAAAGGATTCGTACCCGAGAATGTCGCATCACTGTCATCGAACCTCGTGTTCTTGCTCGATGTGTCGGGGTCCATGAATTCGCCGGACAAGTTAGGCTTGCTGAAGTATTCACTCAAGCAGTTGACCAAACAGTTGGACGAGAACGATTCCGTTGCGATCGTCGTCTATGCCGGTGCATCGGGTGTTGTGCTCGAGCCGACGCCAGGCAATGAATACGCGACGATTGCGGCGGCACTGGATCAGCTGCAAGCGGGTGGTTCGACCAACGGAGAGGCGGGTATCAAGCAAGCCTATGCGTTGGCAGCACAGGCGTTCATTAAGGACGGTGTCAATCGGGTGATTTTGGCGACGGATGGTGATTTCAATGTTGGTACGACCAATATTGATGCGCTTAAGGAGCTGATTGAAGACAACCGAGAGCGGGGCATTGCTTTGACGACGCTGGGCTTTGGTCGCGGCAACTACAATGACGCGTTGATGGAGCAGCTGGCCGACATTGGTAACGGCAACTATGCGTATATCGATACGCCGAATGAGGCGCGCAAAGTGCTTGTCGAAGAGTTGAGTGCCACGATGATGACGATCGCCAAGGACGTTAAAATCCAGATCGAGTTTAATCCCGCCGTGGTTGCGGAGTATCGCCTGATTGGTTATGAGAATCGGCTGTTGGCGCGCGAAGACTTTAACAACGACAAGATTGATGCGGGTGAGATTGGCGCCGGCCATACCGTAACGGCGATCTATGAAATCGCGTTGGTGGGGAGTGAAGGGCGGTTGACAGATCCGCTGCGCTATGGCGCCACAAATAAGCCCGCGATTAGTGACGAACTGGCTTTCCTGAGATTGCGTTACAAACAACCTGGTGGCGACGAGAGCGCGCTACTCGAGTGGTCGATCCAGCAGCAGGAAATGCAGCAGGAGTGGCGTAACGCTTCGGAGAATTTTCGTTTCTCCGCTGCGGTCGCCGCATTTGGTCAGCAGCTTCGTGGTGCGGACTATCTTTCCGAGTTTGATCTGGACGATACCATCACGTTGGCGCAGTCTGCGCGCGGTGATGATCCGTTCGGTTATCGCGCCGAGTTCGTCGCGATGGTACGCATGGCCGACTCGTTGCAGCCCGTACCCGCTGCTGCCAATTGGGTAAGCAGTCGCTAGTCGATTTTTGACCGTTGCCCCCGTATCTGACTAGACTGCAGGAATGGATGCGGGGGTGACGGACGAGACTTTGATGTGCCGCTACAGGGACGGCGATGCAGCGTCCTTTGATGTGCTGTACGACCGGCACAAAGATAGCCTGTATCGCTTCTTCGTGCGGCAATGTAGTGCGACGGCAGTGGCCAAGGAGTTGTTCCAGGATGTTTGGTTGAGACTCATACACAGCCGCGCTCAATACGAGCCCACTGCACAGTTCTCGACCTACCTGTATCGATTGGCGAAAAATCGTTTGATCGATCACTACCGGAAGATGGGTCGGCGTAAGGCGCTTGCGGAGTTGACTAACGCGGATATCTCGGAGGTACCCGGCGACGAGTCGGCGCAGCCAGACGTTCGCGTCATTGGCGAGCAATTGGGGGATCGTATCGCGGCTGGCATCGACGCGTTGCCAGAGGCGCAACGATGCGTATTCTTGATGTATCAGGAGAGTGACATGAGTATCGATGACATTGCGTCGGTGATGCAGGTCAACCGAGAGACGATCAAGAGTCGATTGCGTTATGCGATTGCGAAGTTGCGTCGCTATTGTCAGGAAGAGTCCGATGACAGTTAATTCGGAAAACGGAAAAAGCAACGATGTAAGCGCGTTGGAAGACACGATGCTGGATGATGCGTATGCAGCGTTACCTCCTGTGCAATCTCCGTCTGATCTCGACGCGCGTATTCTCTCGGCGGCGCACGCGGCTGTGGAGGCACCAGTTTCACGCACTGACAATCGCTGGTTGCCGCGTCTGGGGCTCGCAGCCGCTATCGTTCTGGCGGTGGGTGCAACACTCAAGATGCAGACTGCGACCATCGAACCCGCGTCGGATGTGGTCAGCACAGTACCGCGAGACGCTTCGGATCAGCAGGTCGCCCTCAGTGAATCGTCACTGGCGGTAGAGCCGGTTGGCGCGGAAAGCGAGATCGTTGAGTTTCGCCGTAGTCCGACAGGTATCGGTGTCATCGAAGCGGAGCCGGCGGGACCGATGGCGGCACAGCCAGCGGAAGCAGCGGATCTGGTCGCGATTGCCGATGACAACACGGCGAATCGCCCTCTCGCAAAAGCAGCAGCCGAGGCAGAATTGCTGCGGCAACCGGAGGCAGGCAGTCGGTTTCGACGGCAGCAGCGCGAAGAATTTTCAGCCGACCCAAATGACAAAGCCCGGTTAACCGTATCGGTTGAGCAGATTAAAGGTTTGCTGGCGGATCAGAATGTCAGCGAGGCAAGAGACCAGTGGCAGAGGTTGCAAGCCTCGACGCCCGAGACGGATTGGGACGCTTACTTCACACCGTCAGAACTCGCTGTCCTCATCGTCGAAGACGATGACTGATTTAACCTAATCTGGTAAGCATTCGCCATTTTCTGAGCGGTTTGGACCATAAACAGAAGTGTTATGGGCTCTGCTTCTGGTGCCCCCGTGGTGTTGACTTCATCCAGTTCTTGACCTGCGTTCCACGAGCACCTGGCATTACTGGACGCAGTTCTCAAATACCGGCCTGCAAGATGACAAACAATAGTTGCAGTTGCTATTAACCGGTATCCGGAGGAGCGGCATGGTGACGGTTTGGCACCGCGAACATTAATAACAAATGCTGAGCGAAGCCCGGCAGTGAGCCACACGCTTGTCGTGACTCGCAAGGGAGAGATTCAGCGATCGCTACAAAGTGCGGATGCGGCAAAGCACATCCGTGAGTTGTGGTCGGGCTCGGCACTGGCGCGTGTGGAACATGGTATCCGCGGCGCGCTGGCGGGACGTGCTGCGCGTTGTGAATCCGTATCCGAGACAGACGGTAATCGACATTGGCTGTTTACTTTCGTGCCTCAGGGGCCCGATAAGGTGCTGCTGGTCGCCGCTGACGATACGGCGAATATCGACTATTGCAACGATCTTGCTGGTAGTGCCTTTTTTGACCAGGTGACGGGACTCCCGAATCTGGTGTTAGTCGAACGAAACCTGTCAAAGATTTTACCGATTCGACAACGTGAGGAAGGCCGAGCGGCGGTGATCTACCTGCAATTGGAATCGCACGGCAACAGCTTTGATCGATTATCCAAGCCGAGATCCGATGAGGTTTTGCAGATTCTTGCAGGACGTTTGGAATCCCAGCTCCGGGGCAGCAATGCGTTTGATGTCGAAGCGCTCGAACGCTGCTCCATTGTCGCGCGAGCAGGGTTCAAACAGTTTTGTGTGGTGTTGCCCGATATCGAGACAGGGGACGATGCGGAGTCTGTCGCGCATCGGCTCCGCGAAATGGTCGAGGAGCCTGTGGCGATCGACGCCGGTTCGGTGAGTTTTGAGCCAGCGGTCGGTATCTCCCTGTTTCCGCAAGATGGCCTCACCGCGGATGCATTGATCGACAACGCGGCCCTTGCGATGGAGGATGCGCGAAGTATCGGAACGGAGTCGTATCGCATGCACTCGGGTACCGTCAAACTGCGCGCGCTGCAACGACAGGACTTGTCGAGCGAAATTCGTGCAGCGATCGATCGAAACGACTTCTCACTGCGCTATCTGCCGATTTACGATATTAGTGAGCGCGAACCTTCGATTGTTGCGCTGGAAGCCTTGTTGCGTTGGCCTGACTCTGTGCGACGGCAACGAGATACCGCTGAGTTGATCAGTGTCGCTACGCGGACCGGACTAATGCCGTTAATTAGCGATTGGATCATCAGCCAGGCAATAACCGAAATAGCCGCACTGCATTCGCAGACAGGCACGATACCGAGTCTGTCACTCAATGTGTCGCAGCAGGAGTACGGCGAGCATGATTTTGCGGCGCGTCTGGCAAGCGTCGCTGAGCGCCACGGTGTGCTGCCGAGCAATGTGGTCCTCGAGCTCTCTGAAACGACGTTGCAGCGAGATCTTCGTGTACCAAACCCGAATACCAAGTTGTTGCGCGAGATAGGCTTCCGTCTGCGGATCGAAGACTTCGGCGCGGGCCGTTTTGCGTTCGCAACGCTTGCCGGCGACACGATCGATAGCGTGAAACTCGACCGGGCAACCGTCACAGCTTCAGTGCAGGACTCAGTCAGCAACAATATTCGTCACGCTGCAGTCAGTGTCGCATCAGTACTGGGATTGGAGATCGTCGCTGCTGGTATCGAAACTGAGGAAACACTGGCGTTGGTCAGAGACTTGGGTATTTCACGTGCGCAGGGTTTTTTCATGTGCAAGCCGATCGACATTGAATCGATTGTCGCGATGACCAGCAACGTAGAGACAGAGCGGCGACAGGCGTGATGTCCACGAAGCCACAATCATTCTCGACCAGAGATCACGCGTTACTCGATGAAGATCTGGATGCACTGACCGCAGAGGTCAGCGTCACGCTGTGGCTGAAGAACGCCAGAGATATCGACTGGGTGACGCGCTGGTTCGCCCGCTATCCGATGCAGACCGACATTCACTGTGGCGATACCATTCGTCTCGAGACGCTGGCTGCTCAGGACATTGTCGTCGTTGATGCCGGTTTGAAGGCGAAGCGCGGTTTCAGTCTGGAATTGCTGCATGCACAAGCGAATCGCCAGTGTCGCGTTATGGCGCTATGTCACAACCAGCGAGAACTAGCGCGTGCTCGCGCCTTGCCAGATACCGAGGTTATCTATAAACCTACTGATTGGGAATTGGTCGCACAGCGGGTCGGACTGGTCGCGCAGTGGTTGGCGAGCCAGCGTCAAGTTGCAGCGCTACAGGCCGAGCTCAGTCAAATGGTCACATCGCGCGCGACGGAATCGACGCAGAACCGTCGGCGCAACGACTACGAGGCGGTAACGGGATTGCCGAATCGAAACCGCTTTATGGAGTTGCTCGAGCGGGGCATGACGGCGACGAGTAAAGCAGGCGGCAGCCTGGCGGTCATGTCGATCGGATTCGCCCGTTTCAATCTCATTGTCGATGCACTGGGGCAAACGGAAGCCGATGTTTTGATGGCGGAGACCGCCAACAAACTCACCGGTTGTCTGGCAGATCTGCATGCCGACTCGGCTTACGGGCAAGGTACGCGGTCAGCGATTGTAGGCCAGCTCTCAACCGATGCATTCGGCGTCATGCTAACTTGGAGTGGCGATCGTTCGACGCTGCGGAGAATGACGAACGTACTGGTCGATGTGCTATCGCAGCCCGTGGTCTCCCGAGGCCACTCTGTGCATTTGTCGGCCTCGCTGGGTATCTGTGTCTTCCCCGACGATGCAAGAAATCCGGATAGTCTGCTGCAACGCGCGGACAACGCGATGCGAGAAGCGCGACGCGTCGGCGGGGGCTGTCGTTTCTTTGATGCAGAAGCCGAAGCAGCCGCGTCGCGCAAACTGACGATTGAAAACGAGCTGCAACGCGCACTGCATGACGGCACCGTTAGCGTGGCGTATCAGCCGATCCTGTTCGCGGGCGAAGCGCAAGCACCGGCAATGGAGGCGCTCGTTCGTTGGTCAGACGCCGAGCGCTTTGAAATTACTACTGAGGCATTCGTGCAAATCGCAGAGGAGTCTGCGTTGATCCTCGAGCTTGGCGAGTACGTGTTAGCGCGCGCCTGTGCGCAGCTTCAGACATGGCGGCGGGCGGGTAAGGTGGTTAGTCATATCTGCGTGAATGTCTCGCGAAACCAACTCATGGATGACCACTTCCAGGCGACCTATCAAAGTCTTATTGCTCAACATGATCTGAACCCGGGCGATATCGAGTTTGAACTGAGCGAACGCGGTGTGCTGTCCCGTGAACCGGGTATCGTCGCGCGCATCCATGCGCTGAAGACACTCGGCGCCCGGATCTCCATCGATGATTTCGGTACCGGTGACTCGGCCATCGCTTATCTCAAAAATTTACCGATCGATGCGATCAAGATTGACAAGTCCTATATCGAGGGCCTGCCGGAAGCCGCAGATGATCTCGCGATTACATCGGCTATGGTTGCGATGGGTCAGCGCCTTGGGCTTGAGGTCATCGTTGAGGGTGTCGAGACCGAAGCGCAATACCGCACGCTGTTTCAAATGGGCTGCAACGGATTTCAGGGCTATCTGTTTGCACGTCCCGTGCTTGGCGATGACGCTATCGATTGCTGCAGCGAAGGGTTACAGACCTTCAACAACGTGCTCGCGATTTAACGCAACGCTTATGTGACGGCCGTCACACTATGCGCGCACTGTCGCGTAATGGCGTCAACGAGCTGCATGCTTGATTCCCGTTAAAGTGCATTCCATCAGGGGAGTTTGGCCTTCCCGCTTACGCAGAAAGGCATGGAATGTACATGAGCGCAAAAAGATTCAAATCTACGGCACTGCGATACTGCATCGTCATGGTTGGTTTGATTGGGGGAATGCTGTCAGCACAAGCGACTGCCGCAGATGGCAAGAATTTGCCACCGATGCTGTTTGACCATCTCGGCGTTGATGCTGGCCTGTCGCAAAGTAATGTGCTCGCGGTGTTGCAAGACAGTCGTGGGCTAATGTGGTTTGCGACGGAGCATGGCCTTAACCGCTACGACGGCTATCAAATCGAACAGTTCAAACGTGAACGGGGTAACCCCGACGCGTTGAGCAACGATTTCATTTTCGACATCGTGGAAGATGCCAATGGCGATATCTGGCTGGCGACGAACGGTGGCGGTCTGGTGCGCTATGAGCGCTCGACGAACCGCTTCCAGAGCTTTCATACCGGCAACAGTGACATTACCTCGAATCAGATTCGTCGCTTGGCGTTCACTACCGACGGCACGCTTTGGCTAGCCACGAGTGACGCTGGTCTCATCAGCTACTCGATCGCCAACGGTACGTTCGCGACCGTCGCGCTCGCGGATCAGGCGGATAAGCCGATGCCGCTGTACGCGTTGCATGTCGATGCGCGCGGTGCGCTTTGGGTGGGTGGTCAACACGGCTTGTCTCGTCTGAATCTAGCATCCGGGTTCTCGCGCACATGGCAACACGACCCATCGGACTCGGCAAGTCTCGCGAAAGGGGGTGTACGCGCCATCCTGCAAGATGCGTTCGGCAGTGTCTGGGTGGGTACCTACGGCGGCGGTCTTGACCGACTGAGTGACGACGGACGTCGTTTCGAACACTTTACACACGACGGAGATAACGCGCGTTCGCTCAGCGGTAATCGCGTGACTACTGTTTTTGAAGATAGCGAGCGTCGACTCTGGGTTGGCACAACGGCTGGCCTCAACCTGTTGGATCGCGCGAGCGGTGATGTACAGCGTTTTGTCAACGACCCACTGAACCCGTATGCGCTAAGTGCAAACCGGGTTACTTCGATTTATGAGGACCGAAGCGGCTTGCTGTGGGTAGGCACGCAGACCAACGGCGTCAACAAATGGAACCCACGCACCTGGGGTTTCGGGTTTGATCCCGCCAAGTCACTGACAGCCAGTGGTGAGCGTAGCCCGAACGTTACAGCGTTTACGGTGGATGCAAATGGTGTGCTTTGGCTCGGTACCTTCGGCGATGGTTTGCATGCCATCGATCGATCGCGCGGCAAGACGACGCACTATCGCAGCGATGCGGAATCGCCATTTCAGATCCCTGGCGATCGCATCATGAGCCTGCTGTTGGATCGCGATGGGACCATCTGGGTCGGTACGATGCGTAACGGTCTGGTTAAGCTCAATCCGGCGACCGGCAAACAACAACGCTTTACGCATGACCCCGCTGACGCGACGAGTATTGCTGCGAATGGCGTGACCGCGTTGTTCCAGGATAGTGCCGGTCGGATCTGGGTTGGCACCTACGGCCGCGGTATCAGCCGTATGGATCGCGCCGATGGCGTATTCAAGCATTTCGCACACATTGCCGAAGAGCAGGATTCGCTGAGCGGTGATCGCATCATGGCTTTCGCGGAGGATGCCTCCGGCATGATGTGGGTCGGCACAGAAGGCGCGGGTTTGAACCTATTCAATCCAGTTACCGAGCGTTTTCATCGCTACGCGCACGATCCGCAAGACATTACGTCGCTGGCGTCCGAGACGGTCTACTCGATCAACATCGATGCCGATGCCACTGTTTGGGTGGGTACCCGTAGCGGCGGTCTGGATCGCGTGGTGGGTAGTGTTCGTGCACCGGAGTCCATTACCTTTAACAACCTGAGTGAGGCAGATGGTCTCGCCAACGATGTTGTTTATGGGATCCAGTTTGATCAGGCCGGATGGATGTGGCTCAGCACAAACCACGGCATTTCTCGTTTCAACGCCAGAACGGGCGAGTTCCGCAACCTGGTTCGCGAGGATGGCCTGCAATCTAACGAGTTTAACTTTGGCGCGCATTTCCGCAGCAGTGCAGGCGAGTTGTTCTTCGGCGGCCACAAAGGCTTCAATGCGTTCCAGCCGGCAGATGTCAGTAAGAACTCCGTTGCGCCGTTGATCGCGCTGACCGGCTTTTTCAACGGTAACGACTCTGTGCGTTCCGATCTGCCGATCAACGATGACGGTACCGTCGAAGTCGACTGGCGTCAGACGGACATCGCGTTCGAGTTTGCGGCATTGGATTTCACGGCGCCCGAGCAGAATCGTTACCAGTACATGTTGGCGGGTCGCGATGAACAATGGATCGATCTGGGTACGCAGCGTCGTATCACCTACACGGATCTTGGTGCCGGCGACTACACGCTGCGCGTACGCGCAGCTAACAGTGATGGAGTTTGGAATGAAGCAGGATTTACGTTGCCTATCAGTGTGGCCCCGGCACCTTGGAATACTTGGTGGGCTTACCTCATCTACGCCGCGTTGGCTGTCGCCAGCCTGATCTCGGCGCATAACTTCCACCGCCGTCGACTGGCCCGCGAGTCGGCTTACAGCTCGCGACTCGAAGACGAGGTGCAGCAACGCACCGAGAAGTTGGTCGAGAGCAATGCGGCTCTGAAGACGCTCAACGTCAAACTCCAGGAAAGCAGCCTGAGCGATCCGTTGACGGGTCTGCGGAATCGTCGCTACGTGTTTGAGGAGGTGTCGCGTGATATCGAAGCCATTCAGCGTCGCTACAACCGTATGGCTGACGACCAGCGCTCGACCGAAAACGCCGAGCTGGTCTTCATGATGATCGACCTCGATAACTTCAAACCGATCAACGATACCTATGGGCATGCCGCGGGCGATCAGATGTTGCTGGAGATTCGCGACATTCTGCTCAACGAATGCCGTCGCTCGGATTCGGTCGTGCGTTGGGGTGGCGACGAGTTTGTCGTCATCGCGAAACAGACGGACCCGGTGGAATCCGAAGCGTTGGCCGAGCGGATTCGCGCGGCGATCGAGTCACATCAGTTCAAGCTCGGCGATGGCGTCGTAGCGCGGACGACTTGTTCGATCGGGTTTGTGGCCTATCCGCTGTTCCAGCATCCAAACGAAGAATCCAGCCTCGATCACATGATTTGTGTGGCCGATGGCTTGATGTACGAGGCCAAGCGCCAGCGCAACGCCTGGGTCGGCATGTTGAGTGCGGATAGCGCGGTGACCAGCGACAACTTCGATCATTCCGCGATCGAGGCGACGTCACTGTTGTTCCGCGCCAAACGTGCCCGACATGTGGACAGACAACAACGAATACCGAGTGGGGCCGATGCGCCACGCGTGCTCAGCATTGCGGAGGCAGGCTCATGAAGATTCAACAATCAACAGACAACAGACAGAGACACAACGAACAGAGACAACGAAACAGCAAAACCAGTGCGGACAAAACGATGAAGATCAGAATTAAACAATCAGCCCTTGCTGTCGCATTGCTCCTCGGAGCAGCCGCGGTACCAACGGTGACAGAACAACTCAGCAACGAGACGCGTGAGTTGGTCGTGCCGATGGTCACAGCGAGTGCGCAGGGACAGGTTGTGGCGGCAACGGAGCAACGTGCAACGGTACGTGAGTATCAAGCAACGACCGAATCCGTAATGGCTGCCTCAGATCTCCGTGCCGAGCTGTCACCTGTTACAGCAACAACAGAAACAGCGGCAGCGGCGAATGGTCGCTTGGCAAACGTCGTCACACCGACGGCAACGGCAGAACGCACGGCGAGTGTCGCGACGCCACTGAGTCGCGAAGCAACGGCACAGGCCAAGATGAGTGGCCCCGTGGCGGCGCTGGCGGCACAAGGCGGTGACCAGATGGTGGATCTGGTTGTTCGTTATGCGGAGCAGCCCGAGATGTTCGACGACGCGCGCGTCGCTGAGCTGGGCGGTGAGGTCGTTCGCAGCTTCGAAGTGCTCGAGATGCGCGCAATCCGCTTGCCAGCCGATGCACTGGTTGATCTGGCGGTTGAATCCAGCGTGAGCTGGCTCTCCGAGGACAGCGTTATCGCACCAACATCGCTGGCCTCCCGTGTGGCGGCTAGCCGTCCCGCTAGCAATAACGTTAATCACTTCTATACCGGCCACGGCGTCGGTATCGCGGTGATCGATACCGGTGTGGATGCACACTCCGATCTGGCTGCCGGTATCGCGCAGTACGATTTTGCCGGTGGCAAGGTGCCGTCGGTGACCATCAAGAACGGCGTTGTGACCTACAGTGGCAAGAGTGCCCGCACGGATGAATACGGCCACGGCACGCATGTCGCCGGTATCATCGCGGGCGCGCTGTCGGCCACGGGCGATGCCGAAGGGCTGGCGCAGGATGCGGACATCGTCTCGTTGCGCGTGCTCGGCGAGAACGGCAAAGGCTCGATGTCGGATGTTGTCGCCGCGATGGACTGGTTGCTCGAGTACGGCCACCACTTCAACGTCCGCGTCGTGAACCTGTCGCTCGGCATGATGCCGCGCGAGTCGGCGGCAACGGATCCGCTGGTACTGGCAGCGGAGCGCTTGTGGGATGCGGGCTTCGTGGTTGTAGCGGCCGCCGGTAACGATGGCTACCACGGCAACATGACGATCAATAGCCCGGGTAACTCTCGCAAGATCATCACGGTGGGTTCGTTGACCGACAACGGCACCGGTAGTGATTTCAGCGATGACTATGTATCGAGCTTCTCGTCACAGGGTCCGACGGTCGGTGACCTCGTACTGAAGCCCGATCTGCTGGCACCTGGCAATAAAGTGATCGCTGCCAACAGCGGCGCGTCGGATCTGTCCGTGTTGCTCGGTAACTCTCGCATCAAGGGCTGCAAGAGCTGGACCTGTCAGGAGGTTTACCTTGAGATGTCAGGCACCAGCATGGCCGCGCCGATTGTCGCTGCGACCGCTGCGAGAATGCTCGACAAGCAACCCTGGCTGACACCGTCGACGATTAAAGCACGCTTGATGCGCTCTGCACGCAAGTTGACCGATGAGCCGACAGCAGCTGGCGCCGGTGTTCTGAACATCAATGCGGCGATGAACGACGGTGGTGTCGTCAACGGCCAGGCACTATCACCACTGATGGTGCGTGATACGCAGACCGGCAATGTGTTCATTGAAGACACGGCGGATCTGTGGGGACACAGCCAATGGGCGGCCGGTTTCATTTACCACGGCGGCTTTGGCTGGGCGGACGGTGTCGCACCGAGCATCACCGGTGATATCTCTGCCAACGGCTTCCTGTGGACCGATGACAGCGTCTGGTCACGGGGCTTTATGTGGACCGACGAGGGCGGCGGTGACGTCTTCTCACGTGGTTTCATGTGGACCGACGAAGGCACCACTTCCGCGCGCTCGCTGCTGGATGACGGTGGTAATCTGCACGACGATCCGTAACAGATGGGTAGTGGGTCCGGCGCTGGCCGGGCCCGCTGGCCAAGGGCTGTACCGCTTGTTGCCAAAGTACTGAAACTGCTATACTCGCGTTCGCGATCGCGAGCTCCCTGGCAGATTTGCTTAGCAACTTAGCCAAAGTAGCGCGGTCGGCTACGCGATAACAGGCCATGATGGCCGCAAAAACAAGCCCCTCAGGGGCTTTTTGTTTGCCCGTGAAATGTGCGTGGCGAGGTATGAAATGGGCGAAAGCCCATTTTTTCGTTTTGGGATGGGAGAACATGCTCAGCGAGACGCTCGAGACACTACTGTTGCCGGTTTTGGAAGGTATGGGCTACGAGCTGGTTGACCTTGAATATCAAGGTGCCGGCAAGGGCGCAGTGTTGCGTGTGTATATCGATGGGCCGGATGGCATCACACTGGACGATTGCGCGGCTGTGAGCCAGCAGATCAGTGCGGTGCTCGATGTCGAAGACCCGATCCCAGGCGAATACAACCTGGAAATTTCGTCACCGGGTGTCGATCGGCCGCTGAAAAGGCCGGCGCACTATGAGAAATACACCGGTGAACAGATCAAGGTGAAGATGCAGAAAGGCTATCCGGGCCGGCTGCGACTGAAAGGCACGCTCAAAGGCCTCAACGATGGGCAGGTATTGTTGGAGGTGGGTGACGAACAGCACACGTTGCCTCTGCAGAAGATTGAATCAGCACGTTTGGTGCCGGATTTATAACCGGCTGTGTAACGGAAGAGCATTCTTATGAGTAAAGAGATGTTAATGGTGATCGAGGCCGTCTCGAACGAGAAGGGCGTCGAACGTGAGATTATTTTCGAGGCGATGGAGGCGGCACTCGCATCTGCGACGCGCAAGCGTAACGGCGAGGATATCGACGTCCGTGTGGCGATCGACCGCACGACGGGCGAATACGACACCTTCCGCCGCTGGAAAGTATTTGCGGACGACTCGACAGAGCTCGAAACGCCGGACAGCGAGCTGCGCATGATCGATGCCGTGGATATCGACCCAGATGCCGAGGTAGATGGTTACGTCGAAGTGCCGATCGAGTCCGTCGAATTCGGTCGTATTGCCGCTCAAACCGCGAAGCAGGTGATTGTCCAGCGAGTGCGGGAGGCGGAACGCCAGAAGATCGTTGAAGAGTTCGAAGACCGCGTCGACGAAATGCTGAGCGGCCTTGTCAAACGCGTCGATCGCAACGGTGTTTATGTCGATCTCGGCGGTACGGCGGAGGGTTTTATTCCGCGCGAGAACATGCTCCCGCGTGAGCCGGTGCGTCCGCAGGATCGCATCAAAGGGCGTCTCGTCGAGGTGCGTTCGGAGCCGCGTGGACCGCAATTATTCATCAGCCGGACCGCGCCTGAGTTTTTGATCGATCTGTTCAAACTAGAGGTGCCGGAAGTCGGGCAGGGCATGATCGAGATCCTCGGTGCGGCCCGTGATCCGGGCTTGCGCGCCAAAATTGCGGTCAAGAGCAATGACACCAGGATTGACCCGGTAGGCGCTTGCGTCGGTATGCGGGGTTCGCGTGTTCAGGCAGTTTCGAACGAGCTCGCGGGCGAGCGTGTCGATATCATTCTGTGGGATGAGAATCCGGCGCAATTTGTCGTGAACGCGATGTCGCCGGCTGAGGTCGTGTCGATCGTCGTTGACGAAGACAAGCACAGCATGGATATCGCCGTCGACGAGGACAAGCTATCGCAGGCGATCGGACGCGGCGGACAGAACATTCGGCTGGCCAGTGAGCTGACAGGCTGGGAGCTGAACGTCATGACCGAAGCGGATGCAGAGGCCAAGAGCGAGGCAGAAATGCGCGAGCTCTCCGAAGTCTTCATGAAGCAACTCGACGTCGACAGCGAAATTGCGATGATTCTGGTGCAAGAGGGCTTCTCAACCATCGAAGAGGTGGCCTATGTGCCGGCTTCAGAACTCGCGGCGATCGAGGAATTCGACGAAGACATGGTCGATGAACTCAGAAATCGGGCGCGTGATGTGCTGTTAACCCAGGCGATTGCGTCGGAAGAGGTCATTGAGCAGGCAGAACCCGCCGCAGACATGTTTGATGTTGAAGGCATGACGGACGAGCTGGCTGCTGCGCTGGCTGCGAAGGGTATCGCCACTCGGGACGACCTCGCTGAACAGGCAACCGATGATCTGCTCGAGCTGATCGAGATGGATGAAGCAGACGCCGCCAAGTTAATCATGGCAGCGCGCGCTCACTGGTTTGAAGAAGAACAGGCTTAATTTTAGTCTTTATCGCGATTAACGCGGAGAACAATGCATGGCTGATGTAACAGTCTCACAATTTGCTGAAGTGCTGAAAGTACCGGTCGAGAAGCTGATAGAACAGCTTGGCGAGGCTGGTATTACGGTGTCCGGCGCCGAAGACACGATCAGCGACGACGCCAAAATGGAGTTGCTCGGTCACTTGCGTCGCTCACATGGCAAGGACGAGGGCAAACTTGCTAGTGCGCCGCGCAAGATCACGCTGAAGCGCAAATCGCAAAGCGAACTGCGTATGGCCGGTGGCAAGGGTAGCGCTCGTACCGTCGCGGTTGAAGTGCGCAAGAAGCGCACGTACGTCAAGCGTGACGTACTGGAAGAACAAGCCAAGGCGCAACAAGCCGAGCTTGACGAAGTGAAACGACAGCGCGAGCAGGAAGAGGCCGCTCAGAAAGCCGAGCAGGAAGCGGCCGAGAAGCGTGCTGCGGAAGAGCGTGAGCGTGAGGCGCGAGAGGCGGAAGAAGACGCCCGCAAACGCGCCGATGAGGCGGCGAAGCGGAAACTCGACGCAGAGCTCGCTGAGCAACAACGTCGCAAGGAACAAGAGGCGCGTGAACGTGCGCAGCGCGAAGAGCGTAAGGAAAAAACACGCTACGGCCGCAAAGAACTGAAGGTTGCCGACGACAAGAGTGGTCGGCGCAAGCGCAAGCGCCCGGCAACGCGTCGTCGACCTGGCAACGTCAATGTCGACTCGCAGCATGGATTCGAGCGGCCGACCGCGCCGGTGATTCGGGATGTTGAGATTCCGGAGACCATCTCGGTCGGAGAACTAGCACAGCGGATGGCGGTCAAGGCCAACGAGGTCATCAAGGCTCTGATGGGCATGGGTGCAATGGTCACAATCAATCAGGTGATCGATCAGGACACCGCGACGCTGGTGGTTGAAGAATTGGGTCATAACGCGGTGCCGATGAGCGAGAGTTCGGTCGACGATGAGTTGCTCGCTACGGTCGCGGAATCGGCGGGTGTTGAATCTTTGCGCCCGCCGGTTGTGACGATCATGGGCCATGTCGATCACGGCAAGACGTCGTTGCTCGACTACATACGGCGGTCACGTGTGGCGGCTGGCGAGGCAGGCGGTATCACGCAGCATATCGGTGCCTACCGTGTCGCGACCGATAACGGCGAGATCTGTTTCCTCGATACGCCCGGTCACGCGGCATTCACGTCGATGCGTGCGCGCGGTGCGCAGGCGACAGACATCGTTATCCTGGTGGTGGCAGCGGATGATGGCGTGATGCCACAGACCATCGAAGCGATCCAACATTCGAAAGCAGCGGGTGTGCCGATGGTCGTCGCCGTCAACAAGATTGACCGCGAAAATGCAGATCCGGAACGCGTGCGCACCGAGTTGTCGCAGCACGAGGTGATCCCGGAAGACTGGGGTGGTGATACGCAGTTCGTCAATGTCTCTGCCTTGAACGGGACCGGTGTCGACCAACTGCTGGAGTCTGTGTTGTTGCAGGCTGAAGTCATGGACCTGAAAGCCGTACCGGATGGCGATGCGCGTGGCGTGGTCGTCGAGGGTAGTCTCGAGAAGGGCCGAGGTGCTGTGGCCACTGTTTTGGTGCAGTCTGGCACGCTGCATCAGGGCGACTATATCCTTGCGGGTGAGGAGTACGGTCGTATCCGTGCGATGTTCGATGAAGATCAGCAGGCGATCGATCAGGCGGGGCCTTCCACGCCGGTCGTCGTGCTTGGTTTGTCGGGCGTTCCGGCGCCCGGCGATGAAATGCTGGCGCTCGAAGACGAGCGCAAAGCACGCGAAGTGGCGGAATTCCGCCAGGCGAAGGCGCGCGATACCAAGCTGGCCCAGCAACAGGCGGCCAAGCTCGAGAATGTGTTTAGCCAAATGACCGAAGGCGAAAAGGTCACCGTGTCCTTGCTGATCAAGGCGGACGTTAACGGTAGTGCGGAAGCACTGCGCGACTCGTTACAGGCGATCTCCAACGATGAAGTCGAAGTTCGCGTCATCGCGAGTGGTGTCGGTGGCATTACCGAGTCGGATATCACGCTGGCCTCGGCGTCGAACGCGATCGTACTGGGCTTTAACGTTCGTGCGGATGCAGCGGCCCGGCATTTGATCAAGGAATCGGAGGTTGACCTGCGCTACTACAGCATCATCTATGAGGCGATCGACGACGTGAAAGCGGCAGTCTCTGGGTTGTTGTCACCGGAAGTTCGCGAGCAGATTGTTGGTCTGGCGGAAGTACGAGACGTGTTCCGCTCACCTAAGCTTGGCAATGTTGCTGGCTGCATGGTGGCTGACGGTTTTGTGCGTCGTTCGTTGCCGATCCGCGTCCTGCGCGACAATGTTGTCATCTATGAAGGCGAACTCGAGTCACTGCGTCGTTTCAAAGACGACGTCAACGAAGTTCGTGCCGGCACGGAGTGTGGTATCGGCGTCAAGAACTACAACGACGTCAAGGTCGGTGATCAGATCGAATGTTACGAGCGAGTCGAAGTCGCGCGTACCATCGACTGAGTTCCCGCAATGTCGTTGTTGCGGAGCGCATGATGGCGAGGGAATTCACGAGGAGTTCGCGCCTGTCCGGACAGATTCAGCGTGTGCTGAACGAGCTGCTGCGCTTTGAAGTAAAAGATCCGCGTCTGTCAGGGGTCACGGTCAGCGACGTCGATCTCAGTCGTGATTTATCGGTGGCACGCGTGTTTTTTGCCACGTTGACGCCCGATGCAGATCCTGAGCCGGTGCTCGCTGCACTGGAAAAAGCCAGTGGCTTTCTACGTGGTCGCTTGGGACGCGAAATTAAGGTTAGGCACGTTCCGGAACTGCGATTCGCGCACGACGATAGTGTGGCCCGCGGGTTCCATTTGAGTGAGCTAATCGCGAACAGCGGTTCTCGCGAAACTACGACCCCCGAGAGCTCAGAGGATGACGACTGAGCGCCAGTCGAAGGGGCCGATTCGCCGGCGCGACGTGCACGGTATCCTGTTACTCGACAAGCCCAAGGGTATGAGTTCCAACGCGGCGCTACAGCGCGTGCGCTACCTGTTGCGTGCGCGCAAGGGCGGTCATACTGGCAGTCTGGACCCACTGGCAACCGGTATGCTGCCGTTATGCTTCGGCGACGCGACGCGTTTCAGTCATGCCATGCTCGATGCCGACAAAACCTATCGCGTCGAGATGACACTCGGTCAGAGCTCAACAACGGGCGATGCAGAGGGCGACAAGTCGGTCCCAGTGTCCATCCCAACGTTAGATCTCGCTGGTTGGCAGCGTGTCGCAGACCAATTCATCGGCGAGATCGAGCAGGTGCCACCGATGTACTCGGCACTCAAACATCAGGGTAAAAGGCTTTACGAGCTTGCGAGGCAGGGGCAAGCGGTTGAGCGTCCTCCGCGCCGTGTCACGATACATTCGCTGGCGGTCGATGCCGTGCAGCCTGCCACGGTTGATCTGACAGTGACCTGTTCGAAGGGCACCTATATCCGTACCTTGGTCGAAGATCTGGCTGCCACGGCAGGTACGCAAGCGTGGACCTCCCGCCTGCATCGCGTATCGGTCGCTCCGTTCGGTGGCGACATGCTGACACTGACGGCGATTGAGGCTGCCGATGAACAGGGCGAACCCATCGCCTTATTGCCGGTTGATGCGGGCTTGAGTGATTGGCCGGCGCTACAGTTTGACGAGGCTCAATCGCGTCGCTTTTGTAGCGGTCAGACAGTGCCGGTCTCTACCGCAATTGCCGGCAGGTGTTGCTGCTACGGCCCTGATGGCCTTTTTTTGGGAAGTGGCTCATCAGGATCGGACCCGACAGCCATCAAGCCAGACCGGGTGATGTCTTCAGCGCAGGCTGTGTACTTACCGAGGTCCGGATAAACAGCGGAAAAACAGGTAATTTTGGTTGAGAATCGTTGTATCGCGGGTATTCGGCACGTTACAATAGCGGGCTTAATAGGGCTGCAGCGCGAAATCCGCTGCCCAACGGCCCATCCCTAAAGAATTTTGGATCGGTGGCACAACGTGTGTGGGCCGGCCATCGTGAAGTACTTGGAGTTTTTGGATCATGCCACTGACAACCGAACGGAAGAACAGCATCGTCGCCGAATACCGGCTCGACGAGAAGGACACCGGATCGCCCGAGGTTCAGGTAGCGCTGCTCTCCGCGCGCATCTCAGATCTCACCGGTCATTTTAATTCGCACAAGAAAGACCATCACTCGCGATTGGGCCTGTTGAAAATGGTCAACAAGCGTCGCAAGCTTTTGGACTATCTGAAGAAGAAAGATCAGGATCGCTATTTCGATCTGATCAAGCGCCTCGGCCTACGCCGCTGAGCACCGACAGATCAGCAGATCTTCACGCCCCTCGACTCCGCCAACTGGCAGTCAGGGGCGTCGTTTTTTGTAAGGGTAAGTAAAAGTAAGGAATTAGCGTGCAAGCTATCAGTAAGACATTCCAGTACGGTGGCAATACGGTCACCTTAGAAACCGGCGAAATCGCCAGACAGACCGATGGGGCGGTCATGGTCAGCATCGGAGACACTGCGGTATTGGTAACCGCGGTAGGCCGCAAAAAAGCGGACCCGGGCCGTGACTTCTTCCCGCTAACGATCAACTATCAGGAAAAGACCTACGCAGCCGGCAAGATCCCGGGCGGCTTTTTCAAACGTGAGGGTCGTCCCAGCGAAAAAGAAACGCTGACCAGTCGTCTGATCGACCGTCCGCTGCGTCCGTTGTTTCCGAAAGGTTTCACCAACGAAGTTCAGGTCATTGCCACGGTTGTCTCACTGGATCCGGAAATCGATCCGGATATTCCGTCACTGATCGGCGCTTCAGCGGCGTTGGCCATTTCCGGTATGCCGTTTCAAGGGCCGATCGGTGCTGCACGTGTCGGCTATGTAGACGGTGAATATCTGCTAAATCCCGGCGCCTCAGCGCTGGCGACCTCTAAGCTCGACCTCGTTGTTGCTGGCACGAAAGATGCCGTCCTGATGGTCGAGTCTGAGGCGGAATGCTTGCCGGAAGATGTCATGTTGGGCGCGGTCGTTTTTGGTCATCAGCAAATGCAGGTTGCCATCGATGCGATCAACGAGCTTGCCGCCGAAGTCGCTACGCCGTCATGGGAGTGGGAAGCGCCTGCTACCGACGAGACGTTAGCCGCCAAAGTGGCCGAGCTGGGTACGGCAGGTATGACTGAAGCCTATCAGGTCACCGAGAAGCAGGCGCGACAAGAGAAAGTACGCGAAGTGAAGGGTGCGGTGCTGGAAGCACTCGCCGGTGGCGATGACCCAGCGTATGACGCAGAAGCCGTTTCAGGCGCGCTCAGCAAACTCGAGAAAACCGTAGTCCGAGGGCGGGTGATCGACGGTCATCCGCGTATTGACGGTCGCGATACCAGCACGGTACGTCCAATCAACACACGTGTTGGTGTTTTGCCGCGTACCCATGGTTCTGCGTTGTTCACGCGTGGTGAAACGCAAGCCATCGTGGTCGCAACCCTTGGTACCGGCCGCGATGCTCAGCTCATTGACGCCTTGGAAGGCGAGCGTAAAGACGCCTTTATGCTGCATTACAACTTCCCGCCGTATTGTGTCGGTGAGACGGGTTTCATCGGCTCACCGAAACGGCGTGAGATCGGCCATGGCAAACTCGCCAAACGTGGTATCCAGGCAGTGATGCCGACGGAAGACGAGTTTCCGTACGTGATCCGTCTAGTCTCAGAGATCACCGAGTCGAATGGTTCCAGCTCTATGGCCTCGGTCTGTGGTTCCAGCCTTGCGTTGATGGATGCCGGTGTGCCGACGAAAGCGCCTGTTGCAGGTGTCGCGATGGGCCTGGTTAAGGAAGGCGATAAATACGCGGTTCTGACCGATATCCTCGGCGATGAGGATCACCTCGGCGATATGGATTTCAAAGTGGCCGGTACCGATGATGGTGTTACCGCGCTGCAAATGGATATCAAAATTCAGGGCATCACCCAAGAGATCATGGAGAATGCACTGGAGCAAGCTCGCGCAGCGCGTCTGCATATCCTTGCTGAGATGTCCAAGACAATCGGTGCGCCGCGCGAGGAAATGTCTGACTGGGCACCGACAATCATGTCGATCAAGATCGATCCGGAGAAAATCCGCGATGTCATCGGTAAGGGCGGTGCGGTCATTCGTGCGATCACCGAAGAAACCGGCGCGACCGTGGATATCGACAACGACGGTACCGTTCGTATCGCATCTGTTGACGGCGCATCGGGCAAAGAAGCCAAGCGACGTATCGAGCTCATCACAGCCGAGGTCGAGGTGGGCGCCATCTACGATGGTCGTGTCGCGCGATTGATGGACTTTGGTGCGTTCGTCACGATTCTGCCCGGCAAAGACGGGCTCGTGCACATCTCGCAGATCTCGAACGAGCGGGTTGAGAAGGTCAGCGATAAACTCAGCGAGGGCGATATCGTCCGCGTTAAGGTGCTTGAAGTCGACCGTCAGGGCCGCATTCGTTTGAGCATGAAAGAGGTCGGCGAAGACGAATAGCCGCGTTTTCGACGTGACTCACAAGGAGCCTCGTGCATGCGCGCGAGGCTTTTTTTATGCCTGAGCGGCGAGAAAGGTCATCAAACGTTCGGGTAGCCAATAGCGTAATCGACGTGGCCATCGGCCTTCAATGAAGCCCACGTGGCCGCCGGTCGGTGATAGCTCGAGTTTGACCGCGCCTGATAACTCATCGGCGGTGGGTATCATGGCGGTGGTCATGAACGGATCGTCGCTAGCGTGCACGATCAGGGTGGGTCGCTCAATCGTGCGGAGAAACTGGCGACTGCTGCATTTGGCGTAGTATTCCGTTTTACCTGCGAAGCCATGCAGTGGCGCCGTCACCATGTCATCAAATTGCTCGAAGGTGCGCGTTTTTAAGGCGCTTTCCAAATCGAATGAGGCGGATTGCACCGAGAATTTTCGTCGCAAAGCCATCTTCATGTTTCGCATGAGGTGCCATTGGTAAAGCTTTGAAAAGCCTTTAGAAATAGCATCAGACGCACCCTGAAGTTCAAACGGCACGGATACGGCGACTGCCGCACGGAAGTGCGTGGCATGTGGGGATTCGCCCAGGTGCTTCAGTAGTACGTTGCCGCCCAGAGAGAATCCGGCGCCGAGCAAAGGGGCATTAGGAAAGCGGTCGTGCAGGGCAGCCGTCAGGTATTCGACATCGCCGGTTTCGCCGGCATGGTAGCGTCGGGGAAGTCGATTGCGATGATCGCCGCAGTCACGAAAATTCATCACGACAGCCCGCCACTGGCAGGCATGTGCACGGTCGAGCAGGCAGCGCGCATAACTCGAGCGACTGGAACCCTCCAGCCCATGGAGTATCACCAATAGCGGTGCATCCGGTGCAGCTTCGGCATCAAGCCAGTCCAATGCCAGAGAATCGTCATCGGGCAGTGGAAAAATCTCTCGCCGAACTGGCGGTTCGGGAGTGTCAACCAGACCTAGCGCGGGTAGCAGTGTCTGTACGTGCCGGTTGCCCAAGCCTGTTGCCGGCTTGAAGGCGCTGGCTGAAATCATGGTTACTTGCGTTTGCTAGGACGTTTGTCGTGATCGTCATCGGAGTCACTGTCCGCAGATTTCAAATTGAGCACGCGGAACACCTCTTCCTGCACCGAGCGCCAGCGCGCGAAATTGCGTTGCGCTAAATTGGTCATCGCGTCCACCGGGTCCACGCCGACGACTTTGCGAATCGTATTTCGCGCCTGTGCCTGTTGATTCATGAACAGCCGCAAGCTCTGCTCGAGGTAGTTGCTGACAACGTTAGGCATAGCGCTACCGTAAGTACGAATGATCTGTGACAGAAAATCCTCGGTCATCACCGGCTCACCTTGTTGCTCCTGCTCGCTGATGACTTGCATCAGGATCGAACGGGTGATGTCTTCCCCGGACTTTTTATCGATGACAACGAATTGCTCTTTCTCAAGTACTAGGTCACGAATATGCGATAACGTTATGTATTTACTGAGTTCCGTATCGTACAACCGACGGTTGGGGTATTTCTTGATAGTGCGCACTTGAGGTTTAGTCCCACGGTTCAAAGCGCGTAGTTTAGCCCAATATGCTGCACTGCGGTGATCGCATTTACAGGATCGATGGGATGGATGTCTGGCGCAGCATTTCTGACGGCGGCCAACCGGAAATGGCCCAGGACAGCCACGCCTCGGGAGTGCGGGCCTGTGGCGGTGCGTCGGGTATTAGCCCGAGCAGCGTGAAGACGGTGCACAAGTTTTCGCAAGCACGCAGATCGTCAATGGCGGGCGCGCCGGTTTGTTTGCTGAGTTTGTTGCCATCGGGTTGCAGCAGCACCGGAAAATGGGCGTAGCGAGGTGACTCTATATCCAGCAATTGCTGCAGCCAGACCTGACGTGGCGTCGACGTGTATAGGTCGATGCCGCGCACCACATCGGTAACGCCTTGCGCGTCGCCATCAACGACAACAGCAAGCTGGTAGGCAATCAAACCGTCGCGCCGTTTGACAATGAAGTCGCCCGGTGTCTGGTCGAGGCGCTGGGTGAGAGGCGTCTGCCAGCGGTCATGAATGGTGATGGGTGCGTTGCCCACTCGTACGCGCGTAGCACCCTGATCCAGGCCTAGATCACGGCAGATACCGGGGTATGTCTGTTGGTGCCCGGCGGCGATTAGCCTCTTGCGTGCACATTGGCAGAAGAACAACGCGCCGTTGTCGGTCAGCTGCTGGATCGCAGCCTCGTGCCGATCTGCGCTGAACCGTTGGAAATAGGCTTCGCCATCCCAGTGGAGTCCATGCGCTTCCAGGCTCTTTAAGATTGAGCTTGCAGCGCGCGGTACCTCTCTGGGCGGATCGATATCTTCCACCCGAACGAGCCAACTGCCTTCATGGTGGCGGGCGTCCAAATAGCTTGCGACCGCCGCGAACAATGATCCGAAGTGCAGCGGGCCAGTTGGCGACGGCGCAAAACGGCCGACGTAACGCTTACCGGTAACGATCGTCCCGATCGCGGAATTGTCGCTCGGACAGTTCGCGCCGTTCCTGGGCCTCAAGGCACAACGTAGCAACCGGGCGCGCTTCTAGGCGCTTGAGGCCGATTTCCTCGCCGGTTTCCTCGCAATAGCCATACGAACCGTCGTCGATACGTGTCAATGCCTGGCTGATTTTTCGCAGCAGCTTGCGCTCGCGATCGCGAGTACGCAGCTCCAGTCCGAATTCCGATTCCTGCGTCGCGCGATCGTTTGGGTCTGGGAAATTGGCCGCTTCGTCCTGCATGTGATGCACGGTTCGATCAACTTCCTGCATGAGCTCTCGTTTCCATGCCGTCAGGATTTTCCGGAAATGCTCCAGCTGAGCATCGCTCATATACTCTTCGCTGCGCTTCGGCTGATACGGCGCGATGCCATGAATGGGACCGGTCGTCAGGTCGCGTCTTGGCTTCGCCGCGGTCTTGCGAGCCGCTGGTTTACGCATCGGAGTCTTCTTTACAGGCGCCTTTTTGGCCACCTTCTTTTTGCTGATACTGGTTTTTTTCTTGGCGACTGCTTTCTTGGCAGGGGCCTTCTTGGCGACCTTTTTCTTGCTGGGCGCTTTCTTGGTGGTCTTTTTCGCCGCTACTTTCTTCGTAACTTTTTTCTTGGTGGTCTTTTTCGCCGTCGCTTTGGTCGTCGTTTTTTTCTTCGCCGTCGCTTTCTTGGCTACCTTTTTAGCAGTCTTTTTCTTGCTGACAGCTTTTTTGGCCACCTTCTTCTTGCTGACGGTCTTCTTCTTAGACGTTGTTTTCTTAGCCTTTTTTCTAACTGGCATCTTGTTCCTCCGCGGCGGGGAATTTCCTGAGCGCGGCGATTATACAGACAATCGACGGCTTGTGTAGTGTGTGCATGGCGGATTTCAGGGTGTCTGCGTGCTGTATCCCGGTGGCGGTAAGTCGACAGACTGCGCTGGCTGCCAGTTTTTCGCCCGGTGCTCAACAACGACATGCGTGTAGACGCCGCCGCGAACATTGAAATCGCTGGTCACGCGCATGAAACGGGGCTCGAGCGCCGCAACCAGATCCTCAAGTATCTGATTCGTGACGGCTTCGTGGAACGCGCCTTGCTCACGAAAGCTCCAGTAATACAGCTTCAGTGATTTCAGCTCGACACATTTGGCTTCAGGGATGTACTCCACATAAATAGTCGCAAAGTCAGGCTGGTCCGTTTTTGGGCATAAGCACGTGAATTCCGGGGTATGGATGCGGATGACCACATCGCGCTCCGGGTTCGGATTAGGGAAGGTCTCGAGATCACGAGATGGGCCCGGTCGCGGGGTCTTTTCGGGTTGATAAGTCATGCGGGTTTCCGTATTGATTGGCGTCGCGATCGATGCCGTGTAGGGGATTCGCGACAATCGTTTTGCAAAGCGATTTAGCTTACACTACGCCGTTACACCGTTGCCATCGCCGACGCCTTAAGGCGCCGCTCGGCGGCCATGCAAGCCCCTGACATGGGGCCTCGGCAACAAACAACAAGACAGTCGCGGCTGTTCGACCTCCGAGGCCGCCAGAAAGAGTGATCTGATACAACATGCGTTTGAGCAAGATAAAGCTTGCGGGCTTCAAATCGTTTGTGGAGCCCACCACTATTGAATTTCCCGGCAACCTTGTCGGTGTGGTTGGTCCCAACGGTTGCGGCAAATCCAATGTCATTGATGCCGTGCGCTGGGTGATGGGCGAAAGCTCGGCCAGTCGTTTACGTGGCGACTCAATTACCGACGTCATTTTCAATGGCTCAAGCGCGCGCAAGCCGGTGGGTATGGCCTCGATCGAGCTGTTGTTCGATAACACCGATGGCAAAGTCGGTGGTCAGTATGCTGGCTTTAACGAGATCTCGATCAAGCGCACAGTGTCTCGAGACGCCATTTCGTCCTACTACCTGAATGGTACCAAGTGCCGACGTAAAGACATCACGCAGATCTTCCTGGGTACCGGTCTCGGACCGCGCAGTTACTCGATCATTGAACAGGGCATGATTTCTCGACTGATCGAAGCAAAGCCGGAAGAGATGCGCGTGTTTATCGAAGAAGCGGCGGGCATTTCTAAATATAAAGAGCGTCGTCGCGAGACCGAGAACCGGATCAAGCACACCCGCGAAAATCTTGAGCGTTTGACAGACCTTTTGGAAGAGGTGGAGACCCAGCTCAAGCGGCTTGATCGCCAGGCCAAAGCGGCAGAGCGTTACAAGAAGTACAAGACCGAAGAGCGGCGCACCACGGCGGAGTTGTTAGGAAATCTACCTCGAGCAATT